>NZ_JAIOZR010000016.1 GCF_021740465.1 Chlorobium sp. | reverse complement strand
TGAGGGAATCAATAGCCTCATCCAGGCGGCCAAAGCACGGGCACGGGGTTACCGCACTACCAAAAATCTCATCAATATGATCTACCTGATCAGCGGGAAGCTTAATTTTGGCTTACCCACTTGAAATAGCGAGGAGCCCAAAAAAGTTGCCGTGATCCGGTATTCGGGTCTGCATTCCGAAAGCAATCTTCAGAGTTATGCAGGGAAACTGACGCTGTGGCTCGAAAAAAAAGGGTACCGCATCCTTTCTCCTCCTCGAGCGGCAAGCTACGATCCGCCGTGGAGCATTCCGTTTTTGCGCCGTAACGAGGTGCATATCGATGTTGAGTAAACTGTAACGAAGAAAAAAAGGCCAAAAACAACAGGCCCCTTTTTTGTCGCTCTGAAGAAGCACCGATCAGTCTACATGAAGGTGTGGTAGGTTTGACCGGCAAAAACGATCAGGAACCGGAGGATCAATCCGCCGAAAAGTACCATGACGGGCGCGACGTTCGGAAATTTGATATGGACGCCGGCCGCTTCAAGAAACTCGAGGAGCAGCGGAACGACAAGGCCCGAGGCGATAAAAATTCCCCAGAACCAGAACATGTAGGACATGCCTGCCAGATTGATGTCGCCGGTGATCAGGTGCATCATGGCTCCGTGCGTATTTGCCGATCCGGTGAGGCCTCCGAGCACAAAGAGGCCGACCGTCATCAGTTCGATCCAGATGGCGTTTGCGTCGATCATGCTGTACACAGGCTTTTCATCTTCGGGCGCAAGCAGCAGCATCAGCGCGGCAGCGCTCGATATTCCCGAAACGAGAAAGAGCATGCCGAGAATGGAGCTTGACCAGAGCGGGCGGGCTGAGAAGAAGGAGAGCAGGATGCCGGTGTAGATGCCGATGCCCACGCCGATATGCGCATTGACCAGCGCCACGATGGTCATGTGGTTTTCCGTCCAGTCGATAACCTTGTTGATCAGTTCGATATTGAAGCTGCGGAGCTGCCTTTTGTTGACCAGCATTGCCTGCAGTATGGCAAGAGGGAAAAAGGCGATCAGAATCCAGCTGCCGGCCGACATGGGCGAGGTCGGCTGAATGGTGGTGTAGAATGCCCACACATAGAGAGGATGTGCCAGATCGAGGAAGAGAAAGAGCATGCCGATGCCGAGCAGTGTCGGTGAAAGTACCGAACCGATGCGGACGGCAAGGCATGGGCATCCATCCCCCTGATCTCTCGGGCCGATGCCGAACTTTCGCTTCAGCACGATCATGATCGATGTGATCACAAGCAGGCCTCCGGCCAGACCTCCGAGAAAGAGGTAGAGAGGAATGTGCCACTCCCAGATGTGGAGATGCGGCACCACATTGGGGTTGATTTTCGTCGAGACGATTTCATTAACTGCAGTTGCCAACATTGTTACGCTCCAGGTTTATTGCTTGCGGAAATCCACTGCAGGCTCGGTTCCGTTCCTGCATGTTCTTTCTGGCGGTAAACGATTTTACCTTTCAACAGCTCTTTTGTCTTCTCGTCCATATTGTTGAAATCGACAAGGTTCAGGCTGCCGGTAGGGCAGATCGACACACAGGCGGTTTCAAGACCCTGTTCGATCCGGTGCTTGCAGAGCGAGCATTTGTCCACATACCCTTCGGGATGCACGTACCGGGCATCATAGGGGCAGGCGGCCATGCAGGCCTTGCAGCCGGTACACAGCGACCGGTTGATCTGTACCGTTCCGTCTTCGGCATAGTGCGAGGCCCTTGTCGGGCAGTAGGTGACGCAGGGCGCGTTTTCGCAGTGCTGGCAGCGCTCCGAGCGGTTCTCCATGGTCAGTTTCGGATACTCTCCTCCCGACTCCTGCACAACCCAGTCGCGGCAGTACCCTTCAGGGACGCTGTTCTCCTGCTTGCAGGCATAGACACAGGCCGAACAGCCGACACAGACCCTGGTGTCGATAACCATTCCATAATTTTTCTTGTTGCTCACGCTTTATGCCTCCTTGATGAATGTCACAAAATTGTTCTGGAACCCTACCGCGCCCATTGCCGGGTCTATTTCGGTTCTCGATATAAGCTGGTTGTGCGATGCTCCCCGTTTGTGGGCCCAGGTAAGCTTGGCAGAAGTATGGCCGAAACCGTGAACCATGTAAACCGCATCGGTACGGATACGCTGGGTTACCTTCACCTTGACCGGAAACTCTGAAATTACGCCATCCTGGTTTTTCAGGTGTACGTACTCGCCGTTTTCAAGGCTGTGTTTTTCCGCGATGCGGTTGTTCACCCAGACCTCGTTCTCCTTGGCCGTGGCAAGATCGCCGAGGAAACGGTTGTTTGCCGTACGGCCGAAAGTCAGCATGGGCTTGCGTCCAGTCAGCATCCGATAGAAGCCTGTCGGTGGTTCGGGATGCCGGGTATATCTCGGTACAGCATCGAATCCTCCGGCCTTGAGCCGGGCCGAAGCCAGCTCGACCTTGCCGCTCGGAGTTTTCAGATTGAGCGCTTCTCCCGGTTTGCGGTAGAGATCGGTTTCAGGCATCACCAGCACCCCTTTTTTCTTGATTTCGGCGAGGGAACTGCCCACCAGTTTGAGCTTCTTGTCGAGCCCTTTTTCAACGCTCGGCGGGAAGGCTCCGTGAATGCCCCATTTCTCGGTAATCATTTTCGCGATCTGGTTGCCCGGTTTCGAATCGTACATGGGAGGCACGGCGGGCTGACGAAGCGCGACAAACGGAGTGCGGAAGGCTCTGCCGTTGTCGAGATCGTCATACCGTTCCAGATAGGTGCACTCAGGCAGCACCACGTCGGCATAACCGGTAACCTCGGAAGGCAGCACGTCCACGGCTACCACGAACTCCGCCTTCTTCATGGCTTCGATGGCCTTGTCCCGTCCGAGAGTCATGGTTTCCGGCAGGTTTACACCGTAAATCAGAAGCCCCTTGATCTCCCCCGAAATGGCCTGCTGTATGATTTCATGTGAGGCTATGGTGTTGGACGGCTCGTCCTCCGGGAAGAAGGGATATTTGCTGTGCACCTCTTTTTCGTAGGCAGGGTGCTCATGGGCAGGAGGCGGTTGCACGAGCGGGAACTTCTGGAAGGCAACCACGCCGCCGGGCATCTTGAAATTGCCGACCAGCGCATTGAGAATATGGATGGCCCGGATCCGCTGCAAGGCGTCGCCGTACCAGTTTGTGCGCCGTCCGGTGTGCACGAAGGCAGCTGGTGCATGGAAAGCGTATTCACGGGCAACAGTACGAATATCGTCTGCGGGAATGTCGGTTATTTCCGAAACCTTTTCCGGGGTCATCTCCCTTACAGACTCCCAGAGCTCGTCGAATCCTACCGTATGTGCTTCGACGAACGCCTTGTCATAAAGGTTTTCGCTGATGAGCACATGCATGAGCCCCTGCATCATGGCAATATCGGTAGCCGGTTTGATAGGCAGCCAATGCTCGGCCTTTCCGGCAAGAGTGGAGAAGCGGGGATCGAACACCACGATTTTGGCTCCCCTGCGGATGCCTTCGGAGATCTCCTGTACTGCTGTATTGTGCATGTTCTCGCCGAAATGGGTGCCGAAGAAGACCATGTACTTGCTGTTCTTCATGTCGAACCCTTCAGGTGTATCGCTCGGGTAGCCATAGGTCAGTACCGTTGCCTGGCGGGCGGGGCCGCAGCAGAGGTCGTAGGATGGTTTGGCATATTTGTTCACGCCGATCTGCGAGAACATGTTCTTGAAAAACGATACGCCGTAGCCGTGGTGGAGCATGGCAAGTGCTCCGGGGCCGTACTGCTCTTTAATGCCGTAAAGCTTTTCGGCGACAAGCGTGATGGCCTCATCCCAGGTAGCCTTCCGGTAGAACTGCCTGCCGTCTTTCGTTTCGCGGATCAGCGGATGGGCAAGGCGGTCGGGATCGTAGAGCAGTCCCGTACCTCCGGTGCCTCTCGGGCAGAGTTTGCCCTGGCTGAGAGGATGGTGGTCCGATCCGGTGATCTTGTAAACCTTGCCGTCACGGACATGCGCAGCGATGCCGCATCGCCAGAAGCAGTGTTCGCAGAATGAATAGACCACCTTGCTTCCCTCATCTCCGACCGAAGAGTCCGCTCCGGAAAATGCCTGTGCCGCTCCGGCTGACAATGCTGTGGATCCGGCAAGGAAGATCGAAGATATCTTTATGAAGTCCCGGCGGCTGATGTTCTGGCCTTGGCTCATGTGATAGGCTCCTTACTGAGTGTTGATAGAAATACTGGAACTGTTCAGTTTCTGTTTTTTTCGGCTTTCTGCCCTCTGCCGGAGGAATTCGAGAGCATCTTCCGGTGCCATGCGCGAGGAGCAGGCGAAAAAAGTATAAAGAGATCAGAGAGTGCTGCGTCAGGCAAGCCGGATGAAATTCCTGCTTATTGCAGCGCGAATATGTTTTTCCAGGCCGGAAAAAGGAATGTTTTCTGTAAAGAGAAATTCCTTTGGTGTGACGGCGTATGGATGTAAATATTATTGAACAAGTGATAAATATAATTGTTGCTGCGACATCATGCAAAATGAAAATCATAGGAAAGATCGCCTGTATAAGTGATATTTTTATAATGATTTGCATTACTTTTTCGATTATTTATATATGACCATATAGATGTATTGATATATATGTGTATGGATTTATTTTGGTGTTCGCTATATTTCATTGATGTTTCCTTATATAGAAAAGCAACAACAATTGTTAATAGTCTACTATGAGTCCCCTCTTGTTTTTCAAGGTAATCCGTCCGTAAAAGATCGCATTCCGGGACAAAGGGAGCCGAAAGAGCGGTTTTTTTCTCGGCAGGCGAATGAGTACATTCGAGTACATCCATCAGCATTTAATTCATACGCGGTTATGAAACCACTCTACTACTTCATCGGAGCCGGGCTTTCCATTCTGTTGTCGATCTATATCTTTATATTCGGCACGGCACCCAACCACGAGCTGATTGCCATTTTTATCGGCCTCTGGGCGCCGACCATCATTTGCCTCGGCGTTTTCAACACCCTGCTCGGCATTCTCGACGAGATGTGCTGCGCCCACAAGCGGATCGAGGAGCGACAGACGTGCGGCCATGAGCGCTGATTGTTCAGCCACCTTCCGCTCCTTTGTTTCCACCTCCGGTTTTCAGGGGGCCACAGCTTGAAAACGGCAACATCGGTACTGCTGGTTGGTGTGGGCGGTTTTATCGGCTCGGGAGCCCGATATCTGGTAGCGCTTCTCATGCCCTTTGCCGGCAGCGGGTTTCCGTTTGCCACCTTTGCGGTCAATATGCTCGGCAGTTTTTTGATCGGTCTTTTGAGCGAGCTGGCGGTTTCAACCACCATTGTTTCTCCCGAAACCCGGCTTTTTCTGGTAACCGGCTTCTGCGGCGGTTTCACCACTTTCTCCTCCTACATGTACGAGAACGCCGCGCTCATGAGGGACGGTCAGGTGCTCTATACAACCCTTTACCTTGCCGGCAGCATCGCCGGCGGATTTCTTGCCCTTTATTCAGGAATGCTCACCGCAAAACTCTGGACATGATGGAACTGCATACCTGCGAACGGCTCCGCATCTACACGGGCGAACAGGCGAAACTTGCCCATCGTCCCCTTTACGAGGCAATCGTGCATGAAGCCATGCAGCAGGGCATCGCCGGAGCCACTGTGTTCAAAGGCGTACTCTCTTACGGTCACGATCAGAAGCTGCACACCGCCAAGCTCATTGAACTCGGCGTTAACCTGCCCATGGTGGTTGAACTTGTCGATACTCCGGAAAAAATCGGAAGTTTTTTTTCCCTTCTGCAGCCCTTGATAAGGGAGTCGGGGTATCGGGCTATGGTGACGCGCGAGGAGGTCGATGTTGCCTTTATCGAGTGAATGCGCCACCGTAAAAGCGGAAAATAAAAAAGGGAGGCTGGAAAACCTCCCTTTTTTGTGTGCCGTTTTGCTCAGCCTTACTGGTGCGCGGCGACGAGGGCGTTGTAGTTCGCCTTGACGGTTTTTTCCAGATCCTCTTCGGTATGCACGAAGCTGGTGAACATGGCCTCGAACTGCGACGGGGCAAGGTAGATGCCCTGGTCGAGCATGGAGTGGAAGTACTTGCCGTATTTCGCGGAGTCGGCGGTGATGGCGCTCTTGTAGTCCACAACAGGCGTTTCGGTAAAGAAGAGGCAGGCCATGGAGCCTACACGGTTCTGCACGTAGTTCAGACCGAGTTTCTGCATGTTCTCCCTGAAGCCTGCTTCGAGGAATGCCGCTTTCCTTTCGAGTTCAGGATAGGGATTCTCCTCCATGAGGATTTTCAGGGTTTCCAGACCAGCAGTCAGGGCAAGCGGGTTGCCTGAAAGGGTGCCGGCCTGGTAGACCGCGCCGAGAGGGGCGACGTTCTCCATAATCTGGCGTTTGCCGCCGAATGCGCCGACCGGCAGACCGCCGCCGATGATTTTGCCCATCGTGGTGAGGTCAGGGGTGACGCCATAAAGCTCCTGAGCGCCGCCGAGGGCAACCCGGAAGCCGCACATGACCTCGTCGAAAATCAGGATGATGCCTTCCTGGTCGCAAAGCTCACGCAGAGCAACGAGGAACTCTTTCTTGGCCGGAATGACGCCGGTGTTGCCTGCTACCGGCTCGATGATGATGGCGGCGATGTCGCCTTTGTTCTCGTTGACCAGCAGTCTGACCGATTCGATATCGTTATAGGTGGCGTTCAGGGTGTCCGCGGCAGTGCCTTTGGTGACGCCGGGGCTGTCCGGGGAGCCGAGGGTCAGTACGCCTGAACCTGCCTTGATGAGGAAGCTGTCGCCATGGCCGTGGTAGCAGCCTTCGAATTTGATGATTTTGTCACGGCCGGTGTAACCGCGTGCAAGCCGCACGGCCGACATGGTTGCCTCGGTGCCGCTGTTCACCATGCGCACCATTTCGATGGATGGTACGATTCTGGAGAGCAGCTCGGCGATTTCGATTTCCATTTCGATCGGCGTGCCGAAGCTGCTGCCGATGTTCCGCAGGGTGTATTCAATGGCTGCAGTTACGCGGGGCTGCATGCTTCCGAGAATGAACGGGCCCCATGACCCGACATAATCCAGGTAGGTGTTGCCGTCAACATCTGTCATGTAGGCGCCTTCACCCTTGGCCATGTAGATCGGGGTTCCGCCAACGGATTTGAACGCACGGACCGGGGAGTTGACGCCGCCGGGAATGAACTTCTTTGCAAGCTCAAAGAGCTCTGCAGATTTGGTTAGCTGAGGCATGTCGAGCAGTTCTGTTTTGAAATTAGATTAGGTAACGAGAAAAGACACTATGTCTCTATTGGAACCTGTGAAGATTTACTTGAGGCGCCGTCCAGGAAAAATATCCTCCAAGATATAAATCATCCCGCAGATATAAAAACCCTTAGAGTTCCAATGGGGGTTATTTCGAGAGCATTTGTGCGACAACGGCAACGTTTCTCTTTCGCGGCACATGTTCAAGGTGGAGGGCGCAATACTCGTCGAGCAGGCTGCAGAGCATCGTTGTTTCGGTTTCGCCTGCATTTGCGCCCTCGAGGTCCGAAAGCGGTGATGCTGCAATGTCGCAGAGCAGGCGGTAGGCATCGGGGGAGATGGCGCGCTGCACGGCAGTGCGGCGCAGTGCCGCACCGGGCAGGGCAATGCCGCCGGGATTCATCACGAAGAGCAGCTCGCAAAGCCTCATTGTCTCCACGACCGGAGCTATCTCCTGGTCGCTGAACACGCACCGCAGAAGGGAGGGCTCGAAGCCCATTATGGAAACAAGGCGAAGCAGGAACCATGCAACCAGAAGCTCGAAGCGGTTTTTTGTCCGGTAAAGCGCTTCGAGTGTTCCTTCAAGCAGTTCGAAAAGCGGCAGGTTTTTCTCTTCACCGTCAACGGCGCTGCTTACCATATCTACAATACGATACATGGCCGCGAACCTTTCCATGTGCGGCTCGGAGGTGAGCGGGCTGTGTACCAGACTGCCTTCGCTTACCAGTTGTACCTCGCGGTTTGGCTTTCTGTAGAGCACGATATCGAGCACGCTGCCGGGGCTGAATTTTCCCGACAGGCGGCTTTTCGGGTTTCGCGCTCCCTTGAGAATTACCGTGATTTTGCCGAACTCCCTGGTGAAGAGCGTACAGATCTTCGACTGGTCGCGGTACTTGATCTCTCTGAGTACCACGGCTCGGGTTTTGACGATCACGGCGGGAACTTTTTTATTTTTGGAAATATAGTTATATACGAAAGCTTTCGCTCTCCGGAGCGGAAATTCCCATTGCAGGCATGCGATACAGAAACTTTGCGACGGAACGCACAACGTCCGTTCATGGTTGTCCTGTAGAATCGATAACGTATAACGTATAGTGAAATCTCTGTAAATTGCCACGGGCGGTTTGAGCCCGGAGGCCGGTTTGGAGAGATTCCTGTTAATCAAGGAGGAATTAATAATGCCAACCTATCAGTACCGTTGTTCAAGCTGCGGAAACGAACTCGAAGTATTCCAGAAGATGACCGACGACGCGCTCACCAAATGCCCCAAATGCGAGAAAGAGGCTCTCGAACGGGTGATCAGCGCATCGGGCGGTTTTGTGCTCAAGGGTTCGGGCTTCCACGGCACAGACTATTGCGGCAGCAAGAGCGCACCTTCAACACCCTCGGCCCCATCAGGCGGCTGTTCCACCGGCAGCTGTCCCTTCGCCAAATAGACGTTGTCCCGAAAAGGCCTGCCTACAGGAAGCCTTCCCGCAAAACGGGGAGGCTTTTTCGTTTGGGGCGTCGGGTCCGGTTAAAACGGTTTTTCCCGCTCCCTCCAGATGAACTTTCTCAGATTGATTTTGCTGTTTCCCCTATATGAATCGGGGTACTGCTTTCCTTCGACGTTTTCGGTTACTTTCACCCTGTCCAGTTTCCCGTTGATGAAGAACATCCGGATCACCTTTCCGCTTGAATAGTTGATGCCCGAGGGCTCGTTTTCTTCGTTGTAGAGGTGGAAAAGGCTTTCTGCCTGCCCGGTCACGGTCACACCCGATATTTTTGCGTTGTCGTTCATGGTGATTACCATTTTTGCGCCGCTCATCTGGTTGTAGAGCACAGGGTTTGCCGAAAGGGTATCCCTTGCTGCCAGCAGTGCGTTCTTGTGCGCCTGAACTTCATCGACTGTCTGTTTTTTTTTCGTTCCTCCGCTCTCTTTCAGATGCACCATAAGAATTTCGCCGCTGAGCTGCTCATTTTTCCCCCAGGCGACAGCATCCTCGTAGAGCCAGAGCCGGTTGTTCTTTTTTTCGATCACGGCTTTGTGCGCTTTGGCCATCAGGCTTCCGTCGCGCATTCTTCCCCGGACGTTTCCCCTCAGTTCTCCCTGCTCGGTGTCGGGGTAGTAGAGCCCGTTATCGGCATAGACCTCAACCTCGTTGTCGGTTATGACGATGTTGCCCGAGAGCGCAATCTTCTTTTCCTCTTCATATTCGGTGGCGCGGTCGCAGGCAAGGGTTACGGTGCCGTGCTGAAAGCGCACATTGCCGATCACCGAGCGGAAGGGCTGCGGCGTAGCGCCGCCGGAGGTTTCACCGCCTTCAATGGTGTCGGCGTTCAGGAGAATAATTTTCTTTTGTTCCGCCTGCAGTGTATTATGAACCGGTACCGGGACGGATGCAGCCATAAAAAGCAGCAGAAAAGCGGTGAATAACGGTAGTGAAGAAACTTTTCTCATTGAATCATTTGTTTTTCCTGGTACCTGTACCATACTCGAAAGCGGGAGTCCGGCAATGCAATGCGGGTCTCCTGCAGCTGTCGGAAGGTGTTCATGAAAGATCTTTATCCTAATGTAACAAAGCTTTGTTTTTACTGTGAAAAAATTACTATTGGCCGCCGGCGGCAAGCCAGGCGCTCTTTTACTCGCACCCCTATATAATGCATTGAAAAAAAACGGGACATTCAGGCCTGTTGCGGTTTTCGCTTCACCAAAAAGTGCAGAACCCCTCAGCAGGGAGCTGTCGAGCTGTTTCGGTATAGGCGAAGCGTGCCACACGCTTACCCTTGGTGACGATTCCCCGGTTCAGCAGCTTGCCCTGGTGATAACCGGCATGGAAACCGTTCTCGCCCGGGAGCTTCCGGCTCTCGTGATGGTGTGCGGAAGCGACAACGCCGCTCTCGGGGCAGCACTTGCCGCAACGAAGTCCGGTATACCGGTCGCAGTGGCCGATGCGGGACTGCGCTCTCACGACCGTAGCGACGCAGACGAAATCAACCGTATTCTTATCGACTCCATAGCGGATCTTCACTTCATAAGCGAGCACAGCGGCGAGTACAATCTGATTAACGAAGGAGTTGCCGATGAAAAGGTTTTCTTTTCCGGAAATCTTTCCATCGATACGCTTGTCGCCCTGATGGAGCAGGCCGAGCGGGTAACCCTTGCGGCCGAACTGGGTCTCCAGCCGAAAAAGTATGCACTCGTGCTGCTGAACCCGGCAGGAGCAATTGCCGCCAGAGAGCCTCTTGAAATGACCCTCCGGCTGCTGAAGAAAATGTCGGGCCTGACCACCGTTCTTGTGCCCCTTGCCGCCGGGCTTGAGGATATCATGAAACAGCACAAGCTGGACAAGGCGTTCAGCGGGGTGGAGGGTCTCGTGATGATTGCGCATCCCGGCCATGCCGGACTGCTGGCGCTTTTGAGGGACTCGGTACTGCTTATCACCGATTCCGAAGAGCTGCAGGCGGAGTCGACAGTCATGAATGTGCCCTGTCTAACCATGATGGACAACACCGCACGTCCCGCCACCATCGAAATCGGCACCAACGTGCTTGTCGGGGTCGACGAGGAGGACATCATGAGCCGCATTGACGACATTCTACATTCAGGAGAGCACGCACACAGTTCAAAGCGCAACAAGATTCCGGAAAAATGGGACGGCGCTGCCGCCACTCGCATCGTCGAGGTGCTCGACCGGGTGCTGTAAGAACATGAAGAACGTTTGTCGAGAGCCGGATGTTTTTCTTGCCTTGGTGTTTTTTACAATACGGTATCCCCATGCGGCCACCTACAATTGCTGAGCACCAAGTCCGCGACACCTTGTGCGGACTTGGTGCTCAGGAGGTGTTCGACTACATTTACCGCAACAATCTCTGGGCAAGTGACGAATCCCTTTCCGGGGTAGGCTCGCAGCTCGATGCCACAGCGGAGCTGCGCCGGCAGTTGCCCTTGCTGTTTCAGGAGCTTGGCGTTGCAATCCTGCTCGATATGCCGTGCGGTGACTTTTCCTGGCTCAGCAGTATCGAGTATCCTTTCAGGCGCTATATCGGCGGCGACATTGTGCCCGGTGTGATCGAGCGCAACAGCCGCCTGTTTCGTGAATCGCACCCGCATGCTGAATTCCGGGTGCTCGATCTCACGTGCGATCCGCTTCCCTTCGGTGATGCGCTGCTCTGTCGCGACTGCCTGGTGCATCTGCCCTATGCCGCCATTATGGATGTGTTCCACAATATTGCAAGAAGCTGCATCCGGTATGTCTTTATGACTACTTTCGTTGGGAGTGAGAGGAGCAATACGGATATCGAGATCGGGAACTGGAGGCCGCTTAATTTCCTCCAGCCGCCGTTTTCTCTTCCTGAACCGGAAAAACTGCTGCTCGAAGGGTGCTGCGAGGAAGACGGAGCCTATGCCGACAAGGCTCTCGGCGTGTGGCGGGTTGAATGTTTTCGGTAGCAGAGGAGGTATATGGAAGGTATCGCTTTCTGCCGGTATGCGTGTTTCAGCGACTCTTTCCGGCAAATTCATCCAGAGCAGCACCGATCTTTTCCACCTGTGTATCAAGATCTTCACTCCTGCCGGAGCGGCAGCTCCTTTCCAGCTTTTCCGACGCCTGCCGCAGGGGTTCGATGCCCAGCATTGCCGAGCTGCCTTTCAGCTTGTGGGCCTGTTGACGCAGGCTGTCGATATCATTATTTGCCAGAGCCAGTCGCATGCATTCAGGGGTATCGCTGAATTCGTCAAGGAACATTTTTATGAGATTTTCCGTCTCGGCCGGTGTAAATCCATATGAGGCGGTAATCGCTGCGGAAGCTGCAGGAGTTTCTGCAGCGGTGTCAGGGTGTGCTGTTGAGCCGGACGCAAGGAGCTTGCCGATCGAGGCGAGCAGCAGATTCGGGTTGTCTGTTTTGAGGCGGAATTCATCCATTCCCGCCGCTCTTGCAGCAGCTTCCTCTTCCGCCGCACCGCTGAGACCGACGACAGGCAGTCTGCGCAAGCCCGACTCGGTAGTTGCACGGATTCTCCTTGTCAGTTCGAGTCCATCCATACCCTGCATCCGGATATCGGTTATCAGCAGATCGAACGGTTGTTTCTGCAGGATAGTCCAGCTCTCCTCTCCATTGCCTGATACCGTTACCTGCAATCCGGCATCCTTCAGGCTCAGGGCAAGCAGCTTTCGGTTCAGGGCGGAATCATCGACAAGCAGAACTCTCTTTCCTTCGAGCTTGCCGCTTACGGACTTTCCGTACGGCACGCTATACAGTGTCGCCCGCAGTGCGTTGATCAACTCGGCCTGACTGCACGGCTTGGATATCAGGGCCTGCATTCCGGCTTTTTCTGACATTGCCTGAGCGATATAGGCGGGCTCGGCGCTGTGTGCAATCACAGGAGTTGCGCGCGCATCCTCGCCCGCTTCACCACGGCGCATCCTTTCGACCGCTTCGTAGCCATTCATCAAAGGCATGTTCAGATCCATGATGATGAGATCATAGTAGTTTCCGGCAGCGAGGACCAGCGCCTCCCTGCCATTTGCAGCTTCGTGGATGTCGATATGCAGGGGGAGAAGGTATTTCTTCACCGTCATGCGATAGATGGATTCGTCGTCGACAAGCAAAAGCCGTTTTCCCTTAAAATCGGGCAATGCATCGGCGATCGTGCGGGCATTGTACTCATCCAGCGTGCCACTCTCCACAGATGGAAAAAGAAGGGTGAACTCCGTGTATTTTCCCTGTACGGAATCACAGCGTATGTTTCCGCCGAAAGCCTTCATTACTCTCTTGCAGTATGCCAGACCGAGCCCGGTACCGTTGCTTTTGCCCCTGGTGTGAAAACTTTCGAAAATGTGCGGAAGATCATCTTTGGAAATTCCCGGTCCGGTATCCCGAAAAAAGAGACAGTTGTGCGGTACTCCCTTTGCAAGGCGAACCGTGATTTCGCTTTGAGGGTGGCTTTTGAGATAGAAGAGCGCATTCTTCAGCAGGTTGAAAAGGACGAAAACAAAGAGCGTTTCATTGATGCGGAAGATAAAGGTTTCGCCTGCATCCAGATGAACGCGTTCCCGTTCGTGTTCCGATTCATAGCCATACTCGTCGAGCGCCTTGCGGATTACCCTTTCTGCGGAAAGATAGGTGAAACTTTCCGGATCGATAGGTTTTTCACGGATTTCACCGAGAACCATGTCCACCACCTGGATCCCGCGTTTCACCGCCATCTGGCCGTGCGCCACTTTGTCGTAGAGGGTGTCGAGTTCCTCCTTTTTCAGCGGTTCGGCGCGTCGTTCCGGGTGAAAATGCGGGAGCTGGTTCTGGATGCTGTTCAGACAATGACGTATCTGTCCGAGAGGGTTGCGCATCTCATGTGCGATGCTGCCGGCAAGGGATTGCAAAACCCGGTTTCTCTCCTGGGCCATTTCCCCTTTTTTTATGGTGAAGCCGGACAGCAACCCCAGCAGTATTGCCATGGGAAGGGGAAGCAGGTATTCAATGATTTCAGTGGTGACTATCAGGTGGGTTCCTGTGGAGAAAAAGAAGCCGGCGTAAGCGATCGAGATACCGCTTGCAAGCAGAAACGTAAGAAGAAAATAATTCGGGATAAAGATGATAAAAACAAGCAGCATCATGGTTTCGCATATCAGCCACATGCCCGAAAAGTTGTTCATCAGCGTCAGATAGGTAAAGACTACCGGCAGTGTGAGGGTCAACCACAGATACCAGTAGAGGTTTACCCAGGGTTTCAGGCGCACGGGGTAGCGCTTGGCGAAAAACAGCGGAATAAAGGCGATCGCGGAGGCGAAGCGCAAGGCGGGAGATTCAAAAGGTTGCGGCAGAATGACCGTCCATATCACATAGTAGAGCGGGTGCGCCCAGAAGCCGACAAATCGAGCCATATCTATCGTGAACTCGTTGCGGTCGTAATCCTTGCGCAGAAACTCCACTCCTTTTTTCAGGAGAGAGGGTTTTGGGGTATGTCTGGAGGTCATGAGTGTTATTCTCCCTTCAGAATACAAAAGCTGTAATGGCTGTAAATATCCTCCTGAATAGCGAGCACGGCTCCGGAATCGATATTCTGTTCTATGGCAAGGTGATATTTTTCTGCAAGCGTGCAAACATCGTTGTAACCATTGATGAACGGTTCTCCCATTTTGCGCATGTTTCTCATAAAGTCTTCAGCAGCCTTCACTCCGGTGGTATCCGCGACAAGATCTTCCGAAACATAGTCGAACCAGAAACGGGAATCATTTGTCATCAATTTTGTTATGGAGGTCAGGATGACGTCGATCTCAGCAGATCGAAAATACATCGATCCTCCCTCCCAGATAAAAAAGGTCGGCAGTTCCGGATCGAAATCCTCGGTTTGTCGCAGAGCTTCGTCTATAGGCCGGAGAGTAAGGTCGATTTCGATGTTGCGTATTTTATTTTTTTTGCTGTAATCGAAAATCCTTTTTCTTTCGTTCAGCATTATCGGCAGGTCGAGTTCATAAATGATCGCGTTTTCTATATTCAGTCGCCAGAACCTGCTGTCGTAGCCGGCGCCGATATTGACAACATTGCATGCCGGTTTTTCCTGCGAAAATCTTATGACGGCTTCATCGAGATGGATCGTTCTGGCGGTCACCATGTTTTGCAGATAAGGAGTGTCCATACTGAATCGTCTTGCAAGGGTAATTCCCTGTTTGCCTGCAAGCATGAATGCGTAAGGATCGTCAAAGCGCCGTTCCTCGACAGGTTTTTCCTGTTCCATGGCTCGCAGCCCGACAATGAGCTTCGCGGTTGTTTTCGTTTTGTGTTCGTAGAGCACATTGATTTTTTCGACATCGAAGGCGTTTCTTTTCATTCCGTTGATGTCCTGGGCCCAGTAGGTGAAATCAGCCTGGGCAACGAGCTTGTCTCCGTTGTACATCATGATCGGAACCGTGGTTATGACTCTTTTACTTTCCGCATATCTTCTTGCCAGCATTTCCCACTTGCTTCTGTCTATCGATGCTTTGCAGGTCAGATTGTGGCAACTGGGAGCAAACCAGTGAATGGTGGCTTTTGCGCCCCACATATAGGCGGCATTATCGTCGACCGATGGCACAAAACCTATAATCGGGATCATATGGAACAGGGAGGCAAGGGCGATGCCCCCGGTGTAATCAGCGGCAAGCAGCATCAGTGCAGCCTGATGGGTGATATACTGATTGGAGGAGCTGGGGTTGAGCGGGAGTAGGGTTTCGGTATAGCCGCGTTCGACTGCCGTGATTTCCCAGTCAATAAAGTCGAGTACGGGAACGGATTCATGAAAGGATTCCGTCAGGGCTGCAAGGTTGAAGCGCTCTTTGCGATCCTGCTCCCAGGCATCGATCGAATGCAGAAGGAATGAGGTATTGAAGTAAAGGCTCATGTCTAATCGGTACTTATTTGAATCGGGGTGTGTTGAAATGAAATTACCGGTCATTATTCTGTGCCCTTACCCCATGCCTGTCTGGAATCCGAGGCGCACCTGAAATAGTGAAGATTTTTTTCTATGCTGAAGTATAAGGGAACAGGCTAAATTCACGGGTCAATGCAAATCCTGCCGTTTTCATCGTTTTTTCAGGAGCAACCCCAAAAAACAGAAACTGCGGGAGAGCGTTGTGGCGACCACCATGCAACAGTTAAAAGGTAACTATCTTTTTTGAAAAGAACGGTGAGTCTCGTGTTAAAACAAGATCATTTGAGAGGGCTTCAAAATATAGTGTCATTTGAAGGTGCGGGGAATCGAAGGAACGTTACCGGTTGTGGATGCTGCAGCAAAGAACGGTTTTTCTGAAGGGTTTCCGCTTTTGTTCAAGCGCCTGAAACCAGGAGAAGGCTGTCCCGGTCTGGAGAAACAGACGGGAGGCTATTAAAAAGGGAGACACGTCATCCCTGATTGAGGACATAAAGCATTTACATTATGAAACTGATACTGCGAAGAGTGAGTGCGGTGATGCTCGTCACTGCCTCGATGGCTTTCTTCGGCAGTGCAATAGCTGCGGATGTGCCTTCGTTTGCCCACGGCAAAAAACTCTTCAACGACCCCGCTTTGGGCGGTTCGACCAATTCAATGAGCTGTAACAGCTGTCACCCTTCGGGAAAGGGTCTTGAGCATGCCTGGAAGAATCCGAAGCTCGCCGAAACCATCAACGTCTGTATTACAGGGCAGTTGACGGGAAAGGCTTTACCTCTGGATTCGATGGAGATGCGGTCGCTTGTTCTCTATATCAGGTCGCTGAAGTCGCCTGTTTCCGGTTACTGACATTGGCCTGAGCACCCGGAAAGCGGCGTTGTTTTCCGGTCATTTCCTGTCCGGTATTCCGCTCAGTCTCCGAAGACGAGAACATCGGGGATCTCATACCGCTCGTCGCTTCCAAGGCTGACGGTGTTGAGATCGCCCTTCTTCGTGAAGGTTACCGGATCGGGAGCATCGGAGGCTGCAGGTATGCCCTTCACGAACAGGATCTTCCGTTTCATGCCGCCCGCGAAACGGGCCTCTACTGTGGCGGTTCCGTCGGTTCCCCTAGGGATGACGAAAGCCTCGCAGGAAACAGCCTTAGGGTCGAAGGGATGGCGTGCGACGATTGTTGCCGAGGCGTGGAAGGGTGTGCCGGAAATGAGCGCATCCTCCTTTGCGGAAAGGGCCGCAAGGGGTTTGCCTGTCACCCCGATCTTCAGCGTAAAGCTGTCCGATTCGTTGCGTCGCGCCGCTGCGCGCATCAGGTAGACGCGGACGGTGTAGCTGCCGTCGTCGGGAAGCATGCCCCTGAAACTGTTTCCGGAAGTACTTCCGACGAACATCGACAGCTCGCTCTCCGGCGGGTTGACGTTGAAGCAGTTCTGCGGATTGGTTGTCGTTATGGTTACGGCAAGCGTCTGGCCGGCTTTCGCCTCCAGCCGGTAGTCGATGTACTGATAGCCCTTCAGCTTTCCCCTGATGAGCGTTGATGCGGTGTTTCCGTAAAACCGAACCTGTTCTGTGCGTTTGTCCTGCGATGCCGCACCGGCTCCTGGCGTCGGCAGGATGCTGATGCACGCCAGTGCCGTTATGGCAACAATTGTTTTCATGTCGAATCTCTCAGGTTTGTTTGTTGTAACAGCCTTCGGACGGAAATGCGCTGCAGCCGTGGTCTATGGCCAAAGATAAGATTCTCCGCCGAGCGCACGGGCTTCTCAGCAGTATTCGGCGATCATTTTTTCGAAAGCTTTCTCCCGGAACTCCTGCGACCGGAGAGGGGTGTTGCCGATGCCGAGCAGGTCTTCATATACCGGACGTGTTTCCTCGCGGAAAATGACGCCGAGAGGCAGTTTTTCGGTTTCGACGGCTTTCGCGAAGGCCTGCATGCGGTCGGCAGGGTCGTAATCGCCTGGAAGGTAGTAGGTGTTTTCCCGGAACCACTGGTAGGTGTTGAGCCTGTTGAACACCACGCATGGCTGGAATACATCCACCACGGCAAATCCCCTGAAGGATATTGCCTGCTTGATGATCTCTTTTGTCTCCTCTTCGTCTCCGGCACTGGCCCTTGCGATGAAGGGCGCGTTCAGGGCGAGCGAGACCGCCAGGGGATTGAAGGGCTCGAGCATGACGCCGTCTATCTGCACGGGCGTTTTCATGCCCGGCAGGGAGGTGGGTGATGCCTGTCCCTTGGTGAGTCCGTAAACCATGTTGTCGTGCACGATCAGTGTCATGTCGCAGTTACGGCGTATGGCGTGCAGAAAGTGGTTGCCCCCTTCTCCATACATGCACCCGTCCCCGGATTCGGCGATGACCGTCAGATTCCTGTTCGAGAGCTTTATGCCAAGAGCCGCCGGAAGTGAGCGGCCGTGCAGGCCGTTGAACATGTTCGCATTGAGGTACTGCGGCGTTTTGGCTCCCTGTCCGATGCCCGAGACGACGACCAGATTGCGGCGGTCTATGCCAAGCTCGAAGAGCGCTCCCTTGAGCGAATCGAGCAGTTTGTAGTTGCCGCATCCGGGGCACCAGCCCATCTCTTTATGGGGCATGTCGAACGGGTTCGGCTTTTCTGGCGACGGGGTTTTCATCTCAAATCTCCCTGAGTGCTTCAACGACCTCTTCAACCGAAAACGGTTCGCCGGTCCATTTAAGAATTCTGTTGGCCGTGCTTACGGCGAGCTCCCGATGCAGAAGATCGGCGAACTGTCCTGATGCGTTGTTTTCGAGCACGGTGACGATTTTGCCTTTCAGAAGGGTAGCGACAGAGGGATTGAAGGGATAGAGCTGGGAAAAGTGCAGCCCGGCCAGATCGGCGCGCTGCAGCGTGTCGAGCGATTCCTCCAGCACGCCCCGGTTCGATCCCCAGGCTACAACGATGTTCGGAGCATCCGCCGATCCGCCGACCAGTTCCGGCATCAGGGATTCCGCAGCAAGGGCTTTGATGCGCCGGAGCCTTTTTTCAACCATGCGGCGGCGGGTTTCGAAGTTTTCGGTGAGATGTCCCGTTTCGTCGTGTTCATGGGAATCGCACTTTACGATTCCCTTTCCGTAACCGGGCACGCCTCTCGGAGAAAGTCCGTCAGGGGTAAAGCGGTAACGCATGTACTCTTCGTCCGTTTCGACAATATGGCGCTCGATCGGTTCTCTTTTCACGACGGCAGCCGCCATCGATCCTGTCGAATCGAGGAAAAACTGGTCGGTAAGCACGAAAGCAGTCAACTGGTAGCGATCGGCGAGCTGAAAGGCCCGCTGCGTCAGCAGGATCGCTTCTGCAAAGGTGCCGGGAGCCAGGATCACCCGGGGGAATTCGCCGTGTCCGGCATGGAGCACCAGATTGAGATCGGCCTGCTCCGTGCGGGTGGGCATGCCGGTAGCCGGACCCGGTCGCTGGCCGAGGTGTACGACGAGCGGGACCTCGGTCATGCCGGCAAGGCTTATACCTTCCTCCATGAGTGCGAAGCCGCCTCCGGAGGTGGTCACGATCGCTCGCGCTCCGGCGTATGAGGCTCCAAGTGCCGTGTTGACGGCGGATATTTCGTCTTCGGCCTGGTCCACCACAATGTTAAACTCATGGGACCTCTGGGCCAGAAAGGTCAGCACGCCTGTACCGGGCGACATGGGGTAGGAGGAGATGAAAGTGCATCCGGCGGCAACGGCGCCGATTCCCACGGCGGCGGTGCCGTCGAGAAGCAACTCCTTTGGCCGGTTTTTTTCCGGTTCAACGGCGATTTCGACCTCGATCTCTTCTCGCAGAGCGGTCTGGCGACCGAAAGCGTAACCGAGCCGGGCAGCCTCGATATTGTCGGCAACGACAGCGTCCCCCTTGCCGGCAAAAATTTCGCGGAGATAGTTGTCGAGTCCTTCCTGGGGGATGCCCAGAAGACCGAGCGCAACGGCTACAGCCGCAGTATTGGAATAGATGGGGTTTCCGGCCTGTCTGGCGAATGAGGTGATGGGCGCGTCCACGAGGAGGCCTTCGTCGGTGCTCGGCACCTGACTTTTATCGGCAAAGACGATGGTCGTCGGCGCGATTCGTGTTTTCAGATGTTCAAGCGCATCGGCATTGAGGGCGAAAAGAAAATCGATCCGGTGCACATAGGCATGCCTTTTCCTGCCGGTGATGCGCACCTGGGTCGAATTGCTTCCCCCCCTGACGCGGGACATGAACTCCGTGCAGGCGAAAACATGGCACCCGGTCCGTTTGAGCACACTCACCAGAGCCGAGGCTATGGTCTGAATCCCCTGACCGGCAGCGCCTCCGAAAACAATGGAAATATCGTTCGAGTATCGACGCATATTCTTCATTGTTCGATTGAGCCCCCCGGCGAATCCGGGGGGCCATGATAAGAAGAACAGCAATATTGCTCGATCAGTTCATTTTTTCGAGACCCGGCAATCGACCCTCCGGTTACGCTGCCGACCTTCCTCGGTTGCGTTATCGGCGACAGGATGCTGCTCCCCATAGCCCTCTGCTGCGAGCCTGGCCTTGTCGGTGCCGAGTTTCACAATTTCTGCCATGACGGTTTCAGCTCTCGCCTGCGAAAGCTTCAGGTTGGCCTGCGGGTCGCCTGTATTGTCCGTATAGCCGCCGAATTTCAGCTCTACAGCGGGATAAGCCTTGAGGATTTCGCTGATGTTGTCGAGCTGCTCCTGCGATTCCGGCTTCAGCGTTGCTTTGCCGGTATCGAACACGATCCGGTCGAACGAGAACCAGGTCTCCTTGTCGGCCGGTTTTGTCGCGTCCTCGATAAATGCGATCAGTTTTCGTTCGATACCGAATTCCGGGATGTTGAGCTTAACGCCGTTAGGCAGGCCGTATTCCCCGAACGAGCCAAGGGAATCTGCAGCGACGGCTGTGGTATCCGGGGCGGCTTCAACTGTATCGGCTTCTGCCTGCAGCGTATCGACGGCAACGCCTGGCGCCGGAGGTGGCGTCTCTTTTACCGGCTGCAGGCCGCAGGTTTTCAGGAGCAACAGGAGTAAGGCTACGGCGAGCAGGAACGGCCAGAGTCCTTTGAAGAACGCAGGGATGTTTCCGGGAATGCCGGTCGGCGCCGATGGTGGCAAACCGCCAAGCTGCGAGAGGCTTGCCAGTCCGAGAACATTGGACAGAGCTGCAGGCGCGGCGCTCTGAACAAAACCTTTCTGGGAATCCAGCAGGTTCACCACGCCTGCGGAATCGAGATTTTCGTCTGCAGCCTGCTTGCCGAGTATTCCCATGATGAGCGGTGCAAGCATGGCGAGCAGGGACGACGAAGATCCTTTTGCCAGACCGGTTGCCGATGAAACAACCGCTTCCAGATTGCCGAGTTTGCTGCCGAACAGAAACGACAGGAGATCACTTCCAGCCTTGATCAGCTCGTCGGTTCCGCTTTTCCCGGCAAGCATGCCACTGAAACGTTTCAGGAAATCATCGGTGTATCCGCCGCTGTTGATACGGCTGAAAATGTCCTGCGCACCATCATGAGCCGATGTCTTGCTCATGAGACCGGCCATTACCGATGCTGCAGCGGGGCCGATGCTGCTGGTGACGCCGGAACTGCTTTCGCCTAAAAAGGCTGAGATTTTTCCGATGTTTTCACCGGACAACTCTTTTGTGACGAGATCCAAAAGATTCAATGCCATAGCGGTTTCCTCCTGATGATGTTTTTGAAAGCGAGTTCAGGGCAAGTCACGTGGAGTCATGAGCAGAACCTCATGTTTCAGGATGTATACGGCCAACACTGCCTGGCGGCAGGTTCTCCTGGAGATTGCAAGGCATTTGCTGTGCTCATAACCGGCTGCGACCTGCCGGTGAGATACGACATTGCAATTGATATCTGCTATTGTATTTATAATGTAAGTTGATTTTTTGACTTCCGGCAATATCAGGTTACCGAAAAGGGTGTATTCTTCGAACAGTGCCGCACCGGCGGCTTGCGCTATGCGGGAGAATTCAGGGTTTCAGCAAAGGCGCCTCCGGGATTGCCGTCACAAACGAAAGCCTTTTCCGAAGGGGCGATTAACTGCAGCGACAGGGAGCGACGGCCGGGCAGATATGTTTTGTGATTGTTGATGCCAGTGTTGACAATCGCAAATAATTGTATTTTTTTTAAACGCCAGAGAGGATGGGTTTTTCTGATAATTGCCGGGCCTTTCCGGGTTTGCAGCACAGGTTTAAAACAGGGAGAAAGATATGGCTGAAGAGTTTCAGGTGACAGGCCGGAATGCCGTTGCGCTTTTTTCGCTTAAAGTATATCGCGGTGACGGGATGGCCCTTCTTGCGATGAGCTGGAAAAAAGGTACGCCTCCGAAAGATTTCGTGGGTTTTGCAATCGAGTACCGGGAGCCTGGCGGGTACCGGTATTTTTCACTGAAAAACCGTCTTGCTTTTCCCGCTAAATCAGGCGAAGTCGATCCCGACAGGTATTCCACCATGCGCTCTCCGATCCAGAAATTCAGGTGGATTCACTTCCCTCGCAATGCCGATCTGCCAGGAGAATTTGTTTACCGGGTTATTCCTGTTTTCATGAATTCCTACGATGAGCTGAGTTATGGCGAGTCGCAACAGGCTGCCATCGAACTGCGGAGGGAAACCTATCCGGGGCTTCTCAACGTTGCCTATACCCGCGGCTTTGTATCGTCACAGGCTTTTGTTGAGCGCTTTGCCCCTGATCCGGATTCCCTTTCGAAACTTGTTCCGGCGAAGGCAGACGATGGATTGATTTTTGTGCCTTCACATGCGAAGGCGACGGAGGCTCTCGCATGGATGGGTTTCGAAGCCAGGGAGTCAATCATGGAGCTTCTTGAGGATGCACTTGCCGATAACCGGGCTGAGGTGAGGGTTGTGGCATACGATCTTTGTGATCCAGGGATCCTATCGATTCTGAAGCGTTTGGGCTCACGGCTGAAAATCATTATCGACGACAGCGCTCATCACGGAAAACCGGAGTCGGCCGAATCGCAGGCGGCGGGCATCCTTGCTTTGTCCGCCGGGACGGATCACGTGAAACGTCATCATATGAGCGGACTGCAGCATAACAAAACCATTATCGTTGACGGCCCGGCGGTTCAGGCTGTGGTGTGCGGTTCGACAAATTTTACATGGCGAGGTTTTTTCGTGCAGTCGAACAATGCTCTGATTCTGCGAGGACCTAACGCGGTCGCCCCGTTTCTTGCCGCTTTCGAAGATTACTGGAACCATAACTCGGTCAAAGGATTCGGCAGGACGCTTTCGGCAACATGGCATGATCTTCAACTTGGGGAGATCGATGCAAAAGTAACCTTTTCACCGCATTCGGGGGAGAACAGGGTGCTCAAAACAGTTGCTGATGATATTGCCACGACGAAATCGACGCTGTTTTATTCTCTGGCCTTTCTCTATCAGACGCCCGGCCTCATCCAGGATGCTGTTTTCAGTGTTACGAGCCGCAACAAGCGGTTTGTCTACGGTATTTCCGACAGAAAAGTCAGCGGCAAGCTCTCGGGTATCGACCTTCAGAGGCCGAACGGGAATGTATCGCCTGTGCGGCCGGCCGCATTGACCGGGAACTTGCCGGAGCCATTCAAATCAGAGCCGACAGGAAGATCGGGTGGTGTTGGTAATTGCATGCATCATAAATTCATTGTTATCGATTTCAACAAGCCCTCGGCAAGGGTTTATCTCGGCTCGTACAATTTTTCCGATCCGGCCGATACCGGAAACGGAGAGAATCTTCTGCTTGTCCGGGACCGCAGGGTTGCGGTTTCGTATGCAATTGAGGCCTTGAGAATGTTCGATCACTATCACTTCAGGGTTGTTCAGGAAGTGGCCCTGAATGCACGGAAAAGTTTGTCGCTGAGAAAGCCTCCGCGAAAGGATGGCGAGCTTCCCTGGTGGGATGAGTACTATCGTGACGAGAGGAAGATTTACGACCGTGAGCTTTTTTCCTGACTGATGGCACTGCCCGGTTCAATACGTCTTTCCCTCGAAGAGCTGCGGATCGACGCTGGTGCCGTAGAGGTAGGTCCCCCAGTGCAGGTGCGGGGCGGTTGAAATGCCGGTATGGCCGACCGTTCCGATCACCTCCCCCTTTTCAACGTTTTGCCATTCTTTGACGGTGATGGCGTGCAGGTGCATGTAGATGGTGGTGAGTCCCTGACCGTGATCGATGACGACAGTGTTGCCGTGCACCCGGAACCCCTCGTTGACCGTTCCACACAGCACGATTCTGCCTTTCGCAGTGCTTTTTACCGGCGTACCCAGAGGAGCGGATATGTCGATGCCTTTATGATAGCTCTCAACCGGAGCTCCGTTGTAGGATCGTTTCAGGCCGAACAGGCTGCTGGTTCTTCCGGGAGATGGCCGCAGGAAAGCGCCGGTGTATAGCTTTTCAGGGCTTTCGGTCTGCAGGGCGGTCTTGACCCGCAATTTTTCCGTTTCGGTTGCCTTGAGCCCCTGTTTCGACGGGTCGAGCTTGATATACTGGATTTTCCGGTTGTTTGCTTTCACCTGTACGGGGACTTTTTGCTCGCTGTTCTCCGTTTTTATCCGAAGCGCGTAGCTTCCCGGTTTTGTGAGGTTCTCTACCGGCACCATCGCTCTCCATGAGCTGTCAGGCTGCCGGAACATCGAGTAGCTTCGCTCCATGAACCAGAGCGCGGGTTTTGAGGATGTCCCGCTCACCCTGACGGTGAAGAACTCCCCCTGTTTTTTAACGGTTTCCGGCAACTCTACCTGGAGCGGGTTCGTTGAAGCCGCTGCGATTGCGCCCGTGAAGGTTACTGCTGCAGTATAGAGCAGAAGCAGCATTCTGAGGAGATGCATGCTCATGGTTCCGTGTTCCGGTTGAGTTCGAGATCGTAAAGGAAGCGGCCGCCGGTGCTACTGATAAGCCGAAGCCGGTTTTCGCAAAGATCGGCAACGGCCCATGCCGACTCCGGATGTTCCGAGCGGTTGACAAAGGCAGGCAGAACAAGATAGTGAATCCCGTTTTCTTCCGAATATCCTCCGTAGTGGTAATGGCCTCCGATGCATGCCTTGACTGCCGGATATGATCCGAGCAGCTTTCTGACCTCCTGGTGGTTCCAGAGCAGACCGTGTTTCGTGTCGGTAGTGGCGGGATGGAGCGGAAAATGGCAAACCACGATGACCGATTCATTTTCTGTCGTTGCTTCCTGCAGTTCTCTCTGGAGCCATTCGATCTGGCGCTCTCCCACAGCGCCGCAATAGTCGTGCAGCTCCGGTCGAGCAAGGTATGACTGCCGCAGCCTGAGGTCGGCATCGGTTTCCGGTTTGTTCAGAACTGATACATCCATGCCGTCGAGCACGATGAAGCGGAACCGTTCAGCTCTGAAGGAGTAATAGGCACGTTCCATACCGAGGGAAAGCAGCAGAGCTTTCTGCGGAACAGCCAGGCAGTGGTTGCCTATGACGTGATGGATGGTGCCTTCATACTCATTCAGCATCGGGAGCGCCTGTCGCAGTTCCTCCTTCGCCTGTTCCGGGGTGCCGTTTATCATGTCTCCGAGCTGCAGGACAAAGTTGACGGAGCTGTTGCGGAAATCTTCAATACATGCGCGAAGGCTCGGGGTTGCCGTGAAAGCAGCCCCGGATTTGTCGTTAACCTTGAAGTGCATGTCGGTTATCAGGCCGATTCGCATGGGCTCCTTCTTAATTTTAGAATCATTTCGGGAGTGTTCAGTCACTGAATTCGGAAAGGTATTTTTCCATGAATGCGTCAAGGTCACCGTCGAGCACGGTTTCAATATCGAACCGCTCATAGTTGGTGCGGTGGTCCTTGATGCGTCGGTCGTCGAGCACGTAGCTGCGGATCTGGCTGCCCCATTCAATTTTTTTCTTTTTCCCTTCAATCTCTCTTTTCCTGGCATCTTCCTCTTCCCGCTGCCGCTGGTAGAGCTGGGCCATCAGCATTTTCATGGCCCGTTCCCGGTTCTGGAACTGCGAGCGTTCCTGCTGGCAGCCGACCACAATGCCCGAGGGGATGTGCTTGATGCGTACTGCGGTTTCCACCTTGTTGACGTTCTGACCTCCTTTGCCGCCGCTGCGGAAGGTGGAGAGTTCGAGATCCTCCTTGCGCACGTCGATTTCAACGTCCGGAGGTGCTTCCGGATAGGTGTAGACGCTGGCGAATGAGGTGTGGCGGCGGGCGTTCGAGTCGAACGGCGAGACCCGAACCAGACGGTGCACGCCGTTTTCGGCTTTCAGGTAGCCATAGGCGAACGGGCCCTGAATTTCCAGCGTGGCGGTCTTGATGCCGGCACCGTCGCCTTCCTGGTAGTCGTCGGTAAAGACCTTGAATCCTTTGCGTTCTGCCCACCGCATGTACATGCGGTAAAGCATTTCGGCCCAGTCCTGTGCTTCGGTGCCGCCCGCTCCGGCATGAATGGTGATGATTGCGTTGCCGGGGTCGTCTTTGCCGGAGAGCATGTTTTTGAACTCAAGCGAGGATATGTCGCCCTCGAGTGCTGCTAAGATGCCTGAAAGTTCTTCGTTGAAGGACTCGTCCTCGAGTTCTGAGGCGATGTCAAGTTCCTCACGACAGGTTTTCGCTCCGGCTGCAAGTTTATCGTACGTTTCCGTCCAGGATTTATGCTCGTTCAACTCCTTGAGGATTTTGTTGGCCTGCTGCTGATCGTTCCAGAATGCAGGGTCGGCGGTTATTTTTTCAAGATCATCGATTTTTTCTTTGCGCTCGTCGACGTCAAAGATACCCCCGTAACTGTTCCAGGCGCTCCTCTATGGCCTGCAGTCGTTCTTTTTGCGGTTCAAACATAATGCTTTGTAATACTTGTGGTTAGAAGATGCTGTGACTTGCAGGGAGAGCGGATTTTCCGCTTTTCCCAAGTCCCTCGTTTTCTTTCAAAGCTAAGGAATAATTTTTTTCAGAGAATATCAAATGCATGTGGCATGCAAACTTTTATCGATACTGAGGAAATCTTCCTATTTTCCATTCAAGAAAATACAACAGGGCGATTGCGGGTTTCCTGCAGGAGAACCGCTTTTGTCCTGACTGTCCGGTTCCGTCCGGCCTGCCAACCTGAGAATCCGACTATGAACAACACATTCCGTCACACGGTCCCTCATCTGATCCTCGATGATTTTGACGGCCGTCAGAGAGTTATTATCGAACAGGTCGTACCCGAACTCGACGGGGGCAAATACCCGATCAGATGCATGGAGGGCGAGCTGTTGACGGTTGAGGCCGACATTTTTACCGACGGGGCCGATACCATAAGCGCGGCCATCTGCTGCAGGCCTGCCGGTGGCGGAGAGTGGCTGCGATACGCCATGCAGCCCAGAGAGAACGATCGCTGGGAAGGTTTTCTGCCTGTCGGCAAGCCGGGCAGGTACGAGTATACACTCGAGGCATGGATCGACCATTTCATTACCTGGAAAAAAGGACTGTCTAAAAAAGTTGAAGCGGGCCAGGACGTATTGCTCGACCTGAGGATTGGGGCGGTATTTGTGGAGAAGGCAGCGGGCAGGTCTCCGGAGCCCGATGCTTTGCAGTTGAAGACCTATGCGGTAAAGATGCTCGCTCCGGATCAGTCGGCGGCCGTTACCGCAGCTTCCGATGAAGCTCTTGAGCTGCTGATGCTGCGCTATCCCGACAAGGCGCATGCCACCCGCTATGAAAAGGCGCTCGCCCTGGTGGTTGAGACTCCGAAAGCCGGGTTCAGTTCCTGGTACGAGCTTTTCCCTCGTTCATGGGGCCGCGAACCTGGCCGGCACGGCACCTTCCGAGACTGCATGCGCCTGCTTCCGCTTGTAGCCGGCATGGGGTTCGACGTGATTTATCTGCCGCCCATACACCCGATCGGCATCACCAAGCGCAAGGGAAAGAACAACGCGCTTGTCGCGGGACCCGATGAGCCTGGCAGCTGCTGGGCCATCGGCAGTGAGGAAGGGGGGCACAAGTCGGTGCATCCGGAACTCGGTACGCTTGATGATTTTCGTGCTTTTGTCGCCGAAGCGGAGCGGCACGGTATCTCCGTGGCGCTCGACATCGCCTTCCAGTGCTCGCCTGACCATCCCTATGTAAAAGAACACCCGCAGTGGTTCAGGTGGCGCCCGGACGGAACAGTGCAGTTCGCCGAAAATCCACCGAAACGGTACGAGGATATTCTGCCCCTCGATTTCGAAAGTCCGGACTGGCAGAACCTCTGGCTCGAGCTGCGCAGCATTTTTCTTTTCTGGATCGAGAGCGGGGTTACCGTTTTCAGAGTCGACAACCCGCATACCAAGGCATTCCCTTTCTGGGAGTGGGCTATTGCCACCATACAGGAGGAGCATCCGGAAACGGTTTTTCTTGCCGAGGCCTTTACCCGTCCGCGTTTGATGGGTCGGCTTGCCAGGGCGGGATTTACCCAGTCGTACAGCTATTTTACCTGGCGCAACACCAAATGGGAGTTGCAGGAGTACCTCAGGGAGCTGAGTTCGGCTCCACTGAAATATTACATGCGCCCGAACTTCTGGCCCAACACGCCCGATATTCTTCACGAAGAGCTGCAGACCGGCGGCCGTCCGAAATTCATCATTCGTCTTGTGCTTGCCGGAACCCTCTCGTCGAACTACGGCATGTACGGTCCGGCATACGAGCTATGCGAGCATCTGCCGGTCGCCCCGGGCAAGGAGGAGTACCTTGATTCGGAGAAATACGAAATCAAGCAGTGGGATCTCGACCGGCCGGGAAACATCAGGGCTGAAATCACGCTTCTCAACCGGATCAGAAAGGAGAATCAGGCGCTGCAGAGCACATCGAACATCACCTTTCTGCGTATCGACGCTTCGGCAGGTCATGAGCACGACTGGCTGATCGGGTATGTGAAGCAGTCATCGGACGGGCAGAACATCATTCTGACCGTCGTCAACCTCGACCAGTCAAATACTCACGGCGGATGGCTGCACTTTCCGCTCGAACGGTTCGGAATCGATGCCGGCAGCCGTTATCGTATGGAAGACCTTCTTGGCGGCGCAAGCTACGAGTGGCATGGCGAATGGAACTACATTGAGCTGAACCCGGCAGTGATGCCCGCGCATGTGTTCAGGGTGAATTTTATGTCGTAATCTCTTTATTCAATAATTACTTATCAGCTCTTAACGTTTCTACCATGTATCAACCTGAATCGCTCTGGTACAAAGACGCTATTATTTACGAAGCGCACGTCAAGACGTTTTTCGACAGCAATAATGACGGCATCGGTGATTTTGAAGGTTTGCGCCAGAAGCTTGGTTATCTGGAAAGTCTCGGGGTTACAGCCATCTGGCTGCTTCCGTTCTACCCCTCTCCGTTACGCGACGACGGCTATGACATTGCCGACTATATGAAGGTCAACCCCGATTACGGCACGCTTGACGACTTCCGCCAGTTTCTCGAAGAGGCCCATCAGCGAGGCCTCAAGGTGATCACCGAGCTGGTAGTCAACCACACCTCCGACCAGCATGCATGGTTCCAGCGAGCCAGAAGGGCGCCGGCAGGATCGCCTGAGCGCAATTTCTACGTGTGGAACGACACACCTGACAAGTATGCCGAAACCAGAATCATCTTTCAGGATTTCGAGGCTTCGAACTGGACCTACGACCCCGTTGCCGGCCAGTATTTCTGGCACCGCTTCTACCATCATCAGCCGGACCTGAACTTCGAGAACCCGGAAGTGCACAAGGCGCTTTTCGAGGTGCTCGACTTCTGGCTCGGCATGGGAGTTGACGGTCTCCGACTTGACGCCGTGCCCTACCTCTACGAGGCTGAAGGCACCAATTGCGAGAACCTGCCCCCGACCTACGAATTTCTTCGCAAGCTTCGGGCCCACGTGGACGAGAAGTTTCCAAACAGGATGCTGCTTGCCGAGGCCAACCAGTGGCCTGAAGATTCCGCGGCTTATCTTGGCGAGGGTGATCTGTGCCATATGAATTTCCATTTTCCTCTCATGCCGCGGATGTACATGGCCCTTGCCACCGAAGACCGTTTTCCCATTCTCGATATTCTCGACCAGACGCCGGAGATCCCCGAAACCTGCCAGTGGGCATCCTTTCTGCGCAACCACGACGAGCTGACTCTCGAAATGGTGACCGACGAGGAACGCGACTACATGCGTCGCGTCTACGCCAACGATCCCAGAGCGCGCATCAATCTCGGTATCCGCAGACGGCTTGCCCCGCTCATGGCCAACGACCGGCGGCGCATAGAGCTGATGAACATCATGCTGCTCTCGCTTCCGGGCACGCCGGTGCTCTACTACGGCGACGAGATCGGCATGGGCGACAACTACTATCTCGGCGACCGCGACGGCGTGCGCACCCCCATGCAGTGGAACTCCGACCGCAACGCGGGCTTTTCGCGCGCCAATCCGCAGCAGCTGCTCTTGCCGGTCATCATCGATCCCGAGTATCATTACGAGGCGGTGAACGTCGAGGTGCAGGAGGGCAACGTGAACTCCCTGCTCTGGTGGATGCGCCATACCATCACCACGGCGCGGCGCTACAAGTCGCTCAGCCGGGGCAGCATCGAATTTCTGCAGGTGAACAACCCCAAGGTGCTGATCTTCACCCGTACGTTCGAGGACGAAACCATGCTGACGGTCATCAACCTGTCGCGCAATGCGCAGGCGATCTCGATCGACCTGTCTCGCTTCGAAGGGTGCATCCCCGAAGAGGTGTTCAGCCTGAACCGCTTTCCGAAGATCCGCAACACCCCCTATATGGTTGCGCTCGGCTCCTACGGCTTTTTCTGGCTCAGACTGGTCAGGGAGAGCGAACAGGTGGTCGGAAGGCCCTATCTCGACAAACCGTATGCTAAAGTCTCCCGCTGGCAGGGGTGTTTCGCCGGCAAAAACCGGGAGAAACTCGAAACGGAAATTCTGCCGAAGTACTACATGGGCAGCCGCTGGTTCGGCGGCAAGGCGCGAACCGTTATTCGCGTCACCATAGCCGATACCATTCCGGTGGAGGGCATGGCGCATGCCAAGCTGCTCATCACCGAAGTAAGCTATGCGAGCGGCGAAAACGAGCGCTACCAGCTTCCGGTCTCCTTTGTTTCCGAAGCGGAGGTCAGCAGCAGTGACGACAACTTCTACGTCAGGGCTATCGCCAAAGTCGTGCTCGGAGAGGAAGAGGGGTATCTGTGCGATGCAACCTATGAACAGGGTTTTCTTGGTCAGCTTTTCCATCTTGTCACGGGCTGTGCCGAATGGAAGGGCAAGCTCGGCAACGTCAACGGCGTCAAGGGCGAGGCGTTCGATCAGCTATGCAGGATCGACGGTTCCGGATCGGAACCCGTGCTGCTCGGCAACGAACAGAGCAACACCTCCATCCGCTACCGCGACGATCTCTGCCTGAAACTCTACCGGAGAATTGAAATCGGGGTTTCACCCGAGGTCGAGATGTGCCGAGCGCTGACCGAAAAAACCTCGTTCCGACAGCTTCCCGATTATCTTGGTTCGCTTGATTATGCCCAGAACCGCACCAGCCGCTACTCAATCGGTATCCTGCAGAGTTTCGTGCCCAATGAGGGCGATGCCTGGAAGCTCTCGCTCGATTATGTTCAGCGTTATTACGAGGAGGTACTCTCGAAAGTACAGTGCGGCGTGGAACTGCCGCCTCTCTCTGGATTGAGCGGTAACCCAGTGGCGATTCCTCCGGTCATGCAGGAGCTTATCGGGGGTTCCTGGCTAGGCATGGTCGAAAAACTTGCCGAACGCACAGCCGAGATGCACATCGCCCTGGCATCGATAACCGATCAGCCGGAGTTCGCACCGGAGCCTTTTACTTCGCTCTACCAGCGTTCCATCTACCAGGCCATGTGCGAGCAGGTCAAGCGCGGCATGATGCTTCTTCGTGAGGTCAGTGCTTCGATGACCGGCGAGCCCAGGGATCTGGCCGAACAGCTTCTGGCCGGGGAGAAAAAAATCCTGCAGCAGTTCGATCCGATCAGGTTCGAGAAGATCGAGACGCTCAAGGTGCGCATACACGGCGACTATCATCTTGGTCAGGTGCTCTATACCGGCAACGATTTCGTGATCATCGACTTCGAGGGAGAGCCTGCCCGTCCGATCTCCGAGCGCAAGATCAAGCGTTCGGTATTCCGAGATGTGGCCGGCATGATGCGCTCGTTCGATTACGCGGCCTTCAATGTACTGCTGCAGAACAACCCGGTCATCAGGCCGGAGGATGCCCAGCGTCTCGAGCCGTGGGCCGAGCGCTGGAGCTACTACGTGGGGCAGCACTTCGTGGATGCCTATTTCAATGCCGCAAAAGGCCACGAAATCGTCCCCGAAGATGCGGCGCAGCGCGAGCACCTGCTTCGCGGATACCTCATGAACAAGGCTGTCTACGAGCTGAATTACGAGCTCAACAGCCGGCCGCTCTGGGCATCGATTCCCATGCGCGGCATTCTGAAGCTCATTGAGTCGTAACGTACAGACATTTCTGCCGGTACGGGCCGGGTTTTTCCCGCCCTGCCGGCAATGTTTTTTCCTTTCGCCATGAGCCCTGTCGCTTCATACACCATTCAGGTACCGGTACACGGACGCTATCTTCTCCGGATGCCCGAAGGTGGGGCTTCCTCACCGCTGCTGGCCGGATTTCACGGTTACGGGGAAACCGCCGAAGACGAAATGGCGCGGCTCGAAGCCATTGACGGTTCTTCGGGATACTGCCTTTGCTCCATCGAGGCGCTTCACCCCTTCCGTACTCCCAAAGGAGTCTCCGGCGCAAGCTGGATGACCTCGAAGGATCGCGACCTGCGCATCGCGGAGAATGTCGGCTATGTAGACGGGGTCATAAGTGCCATGCTCGACTTCGGCAGGATAAGCAGCCGGGTGGTGCTTCACGGCTTTTCGCAGGGTGCCGGTATGGCCTGCCGCACAGCGGTGCTGGGTCGGCACGCCGTTACGGGAGTGATGCTGCTCGGCGGCGATATACCGCCCGAACTTGAACGGCTCGAACGGATGCGTCAGGTGCACCTCGCGCGCGGCAGCCGCGATCCACTTTATGTGGAGGATCGCTTCATGCTGGATGCCGGACGGCTCAGTAAAGCGGGGGTGCACTGCTCGCCGGTGACCTTTGTCGGCGGCCACGGGGCCAACGAAGCGTATTACAGCTCGGCGGGGGAGTTTCTGGGGGCTATCGGGAGGTAGCGCTCTTTGCCTTGTTCCAGAGCACGTCCAGTTCTTCCGGGCTGTACTCCTGCCAGGGGCGGCCCGATGCCTGCACCTCGAGCTCCATCCTGGCGAAGCGCGTCATGAACTTGCCGGTAGCCTTGCGGAGCGAATCCTCCGGGTTCACGCCCAGAAAACGGCTGTAGTTGACGATGGTGAAGAGCAGGTCGCCGAATTCGTCCTCCTGTTCATCTTTCGTAGCGGCACCCTGCAGCTCGCCGATCTCTTCGGTGAGCTTTTCGAGCACCTCGTCGCCGGTTTTCCAGTCGAAGCCCACTCCGGCAACCTTTTTCTGTACCCGGTAGGCGCGAAGCAGTTCCGACATGGCCTTCGGCACGCCGTCGAGAAGGCTTGTGCGTCCCTCCCTGAGCTTGAGGGTTTCCCAGTTTTTCAGCACATCCTTTTCGCTGTCGGCCACGATATCACCGAACACGTGGGGGTGCCGGCCGATAAGCTTCTCGCAGAGCGAGGTGAACACGTCGGAAAAGGTGAACGAGCCGCTCTCCTCGGCCAGAATCACCTGAAAGCAGATGTGCAGAAAGAGGTCGCCGAGCTCTTTTTTCAGCTCGACCTCATTGCCCTCGTCGATGGCGTGGATCAGCTCGTAGCTCTCCTCGAGCAGCAGATGGGCAAGTGACTCCCTTGTCTGTTTCCTGTCCCAGGGGCACTCATGGCGGAGCACCCTGACGAGATTGACAACCCGATCGAAGTTATCGGCAACTTCGTTCCCATCGGGATTCAGTATCGAGGCTTTCAGTAATTCAATCGAGGGGTCGTTCATGGTTTCGGTTTCCGGGTATGGCATTTCATGGCCTCATCAGGGTCTGTTGTGTGCCAAAGTTACCATTTCTTCTCTATATTTCTGCTAAACATGGCCAGGCAATCAACCCCGTATACCCGTGAACCTTCAGAACCGTATCGCCGTCGTCACCGGATCGAGTTCCGGCATCGGTCTTCATACCGCATCCGAACTGCTTGAAAAAGGGGCCGTTGTCTATGGCCTGAGCCGCCGCGAAACCCCTATCGGGCATGAGCGGTTCCGCTGGATCGGCACCGACCTCAGTGTGCCTTTTGACATAGCGGCGGCATTCCTGACCATCAGGGAGCTTGACGGAGCCATATCGGTGCTGGTGAACAATGCCGGGCTCGGAATTTTCGGAGATGTCGAAGCCATAACTCCGGAGGCGTGGGCGGAAGTGATTGGAGTCAACCTGACGGCGGCCTTCCTCTGTACCCGCGAGGTTGTGCCACAGATGAAGCAGCACCGCACCGGCACCATCGTGAACGTCTCATCCATAGCCGGAAAGCGAGGCTTCAAGGGAGGGACGGCTTACTGCGCCTCGAAATTCGGCCTGAACGGTTTTTCTGAAGCCCTGATGGAGGAGCTGAGGGAGTTCGGCATCCGAGTCTGCAGCGTCAACCCCGGATCGACCGATACGGAATTTTTCGACCGATCGGTCGTTCAGCCGGCCAAACGCATGAACCCGCAGGACGTCGCCCGCGTCATCGTTTCGGCCATCGAGCTGCCTGACGACGTTCTTGCCGATCAGATCGTCGTTCGTCCGCTGTAACCCTCGTCATCATCCAGTATAACCGCACCATGCCAGATCATCAGCAGCAAGACGTCATCCAGGAAGAGCCCATAGCAGCCATAGCAACGCCTGTAGGAGTAGGAGCGCTCGCCGTCATCCGCATCAGCGGCAGGGGCGTGCTCGACATCGCGCAGCGGCTTTTCAGAAAATCCGGCCATCCCGACTTTCAGCTTCGGGAGTCGAGGGGTTTTACGGCCCACTTCGGCAGGGTATACGAGCGCGAAGGACTCGTCGACGAGGTGGTCGCTCTGGTGTTCCGCTCGCCGAACTCCTATACCAGGGAGGATATGGTGGAGTTCAGCTGCCACGGCGGGCCGGTGGTTGTCAGGCACATGCTGCAAGCGCTCTGCGATGCAGGGTGCCGTCTGGCAGAGCCCGGCGAGTTCACCCGCAGGGCTTTCCTTAACGGACGCATCGACCTCCTTCAGGCAGAGGCCATCGGAGAGATGATACACGCACGCTCGGAATCGGCATACCGGACGGCGGTGAACCAGATGCAGGGCAATCTGTCCATGAAACTCGAACAGTTGCGCCAGAGACTGCTGGAATCCTGTGCCCTGCTCGAACTCGAACTGGACTTCAGCGAGGAGGAGGTGGAGTTCCAGAGTCGCGACGAGCTGAAAGAACAGCTCATGCAGCTCCTGGAAGAGGTACAGAAACTCGTGGACTCCTACCGGCATGGACGCCTGCTCAGCGAAGGGGTGGCCACGGTGATCGTCGGCAAACCCAACGCGGGCAAGTCCACCCTGCTCAACACCCTGCTCGGCGAGGAGCGGGCTATCGTGAGTCACATGCCTGGTACCACGCGCGACTACATCGAGGAGTGCTTCGTGCACGAAAAAACCATGTTCCGCCTAACCGACACCGCCGGGCTGCGCGAAGCCGCCGAGGAGATCGAGCGGGAGGGAGTCGGCAGGAGCTACAAAAAGATCGGCGAGGCCGACCTGATCCTCTACATGCTCGACATAAACCAGCCGGACTGGCTGAGGGAGGCGGAGGTGATCCGGGAGTTCCGCGACACCTACAGCAGGGCAAAGCTCATCGTCATAGCCAACAAGACCGACCTCTCCGCTGAAAGCGCATCGCGCATCAGCAGGCTGCAGGAAGAGACCGGCTGCGATGTCGCGGGTGTCTCGGCAAAGCAGGGCGAGGGGATCGAAGGGCTGCTCCGGCTCATGAGCGGCATGGTCGAAGGGCTCGACAAGCTGCACGACGCCAGCGTGCTGGTCACCAGCCTGCGCCACTACGCCTCACTGCGCAACGCCGGCGACGCAGTCGAAAACGCACTGGAACTGCTCTCCGCGTATGCCGGCACCGAACTCATCGCCTTCGAACTCCGCTCAGCCCTCGACTACGTCGGCGAGATCACCGGGAAGGTGGTCAGCGAGGAGGTGCTCAATGTGATTTTTGACCGGTTCTGTGTGGGAAAGTAGTGGGTAAGGGATATAAAGGACGTAAAGTACCAAAGGAAGAGAAGTTGAGATATTGAGGCCCCTTATTGTCCAGGCATCCCTGAATTCAATAAAACAGCAATTGTTTATTATGACCGGCTCGTTCATTCCCCCTCATGGAGGCTATCATAACCTGTTGTCCTACAAGAAGGCGCTGATCGTCTACGATGCTACCGTGTATTTCTGCAACCGGTTTTACCTCCGGCCGGATCGGACCATCGACCGGATGGTGCAGGCAGCCCATTCGGGGAAGCAGAATATCGTCGAGGGCAGTCAGGCATCGGGTACGTCTAAGGAGACGGAAATAAAGCTTACCAATGTGGCTCGGGCAAGTTTCGAGGAGCTGCTCGATGACTACCGGGATTTTCTGAGGGTACAGGGTTTGCAGGAGTGGCCGCCTGGTCACCCATACACAAAGCGGATGCGGGAGTTGAATGGCCAGCCGGGAGCTGATTACGAGACCTTCCGCAAGGGAATCGAGCATGCCGATCCTGAAATTTCCGCAAATGTGGTAATCGGACTCATAAAAGTAATGACGTTCCTGCTTGACCGCCAGCTATCCACCCTTGAACATGCTTTTCTTGAAGAGGGTGGACTGCGGGAGCGCATGTACAATGCGCGACTAACCGAGCATTCAAAAGGGAAAGGAGCTATTTAGGTCTTTTTCGTCCTTTGTGTCCCTGATTGCCATTCTTTATTTTACCTCTTGTGTCTTGCTGTTTTTCGGTTATTAACCATTGTTACTATTGATGCAGCCTTTCCGGATCCTTTCCGGAAAAAAGGAGTCTCGTTAATCAAAATATGCAGCACTATGAACAGGTTTTTCAGAATTTGCGCTCTCGGCATTGCGCTCATGATGCCGGATTTTGCTTTGGCATCAACCTGGTCGATAGATCAGGATCATTCGAGCGTGGGGTTCTCTGTCCGGCACCTGATGGTTTCGAACGTGAAAGGCAGCTTTTCACGGTTCAGCGGAACTGTTGAGCTCAGCGATAACGACATCAAGGCATCAAAGGTTTCAGCAAAGATCGAAGCGGCGTCGATCAATACGAATGTGCAGAAGCGGGATGATCATCTGCGGAGTACGGAATTTTTCGATGTGGCCAGATATCCGAGCATAACGTTTCTTTCGAAGAAATGGAGCCTAATGGCTGACGGGAAGCTGAAGGTTAACGGTAATTTGACGATGCATGGAAGAACAAAAGAGGTTGTGCTGCATGTCGAGCCGTTTTCGAAGGAAATCCGTGATGCCTGGGGAAAAGCAAGGCGCGCGACAACAGCCACGACCAGAATCAATCGGCAGGATTTCGGCATTACCTGGAACAGGGCTCTCGATGCAGGCGGTGTGACGATCGGCGATGAGGTCGACATTGTTCTCGACATTGAAATGATCAAATCGGACAAATAGCGATGTTTTCGGATACAGGGGTCCGCTTATCGAAATTGCACATGTTTTTGAAACAGCGGGCTCCTTTCCGGTTACAGGCATCTGTCCCTTGCTTCCAGTCTTATCTCCAGCAGTCCCCTTGGTGCGATCGTTCCGGCATACGTCAGAGGCCGGCTGTTACGACAGCTTGAAAAGGCTTTTCCTGAAGAAGCCGCTCAGCGTGAGTGGGGTACCCGTTTTCCATCGGGCCTCCCTCGAAGATGTGGCGGGAAGTATATGTCGTCAATTCCATTGTACTCCCAGTCTGCGAATTCCTGTCATTTTGCGGATTTATACGAAAAAATACGCTTTTTACTTCCTTTGATAGCGCGTTAATGCTATATTAATAGCGAATTAGTTACGCATTTATCTTTCCGAGAACCGTTACGTCGCCCCCATGCAATGACGAAAACGGGTCAGGCCAGTTCCATAACGATCACTGTGGCGGAGCGCTTCCAAGCGGTATTGCCGCTGGATGATCAGTGTTTATTGAGCTATGCATGCAGCAGGGGCGGTGCACCGTTTGCGGCGCTCTGTTTTCTACTCCCTAAGCCCGGGGATGGGCGAGTGGGATTTTCTCTATCAACAACAAACGGAGACTCTTATGTCAGAAACAATGCATGGTGGGTGGACACCGTTCAACAGTACTCTTTCCAAAACGGATATTGCGATCTTCGGTAAGGCAATGCATGGTCTGGTCGGCGTTAACTATGAACCGGTTGCCGTCGCCACGCAGGTTGTGGCGGGAAGGAACTACGATTTTTTCTGCAATGCCAGGGGGGTATATCCCGGCTCTACGAACGATGCCGCGATCGTGCGTATCTATGATCCCGTTACAGGTGATCCGCACATCACCTCGATCACCCGTGTCGATCATTGAGCGGAGGTTTTTCCCTGAGCCGATTTTCTCCGTTTCGTGACGCAGGACGGGGCTGATCGATGCCTCGAGTTGAAAGCAGTCCATGAGCCGTGCTCGTGGGCTGCTTTTTTTATTTTCCTGCACGCCTGTGCGGTGTTTGTAAAATCGGGTTATAACTCTATAATGGTTCCTATGGAGCGGCAATTGTGCCGCCGACTCAGGAGGAGGCGGTCGTTCGCTGCCCGGGAGTGTTGTATGGCTTATAAAATATATGGAGGGGGAAGTGGTTACCATCTCAGGAGGTGAGGAGCGTATCGCAATCGTTACCGGAGCCACCTCCGGCATCGGTGAGGCGACGGTGCGCCTGTTCGCGGCTTCCGGTTTTAGGGTCGTGGGCTGCGGGCGAAATGCCGGAAAACTTTCAGAGCTGGAAGACGAGCTCGGCGAGTCGTTTGCCGGGGTTGCCGGAGACGCTTCGCAGGAAGCGGTGATCGAAAGCCTGTTCACCACAGCCACTGAACGGTTCGGCAGGGAGCCAGACATCGTGGTGGCCAACGCAGGGCGTGGACTCGGCGGTTCGGTGAAGGATGCCGACCTCGGGGAGTTCCGGGAGGTGCTCGACATCAACGTCTGCGGAGCGCTGCTGCTTCTGCAGAAGGCCGCCCGCAGGATGGTTGCCATGCAGAAAGGGCGCTTTCCCGGAAAAGCTGCAGATATCGTCGTTGTCGGTTCCACCGTCGGGCGTCAGATTTCGCCTTTCAGTGCGGTGTACGGGGCCACGAAGTTTGCCGTGCACTCCCTTGCCGAGGGGTTGCGCCGCGAAATCGGCCCGAAAGGCGTACGGGTGTCGCTGGTGGCGCCCGGTATCGTGGTGAGCGGGTTCCAGGAGGTGGCGGGCTATACCGACGACCTGGTCAACACCTTTCACGACCGCTTCGGTCCGCTGCTCTACGGCGAGGATGTGGCCCGTGCGATTCACGGGATAGTATCGCAGCCGCCGCATGTGCATTTCAGCGATGTCGTCGTGCGGCCGACACGCCAGGATTATCCGTAGCCGCCATGTCGTTCTATTCCGAATTCGCCCCCTATTACGAGCAGGTGTTTCCGTTCAGGGAGGATGTGTACGCTTTCCTGAAGGGGTATGCGGGTGTGCCGGGAGGCCCGGTGCTCGATATCGGGTGCGGTCCCGGCCATTACTGCGGAAGATTTGCCCGCGACGGCTTTTCCGCCGTGGGGATCGATCTCGACAGCCGGATGATCGCGGCGGCAAAGGCATCCTATCCGCAGGCCTCGTTCCATTGCATGGACATGGTAGATGCAGGCGGTCTTCGGGGGCCGTTCATGCTGGTGTACTCCATCGGCAACGTGTTGTCCCACCTGTCTCCCGGCAAGCTGGAGCAGTTCATCGCTGAGGTCTTTTCCCTGCTTGCACCGGGCGGGTACTGGGCACTGCAGGTCGTGAACTGGGAGGCCTTACTCCATCGGCGGGGGTACCTGTTTCCGGTAAAAACGCTTGCCGGCGGAGAGTTGACCTTTCATCGCCGGTACAGCGGCATAACGCCGGAACAGGTGCGGTTCACGTTTTTGCTCAAAAGCGGGGATAAGGCGGTTTTCAGCGAAGAGTTCACCCTTTATCCGGTAACTTCCGACAGGTACCGCCAGCTTCACGAGCGGGCGGGTTTTCTGTGTGCGGGCAGTTACGGCGCTTTCGGCGGCGAGGCGTTCAGCGGGGAGCGCTCGGCCGCGCTGGTGATGGTTTTCAGGAAAGGAGAATAGAGGATATCAGTTCACGGCCACGATCCGTACCGATGCCGTGCCTCTCTCGAGCAGGCCGAGCTCCCTGGCCGCGGCGGGAGAGACGTCTATAATCCGGCTTCTGAGATACGGTCCTCTATCGTTGATGCGCACGACAACCTCCCTTCCGTTGTCGAGATTGGTTACCCTGACCGTGGTTCCGAAAGGGAGGGTGCGGTGAGCGGCCGTAAAGTCCTGCACGCTGAAGCGTTCTCCGCTTGCGGTTTTTCTGCCGTGGAAACGATGGGCGTAATAGGATGCCCGGCCTTCAGAGACAAGCATGCCGCTGCTGCCCGAAACAGCCGTGGTTGAGGGCGTTTCGGATTGAAAAACCGGTTCGGCCGCATTGCAGGGAGCAGGGCGGAGTGCGATCAGAAAGAGCAGCATTGCCGTGGCTACCGCAGACGGGAATATGAACGTTTGCTGCATGATTCTGTTGTTTTCTGCCGGGTACCGAGCGCACCGCTTCTCCTGATGGCCTCTTGTTTAGGCAATTGAAGAGCGGCGCGATGCCCGATAGTTGTGCAGGTTTCTGAAAATGCTCGCTATCCGGAGTATGCGTCCGCGATTGTTTTATTGATGGCTTCCACGCGTACCTGGGCGGTTCCGGCTCTGAACAGGCCGATCTCTTTGGCTGCTTCGGCTGAAAGGTCGATGATTCTTCCCTTGACGAACGGGCCGCGGTCGTTGATGCGCACAATGACATCCTTACCGTTTCTGAGATTGGTGACCCTGACGCGGGTTCCGAAAGGCAGTGAAGGATGGGCGGCAGTCAGTTCGTTCATGTTGAACGTTTCGCCGTTTGCTGTTTTCTTTCCGTGGAACTGGTTTGCGTAATATGATGCTTTTCCTTCCGACACAAGAAGAAAACTTTGGGCAGTATTCCTGCTGTCAGGTCGGGATTCGGCGTATGCGGAGGAATGAATTGCTGAACCGAGCTGTTTCAATGAACCCGAAAGCGGTATGCTTGTCAGGTATGCAGTAAAGAGTAAACAGGTCAGTACTCCATAAATCGAAAAGGCGAAAAATCTTTTTTCATGTCTCATAAATGCTAAGGTTTAGCACTCTGTCCCTTAAACAACATCAACGATAAGAACAGGTAAATTGAATAAAATTTCATTTGGTATTCATTGTTTCAACAAGAACAAATATAAGGAATAATATTCAAAATATGCAAATAAGGCGCTAAAACCGCTGGTAACGGTGTTTTCCGGAGGCATAATCGGCTTTTTCCCTGAGAAAACAGGGGCGGTTATTCTTAGTGGTTTGTTACTTTACTCTGCCTGTAATGAGGAGTTTCTTAAGGGGGTTTTTTAAAAAAAATGAATATTATTCAAAGGGTATCCATTGCTGCCGCAGTCCTGCTTCTGCTGCATACGGTCGCAATGGCAGCCCAGACTGCAGATGAGCACATAGAGCTTGGTATTGAACTGGGCCGGCAGGGGCAGGTTCAGGAGGCTATCGACTCTTTCAGCAGAGCTATCATGCTCGATCCCGAAAATGCAGGTGCTTATTACAACCGAGGGCTCGCAAAATCTCTCGGAGGCGAAGTCAGGGATGCCCTTGCCGATTATACCAGAGCGATAGAACTTGACCCGAAGCTGCTCGGAGCGTATAATAACAGGGGGTTCGCCCGAGCTGCTCTCGGGGACTTCAGGGGAGCTGTAGCCGATATTTCCAAAGCGATAGCTCTTGACCCAGCCATACCTGAATTCTACAATAATCGGGGAACGGCCAGATCGGCACTTGGTGACTACAAGGGGGCAATTGCTGATTACTCCCAATCGATACGGCTCAGCCCGCAGCTTGCCGGGGCTTATAATAATCGAGGTCTTGCGAAAAGCCTCAGCGGCGACCTCAATGGTGCTATCAGCGATTTCACGCTTGCTCTCGAACGGGACCAGGGGTATGATGCCGCATGGTATAACCGTGGCAACGCCCGTGTGAGCAGTGGTGATCTGAAGGGGGCCATAGAAGATTACAACAAGGCGTTGATTCTCAATACCGGGTTTGTAGAGGCCTACAACAACCGGGCATGCGCGAAGGCTGCGCTTGGCGATTACCAGGGGGCAATTGACGATATGAGCCGAATTCTTCAGGTCAGGCCGGATAATGTTCAAGCCTATTACAACAGAGGTCTGGCCAGAAAACAGCTTGGAGATGCCGAAGGGGCGATTGAAGATCTGCAGAAAGCGGCAAGTCTGGGCGATACGCTTTCCATTGAGGCGCTCAGGGAGTTCGGCAAGTGACACGGTGAGTGAGGCAGTCGGTAAACTTTTAATGCGCAGCTGCCGGTTATAGCAAACGATGTTTTACGCTTGGTAACGATTGCTGTGAGGTGCTTATGCGTCTTATTCTCATGACCGGTAAAGGCGGTGTCGGCAAAACATCCATGGCTGCGGCAACAGGGCTTCGTTGTGCGGAACTTGGCTACAAGACGCTGGTATTGAGCACCGACCCGGCCCATTCGCTTGCCGACAGTTTCGACATGCCTCTCGGGCATGAACCGGTAAAAGTCTGTGAGAACCTCTACGGAGCTGAACTCGATGTCCTTCAGGAGCTTGAACAGAACTGGGGTACGGTAAAACGTTACATTACCGAGGTTTTGCAGGCAAGGGGGCTCGATGCCGTACAGGCCGAGGAGCTTGCGATTCTTCCGGGAACCGATGAGATTTTCGGGCTTGTCAGGGTTTTCCGACATCACCACGAAGGCAGCTACGATGTGCTGATCATCGATTCGGCGCCTACCGGAACGGCCCTGAGACTACTGAGCATTCCGGATGTGACCGGCTGGTATATGCGCCGGTTGTACAAGCCGATGGAAAAAGTCGCGCTCTATCTGCGTCCCCTGGTCGAACCGATTTTTCGTCCGATTGCGGGGTTTTCGCTTCCCGACAAGGCGCTGATGCAGATTCCAAGCGAGTTCTATGAAAAAATAGAGGCGCTTGGCAGTATTCTTACCGACAATACCGTTACCTCCGTAAGGCTTGTTACCAACCCTGAAAAAATGGTTATCAAGGAGTCGCTGCGAGCACATGCCTATCTGAGTCTCTACAACATTTCCGTCGATCTGATTATCGCCAACAGAATCATCCCTCCCGAGGTCAACGATCCTTATTTTGTCTACTGGAAGGAGAACCAGGCGATTTACCGTCAGGAAATCATCGACAATTTCAGCCCGCTGCCGGTCAAGGAGGTTCCGCTCTATTCCCGTGAAATCTGCGGTATGGAAACGTTGGAAAAACTCAAGGATTTTCTTTATCCGGACGGGGAGGATCCCTCCCGGGTTTATTATCATAACCAGACATTTCAGGTGCGGAAGGTTGAGTACGGCTTTTCTCTTGAGCTGTATCTGCCCGGAATACCAAAGGATCAGATACAGCTCAGCAAGAGCGGTGACGAGCTCAATATCCGGATCGGGAACCATCGGCGCAATATGGTGCTTCCCCAGTCGCTGGCTACCCTGCAGACAGCCGGCGCGGAAATGAAGGGTGAACGTCTGGTGATACGGTTTACGGAAAATCCCTGAAAAAGGAGGGTTATCGGCCAATAAACTGCATTATTCCTCGTTATGCCGCGACAAACTGTTTTGAATATTGTTTATCGATTGTAAATTAAAGGTTTAGGTGTTCACTATCATTAAAAATGTCAAGGAGCCGGATGTCATGCCGGAGAGGAGGTCAAGATGACGCAGTTCAGGGTTGGCGATGCCATTGTCTACCACAAGCCGAAAAGTTCGTTCTGTCCCGGTCCCAGGGCCAGGCAGGTATTTCCTCTCGAACACGGAGAGGAGTATCATTATGTGGTGGACAAGTTCTGGAAAGTAACGGATGTGCATAATGACGGAACCATAGAGGTTACCACCCGTACCGGGAAAAAACATCTGCTGGAATCCGGCGATCCCAATATCCGCAAAGCAGACCTCATTCAGCATCTCATGCACCGCAAGCGGTTTCCGCAGCTGACGGAGATCAAAAAATAACGGATCGACAGATTTTCACTCCTCACCATCGCCGGCGGGTTCGGTTCCCGTCCGAAGATGATTCGCTTCGGTATCGAACCAGAGCGGAGCGTCATGGCGCAGCATGCTGATAACCACCTGAAATTCTGCAGGATCTTTGAACACCCTGTTTTCAATCAGATGGTTATCCGAGTCATAGAAGGCTATTCGTCCTTCATGTTCGTTAATGTCCCATCTGCTGTAGTAGCTCGAAACGAGAATATTTGCCATAACCTGAATTTTTCTGCTGTTGCCTCCCGGGATAAGGGGCGGCCGACAGGCGGTCGCCCGTTTAGGGACTTCAGGGTTTCCTGAAAATTGCACCTCTCAGAACAGCCCAGTCTGCAGTTGCCTGTTTTCCTGAAGGAAGAATGGTTTCGGCAGTGATAATCGCATTTTTCAGGTTGGTGTCCATCATGGAGGCGCCTTTGAGAATGGTTCCCGAAAGATCGGCCCCTTCAAAATCGGTGTCGAAGAGAGACGTGCCGCTCAGGTTGGCGCCGCGGAGGTTTGCACCGGCAAGCATAGCTCCGTAGAGGTTCGCTTCTGTCAGATCGGCATTGCTGAGATCGGCGTCCTTGAGGAATGTCCTGTCGAAGTTTGCCTTACGTAGCTGTGCGCCCTGCAGTTTGACCCCTTTCATGTCCGCTTTCTGGAAATTCGATCCGCTGAAGTCAGCTCCGCCGAGGAGAGCCTCGTCGAGGTTGGCATCCTCGAAATCCGATCCGGCCATCGATGCTTGCTGCAGGTTCACTCCCCTGAGTTTTGCGTTTTCCAGTTTTTCCTCTTTGAGGGTTATCGGCAGTTCCGGGTTTTTTGCTCTCATGCTGTTCCATGTTTCCACATCATCAATAAGAAGCTCCTGTTGTTTTTCCCTGCTCTGCGGTGCGTTTTTCAGGGTACCGGCACGGTTTTTCGCAGAACCCCCTTCATCTTCCGGACGAACCGACAGGTATGTCGGTTCGGGAGGAGTCAGATAGAGTGGAGGAGCTGTTTCGGGCTCGCTGACGAATCGGGCCTTACGCACAGAAGCCCAGCTCCTGGTGGCTTTATCGCCGGAAGGGGTGATAGTGTTATTGGAAACCGTCGCTTCGTTGAGATCGGCGCTGTCCATGAACTGCGCCTCCCTGAAGCAGGCTCCTTTCAGATTCGCACGCTGCAGATTGGCTTCGAAAAGCACCGTGCCGGAAAGGTTCGCTCCTGAAAGATCCGCGGCTTCAAGCTGGCTCCATCTGAGGTTGACTCCCTGAAGATTCGCCCGTGCAAAAGAGGCCCCTTTCATGAACGACTCCTTGAGGTTCGCCTTGACGAGCGACGCGCCGCTAAAATCGGCATCTTTCATGTCGGCTTTTTTGATAAAAGCCATGGAGAGATTCGTTCGCTGCAGGTTCGCCCTGTTTAGATTTGCTCCGCTCAGTTCGGCTCTTACCAGCGAGACGTTGCTGAGGTTTGCTCCCTCGAGGTTTGCATCGTCGAGCTTTGCCTTGTTCAGGTCGATGGTTTTTCCGGGATTGGATTGCCGGGCGGCATGCCATTCGGAACGGTTGTTGACGAGCATTTTAACCGCTTCGGGATCGGCAGCCTGACAGGGAGCCGGAGTTGCGGTACAGCAGGCCGCAAGCAGAACTGCCTGTGCCAGGGAGCGTTTCAGGTTCATGCCGGGATTGTTGATGTGCGAACGGCGGCGTTTTTGCCTGTTGTCGCCTCGTTCGTACGGTGTTAAGGGTTTCGGTTACGGTAAAAGTAAGGAAAATGCCGGTAAGTTGTGAAACTTTCTTCTTCGAATGGTGATTGATATAAAGTGGAATTAAAATTTATCTGGACTTTTTAAAGGAGTTTCTATCATGGACGGAAAACCATCATATAAAGGCTTGGTGCTTGTTGCGGGAGCTACAGGCAAAACCGGGCAATGGGTTGTAAGACGTCTGCAGCATTACGGCATTCCTGTTCGAGTGCTGGTGAGATCGGCAGAAAAAGCCTCCGTGTTCGGCAGCGGTGTCGAGGTTGCCGTGGGCCATGTGCAGAATAAAGGCGAGATTGCCGCCGCCGTAAAAGGTTGCGATGCAGTCATTTCCGCTCTCGGATCGAGTTCTTTTTTCGGAGAGGCTTCGCCGCAGGAGGTCGATCGAGACGGCGTCATACGGCTTGCCGACGAAGCATCGAAGGCGGGAGTAAGGCATTTTGCGATGGTCAGTTCCATTGCGGTGACCAGATGGTACCATCCGCTTAATCTCTTTGCGGGGGTACTCTCCATGAAGTATGCTGCCGAAGAGCATGTCAGATCGGTGTTTTCCCGTGAAAACCGGAGCTATACGATTGTGCGGCCGGGAGGGTTGAAGGATGGAGAACCGCTGCAATTCAGGCTTCATGTCGACGAGGGAGACCGGATATGGAACGGATGGATAAATCGTTCAGATGTTGCGGAACTGCTTGTTGCGTCTTTATGGCTCGACAGTGCAAAAAATAAAACGTTTGAAGTTATAAATGAGGCAGAAGAGTACCAGGAGTCTTTGGCGCAATATTACGGTAAACTATCCCATTGATACGGTTAATCTCTACGGGTCATATTATACGCCGCTTGCGGCGGGGAAGTGCATTAATAGCTATAAAACCTCTAATAATTTCAAGGAAACCAAGCGTATACTTGAAATTATTAGAGGTTTTATAGCTAAATCGTTAAACGAAATGCCCTACGATCAAAACAGGCATTTTATGTCAGTCGAATCGTTTTTTGATTTCTTTTGTCGGTGTTGCGTACCTTTCCTTATCAGGAGATGATCCCTTGATATCAAAAGATGATGATCCTCCATAAATGTATGGGTATGCATTCTGCAGAAGGCGTTTTGTTGTTTTACCCACATTTTCCATATAATCACCGGTTACCCACCAGTGTCCGTCAGTGAATATTTCAACAATACGGCCATAAGCTTCAGCCCATTGTGTAAAAGCACCTGATATCTTGCTCATCTTTTGCTGTTTCTTTGTGTATTAAAGAAAAAACCTATTAATAATAAATGTAAAGAAATAATTTCCCACTGCCAAAGGCTTTTTGCCGACCGGGCGATCCTGCAAGCAGCCGCTTTTATTACAGGTTCCTGATGGTATCGAGCAGCTCCTGCCGTCCGAACGGTTTGCAGAGTGAGGCATCGGCGCCCATCATCAGGGCGAGGTTCAGGTAGTTTTCCGGGATGCATATTCCTCCGCCCGAGATGGCGACGATTTTAGTCGAGGGGGACTGTTTTTTTATCTCCC
>NZ_JAIOZR010000015.1 GCF_021740465.1 Chlorobium sp. | reverse complement strand
TCTCCTCTGATCGCCTCAAGCGCCACTTTGGCCTTGAATTGTGCCGTAAAACTTTTGCGGTGCTTTTCGCTCATATCTTGTCCCTTTTTTGGGCAAGTTACCACCTTAAACCTTTGTCTGAAAATCCGGGTCCACTATATTGTTTCCGCTGAAAGGATGATGGTGCGGTATTCCCTCAGGAGATGCCTGAGGTCTCCGATATCTTCCTTGAGAGTTGCATGGTTGATTCTCAGAAAGTTGACGGGGTTGTTGATTTCATGTGCGAGTCCTGCAGCAAGCTGGCCTATGGATGCAAGTTTTTCCTGCAGTACCATCTGCTGATGGGTGATTTCAAGTTCGCGTGTGCGCTCTTCGACCCTTTCTTCGAGTGTCTGGTTGAGTTCCCTGAGCACCTCTTCGCTGCGTTTGCGTTCGGTTATGTCGAGGCCGATGCCTCTTATGCCGCAAACTGTTCCGTTGCGCAGGATGGGTGAGCTGTAGATCAGTATGGGGAAGGTTGTACCGTCTTTCTTCAAGGCTGTGTATTCGTGATTTTCGATAGGAATGCCTTTGAAAGATGAGGTGATTGCAGTTTGTATCCTGCTTTGTTCTTCGGGTACGAACAACCTGAGACAGCTGAAGTTATGCTCGATTTCCTCTTTGCTGAAGCCGAAGAGGTCGAGTCCGGATTTGTTGGCAAAGGTGATGTTTGCCTTGAGATCCGTTTCAAAGAGAGGCTGCGGAACGAGGTCTGCAAGTTCCTGAAACCGTTGTTCGCTTTCGGCAAGGGCTTCCTGTTCTTTTTTGCGGAGAGTTATATCTTGCTTGATGCTGATGAAGTGTGTAATAGCGCCGTTCGTGCCGGGTATCGGGCTGACGATGCTGTATTCTGTATACAGTTCTCCGTTTTTTCTGCGGTTGATGATCTCTCCCTGCCATATGTTGCCTGAGGTTATGGTCTGCCAGAATTTCCGGTAGAATAGTTTGGATTGCCGGCCTGATTTCAGCATGCAGATGTTTCGGCCTTTCGCTTCGTTTTCGGTGTATCCGGTGATGGCAGTAAAGCCCGGGTTCGAGTATTCAATGATGCCTTTTTTGTCGGTTATAACCACGCCGAAAGGGCTTTCGGTAATGGCTGCCGAAAAGAGTCTGACTTTACGGCGGAGTTCAAATTCGTTCAGGGCGTTTTTCAGCGTCACTTCAAGCCTGTCTGCGTTGACCGGCTTGAGCAGATATTCGTAGGCGCCTAACGTGAGCGACTGTACAGCCTGTTCGATGTCGCTCGAACCGGATATCATGATAACAGGGATCATGATGTTATGTTCGCGGATGTAGTCGAGCACTTCAAGGCCGTTTTTGCCCGGCATATGGATGTCGAGCAACAGGAGGTCAATGTTGCTGTTGTTGAGCAGTTCGATGCAGCTGTCGCCGTTGTCGGCCTGCAGGGTGTGGTAGCCGAGTTTTTTGATGATCTGCACTGCCACTACTCGTGAAATAGTGCTGTCATCGACAACCAGTACGGTTTTTGCTGTATCCTCAGGCAAGGATGCCGTTTTTTCCATATTGAGGCATGTTCATGACAAGTTGACCTGGGGGGTCATGAAATAGTGGACGCAAATTCGATAAAAATTTACATAAAATTTCATTTATAAGTTTATAAATAAAGAGATGGATAACGATCTTTTGCGATGGTATAACACTTATTACAGTTATTACAGAAAAACAAAAGACCCTGCCGCTCAAAAACTTCTGAATAAAATAATACAATGAAGAACTTGGTTCGATAGCTGCAGTTTCAGATTTATTCTTAATGTCCTATTTGTAACTCCTGACAATGTGTAAGAACTGTTTTCTGTTTTTTGTCATGCTGATTGCCGGTTGTGCCCCGGCGCCGAAAGATACTCCCGTTGTCGTCGACGATTTCCATCTTGAGCGTTTTCTCGGCACCTGGCACGAAATAGTGCGCACAGACAACGTCTTCCAGCGGAACGTCGATCGAGTTTCCGCGAACTATTCGGTGGAGGAAGATGGGTACATCACGGTCGTCAACAAGGCCTATGACGTGAAAATCCATCGCTGGCGGGTCAGGACGGGTAGGGCGATGCTTGCCGGCAGAAGGGACAAGGGTGCGCTGAAGATGTCGTTCTACGGCAACTTCTATTCGCAGTGCAACATCGTCGCCCTCGACATGGAACACTACAGCTGGGCTCTTCTCTGTGGTCGCGACAAGTCGATGTTCTGGATCGTTTCCCGTCGACCCGAAATTGACCCTGCGCTCCTGAAGCGGCTTCTGGCAAAGGCCGATTCTCTCGGATTCGATACCTCCAAACTGCTCTATGCCGGCTACGGCAGCAAGCGGTAAGCGTTTTTTTCCTGAACCCAACTTTAACTATCATGAAAAAACTGTTTGTTCTGCTGTTTTTCCTGTTTGCAGGCTGTACCGGCGTGCCGGAGGGGATTACCGTCGTCGACGGGTTCAGGCTCGACCGTTACCTCGGCAGCTGGTACGAGATCGCCCGGCTTGAAAACCGTTTCGAGAAGAATCTCGGGCAGGTTTCGGCGGAATACTCGCTTCGCGAGGACGGAAGCGTGAAGGTGATGAACCGGGGGTTCGACGCGAAAAAAGGGGAGTGGCAGTCCATCGAGGGAAAAGCCGCTTTTGTGGGCGACGCTACGAAAGGGGCTCTGAAGGTGTCGTTTTTCGGCCCCTTCTATGCGAGCTACAACGTTTTGGAGCTCGACAGGGAAAACTACTCGTGGGCCATCGTCTGCGGGCACAAGAAATCCCTCTTCTGGATTCTTGCCCGCCAGCCCGAAATGGAGCCCGTACTGCTGAAGCGGCTTGTGCTCAAAGCCGACTCCCTCGGATTCGAGACCGCGAAACTGCGCTATTTCGAGAAGCGGAAGTAAGAGAAAAACCCGGATTTACGCTACATTCGTCAAGGAGCATACCCGCAAAAGCCGCATGCAGAGTAAGTTTTTTCATGAAAAGCTGTTGAAAGCCATGCACAGAGGAGAGTCAGTCCCGTTTTTCGAAAGCAGAACATGGTCCCATCCGGAAGTCCCGGAAGATCTCGCCCGCCTGCGCAGGGAAGCACCCCTGGTACACTGCATCACCAACGGAGTTGTAACCAATTTTACCGCGAATGTGCTTCTTGCCTTGGGTGCATCGCCCGCAATGGTCGAAACCATCGAGGAGGTTGCTGACTTCGTGCGGATTGCCCAGGTACTGCTGATCAATGTCGGCACGATAACAACCAGAGACGCCGAGGCGATGTTCGAAGCTGCTGCTGCAGCCCGCGAGACGGATACGCCATGGGTTCTGGATCCTGTCGCGTTTGGTGCTCTCGAGTTCAGATCGCGCATCGTCAGGGAGCTCATTGCGTTTCGCCCTGCGGTCATACGGGGCAACGCATCCGAAATACTCGCTCTCGGCGGAGAGACAGGTGGAGCGAAAGGCGTTGACGCCACCGTTTCATCAACCGAGGCCGTGCAGGCGGCTGTTGCGTTGGCTGCAGGTTCCGGAGCTGTCGTTGCTCTCAGCGGTGAAATCGATTACATTACTGACGGCAGTTCCGTCATACCCGTACCGGGCGGTCATGAGATGATGACGAAGGTCACCGGTATGGGCTGTACCCTGGGAGCCCTGATTGCCGCACTGTTGCCGGTAACCGGCTCGGCCTTCAGGGCGGCCACGGCAGCCTCGGCCATTTATGCCGAAGCGGGTGAACGTGCAGGCAGGGATGCACGGGGGACAGGCAGTTTCGCCGTATCGTTTCTCGATCAGCTTTCGACCATCGGAACGGAAGCAGCGCCTTAGGTTTGCCTCCTGTTCCGCCCGCGACCTCTCCTCTCCGTGCCGACACGGCAAACCCTCAGATCTGAAATAGAACAAAAAAAGCCTCATTACTTCCATTCGAGCATGACACGTATGAAAAAATCTGTCGGAGCCAAAACGCTTCTTTTTCCAACCCCGGTTCTGATGGTCGGCACCTACGACCAGGCAGGCAAGCCGAACCTTATGAACGCCGCCTGGGGAGGCATCTGCTGTTCGAAACCTCCCTGTGTCGCGGTTTCGCTGCGCAAGGCCACCTACTCCCACGGTTGCATCGTCGAGCGAAAAGCCTTTACAGTAAGCATTGCCTGCGAAGGGCGAATGGCAGAAGCCGATTACATGGGGATCGCTTCCGGGCGCGACGCGGACAAGTTCGCCGTCGCAGGGCTGACTCATGTGAAAAGCGAACTGGTCGATGCTCCTTACGCGGAGGAGTTTCCCGTGGTGCTGGAGTGCAGGCTCCTGCACGTTATCGAAATCGGCCTGCACACGCAGTTCATCGGCGAAATCATGGACGTCAAGGCCGATGCCGCAGTGTTCGACGATGCCGGCCGCCTCGACATCATGAAAATCCAGCCGCTCATCTACGATACCGCCCGGAGAGGGTATCACGGCGTGGGTCCGCGTCTTGGCGATGCCTTCTCTGTCGGCAAAACGCTGCAATCGTGACGGTATTTGAGGAATAATTGAAAGCTTTGGATGTGCTTACAACCAGGTAGCCTTTTGAGTCTGCAGTGCTACACTCAGGCAGTTTTGGCGGGTGGATTTTCCTGCGGAATTTTTTGAAAAAGTGACTGTGTCAGTAACCATGCCCTGTATCGGATTTGCTGTATCAGAGCGTTTGGGCAGGGAAGAGATTAGGAAAAAGACGGTCGAGGGATTCTGCCGGAAAGCGGAGTGATACCGGCCCTTTTGGTGAGTCCGATCCGAGAATGCCTTTTTCGAGCAGTGACGACAGCATGGTTCTTGCCGTCCGTTCCTTTAGACCGGTGATGCGGCTGGCATCACCTCGGGAGATTTCGCCCTTTATGAGCACCATTTCCAGAAGGGTGAAGGCTTCCGGTTTCCATTCCTGTTCGTCGCAATATTTCGACAATCGCGCAGAGAGGCTGTCGAGATCAAAGAGTTGCCGCATGAAGGTTATCTGGTCGATGCAGATGTCGAGAAACCAGCCGATAAAGCTGTTGAGCGCTTTGAGTGAAAGATTTCCCCTGCCGTCAAGGTCGCCCTGGCGCGGCATATCCGCCATATCCATCATGCTCATATAGTCTCCGGGAGTGCTTATGCCACGAGCAAGTCCCCTTGATACGGACCAGAGGCCGTGGGTGCCAATACCGGCTTTCAACGCCATTGCGTGACTCATCAGGCGGCTTACACGGCCATTTCCGTCGGGGAACGGATGGATGTAATTGAACCGGTGGTGCGCCGAGGCCATGGCGGCAAGCTGCATGCCTCTTCCCATAGCGCCGGAATCGAATCGCGTTTCGAAGTAACCCATAAACGAAGCAACAACGGCACTCGAAGGGGGCAAATGCCGGGCGACAGCTACGTCGTGCAGCGGAAGGTGACGGAATTCCCCGGGTATCATGCGGATTGTCTTGCCATTTTTTTCGAGAACAAGCATCGATTCAGGCAGGTCACGATAAAATTCACGGTGAAGCCAGGTGATGAATTCGACCGAGGAGGGCTCGGGAAGTTTGCCGGATGCGTGTAGATCGTCGATTTTTTTCTGCAGCCGGATATGGGCCACAGCTTCCATCTGGAGGTTTCTTTTTTCAGGATCACCGGCATCGAATTTTTTTTGCAATGCCTGTTCGATGTCATATGGCCTGGTATTGTGGCCTTCGATAAGGTTGGAGTAGTAGCAGTTCATGATCCTTACCAGATCGGCAAGATTCGCTGCGGTCCGGGATTGGAGCCGTCCGCCAAGACGTGCAGCCGCATCCGAGAGTGTTGCCACGCGATCGACAATCTCCGGGAGAAGGGTGTCAGGAATACATGGCTCGATTCTTTGTGGTGCCTCGATGATCATTTTGCCGGTCTTTCGTAGTGATTTTACCTATAATATAAAATAAGTTATTCTGTTTTATAAAGGCTTTTTTGCCGATCTTTTTGCCGATCTGCAGTAACTCCCATGCCCACCTCATCTATGATACCGCCCTTAGAGCATATCACGGTGAGGGGCAGCGTCCTGCAGATGCGTTTTCCATCGAAAAAGTGCTGCGGGAAGTATTTGGGGGGGAGGGATGCAGATACAATAGGGGAAAAAGTATCAATTCGATTACTTGTCATTTTGGCTTCAAGAACTTCGACGGATTTCCATATCGTTCGTGAACGCCCATTCACGGAATCAGTTCAAACCGGAATTTTTTGCAGAGAACAAAGGCTGCGCTGGAGAGTGTTGTGCCGCTGCTGCCGAACCTGCCTGAAGAAAAACGTTCGGAATTTCGCGATGTTGTCGTCCAGTGCATGATCGGTGAAACCCTGCAGCCAGACGGCCGCTGCTTCGAAACTTTCAGGCGGATCAACCTGTCGGCAACGAAATGAACGTGCCGTCTCCCACTCAATGCAGAACCATTATATAACCTTGATCCGCAAACGAACATGCAGGTCGGCATTATTTGCGGGATGCGAATGCCGCACAGGTACGCTTATCAGTATATTCAGCATTGACAAGGGGCATTGGATTAACTCAAACAGTAAAGAGAGGGAGTGCATAATGAAAAAGGAGTGTGGCACGTGCGGCGGAACCGGCAAGGTGCTCGTGGAATGCAGTAAATGCAGCGGTACCGGGCAGGTAAACGGAAAGGACTGCAGGAAATGCTCTACGCAGGGTCAGGTTGTCGAGAAGTGCGGCTCCTGCAATGGCACCGGTGACGGCAGTGAGGAGGAATAAACGGATGCTTCTTATTTAAGGCATGGGAGGCTTGTGGCCGCTTATCCGCAATCAGCCATGGAGTGCTTTCAGTGAGATGACCTCGATGATATGGTCGGACTGGATGGCAAGATCGTTCGTGACGAAAAAGGTGCAGCCAGAGCGGATTGCCGTTGCGTAATGCAATGCATCGATGAATTTCATGCCCCGTTGTGCCCTGAGTTGAGCTGCAAGGTCGAAGGTTTCCCGCTCATGCGTCTGAACCGACAGGAACCCTTCAGTGCTGAAAAATCCCTTGACGGCTGAAACGAGTTCAAGGTTTCCCGTTCGATAGGGTTTCACCAGCGTTTCCGCGATAGCGGTATCGCCGGTAACCCCGATTATTCTGCCTGCATCGACAGCCTGAACGATGGGACTGACGATCCGGAAAAAGTCGGGGTTCCTGTCGAGGAAGTAGACGAAAATATTGGTATCGAGATAAACCCTGTGCCCGTTCATCCGGCTGATGGCAGCTTCTACCTTTCCCATGACTCCCTCTCTCGCTGCAGCTCCTCATCGATTTCCGCAATCGTTTCTCCCCAGACGCCTCTTGCGATTCCGGAATAATCCATTACCGACCGTTTTCGTTCTTTTCTTCCATGCGGCATCAAGGTAACCACGCCGTTGGCATAGTTTATTTCAAGCATGTCGTCCTGCTTTATATTGGCAGCTTCAGCTATGCGAAGCGGGATGGTGATCTGGTTTTTTTGACGGACTCTTACTTTTACCATTTTTCCGTTTTCTATATGTTCATAAAATCCTACTGAAGTATAAAAATCTTACTGACGGTATCCAAGATATATTCGGGTGGCAGTCAATTTCCGTCGCTTTTTCTTGTCCGGCCTCCTGATTTTTCTCCGATTTTTATAAGTTCTTCTCCGTCGGGATACCCTGCATAGAAAGAATTACCCGTTACGAATAAAAAACACGTTTATGAAAACGTCGTTCTGCTGCTTGCTTCCAATATTTTCATGACTTATGCCTGGTATGGGCACCTGAAAAATATGCAGCACAAGCCGCTGGTTCAGGCTGTGCTGGATTTTTCGCGACTCCATGTGATTTTCAGGCATTCAGAGGGGCAAATGTTTTCGCCCTACACCAGTTCCGTCGTGTGCTGCAGCTCCCACATTCTCCGATACAGCCCTTTTCCCTGCATGAGTTCTTCATGGCGGCCCTGTTCGGCAATTTTTCCTTTATCGAGTACAACGATGGCGTCGTACTGATCCATCGCCTTGAGGCGGTGGGTGATGGTGATCATGGTTTTGCCTTTGCCGAGGGTGGCGAGGGTTTCGGTTACCTCTTTTTCGGTGACGCCGTCGAGGTTCGCGGTGGCTTCGTCGAGAATCATGACCGGAGCGTTCTGCAGCACCATACGGGCGATGGCAATGCGCTGCCGTTCTCCTCCGCTGAGTTTCATACCGTGCTGGCCGCTCCATTCGTCGAGCTTCGAAGAGAAGTGGCCGAGCCCGGCGGCGGTGAGGGCTTTTTTCAGCTCCTGGTCGGTTGCTTCCGGCCGGGCAAGCAGCAGGTTTTCGCGGATGGTCCGGGCGAACAGGTAGGTGCGCTGCGAGACGAGTGCCATATTGCGCCGAAGCTCTTCGGGGTCGAACCGTTCGATGTCTGCCCCTCCGATGGTGAGGCTTCCTTCGGGCGTGTTCCAGAAGCGCATCAGGAGTGCGGTGATGGTCGATTTGCCCGCTCCGCTCGGGCCAACGATGGCGATGTGCTCTCCTGGAAGAGCCGCAAAAGAGATCCCGTCGAGGGTTTTCGCCGTGCTTCCCGGATAGCTGAAACTGAGGTTTTCGGCACGTATGGCAGGCTCTTTCGGGAAGGGCAGGGGAGCTGCCGGTGTTGTGGTTTCGGGTTTGGCATCGAGAATTTCGAACAGCCGCTCTCCGGCGTGCGTGTCGGCTTCGAGGTGCTTCAGCGATGCCGGTAGCGGAAGAAAGGGTTCGAACGAAGCCATGACAGCGAGCGTGACGATCGTGAGGGAGATGCCGTTCATGCCCGGCGTGGAGATGGCCGGAACGAGCGCCCAGAGGATGGCCACGACCGCGCCGTTCATGAGCAGGCCGGTAAGCGATTCGTGCAGCCCGTCTATCAGGGCGTTTTTCCGCTGCAGCCGGAGCTTGGTCTCTTCGGCGGTGCGCATCGCTTCAAGGTGTTCCGGAAGCTTTCCGTAAATCTGTAGCTCCCCGATGCCCTGAAAGAGGTCGAGGGCGAGCAGCTGCTGGGCGGTTTTCTCTTTCATGATGCCGACGGAGACGCCGCGGCTGAGGCGCATGGCGAGCAGAGGCACGCCGATACCGGCAAGCAGGTGGAAAAAAAGGATCAGAAGCGATGCCCCGAGGGAGTAGGTGCCGAGAAGGAACCACATCAGCGCCGATACAAACAGGGCGGTCAGCGGAGGAGCGAGAACCCGCGTGTAGATGTTTTCGAGGCTCTGGATGTCGTCTACGACCCTCTGCAGCAGGTCTCCGCTTCTGAAGTGCATGAGGCGTGCGGGAGCGAGCGGTTCGATTGCGTCGTAGAACCAGAGGCGCAGTTTCGTGAGAATCCTGAAGGTTGTGTCGTGCGAAAGCAGCCGTTCGGCGTAGCGCAGCATTCCGCGTGCAAGGCCGAAAAACCGGACGCCTGCGATGCCGAGATGCAGGGCGCTCATCGGCGGCTGCAGGGCGGCTTTGGCGATGATGTAGCCGGAGGTCATGAGCAGGCCTATGCCGCTTCCGGTCGTGGCGAACCCGATGAATGCGACAAGCGCCATCCACCAGAAGTAAGGCTTGACAAGAGCCGCGAGGCGAAGGAATGTTTTCATGCGGCTTCCTCCTGCTGCAGGCGCATGGCATCGCGGTAAAAGCCTCCTGCGGCGAGCAGTTCGTCGTGCGTGCCGCAACGGACGAGTTTTCCTTCGTTGAGCACCACGATCTGATCGGCCGACTGTATGGTTTCGAGCCGGTGTGCGATGATTACTGTCGTGCGCCCTTGCATAAGGGCTTCCATGGATGAGCGCAGTGCCGTTTCGAGCTCGGGATCGGTGTGCGATGTGGGTTCGTCGAGCACCAGAAACGGGGCGTTCTTGATGAAGGCCCGAGCAAGCGCGACCCGCTGGGCCTCTCCGCCGCTCAGCCGCGCGCCCTGTTCGCCGATCATGGTGTCGAGCCCATCGGGCAGCGATGCTACGAATTCCGAAAGCCCGGTCTGTTCCATCGCGCCCTGCAGCTCCTCAGGGGAGGCATCGTGTCGAGCCAGAAGAATGTTCTCCCTGAGGGTGGCGTTGAAGAGTGTCGGATGCTGCGGAACCCAGGATATTTTCTCGTGCCAGCGGGCCAGGGGCGTGTCGTGTATCGGACGCCCGTCGATGGTTAGGGAGCCTTCGGCGGGCTCCTGAAAGCGGAGCAGCAGGTTGACGAGGGTACTTTTTCCCGCCCCGCTCGGCCCGATGACCGCCGTAGTTTTTCCTGTCGGGATGGCGAAGCTTATCCCTTCGAGCGCCGGACGAAAAGCTCCGGGATAGGTGCAGGTCACTTCGGTAAAGACAATGGCGCTTTTTTCGGCAGCAGATCCGCCTGAGGAAGCTGTTTCCCGAAAGGGAGCGGGCGACCGGTCGAGGATTTCGAAAATCTCTTTCGATGCACTGACCCCTTCCATGCCGGCGTGGAACTTCGTGCCGAGCTGGCGGAGCGGAAGAAAAAAGTCGGGGGTGAGCACCAGCACGAAGAGTGCGTGCTGGAAAGTGAGCTGGCCATCCATCAGCCGAAGCCCGATGCTGACGGCGATGATTGCGGTGCCGATGGTTCCGACCAGTTCGAGCGTCAGGGATGAGAGAAAGGCGATTTTCAGTACCCGCATGGTGGCCATGCGGAAGGTTTCTCCAGCTTCTTCGATGGTGTCGCGCTGCCTTTCGCTCTCGGCGAAGAGTTTCAGTGTCGGCAGTCCCTGCAGCACGTCGAGGAAGTAGCCGCTCATCCTGCTCATGGTTTTCCACTGCTTTTCGGTCATGGCGCTGGCCGTTTTTCCGATCAGTATCATGAAGAGCGGTATGAGCGGTGCCGAGAGGAGCAGGATCAGACCCGAAAGCCAGTCGCCGGGAAAGATGGCCGCGAGTATCAGGAGCGGAGTGAAAAGGGCTAAAAAGATCTGCGGGATATAGCTGCTGAAGTAGGCATCGAGAGCTTCAACACCCTTGAGCAGCGTTGTGCTGAGCCGTCCGCTCTGCACGGAGCGGGCGTAGACCGGCCCGAGAGAGCCGATGGTGCCGGTCAGGCGGCTGAACAGTTTTTTGCGGATGGCAACCGTTCCCCGGTTGGCCTCGCCGTGAGAGGCCCAGTTGAAGAGCATGCGCAGTGTGCTGAAGAGCGCGAAAAGTCCGATTGGGGAGAGCAGCTCGCCGAGGCCTTTTTTCTGCATGAATGCGCCGTCGATGATGGTACTGAGCCAGAAGGCCTGGCCAATCAGCATTACCGAAGAAATCGAGCCGGCGACGACAGAAAGGATAAAGGGCGCCCGTTCTTCCTGAAGGAGCTGAAAAAGGCGCCGGTCAATGTTCATGGTTCATGCTCACAGTTTTTGATAAAAAACCGTTCTCAGTGTAAAAAATAAAACCCGTGTTTGCAACGGGACGGTTCGGGTATGAAAATACCGCTCTCTTCCTATGAGTTCCCGAGTTTCGATCGGGAGTTCACCGAACCGGTCAGTATCCCGCTGGAGCCGTCGGTGAGGCGGGTCTTTTTTTCTTGCTTTCAGGGTGCCAAATCTGTCGGTTGAAGGTGATTTGAAGTGTATCTTTTACTGTAAGGGCATCTGTTGCCGGACGCAGTTTCCTGAATTTTTTCCTGATGGAGGGGTTATGGAACTTCAGTTTTACGGTGCGGCGGAGCGGGTTACCGGTTCCTGCCATATTCTGAGGGCGGCCGGGTATCTCCTGCTGCTCGATTGCGGTCTGATTCAGGGTTCTGCCGAAGAGGAGGCTCTGAACCGCGATCTTTTTCCCTTCGAACCTTCCGACATCGATGCCGTGGTGCTCAGCCACGGCCATATCGACCATTCGGGTCGGCTGCCGCTTCTGGTGAAGCGGGGCTTCAGCGGTCCGGTCTATACCCAGCATGCTACCATCGATCTTTCGCTGGTGCTGCTGCTCGATTCGGCGGCCCTTGCCGAGCGTGACGCGGATATCCGGCGGCGTCATGCAGCGTCAGGCAAGGAACGGCATGCCGAACCGCTCTATACCCGCGAGGACGCCGAGAGGGCGGTTGCCCGGATGAGAGGCATGGAGTATGGCGAAATGAAGGAGATTCTGCCGGGCGTCAGGCTCCGTTTTCTGGACGCCGGCCATATTCTCGGTTCGGCAGTGGTGGAGCTGCGCATTACCGAAGGGGGAGAGAAACGCACGCTGGTGTTCAGCGGGGACCTCGGCCAGTATGAAAGCCCGGTGCTCAAGGATCCCGAAACGCCGGAAACGGCTGATATACTTCTGGTTGAGAGTACCTATGGAGACCGGCTGCACAGGGATTTTCAAAGCACCGTGGCTGAACTGGGCGAAATTTTCCGGACGGCGTGCAGGGAGTGCGGCAATATTCTTATTCCCGCATTTTCAATCGGGCGGAGCCAGGAGCTGCTCTATCTTTTCGCCACCTATTACAAGGAATGGGAGCTCGATAAGTGGCAGGTCTATCTCGACAGTCCCATGGCCATCGAGGCAGGCAGGATATACTGGGGATACCCCGCCCTGCTCGACGAGGAAGCCCTTGCATTGAGAAACAATCCCGCCAGGCTTCCTCCTCTCGGCAACCTCCACTTTACCGAACGGGTCGAGGCTTCACGGAAGATCAACGATATCAGGAAGGGCGCGATTATTATCGCCGGCAGCGGCATGTGCAACGGAGGAAGGATTCTGCACCACCTCAAATACAATATCCATCGTCCGGAGTGCCGGGTGATTTTCAGCGGATATCAGGCTCCCGGAACGCTCGGGCGAAAGCTTGTGGGCGGAGAAAAGGAGGTTTTTATTCACGGCAGAAGCTACAAGGTAGCCGCGGGTATTCATACCATCGGAGGTCTGTCGGCTCATGGTGACCGTGCCGATCTGCTGCGCTGGATGGGCGGTTTCAGCAACAGGCCGGAGGTGTATGTGGTGCATGGCGATGCGGAGGTGAAAGTCTCGTTCAGGAACGCCATCGAAGAACAGCTGCAGCTGGAGGTATCGATTCCCAAGCCTGGAGACAGGGTAAAATTTTAGGACTGCTCCGACGGCCCGTACGCAGTTCGATCACTCCGCTCCGGCGGTGTCCGGAATTCCCGTATCTCCCGGTTCCAGCATGGCACCACCGGAGTGCAGCTCTTACGGAGCCCCTGAAGCATCTCCCGGAACAATTGTTAAATAGAGGTTTCCTTTGTAGGTTTATAGCCGGGGAAGTGTTATCTCTGGTTCGGTGATTACCGGATTTTACAGAGATGATGTTTTTAAAAGGAAAAATATGACGACTATTACTACCGTACAGGAGCTTGTTCCGATTCTGCAGACCGCTATCGGTCCGATGATTCTCGTTTCAGGCCTCGGCCTTCTCCTGCTGACCATGACCAACCGGCTCGGGCGCATTATCGACCGCTCGAGAGCCCTGCTTGACGACCTGGAGTCGGAGCCGGAGTCCTACATTCTGAGAATCAACAAGGAGGTCGATATTCTCTGGAAGCGGGCGCGTTATATCAGGGTGGCGATCCTGCTGGCCTGCCTGACCTGTCTCGGCGCTTCGATGCTGATCATTCTGCTGTTTCTTTCGGTGCTGGTCAGTCTCGATATTCCGCTGATCATGTCGGGCATTTTTATCGCAAGCATGCTCTGCCTTTCATTTTCGCTCGTGTTTTTTCTGTTTGACGTGAATCTGACCCTTGCGGCGCTGAAAATCGAGAGGGAAAGTCACAACCGAAAGCGGGTGATCATGGAGACGAAAATGCCTAAAGAGGGGATATGGTGAATGCGGCAGGACTCGAACCTGCGACCCTCTGCTTAAAAGGCAGATGCTCTACCGGCTGAGCTACGCATTCGGTACGGTTATCAGCTGCAATATAAGAAAAATCGATGCAAGGCTTATCCCTTCATTTTTTTAACAGTTCAGGCTATATGAACCCGTTCGCTCTTCCTGTTCTCTGGCTTTTGCTTGCAGCCGCTCTTTTTCCCGCTTCGGCTGAAGCGGGCTCTCCGTCCGCACTGGTAAAGCAGGGCGAGGAGTACTACCGGCAGGCCCGTTTCGAGGAGGCGATCTCGGCCTTCAATCTTGCCGTCGCTGAAGATCAAAGTTATCAGCCGGCATATTACGCAAGGGGCAAGGCTCAGTTCGAACAGCGCAAATACCCTGAAGCCATTGCCGATTATACCGTTGCGATAGAACTGAAAAAGGATTGCGCCCGTGCGTTTTTTCACCGGGGAGCAGTCTATGCCGTCCTGAAGGAGTTTCGGCAGGCCATCGCTGATTTCGATCGCGCTATTGCCATTCGGGGGAAGTACGACAAGGCGTGGTATGCCCGCGGTCTGGCTAAAAATGAGCTCGGTGACCGGAATGGCGCCTGTGACGATATGCAGAGAGCCTCCGCTCTGGGCAATGCACAGGCTGCAGCGTGGCTCGGCAATCACGCTGTCCGTTGAAAGAGCCCCTTCCCTATCCTCTCGGGTGGAAGGTTTTGTGTACTTCCCTTATGAACGAACGGTCGATATGGGTATAGATCTGGGTTGCAAGGATGGAGCTGTGGCCCAGCATTTCCTGTACGGCGCGCAGGTCGGCTCCTCCTTCGAGAAGGTGGGTTGCGAAGGTGTGGCGGAGAGTGTGGGGGCTGATATCTTTCCGGATTCCGGCAAGCCGGGCGTTTTTTTTGACGATCAGATAGATCGCCATCCTTGAGAGCTTTTTCCCCCTTGCGTTCAGGAACAGGACGTCGTGCGACTCCGCCGCGACCAACCCTATCCGCAGTTCGTTTCTGTAGCGGGTTATCCACTCTATTGCCGCTTCCCCTACCGGCACCAGTCGCTCCTTCGATCCCTTGCCGAATATGCGTACGAAGCCGGCCTCGAAATAAAGGTTCTGCTGCTGCAGATTTACCAGTTCGCTCACCCTTACTCCGGTTGCGTAGAGGAATTCAAGAATTGCCTTGTCGCGCAGCAGGAATTTTCCGGGAGGCTGCTCCTGAAGCGGCGAGTCGAGCAATTGCATCACCTCGTGGAGGCTGAGCACGTTCGGCAGGTTTTTTGCCTGTTTCGGTTGCTGGATGGTTTCGGCCGGATTGGTGTCGAGGTTTCGTTCAGCAAGAAGGAATTTGTGCAGCGATCGGATAGCCGAAATGTTTCTGCCGAGGGTGCTGGCTTCAAGCCCGGTTCCGTGCAGTTCCGAAATGAACCGGCGGATATCGCCGGTTTCAATGCAGCCGGGAGCCCTGTTTTCGTCCTGCATGAAGAGCAGGTACCGTGAGAGGTCGTTCCGGTAGGACTCCCTGGTATTGACCGAGAAGTTTCGCTCGACGGAGAGATGGTTGAGAAAGCTTTCGAGCAGGATGCTATAGGGCGCCTTGAGGTCGTGCATGCTCAGGAGGATATCTTTTTCATCCGCTGTGCGAATCCTCCGTCGAAGCCTTCCTTTTGGCCCGGCAGCGTAAGGATGCTTCCGTTCCCTGAGGCTTCCGATGCGAATGGTTCAGGAAGAGCGCCGCCGGAGGATTCACGTCTGAATTCCGGGTGACGTCCGAGGAATGCCTCGATCTGCAGTTCGTTCTCTTCGGGTTCGATGGAGCAGGTCGCATAGATGAGTATGCCGTTTTCGGCGAGCAGCGATGCGGCATGATCGAGCAGTTCAGCCTGCAGTGCGACGAGTTCGGCAATCATCTGCGGCGTGAGTTTCCAGCGCAGTTCGGCTCGTCTTGCAAGCACCCCGGTACCGCTGCAGGGGGCATCGAGCAGAATGCTTTCCGGCGGCGTTTCCGGCTGGAACGAACGTGCGTCTGCAGCGACTGCAGCGATGACGGTGATGCCGAGCTCGCCCGAGTGTCCGGTAAGTTTCTGCAGCTTTCGGCTGTAAAGGTCTACGGCAGTGATGCTGCCGCGGTTCTGCATCAGTTCGCCCAGAAAGGTGGACTTGCCCCCCGGAGCGGCGCAAAGATCGAGTACCGTGCTGCCGGCGGCAGGGTTGCAGAGGAGGCAGACCAGACCCTGTGTAGGGTTCTGTACGGTGAGCAGGCCCTGCTTGATTGCCGCTTCGAAGCAGGAGAAGTCGGCTGAAAGAAAGAAGTTATCCAGACCGGTACGGATTACCGGCAGGGCTTCTCCGGAGCCGTGTTCCGCATAAAACTTTTTCGGGTCGCATTTAAGGGCGTTGATTCTGAAGCCGGTAAGCGGGGTGCGGTTGTTGTAGTCGACAATCACTTCGGTACGCTTTTTTCCGTAGCGGGCAATCCATCGTTCAAGCATCCATTCGGGGTGCGAGGCGATAACGGCCATACGACCGGTTCCGGTTGCGTCGCCAGGAAAATTTTCCGGTGCCGCACTCTCCGGGGTGATGTTCCGCAGAACCGCGTTGGCGAGTCTGGCCATCCGTTCACCCTTGTATTTTCGCGCAAGTACAACGGATTCGCTGACTGCGGCCCATTGCGGTATACGGTTGAGGTAGATAAGCTGGTAGGCAGCGATCCGCAGTATGTTTTTCAGCACCGGGGCGGTTTTTTCGTACCGGTGATGGTAGAACCTTCCGATGACGGCGTCGAGCGTCATGCGGCGGCGGAGCACGCCGTTGACAAGCTCAGTGGCCAGGGCGCGGTCGCTTCGGCAGAGTGACGAGTTATCGAGAAGCTCGTGCAGGATGGTTCCTGATTTTTTTTCTCCCTGTTCAACGTTCTGCAGGACTTTCAGCGCAAGTTCTCTTGATGTCATGTGTGGGTTACCTCTTTTAATGATGCAATTTGTAAAATAACGATTGCTGTTGTAGATTGATTACAATTATTTAAAATGTTCTTTGTAGCATTTAACGCTATCATCGAGAAAGGTGGAGGGACTGGCCCTGAGAAGCCTTGGCAACCGTCACAGCAAGTGATTGGTGCCAATTCCATCCCGGACTTTGAACCGGGAGAGATGATGGTATGTCTGCCATTCTGCACGTTCATACCTCTCTTCTGATCCTGTCGGTCACGGTTTCCCCGGTGTTTTAACTCCTGTTCCACTCTGGTAGCGGCAACTATTCAACAGTCGTTTATCATGAGCCAAGTAACGCCTCCATACCGGTTTGAAACACTGCAGGTACATGCCGGTCAGCAGCCGGATCCGACCACGAAGTCCCGCGCGGTGCCTATTTATCAGACCACATCCTATATTTTCGACAGTGCGGCGCATGGAGCCGACCTTTTCGCCTTGAGGGAGTTCGGCAATATCTACACTCGCCTCATGAATCCGACAACAGATGTTTTCGAGCAGCGAGTGGCTGCGCTCGAGGGTGGCAAGGCTGCTCTTGCTGTGGCCAGCGGACATTCGGCGCAATTTATCGCCCTGACGAGCCTCTGCCAGGCAGGCGACAACATCGTTTCTTCAAGCTATCTTTATGGAGGAACATACAACCAGTTCAAGGTTGCCTTCGGGCGTCTCGGCATCAGGGTGAAGTTTGTTGACGGTAACGATCCCTCTGCATTCCGTGAAGCCGTCGATGAGCGTACCAAGGCGCTCTACCTCGAATCGATCGGTAATCCCGCTTTTCATGTGCCGGATTTCGAGGAGGTTGCCGGAGTCGCCCGCCAGTGCGGTATTCCGTTGGTGGTGGACAACACCTTCGGATGCTGTGGCTATCTCTGCCGTCCGCTCCGGTTCGGAGCTTCGATTGTGGTCGAATCGGCCACCAAGTGGATCGGAGGTCACGGCACCTCGATGGGCGGGGTGATCGTCGATGGAGGAACCTTCGACTGGGGGAACGGGAAGTTCCCGATGCTCAGCGAGCCTTCGGAAGGGTATCACGGTTTGAAGTTTCTCGACACGTTCGGCGATCTTGCCTTCATCATCAAGGCAAGGGTTGAAGGGTTGCGTGATTTTGGCCCGGCCATCAGCCCGTTCAATTCGTTCATGCTCCTGCAGGGACTCGAAACGCTCTCTCTTCGCGTACAGCGCCATGCCGACAACACCTTCGAGCTTGCCAGATGGCTTGCCGGGCATCCGTCTGTAGCCTGGGTGAACTATCCCGGTCTCGAAGCGCATCCCACGCACGGTCAGGCGAAAAAATATCTCACCAACGGGTTCGGGTGCGTACTGACGTTCGGGGTAAAGGGGGGGTACGAGAAGACGGTTCGCTTTATCGAAAGCGTTCGCCTGGCAAGCCATCTGGCCAATGTGGGCGATGCGAAAACCCTTCTGATCCATCCGGCATCGACGACCCATCAGCAGCTCGCTCCCGAAGAGCAGGCGGCGGCGGGAGTTTCGCTCGATATGGTACGGGTTTCTGTGGGCATAGAGCATATCGATGACATAAAGGCTGATTTTGAACAGGCATTTGCAACATTGAACTGATACCGATGAGGGATTACAGGGAGCTCATTTCAGAAGAGACACGCTATTTTGAATCGCAGGATCCGTTTGCAACCGAACTCGGTGGCCTTCTCTCGGGGTTGCGCATCGCCTACAGGACATGGGGAACGCTTAACACACAGAAAAACAATGTCATTCTTATCTGTCACGCCCTGACGGGTTCGGCCGATGCCGATGCATGGTGGGATGGCATGTTCACCGAAGGGGGCGCATTCGACGAGCGAAAGGATTTCATCATCTGCAGCAATGTGCTTGGAAGCTGTTACGGCACAACCGGCCCGTTGTCGCCCAATCCTCTGACTGGACGCCATTACGGACCCGATTTCCCGGCGATTACCGTTCGTGACATGGTGCATGCCCAGCATCGGTTGCTTTCCGGGCTCGGGATCGAACGGATCCGGCTCGTGGTCGGTGCTTCACTTGGCGGTATGCAGGTGCTCGAATGGGGATTTCTCTATCCTGAAATGGTTCAGGCACTCATGCCGATGGGTGTTTCCGGCAGGCACTCTTCCTGGTGCATCGCCCAGAGCGAGGCACAGAGGCAGGCGATCTATGCCGACCGCGACTGGAACGGCGGCTGGTACGAGCCTGATGCGCCACCCGCATCCGGGCTCGGGGCGGCACGGATGATGGCCATGTGCAGCTACCGCAGTTTCGAGAACTTTCAGTCGCGTTTCGGGCGAGACATTCAGGAGGACGGTCTGTTCAGCGTGGAAAGCTATCTGCGCTATCAGGGACGCAAACTGGTCGAACGGTTCGACGCCAACACCTACGTGACGCTGACGAAAGCCATGGACATGCACGACCTGTCGAGGGGCAGAGGTCCTTACGAAGTGGTTCTGCGTTCGCTGCAGATACCGGTGGAAATTCTCTCCATTATAAGTGACGTGCTCTATCCGAAAGAGGAGCAGGAAGAGCTCGGACGTCTCATGCCGAAGTCGCGGGTTATTTACCTCGACGAACCGTACGGTCACGACGCTTTTCTCATCGATATCGAAAAGGTCAGCCGAATGGTTGTCGAGTTCAAGAACGAGAGGGCTCTGCAGGAGGCGCATAGCGCGGCCTGAAGGGGGCTTGTGTGCGAATCGCTCACGACAGGTAAAAAGAGATGCCTTTTATTCGGGCATCTCTTTTTGTTCTGCGATCCGGTCGATTCCGCAGGCGGGTGTTCGAGATCAGTCGATGATGTCGAATCCGGTGTAAGGCCGGAGCACTTCGGGAACGACAACCGAGCCGGCAGCGGTCTGGTTGTGTTCGAGAAGCGACACCATGAGGCGTGAGGTTGCAAGTCCCGAGCCGTTGAGGGTATGCACGAATTCCGGCTTTGCCTTGCCTTCCGGACGGTAGCGGATGTTCATGCGCCGTGCCTGGTAGTCCTCGAAGTTGGAACAGCTCGACGCTTCCAGATATTTGTTTTCGGCCGGCGACCAGACTTCTATGTCGTAGCATTTCGAGGCGTTGGCGCTGATATCGCCGCTACAGAGCAGCAGTACCCGGTAGGGAATCCTGAGTGCCTGCAGGATCGCTTCCGCATGTCCGAGTATTGTTTCAAGCTCCTCATAGGATGCTTCCGGACGGGTGAAGCGGACCATTTCAACCTTGTTGAACTGGTGAACCCTCAGAAATCCCCTGGTGTCTTTTCCGTAGCTTCCCGCTTCCCTTCTGAAACATGCCGAGTAGGCGGCATATGCTATCGGCAGGTCTGCACCTTCAAGCATTTCGCCTCGGTGCAGGTTGGTTACCGGTACCTCCGCGGTCGGAATGGCGAATAGCCCGTCTTCTTCTATGGTATAGACCTGATCGGCGAATTTCGGCCACTGTCCGGTTCCCCTGAGCGATTCGCGGTTGACCAGAAAAGGCGGAAAGATTTCTGTATATCCGTGACGTGATGTATGGGTATCGAGCATGAAGTTGATGAGCGAGCGTTCCAGCCGGGCCCCCTTGCCGGTATAGACAGGGAACCCTGCGCCGCCTACCTTTGCCCCACGTTCGAAATCGAGGATGCCGAGCGATTTTCCAAGTTCGAGGTGGTTTTTCAGGGCGAAATCGAGCTGGTAGTCGAATGCCACGGGAGTCTTGCAGACGAGGTTCTGTTCCGCGTTCCTGCCTTCAGGTACCGAAAGGTGCAGTCTGTTGGGAAGAGCGAGCAGAATATCCTCCATGGCGGTCTCGATGTGTTTCAGCGAGTTGTCGCATGCCGAAATGTTTTCGGCGACCGATTTCATTTTTCCGATAAGCTCGTCCGCCGGTCCGCTGCCGGATTTTTTCATATCGGCGACCTCCCGGGAAACCCTGTTGCGAAGGGCTTTCATATCGTCGGCCTGCTGGACCAGTTCACGGCGCTGCCGGTCAAGATCGAGCAGCTCGGCAATCCTTGGTATATCGCTTTCGAGCTGGCGTGCCCTGAGCATGGCCACGATGTCATCGGGACTCTGGCGGATGTAATTGATATCAAGCATAGTGGTTGTTGGTGTAAAAACGGGTTATGCCGGAAGCAGCGATTTGACGACCTGCTGAACTTTGTTGCCGTCGGCTTTTCCTTTGAGGGCTTTCATGGCTTCGCCCATAACCCGGCCCATGTCTTTCATGGAGGATGCTCCGGTTCTGGCTATTATAGCCTGAACGGTAGCCGTGATCTCCCCTTCGGAGACCGGTTCGGGCAGGTACTCCTCGATAACGAGGAGTTCCGACTGTTCCGTTTCGGCAAGATCCGGCCGGTTCCCGGCGGTAAACTGCTCGATGGCGTCACGGCGTTTTTTTGCCAGGCTGACCAGCACTTCTGTTTCCTGTTCTTCGGAGAGCGAGGCTGTGCCTCCTACCCGGATGGAAACCTCTTTTTCAAGCAGGGCTGCACGAATGGAGCGGATGGCGTTGAGGCGGTCTTTTTTTCCGCTTTTCAGGGACTCCTTAAGGTCCGCATCTATTTTTTCTTTTAGACTCATAAGTCGGCTCGATACGATAGTGTGTTTGCGAAGAAGTATCGGAAAATAAGGCAAAAACAGCTGCTTTCCCACAACTGCTTTTTCTTTGGGTACCTCTATTTATTTGTTCCGTGATTCGATTGATTTTTTGTTCCCGATGAATAGGGATTGAAATCCTCATTCCGATTTATCGGAATTTCGGTCTCTCTGGCCCCGTTCGACCTGTATTCAAACCGCTCAAGGCAATACCTTAGAGGTGCCCCCCTTGTTTCATTCGTTGATATCTCCACCGATCGGGCGGATAACCAGTTCCTCCACCGATGCTCTTTCCGGAAGGAAATAGGCGCAGGCAACCGTTTCAGCAATGTCTTCAGGCATCATCATCAAGGCTTTCATTCCATCGGGGACATCTCCCCACATCGGCGTATGTACCGCTCCAGGCATGATGTTGGTGATACGCACGTTGCACTCTTTGGCATAGAGTCGGAGTGCTTCGGCAAGCCCTTTTTGGGCGAATTTCGTCATGCTGTAAATGGAAGAGGTTTTAAAGGCTTTTTCGGCGGCGATGGAGGTGATGAAAAAAATATGCCCTTTTCTTTGCTTTTCCATTACAGGGAAAAGCTTCTGGGTGAGAAAAAAGGTGCCTTTCAGATTGGTTGCAATGGTGTAGTCGAAGTCCTCTTCGGTAAGCTCGCAAAGTGGCCTGAAGCGTCCGACTCCGGCATTGTTGATAAGGCAGTCGATTCGGCCATATCGCCCGATTACGGTTTCGGCAAGACCTGTCGCCTGAGCAGCGTTCGAAATGTCAGCCTGTATAACTATTGCTTCCGCACCAAGGGTTCGGCATTCCGCAGCGGCGGTTTCCAGGTCGGCGGGGGTACGCGAGGACAGTACCAGTACCGGCCTGAATGCCGGGTTTATGATTGTGTGCCTGGCGAATTCGAGGGCGATTGCTTTCCCGATTCCTTTGCCGGCACCGGTGATAAGGATGATATGTCTCATTATTTTTGTCCTGATTCTTTGCAATGTTCAGAGTAACGGAAGAAAGGTTTTTTTTGTTTCTTTGACTTATAATGATGCGTTATATAAGTGTTATTGTCCCGAAAAGTGAAATAAAAGAGCATAAAAGGAGGGGAAATGCCTATATTACACCATAAACAAGCAGCAATTATCAATTGCTGAACAGTAAATGGTAAAGCCCCGAATTTATCATGGAAAGAAGTAAGGTTAAATGGTTTGACGGTAAAAAAGGGTACGGATTTATTTTGAATCCGAATGGTGGGGAAGATGTTTTTGTGCATTTTTCCGCTATTGTTTCCGAACAGACCTTCAAGGTGTTGAATCAGGATGCCGAGGTTGAGTTTGAGCTTGAAAAAACCCAGAAAGGCTATCAGGCTAAAAATGTCCGGGAACTTGGAGTAAAGACTGAAGAGGAGGCAACTCAATCGGGCAGTCAGCTGCCGTTTGAAACCGTTTCCTGATCAGCAGGCCGGGCAGTGACTCTCCTCCGCTGCCGGGTTTTGTTTTTACCGATTCTTTTTTCACCTGACCGGTTCCGGCTGTTTTCATGCAGCTGCAGAGCCTTGGCTCTGGTTTTTTCATCCGTTGGTTGCGGTGAATAATGCCGGCATTATTTCGTTCGCTCCTGCTGAGTGATGTAGCACCGCTGTTTTTTGAATTCTCCCGCCAATTTTCGCGACTTGCCGGTGTCAGAAGATCCCTCTTGCCGGAAACAGCTGCGTTTTTCTCAGCTCAGCAAGCCGTGCTCCCTGAAACTGAACCAGTTCTCTTTTCCCACAACGACATGGTCGAGCAGCTCTATCTGCAGAATGGCACCGGCCTGTTTGAGAATGCCCGTGACCTGCCGGTCGGCGTTGCTTGGTTCCACATCGCCGGATGGATGGTTATGCACGAGAATGATGGCGTGAGCGCTCTCCCTGATGGCGGATTTGAATACCTCCCTGGGGTGGATAAGGGATGCGTTCAGGGTGCCTACAGAGACGATCTCGTGCCGGATGACCCGGTTTTTTGTGTTGAGGTGCAGGACGAATAGGTGCTCTTTTGTCTCGTCGGGAATTCGTCCGGCCATATATTCAAAAACATCTTTTGCGGACAGAATCTTTCTGTTGCTGTTTTTCCTGAAATGAACCCGCTTGTTGAGTTCGAATATCGCTGCGATCTGCATGGCTTTTGCCTGACCGATACCCCTGATTTTCTGGAGATCCGAGAGGGGCGCATCGGCAAGCTGTTCAAGGCCGTAAACGGCGATGAGTTCATTGCAGGTATCAATGATGTTGAGATTTTTCGAACCGGATCGCAGGATGATCGCCAGCAGTTCAGAAGGATTGAGCGACGATGCCCCGTACCGGAGAAATCTTTCCCTTGGCCGGCTTTCTGGGTCGAGATCGTGAATGCGCATGGCTGGTGACTGGTGAATTGGCAGGCAATCGGCAGCATGGTGTATGCCCCGAAAGAAAAATTAAAAAAATATTGCCCTTTTTTTGCGGATTTCCGGGAGAAAAAGACCCTCGAAATGAATGCGCCCCGTTATGTTCCGGGGCGCAGGAAGACGGGTCAATCAGGGCACTCAGTACTCGAGTTCGGAGTCCGGTGTTACGCGCTGGCGGAAGACCCAGTAGCTCCATCCCTGATAGACGAGGACGATCGGGACAAAGATGGCTGCCACGATGGTCATGATCCCGAGCGTATAGTCCGAGGAGGAGCTGTTGTAAATGGTGAGGCTCCATTCGGGGTTGAGGCTCGAAACGAGTACTCTGGGGAAGAGGCCCATAAAGATCGTGACGGTCGAGAACGCGATGGCTACGGCGGTCATGGCGAACGCCCATCCGGAAGCGTTCCTCCTGAGCAGCACGATCACCGAGAGCAGCGCGAGTATGCTGAATACCGGGATGATGCCGGGGTTCAGTCCAAGTCTCCGGAACAGGTCGGTTTCAATGGAGGTATAAATCGTAAATGCAAGGGAGAGCAGCGTTGCCGGAGCCCACATCTTTTTGGCAAGGTTCATGGCCCGTTCCCGAAGGATGTCGGTGGTTTTCAGGGTAAGGAATACCGCCCCGTGAAGGGTGAAGATGCAGAGGGATGCAAGTCCGCAGACCAGGGCATAGGGATTGAGCAGGTTGAAAAACCCGCCGGCATAGTTCATCGACTGGTCGATCGGTACGCCTCGGATGAAGTTCGCCAGTGCGACCCCCCACAGAAGGGCGGGAATGGCGCTGCCAGCGAAGATGCTCCAGTCCCAGAAACTGCGCCAGGCGGGGTTGTCGTGCTTGCTGCGGAACTCGAATGCGACTCCGCGCATGATCAGTGCGACGAGCATGAGGAGCAGGGCAGGGTAGAACCCGCTGAAAAGCGTGGCATACCACTCGGGAAAAGCCGCGAACATCGCTCCACCGGCAGTGATGAGCCAGACTTCATTGCCGTCCCAGAACGGTCCGATAGTGTTGATGACAGCGCGCCGTTCGCGGTCGTCGGAACTCATGAACGGATGCAGGATGCCGACTCCGAAATCGAACCCTTCGAGAACGAAGAATCCGGTAAAGAGCACGGTAACCAGGATGAACCAGATTGTTTGCAGATCCATAGTTGTTCTCCTTCAGGGTTTACTGGGCAGCTTCCAGGCCTGCTGCGGCATTTTTTTTCAAAAGGAACACATCGACGATCGTAAGCAGTCCGTAAATGATGAAGAATGCTGCTATCGAAAGAAGCAACTCTCCACTGCTGACTACCGATGCAGGAGAGACGGCATCCTCGGTTTTCAGAAGGCCGAAGACGATCCACGGCTGGCGGCCCATTTCGGCCAGAATCCACCCTGCCGAGTTTGCAATATAGGGCAACAGGAAGGACCAGAACATGATCGCTCCGAGCAGCGGAGAGAAGGTGTAGTTCTCCCTTATGACCTTGTAGAGAGCAACGATCGAAACCAGGAGCATCAGCGTTCCCGCACCTACCATGAACCGGAAGCTCCAGTATGCCGTGATTATGGAGGGGATGTAGTTGCCCGGGCCGTATTTCAGTTCATACTCCTTCTGCAGATTCTTGATGCCTTTCACTTCGCCTTCGAACGAGTTGTAGGCAAGGAAGGAGAGCATACCGGGAATGCGTATGGCGAAAACGTCTTTCAGCTCTTTTTCATTGCCGACCGTGAAGAGCGAGAAGCTGGCCGGGTTCTCTGTTTCCCATAGTGCTTCTGCAGCAGCGACTTTCATAGGCTGCGATTCGATAAGATCCTGCATCTGGGTGTGGCCGGCGAGGGTGACCAGAATGGTACCTATAAAGGCGTAGACGGCACCGAATTTCATCGAGGTTTCAAATGCACTGCGATCCTTCGAGCCTCTGACGAGGTGCCACGAGCTGACGGCGATGACCAGAAATCCTCCGGTAACAAGGCCTCCGGCCAGCACATGGGGGAACTGCTTCCAGACATAGGGGTTAAAGAGCAGTGCCGCAAAGTCGGTCATTTCCGCTCTCGATCCGTCTGCGGCCATTTTGTAGCCGACCGGCGACTGCATGAAGGAGTTCGCAACGAGAATCCACAGGGCTGAAAGGTTCGAACCGATAGCGACCAGCCAGATCGAGGCGGCATGCAGGGCTTTGGGGAGCCTGTCCCAGCCGAAGACCCAGATGCCGAGAAAAACCGATTCAAGGAAAAAGGCGAGCAGCGCTTCTATGGCGAGCGGAACGCCGAAGATGTCGCCGACGAAACGAGAGTACTCGGACCAGTTCATGCCGAACTGGAACTCCATGACGATGCCGGTCACCACGCCGACAGCAAAGTTGATGAGGAAGAGCTTGCCCCAGAATTGCGTCAGCTTCCTGTACTTCTCGTTACCGGTTCTCACCCAGGCGGTTTCCATTATTGCCGTAAAAATGGAAAGGCCGAGGGTTAGCGGAACGAAAAAGAAGTGAAAGACGGAAGTGAAGGCGAACTGAAGCCGAGCGAGAAAGAGCGTGTCCATAAGGATCTCCTTGGCAATAGTTACATGAGGTATGGTAACAATGTTCATTATAATAAAATGCTGATCCATTATAAAATAGTCCTGAAATAGTCTTTTTTTATTGCGGTCCAAATGAGCGGAATGTTTTTTCCGGGATCGTTGCAGGGTGTCCCTTCTTTCATGCAGCAGGATCGAGCTTCAGAATGCCGACAGGGTGAAGTAAATACCGGTGAGGATCATGATGACACCTGCGATGCGGTAGAGCGTTTTACGGGATTTTTCGCTGAAAAGGTGTATGGCCTTGCCCACGATGAGAAGGGATGGTACGGTGCCGAGACCGAAGCACAGCATGATGAGGCCACCCTCGAGCAGTCCCGAAGCGTGGTTCTCTGCCTCCATGGCAGTTCGGGCAGCCGTAAGCAATGCCGTATAGGTAAGGCCGCAGGGCAGGAATCCGAGCAGCACTCCCATGGGATAATAGGCTCCGATAGAGCGGGATCCCCTGAAAAGGTTCATAAGTTTTCCGATGCGGGGCATGATCCACGAGCAGCTGTTGATTGCTTTGCCTGCAGGCACGATATCGAGCGTGGCAAGCCCCATCAGGATGATCGAGAGGCCCGCCAGCATCATGATGACGGTCTGGAAGCGTTCGATGGATGCGGTCAGGACGAGGAACGAACCGGAGAGTCCTACAATGGCGCCCAGCAGGGTGTAGGTGGTGACTCTTCCGGCGTTGTAGAGCAGGTGATGCAGCATGCCGCTGCGAGTCTCGCCCAGAGAGTAGGCGGCCACGACGGGACCGCACATGCTGATACAGTGTCCGAATCCTCCGGTAAGTCCGGTGATGAACATGGTGATTGCGGTATTGGCGAGGGCGCTCATTTTTTGGTGGATTTTCGGGTTTTATCTGCTCCTGGCGAGTGCAACTGTTCGTCATCGTCGTCGAGCATTCGGTATTTCGGAGCTTCGGGATCGTCGAACTGCCCGCTGCGGACCGCCCAGATGAAGAGCAGCCATGCTGCCGTGCCGAAGACGAATCCGATGATGATGAGGTAGTAGATGCTGTCCATGTCTCATGTATGGGTTTTCTGCAGCCGAAGGGAGTTGCCGACCACGATAAGGGAGCTCGACGCCATCAGCAGCGCGGCGACGATGGGGTGCAGTACGCCTGAAACTGCAAGAGGCACGGCGGCAAGATTGTAGAGAAACGCCCAGGCAAGATTCTGGCGAATAACCGAGAAGCACCGTTTCGAGCGTTCGATGAGCGTATCGACAAGGAGCAGCCTGTCGGTGAGCACGGCGACTCCCGCGCTTTCAAGCGCGATGCCGGTAGCGCTGCCAAGCGTGACCCCCGTGTCCGCAGCGGTAAGAGCCGGAGCGTCGTTGATGCCGTCGCCAACCATCATGACGGTTTCTCCCGCCGCTTTGAGCTTTTCGATGACCGATGCCTTTCCCGCAGGCGACAGTCCGGCCTGCATGTCGGTTATGCCGCACCGTGCTGCGATCCGGGATGCCACTCCGGGGTTGTCGCCGGTCAGCATCATGATTTTCATGCCGCGCCGCCTCAAAGCCGACAGCAGTTCCGGCAGGTCGTCGCGTATCTCGTCGATGAGGCCTATCATGCCTGCGGACCGGGTTCCCCGGGCGAGCATGACCACGGTTTTCCCTTCCTCCTCGAGCCTTTGTGCTTGTGCGTTCTGTTCGGGGGTGAGTTCCACCTGATTGTGCCGCATGAATGCAGGCGATCCGGCCAGCCATGTTTCATTCTGCAGGGTGCCGGAAACCCCCTGGCCCGGAAATGCCCGGAATGCTTCCACAGACAGGAGTTCCCCGTTCCATTCTGCCGCTATGGCTTTTCCGGACGGATGCTCCGAAACCGATTCCAGCGACGCGGCATACCTGAGCAGGTCCGGAGTCGTGCCGAAATCCACGATGTCGGTAATCGAGGGTTTGCCCCTGGTTATAGTGCCGGTTTTATCGAACGCCACGAGGGTTGTTTTCGAGACGGTTTCGAAGATATCTCCTCCCTTGATGAGAACCCCCTCTTTTCCCGCAGCGGTCGAACCTACGAGTATGGCAAGGGGAGTGGCAAGACCGAGAGCGCAGGGACAGGCGATAACAAGGACCGAGACCGCATTCATGAGCGCACTGACTGAACTTTGGCCGCCGGTATTCGTCCTGTAGAGAAAGGTCAGAAGCGCGATCAGCAGGATTGCAGGAACGAAGTATCCTGCAACCCTGTCGGCAAGCTGCTGGACGGGGGCCCTGCGCGACTGGGCTTCTTCGACGGTTCTGATGATACCGGCGAGCAGGGTCTCTCCCGGACTACCGGTAACGCGGGCAAGCAGACGCCCGTTTCCGTTCACCGTTCCTGCAAAGATGTTGCTTCCGGATCTTTTCATGACGGGAAGCGACTCGCCGGTCAGCATCGACTCGTTGATTTCCGCTTTTCCCTCGATGACTGTACCATCAAGCGGAATTTTCGCTCCGGGAATGATTTCGATGATGCTGCCGGGCGGGACCTGATCGAGCGAGACCGTCTGCCGCTCCCCGTTTTCTTTTGCCAGTACAGCCTCCTGCGGTTGCAGCCCGGCAAGCGCGACAATGGCGTTGCCTGCCTTGAGACGCGAGCCGGCTTCAAGGAACCGTCCAAGCAGGATGAAGGTGACGATCATTGCGGAGGTGTCAAAGAAAACCTCCCCGCCGAGAGGGATCATGGCGATGCTGTAGAGGTAGGCAGAAAGGGAGCCAAGGGCAACGAGCAGGTCCATGTTCGGGTTCAGCGAACGGATGGATCGAAGCGCTCCGGCAAGGAACGGGTAGCCGGAATAGAGCACGACCGGAGTCGCCAGCGCCCAGGAGATCAGCTGGAACGCGAGCCTGTACTCGGTTTCGATACCCTGAAAAAAGCCGGCATAGAGAGCGGCAACGATCAGCATGAGCTGCATCGAGAAGAATCCGGCGGTGCCGAATCGCAGCAGCAGTTCCTGTTTTTCTCTTGCGAGGCTTTCCGTCGTGCCGCCGCTTCGCACGGGTCGCGCTGTATAACCGAGCGAGTGGAGCGTTTCGAGAATCGCGTCGAGCCCGGTCACTTCGGGATTCCAGTGGATAGCTGCCCTGTTTGTCGCGTAGTTCACCCTGACGGAATGGATGCCCTCCTGTTTAGAGAGGTATTTTTCAATCAGCCAGACGCATGATGCGCACCTTATGCCGGAAAGCTGCAGGTCGATTCGGCACCCTTCCTCCATTTTAACGATGGTCGAACTGAACGCATGAGGATCCGTTTTCTCGAAGGAAGGGGCTCCGGGCAGCCACTGGCAGCGCTGCTCATAGAAAGCATCGAGCGATGCATTGTGTACAAGCTCGTAGACGCCGAGGCAGCCGTGACAGCAGAAATATTTTACCGAACCGTCGATCTCCGCTTTGAGTGCTGCTGCCAAAGGCACTTCCCTCAGACAGTGTTCGCAACGGACTGTGCCGGAGGCAGCCTCAGTCCCTGACATCAAAGGTGAATGCAGGATTGTTCAGTTTTTCCGAGAGTACGGTGGCTTTCCAGAGCTTGCGACCACTCATGCATTTGACGATGAGTCCCTTTCCCTGATAGAGGCAGTTGCTCTTTTTAACGAGCTTGACCTGGTTTTTTCCCATCTCCATACCCGGCATGGAGAGGTCGAGCATCAGGTTTTCGGGAAGTGACGAACAGGGCTTTACCGTGACGCTGAAGAGCAGTTCTTCCATGTGTTTTACCGGACGAGGGCTGATTTCAAGGGTGACGGCGGTGTTCCCGGACGTTTTCGTGCAGGGGCCGTCGTGAATGTTACAGTCCGGTTTCTGTTCGGCAGGCAGCATCCATGCGGTGAGGAGAAACAGGGCGACAAGTGTTGTACCCATGCCTTTCAGTTGAGTTCTATAAACCATTTTCTTGATGTTTGGAGTTTATCCTTACTGATATCCACCCGGGCAAGCCATACTCCTTCGAAAGGGATTACTGCCGTTGTCCGGTAGTTACCCGGCTCTGTCTCTTTCATTGGCACGGTTCGGTCGAATGTCTTTTTCGAGAGGTTTCCGACAAAGAACGTCACCACGGCATTCCGCAGAGGCTTGCCGTGGGTTGAAATCGTAACATGGACGTCATTGTTTCCTTTTTGCAGGGAGTCCGGCAGGACGACGGAGAGTCCGCTATACGACTCGGCTGTTTTCGTGCTGAAGTAAGCGCTCGCTTTTTCATAGTAGTTGGGCTCCACAAGCCCCTCTGCCTGTCGGTAGGCTATGGTGATCCCGCTTGCCATGGCAAAGATGAAAAGGCTGTAGAGCGCGATGAGAAAGAGTTTCATAGAAAACCTGTATCCTTCTGGATTGATATGCCGCTGCCGATGAGCGTGAACCGGACTTTTTGAACGCTTCCCGAGGCTTTCAGCAAAACCTTGCCACGTGCTACTTCGTACGCTTTGAGCGTCACGGTGTGCTCTCCGATAACGGTAACGTCCGGAGCTGCAGAAAGTTCAAGGTCAAGCGTTTTTCCGCTATTGTTGTAGACCGTCCATGAGTAACGGTTCAGCCCTTCCGGAAGCTGTTCCTGGTCCCGGGTAATGAGGAAATCCACCGGGGGACGCAAGGCAATGATAAGGATCAGCAGCATGCCGGCTGCTGCGGTAATGCCTCCCATCCAGAATGTTTTCGCTCTCAATATCTTTCCCTTGTAGTTCGGGAAAGGCGCAAGGCCGCGAGGTTCGCTCTTTGCGCTGCATGCATCGATGCACTCGGCGCACGCAATGCACCTTGTGCTGAGTCCCGCCTTGATGTCGATGCCGACCGGACAGACTTTTACGCAGGAGTCGCATTTCATGCAGGTATCATCGCGCGATTTGTCGTATTCGATCACGAGGGTATCCTTGTCGAAAAGCGCATTCTGCATCATGGCGTAAGGGCAGATCGACATGCAGAATTTTCTTCCGAGAAAGGCAAGTTCAAGGTAAACCAGCACCCAGAGAACAAGAAAAAAAGCGGTAACCGGCAGGGAGATGAAGAGGCCCTTCATCGTTTCCGGAGGGGGCACGAAGTACCAGATCATCGTAAGCGATACAATCGCCGAGATGGGGAGCAGCAGGATGTTCCTTACGGTTTTGCTGTTTTTCATGCCGAACCGGGAGGCAAGGCTTTCGGAGAGATCGAGCAGTACCGTTTGGGGACATAGCCAGCCGCACCAGATTCGCCCGAACACAGCAGTTACAAAGGTAATGAAGAGCAGCATGAAGAGAATGGCCGCGAGCAGCAGGTAGAACTCCCGGATCCAGATGACCGTACCGAAAAAGTAGAGTTTAAGTTCGCCGATATCGAAACGCAGGGCGCTCTGGCCATTTATCCTGATAAAAGGAAGCCCTGTGATGAGCAGGGCTTGCAGTAGTTGAGCCGTTCTTCTGTATTTTTTCCACACAGGACGCTGATGTTTGGATTGCTTCCCGCTTGCCGTATTATTAGCAGCAAGCCTTATTTCTTCACGCTCTCCAGAAAGGCTACAAGCTTGTAAATTCGCTCTTTTCCAAGTTGCTGCATGAATGGAGGCATGCCGTTCGGTCTGCCGTTGGCCACCGATTCATAGATATCCTGAGCGGTTGAACCGTATTTCAGTGTGACCGTGAGGTTCGGGCCGATACCACCCGTTGCGTCGGCATTGTGGCATGCGGCGCAGCTTTCGGCGTAGATTGCCTTGCCTTCTGCAATGGCTGCCGGCTGGCCGCTGTACTTGTCGGGAGTCCCTGGGCTCTGGCTCGCCGCGGGAACGGCTTTTGCCATCTCTTCTTCAAATCCCCTGTAAAACGACCAGCCGGAAATCGTCGGCGTAAAGGAAACGATGTACCAGACCAGAAAGATGATGACGCCGAAAAAGAAGAGCAGCCATCCCTTCGGGATGCTGTTGTGGCCCTCTCCGGGTTCTCCTGTATCGTGCATGTTAGCCTCCTGTTGATTTATTGCGGTTTGGTTGCCTTGCAGATTTTTGCCGGATTTCATGCAAGGTTATTCGTCCTGTTCCAGCATGGTATGTTTTGGCCGTTCAACCTGCTGTTTTCTCCCCGGATTGTAGTAATACGCTATGATGCCGGCAAAAACGGCTGCCAGCGATATGGTGAAGAAGAGGTATGCGAGCTGTGAAAAGTTCATTTCGTTGCCTCCAGATTTTTGACGTCACGGCCGAGTTTCTGCAGATAGGCAATCATGGCGTCCATTTCGGTGAGATCCCCACGAAGCTTTTCGGGAGTGACCTGATCGCGGGTCTCTTTCGAGTCGTAATCGGCAGCGGTGACTTTTGCCCTGTAGTCTGCAATCTGCCGCTCTACCTCAGCTGCACTGTAACCATATCCCAGCACCGATATTTTTTTGATCGAATATCTTGTGTCGAGCGGGTTTTCGGCAAGCCATCCGTATGGAGGCATATTGGACTTCTCGAACATGCCCTGTGGACTCTGCATGTGGCGGTAGTGCCACGAGTCGGGGTACTTTCCGCCAATCCTGTTAAGATCCGGTCCGGTACGGCGGGAACCCCAGAGGAAGGGTCGGTCGTAAGCGAACTCTTCAGGTTTGGAATACTCGCCGTAACGCAACACTTCGGTTCTCAGCGGTCGAACGGTCTGGGTATGGCAGTTGTTGCAGCCCTCCCGGATGTACAGATCCCGGCCTTCAAGTTCGATTGCGGTGTATGGCTTTATGAGCGGGCTTACCGGCTGTGTCGATGGCATGAAGAGCGGAATGAACACCGTTACGATGGTTCCGATAAGAATCACCACTGCCGACAGCACAGCAAAAACAACCGGTTTCGAATAGATCCCCATGATAAATGCTCCTTTTAGGGTTGGTTGACTATGCTTCCACTGGCCGTTTTCTGACGGTCATGACAAGGTTGTAGACGAAAATCAGGATACCGATGAAGTAGACCAGACCGGCAGCGAAACGCAACCGGTAATAGGGATAGAGTGAGGTGACCGAGTCGAGGAAATTGTACATGAGCGATCCGTCCGGGTTGGTGGCTTTCCACATCGCTCCCTGCTGGATGCCTCCGATCCACATGGTGATGGTCCAGGTGAGCTGGCCACCGAGAATGAGCCAGAAATGCATGTTGGCGAGCTTGATGCTGTGCAGTTCGTTTCCGGTGATACGCGGGATCATGTAGTAGAATGAGGCCGAGATGACCATGGCCACCCATCCCATGGTACCCATGTGTACATGTCCGACAACCCAGTCGGTATAGTGGAAGAATGCGTTGAGTGTGCGCAGGCCCTGCAGAGGTCCCTGGAGCGTCTGCAGGCCGTAAAAGGTTATGCCGAGTATGAAGAATTTGACGAGATAGTTCGAGCGCATCTGGTCCCAGTTGCCCTGCAGGGTGTAGTAGCCGTTTACGACCGAACCCCATGAGGGAGCGATCAGGAAGATGCTGAAGGCGATGGCAACGGTTTGTATCCACTCGGGAAGCGGGGTGAGCATGAGATGGTGCGCGCCGGTCCAGAGATAGGCGAAGATAAGTGCCCAGAATGAAATGATGGAAAGCCGGTGGCTGTAGATCGGCAGGCCTGTAGCTTTTGGAAGAAAGTAATAGAACATGGCCAGAACCGGTACGGTAAAGATGAACCCCACGATATTATGGCCGTACCACCACTCCACGTTGGCGTCGTTGGCTCCGGCGTAAAGGCTGTAGGACTTGAAGAGGGTGACCGGAACTGCGAGGTTGTTGACGATGTAGAGTACGGCGATGGTGACGGTCATGGCGATGATGTACCAGAGCGAGATGTACATCTGCTTTTCCTGACGTTTGAGGAGCGTGCCGAAGACGTTGATGGCGTACATGACCCAGAGGATAACCACTCCCACATCGAGCGGCCACTCCAGTTCGGCATACTCCCTTGTGGTGTTCATGCCCATGAAGAGGCTCAGGGCGGCAAGGGCGATGGCGGCATTGAAGAGGTAGAGATGGGCAAGAGCAAGTTTGGGAAAAGCAAGAGGGGCGCGGGTAAGGCGCTGCAGAATGTAATAGGATGTGGCGAAAATACCGGCCAGACCGAAGCCGAGGCCAAGACCGTTCGTGTGCACGACCCGCAGCCTGCCGAAACTCAGCCAGGGGGTAAGGTTCAATGCCGGATTGAACATCTCGAAGGCGATCCATAATCCGACTACAAGACCGATAACCAGCCAGAACAGGGCTGAAAATGCGAATCCTCGTACAACCCTGTATTCATATCCTGTTTCGCTCATTTGGCGTTCTCCGGATAGTTGTTGTTCTGGAAAAGGCACATGACAACGATCCCGAAAGCGGTAATACAGAGGATATGACCATCAGGAACGCCGCGTGCCATTCAGCGTATCTTCGGAATCAATGTAAACAGAAAAAACGGTTTAAGCATGGCTTTTTCATAAAAAAAGACCGGAACTGTCTGGTATTCCGGTCTTTTTTTATGGCTGGTTCTTCCTGTCGAAGGGATGCTCAATCGGCAAACAGTTCTCCGAGGCCTTTGACGTAGTTGCCGACGACAGCTTTTCTCTCGGTGATGATGCCCCGGATAAGGGTACCGGGCGTAACGTCGAAAGCGAAGTTCACCACCGGCGTGGTCGGCGTGGCTACCTGGGTGCCGAAAATCGTGCGCAGTTCGTCAGCGTTACGCTCCTCGATCGGTATCTGTGATCCTTCAGACATAGTGATGTCGATGGTGGAGACAGGAGCGGCTATGTAGAACGGGATACCGTGGTGGTTCGCGCTGATGGCATGGGCATAGGTGCCGATTTTGTTGGCCGTGTCGCCGTTGGCCGTGATGCGGTCGGCGCCGACCACTGCGAAATCGATCATGCCTCGCTGCATGAGGATTGCCGAAGAGGAGTCGGAGATGGAGGCGAACGGAATGCCGTCGTGCTCGAGCTCCCATGCGGTCAGGCGCAGCCCCTGCAGGAGTGGACGGCTTTCCGAGGAGATCACCCTTTCGATCAGCCCTTCCTGCCAGGCGAGGCGGATCACGCCAAGGGCCGTACCAATGCCGCAGCAGGCGAGCGTACCGGTGTTGCAGTGGGTCAGCACGTTGAGCTTGCGGGTTTTCAGCACGGCGGCCAGATCCTGTTTCAGTTGCTCGACACCATGACGCGCGATCCTGTCGCAGTTATCGACCTCGTCAGTGTATATCCTGTGCGCTTCATCGGTCATTTTCGCAAAGAGCGTTTCGAGAGAATCCGCTTCGAAGTTTGCGTCATACACACCCTGCATTTTTCTCGTTGCGAAGAAGAGGTTTACGGCCGTAGGGCGGGATGCGTTGACCTCGGCGATCAGCTTGTCGAAGTAGGTCGGGAAGTCGGCCTTGTCTCCCTGATATGCGTTGAGGCCAAGCACGACCGTGTAGCCGGCCGATGCGCCGATGAGAGGAGCGCCTCTGACGGCGAGAGTCTTGATGGCCTCGATGGCCTCCCGGTAATCCCGTGTTTCTACATGGAGCTCCTGCAGAGGCAGGTAGCGCTGGTCGAGGTAGCGGAACGTTCCGTTTGAAAAGGAGATGGCGTCTATCATGCTTTGTAAAGGGATTCTATGGTTTACAGGTTTGCAACGACGGCTTTGAAGATGGCGGTCATTTTCGGCTCCGCATGGTTGGAGACCTCGATGATCTCCTCGATGCTGACCGGCTGCAGGCTGTCGGGGAAGCATTCATCGGTGACGATCGACATGCCGAACACTTCGGTGCCCTGATGGACGGCGGCGATGACTTCCGGAACGGTGGACATGCCGACGACATCGGCACCGAGCATTCTCAGCATGCGGTATTCGGCTCTGGTCTCCAGGCATGGGCCTGAAAGTGCGATATAGACGCCGCGCTGCACCTTTATTTTCTCTTCGAGCGCTACCTGTTCGGCGATGCCGAGGATGCGTCTGGAGTAGGGTTCGCACATGTCGGGGAAGCGGGAGCCCGTTTCAGGATCGTTCGGTCCGATAAGGGGATTTCCGCCGAGCAGGTTGATGTGATCGTCGATCAGCATGATGTCGCCTTTGCTGAATGCCGGATTGAGGCCTCCGCAGGCGTTGGTGATGCCGAGGGTTTTTACGCCGAGATGTTTCATGACCCTGACAGGAAAGACGATCTGCTGCATCGAATACCCTTCATAGAAGTGGAAACGACCCTGCATGGCAACGACTTTTTTTCCGGCCAGCGTGCCGAAAATCAGTTTGCCCTGATGGGTTTCGACGGTGGAGATGGGGAAGTTGGGGATATCACCGTAGTCAAGGGCGAGTTCAACATCGATCTCTTTGGCAAGAGCTCCCAGCCCGGTTCCGAGAACGATGCCTACAGGGTATTCTCCCTGGATTTTCTTGCGGATAAAGGTGACGGCTTCCTGAATTTTTGCCTGCTGAGCGATCATGATCGGGTTGTTGTTTTAGGTTTTTGACGAATAGCGCCGGAGTGCTGCCGGCAGTGGTGTAAAAAATCGTACAGGTCATGGTAAACCCGTTCAAGGGTAGCGGTATCGGGAAGGTAAACTATCCTGAAGTATCCTTCGCCGGGTTGCGTGCCGAACCCCGAACCGTGAACAAACAATATCTGCTTTTTCCTGAGCAGTTCAACAATAAATTCTTCATCCGAGGCAAATGGATAGCGGCTCAGATCGATTTTCGCCATGACATGGAAAGCGCCTTCGGGTGTGCTGCAGGATAGTCCTTCGAAATCGTTGAGCATGCTGACGGTCAGGTTTCGCTGCCGGTGGAGTTTCTCCATAATCGGCAAAAGATAGTCATTTCCCATGGAAAGCGCTTCTGTTATGGCGTACTGCGGTGCGGCGGGTGCACAGAGTCTTGCGTCGGCAAGTTTTCGTAACGCCCCGGAGAGATCTGGCAGGAGGTGGCTGTTGCTTATGGTCATCCAGCCGGTTCGCCATCCTGGCACCATGAAGTTTTTCGAAAGGCTTTCCAGCGTGAATACCGGCAGGTCATTGCCTGCAAACGAGGCGAACGGATGGTGCGAGCCACTGTAGATCAGTTTTCGGTAAACCTCGTCGGCAAGGCAGATGAGCTGGTGTTTCCTGGCGATTTCAGCAATCGCCGCGAGCAGTTCTGCAGGATAGAGCGCTCCTGTCGGATTGTTGGGATTGATGATGATCAGCAGTTTTGTTCTGGAGGTAATCAGGTGCTCGATTTCCTGTGGGTCGGGAAGCCAGCTGTTCAGCGGATCAAGATTGTAGGGTACGCTTACAGTCTCCTGTCGTGCGGCCAATGCCGTGTAAAGCGGATAACCGGGTGAGGGGCATAGTACCTCGTCTCCCGGGTTCAGGAGTGCCGTACAGAGCAGATCGGCAGCTTCGGTCGCTCCCGCTGTAACGATAATCTGCTGATCGGAAGTTTCTATCAGGCGGTTTCCGGCGTCACGGGCAATCGCTTCGCGGGCGGAGGGAATGCCACATGAGGGGGCATAGCTGTGCCGTCCATTCCGGAGTGCCGCAATATACGCTTCGGTAAGCTGCGGTGGCGGTTCAAAGCCGAAAAGCGTCGGATCACCGATATTGAGTCGTGATATCGTTTTTCCTGTGGCTTCATACTCTCCGGCGAGTGCCGCGATGTTCAGGATAGCATAATTATAGTTCCGGACACGCTGTGCGGCATCATATCCAGGATCGTTCAAGGGTGCCATCATAGTTTTCTGCTGCAGGTGTTCCGGCAAGGCAGTAATGAAACAGGCTTACCGCCAGCCGAATATTGCTGTTCCTACACGAATCAGTGTCGCTCCTTCAGCAATAGCGGCTTCAAAATCCTGGCTCATGCCCATGGAAAGCTCCGTAAGAATCGACGGTTCGGGTGCCAGTTCCCTGAGTTCGTCGAGAAGCCGGTGCAGACGGCGGAACTCGTAGCGGGCCAGAGCCGGATCGGGAGATGCTATGGTCATGAGCCCTCGCAAGGTGCAATTCGGGAGCATGAAAAATGACGGAGCCTGTCGGAGCAGTTCTTCTGGTTCGAAGCCGTATTTCGAGGCTTCACCCGAAGTATTCACTTCAAGCAGGTATTCTGCCTCGATGCCGTGCTGAAGGGCACGCCGTGACAGTTCTTCTGCGGTCGAGAGTCGGTCTACGCCGTGAATCAGCGCGACCTTTCCGATGATCGAACGGACCTTGTTGGACTGCAGGTGCCCGATGAAGTGCCATCGGAGAGGTTGATTTTCGAGCAGGGGATCGGACATCTTGTCGAGAAACTCCTGCACATAGCTCTCTCCAAAATCGATCTGTCCCGCGTCGAAAGCCTCTCTGATCTGTTCTGCCTGTTTGGTTTTCGAGACCGCAATAAGCCTGACCGTCGAGGGGTCTCTGTGGTTCTTGAGGCAGGCTGCGTCGATACGCAGCCTGATGGCGGCAAGATTTGCGGCAATGGATTCCATAACCCGGCTCCTATGCCTGTACTGCGGAGGTGATGGTTTTGATGGTTACCGGACTCAGCGGGTTGTCGTTGAAGTCGGTTTCAACGGCGGCAATCGCATCGACGACATCCAGGCCGGTTTCCACAACGCCGAAAACCGTATACTGGCCGTCGAGGTAGTCATTATCGGTATGGTTGATGTAAAACTGGCTGCCGGATGAGGCTTTTTCCGGGTTGTTGTCGCGGGCTGCTGCCAGCGTGCCTTTCTTGTTGGCATGCCGGATCTCTGCGGGAATGCGGTATGACGGTCCGCCTGTGCCGTGCAGCGCGCGTTTTTCGTCATGGCGGGAGAGCGGGTCACCGGTCTGGATCATGAAGTCACGGATAACGCGGTGAAAGCGTATGCCGTCGTAGTAGTTTTCAGTGACAAGTTTTTTGAAATTGTCGCGATGCAGCGGAGTGTCGTCGTAAAGGCTGACCGTGATGTTGCCAAGCGTCGTTTCGATAATGAATGATTCAGGCATGGTTCGGACTGTTTTCTTGTTGATCGGTATGGGTTAACGGCTGCCGGACATCTGCCAGAGCGCTCGCTGGGAGAGTGCGGCTCCGGTTGATCCGGGGTAATCGGCAACGGTTTTTTTGTAGAGTTCAAGGGCTTTTTCCCGTTTTCCGGAGTCAAGGTGATTGTCGGCGGCACTGACAAGGTACTGGGCTTTGAGGGCTTTGTTTTCGGCTTTTTCCGATGCCTCCTCGTAAGCCGAAGCGGCTTTGGCAAACTGTTTCTTTTCCGCCTGACAGGCCCCTGTTCCGGCAAGTACGGCCGCGGCCAGATCCCTGTTTTTCATCGATATGCCTTTATATACGGCGAGGGCCGAGTCCGGTTGCCCAAGCGCGTAGTAGGCGTTGGCCAGAAGCAGCGACGACATCCTGCCGCTCGCGGTGCCACCGTATTTTCCTGAAATGCTTTTCAGTCCGGGGTTGGTCTGTGTTCCGTCAATTGCCTTGCGGTACTCGCCCCGGTCGAGTAGCGGTGCGACATTCGAAAGCTTCAGCGAGGCTTCCTGCTCTGCAGCTTTCTGGTGATTCAGCCAGAAGGCTGTTCCTCCTCCTATTGCGGCAACAAGCACGAGTGCGGCGATCAGTGCGTTTTTATATTTGATGACAATATAGAGGAGGTTATCGGTTGCATCCGGTTTGATTTGTTCCGGGCTTTTTGAGGGCTCTGTTTGCATCTGGGTCATGTTCATGGTGTTCGTTACATTCCGGTTTTACCGGTAGATTGATTGATAGCCAGGCTGTTATGTTCTCTCTATACAGAGGGCCCAACGGTTTGCAACCTACGCAAGTTTGCCTGAATTTCAAAATTGTTCCCTGTTCGCAGCTGTATGCACAGCAATGGATTACACTCCTTCGAGTTTGAATATCCGTGCCGCATTTCCGGCAATGCGCCCGGCACTCTCCTCCAGAGTCATGTTTTTTATTCCGGCTATTGTTTCTGTGACCAGACGGACATTCGAGGGGTGGTTCCGCTTGCCTCTGTATGGCACCGGACTCAGATAGGGAGAGTCGGTTTCGGTCAGCAGGTGTTCGAGAGGAATATTCCGGACGACCTCCGGCAGAAGCGAGTTTTTATAGGTTATCGTTCCGGGAATCGAAATCGCGAAACCGAGCCGGATGCAGCGGAGGGCGATTTCGCTGTCGCCGGAAAAACAGTGCATGAGACCGCGCATCGAGGAGTGTTGTTCCTCTTCGAGAATGGTCAGAAGATCTTTCCAGGCTTCACGGCAGTGGATGACGACCGGAAGGTCGAGGGTCCCGGCAAGGTGCAGCATGGCGCGGAACGCTTCCTGCTGCTGGAGGGGATTGCAGTCAGGGTAGTGATAATCGAGACCTGTTTCTCCGATGGCCACAACTTTTCGTGAGCGAGCCAGTGCGGCCAGTTCGTCGAAAATACTCTCGGAAAGTTGCTGTCCGATTTCGTGCGGATGCAGGCCGACGTTGGCATAGACCATCGGGTGTGCTGCAGCAAACTCGACGGATTTTCTGCTGGATTCCACATCGATTCCCGGATCGACAAGGAGCGTCACTCCCGCCGCGGTCATTTCACGGATGATTTCCTCCCGGTCAGCGTCGAAATCGGGAAACGAGAGATGGCAGTGGACATCAACGAACATGGTTTTCACCGGAAGGGAGGTGTTCGGGAAAAATCCTGCCGTGCAGCAGGATAAGGATGCAGGCCCCAATGGTGATGGCTGAGTCAGCGATATTGAAAATCGGCCAGAGCGCTACCCATGAACCCATGACGAATCCCTGGTAGAGATCGAAATGGATGAAGTCGATAACCCTTCCCAGAGTGAGACGGTCGATGAGGTTGCCGATGCCACCTCCGAATATAAGGGCAAAAGGGAGCAGGAAAAGGGTGTTGCGGTTTCCGGATTTCACGACATAGAGTACGATGAAGAGCGATATGGAGCCGACCAGCAGGATCATGACCATTTGCGGTGCGAACTCGACGCCGAAGGCGATGCCGTTGTTTTCCGCATAGGTCAGTTTCAGCCATTCACCGATGATCGGGATGCTCCCTTTTTCACGGAGAAACATGACGGCAAGTTTTTTGGTGAACTGGTCGAACAGCACAACAATCGAGGCTAAGGTAAAAAACCACTTCATGGTCGGTGCAGGGTTATCGTAAGGTTACAGGAGTTCATCAGGGCTGCCGGGCGGTTTCGATATAATACGGAGCAGTTCGCTTCTGATTGCATCAACAGGCATCGCTGCGCCGGTCCAGAGGGAGAATGCCCGTGTCGCCTGTCCGAGGAGCATTTCGATGCCGCTGATGGTTTCGGCCCCGGCCTGTTCCGCAGCGGCGAGCAGCGGCGTTCGCAGAGGATTGTAGACCATGTCGTAAACGATATGGCGGCTGTGCAGCAGGTTTTCTTCGAGCGGCACGATGCAGCCTGTGTCGTCGCCGGTTCGTCCCCTGGTGCCTATCGGTGTCGCGTTGACAACCACGCTGCAGTTCCGGAAATATTCACGCGTGTGGTTTTTTCCGCAGTGAAGATCGCTCAAAAGACAGATCGAGACCCGTTCCTTGTGGAGATAGGGTTCGAGCATAAAAAGCGCCTTGAAGATATCCCTGACGAAGAGGTAGATGACCGATGGGCGGAAAAAACGCCTGAACGCCTCGATAGCGGCCAGCGATGCGCCTCCCGAGCCGAAGATGCAGACCGGACGGCCTTCGATGCGGCTCAGGAATGGAAGCAGGGGGGCTGCGAAGCCCCCGATATCGGTATTGTGTCCGGTAAGTTTCCCGTCGGTATTGACGATGGTGTTCACTGCCTGTATGACAGCGGCATCCTCCGTCAGTTCGTCGAGCAAGGGAACGACATCCTTTTTATAGGGGATGGTGACGTTGAATCCTGCGATGCCGAGAGCGCGAGCGCCGCGAAGCGCATCGTCAAGAAGTCCGGGTACTGCAATGTCGAAAATCGTATAGACATAGGGGAGCCCAAGCAGTTCGAATGCGGTATTGTGAATGAGCGGAGACCACGAATAATCCACGTTCCGGCCGATAAGGCCGAGGATTTGCTTTGAAGGCTTCATGCAGCGCGGTGTTCGGTCCGGAGGGTTCAGGAAATACCAAGCATTTTTCTTACGGCATCCTGCTGGTAGAGTTCCGGGAACGTGCTCTGGAAAAGCTGCTTTTTATCAGGGTCGATCTTGAATGCTTTGCTGAGTGCCTTGAGCGTACTGAGTTTGTCTCCCATGGCGAAATACGCCGCGGCGATTTCGAAGTGGGCATCGGCCGAATATGGCTGCAGCTTCAGCGACTGCTGGAGCGCATCGATGGATTCGCCGAATTCGCCGTTTTCCCTCAGAACCATGGCATAGTCGAGCCATATCTGGGAATTATCGGACTCGAGAAGGATGATTTCCCGGTAAGTTTCCAGAGATTCGGCAAGCCTGTTGAGATTGTAGGCTATTTCGGCTTTCAGCAGAAGAAATTCGATACTGTCGGGCAGGATGCGCAGTGCCTCCTCAACCGACACGGCAGCCTCTTCATACTGTTCAAGGGCTTCATAACAGCAGGCAAGCGCAAACCATGCATCTGAAAAATCGTTGTTCACCTCAAGACAGCGCAGGTAGAAAGCGGTTGCCTCTCCGTACTCCTCGAGCTCTTCGTAAGCTATACCGAGATTGTAGAGGGCATTGATGTCGTCTGGCTCGTATTCAAGGGTTTTCAGATAGCTTTCGGCAGCCTCCTCTATTTTTCCGGTAATTGCCAGCACATTGGCGCGGTTGTACCATGCCGAACTGAAGTCGTCGGCAATAGCCAGCGCAAGGTCGTAGGATTCGAGCGCCTCGTCGTACCGTTTCAGTTTACTGAGCACAAGACCACGGTTATACCAGGCATTGATGTTGTAGGGGTCGGCGTCAAGCGCTTTATCGTAACACTCGACGCTCTCGTCGAGTTTGCCGAGAATATCCCTGCAGTAGGCAAGTTCGTACCATGCGTCGGAAAACGCGGGATCGATGCGAAGACTTTTTTCGAAATCGATTTCCGCTTCGACAAACCTGTCTTTCCTCTGGAGCACGATACCACGGTAATAGTGGAACTCGCGTTCTATCGAGGAATCCACGAACACATCCTCGAAAATATCGAGCGCTTCGTCGAAACAGCCGGTATTGAAATAAGCGAGGGCAAGGTTCAGCTGCATTTCACCATCGGCAGGACTGAGAAGCACCGCTTCGCGAAAAGCATCGAGAGCTTCGCTGAACTCACCGTTGAGCGTCAGGCAGTTTCCAAGGTGAAACCAGGTTTCGGAATTGTATGGAGCGATGAGTTCAACGCGTCGGGCAACCGTGAGCGATTCCTGAATAAACCCGTCCTCATTGAGCCGGATGATCAGCTCGATCAGCTCATCGGCATCGTATCTTGAATCGAGATCGTCAAGGTCGGGTGGCTCTTTACGTGACAACCCGGATGCATCTTGACGGCCATCATCGAAAAAATCGGGCAGGTTCATAGACAGTCGGAAAGAGTTTCAATTATCATCAGGCGTACCATTTGGTAAATATAACAGAATTTTATTAAGAACAACATTTGCCGGGGTTCCGGCGTTTTACCTCGTGAGCTCCTGGGGATGATAGAAGAGGTATATTTTTTTCGCTGCGCTTTTTCCCGCGGCTGCCTCCAGTTCTTCAGGCAGGAGCGAGGCGATACGTTCTACGGAACCAAAATGTTTTAGCAATTTCTGTGCCGTTTTTTCACCAATGCCGGCTATAGAGGTGAGTTCTGTCTGCAGGGTTCTCTCCCGGCGGAGTTGACGGTGGTAGGTTACGGCAAAACGGTGGGCTTCGTCACGCAGCCGCTGCAGAAGTTTCAGTGCCGGAGAGGTTTTCGGCAGGTTGAAGGGGTCTCGGGCATGGGGCATGAAAATCTCTTCAAGACGTTTGGCCAGTCCGATAACCGGGATATCGAGACCTGCCCGGGTCAGTACGGCAGATGCGACATTGACCTGCCCTTTTCCTCCGTCGACGACAACAAGATCGGGGAGTGGCAGCTCTTCGCAGAGAGAACCGCTGTACCTGCGCGTCAGTACCTCCTGCATTGCGCCGTAATCGTCCGAGCCTGCAACGGAAGTGAGCCTGAACTTCCGGTAATCGGATTTTCTGGGTTTACCCCCGACGAAGCAGACCATGGAGCTGACATAGTCGGTACCCTGAAAATGGGAGTTGTCGAAGCATTCGATCCGTTCAGGCATTCTCGCAAGTCGCAGCTGTTTTCCGAGATCGAGAACTCCCCCATGTTCGCGTGCAGCTTCTCCTCGTTTCTGCTTCTCGATGAGGTACTCCTCAAGATGGTGGGTGGCGTTGCGCCGGCACATGTCGAGCAGATGCGCTTTTTCTCCTATCTGCGGCACCACGAGCCGGACGACGGTTTTTCGTCCCTGTTCGTCCTGTTTTTTTGCGGCCAACAGCGTTTTCAGGGCTTCCTCCTCTTCGGGGGGCAGCGGATGCTGGAAAAGGATTTCGTCCGCAATTGCGTCAATGGTTTCGATATAGTATTTTTCGGCGGCTTTCGAAAGAAGAGTGGATTCGGTTTCCCCACCGGTGTTGTTCATGTAGATGCGTCGGGAGCCGAGCAGCTTTCCTTCGCGGATTTTAAAGATCACCGCGCAGGCGTCGTCCTGCCCGGAGGCAAGCGCGAATACGTCACGGTCAACACCGTCAAGGCTTACTACCTTCTGTTTTTCGGTATAGCGCTTCATGCTTTCAAGCTGGGAACGGATCTCCGCAGCGGCTTCGAATTTCAGCTCGCCTGCCAGTGCATGCATTTTCTCCGTGAGCGAACGGATCATGCCCGAAGTCCTGCCTTTGAGCAGCCTGACGATCTCCCCGATCATTTCCAGATACTCCTTCTCCGGCTGGAGCCCTTCGCAGGGGCCTTTGCATTTATGGATGTGGTAGTCGAGGCAGACCCTGAATTTTCCTGCCGCTATATTCTCTTCGGTCAACCGGAGTTTGCAGCTTCTCACGGGAAAGATGGATCCGATGAGATCGAGTATGGAACGGAGTTGGCCGGCTTCGGTATAGGGACCGAACCATGTCGAACCGTCGCGCCGGAGCTGACGGGTAAGGAATATCCGTGGAAACGGCTCGTTGGTGATGACCAGATAGGGGTAGGTTTTGTCGTCCTTCAGGTTGACGTTGTAACGCGGCCTGAGCTCCTTTATCAGGTTGTTTTCCAGGATGAGGGCTTCCACTTCCGACGAGGTGATGATCACTTCGAGGTCGGCGATGTGGCCGACCATCACAAGGGTTTTTCCATAGAGCTGCCGGGAATCGCGGAAATAGGAACGGACCCTGTTGCGCAGGTTTTTTGCCTTGCCCACATAGATCACCTTGCCGGAACTGTTCCGGAACTGGTAGACTCCCGGCAAGGCGGGCAGGTTCGCCAGCTTGTCGGCGATGCCGTTTTTTACGGTTTTGTTCAGGGTATGGTTATGGTGCTCTGTCATCATCGGCGGTTCTTTTTCCTGTTCGCAAAAGGTAACAATAAAAAAGGCGCGGTTGGTTCCGCGCCTTTTTTATTTGCAATGCCATAGAGAAAACCGCTCAGTGAGCCGATGCCTCTCCGGCTCCTTTGGGGTATCTCAGGCTGTCGACCAGCTCCTGGATCTCCTGGGGAGGTGCAGGGGTGATGCGGGAAACGACAAAGCTCACGGCAATGTTGATCAGCATGCCGACCGTTCCGATGCCTTCCGGCGAGACTCCGAACCACCAGAATTCAGGCTTGTTCATGTCGGGGCTGATGAACTTGAAGTAGACGATGTAGGCCGCAGTGAAAATCAGGCCGGAGAGCATGCCGGAGATGGCACCCTCCTTGTTCATTCTCTTGGAGAAGATGCCGAGAATGATGACCGGGAAGAAGGACGCCGCGGCAAGACCGAAGGCGAAGGCAACCACTTCAGCCACGAAGCCCGGAGGGTTGATGCCGAAGTATCCGGCAATCACGATGGCCACGCCGACCGCGATGCGGGCAAACATCAGTTCGCTTTTCTCGGTGATGTTCGGATTGATCTGCTTTTTGATCAGATCGTGCGAAACCGAGGTCGAGATGACCAGCAGGAGACCTGCCGCCGTCGAGAGCGCTGCGGCAAGACCGCCTGCAGCCACCAGTGCGATCACCCAGTTCGGCAGGTTGCCGATTTCCGGGTTGGCAAGCACCATGATGTCCTTGTCGATATAGAGCTCGTTGGAGTTGTCCGTGGGCTTGTTGGACATGAGCATCTGGCCGTACTGCCCTTTTTCCTTGGTGATTTCAGCTTTTTTGCCTTCAAAAGGGTCTCCGCCTCCGGCGTTCTTGCCGGTGTACTGGATTTTGCCGTCGTTGTTTTTGTCCATCCAGGCAAGCAGACCGGTTTTTTCCCACTTTTTGAACCATCCGGGCATGTCGGTGTAGCTGTTGTTGCTGACGGTCTGGATCAGGTTCAGGCGGGCGAAGGTTGCGATTGCCGGCGCCGTGGTGTAGAGCAGGGCGATGAAGATAAGCGCCCACCCGGCGGAGATGCGTGCGTCACGGACTCTCGGTACGGTGAAGAAGCGGACGATAACATGCGGAAGACCGGCGGTACCGACCATGAGGGCAAAGGTGATCGCAAACACGTCGATCATGGGTTTTGAGCCGGTAGTATAGGCTGCAAAACCGAGTTCGGCATGCAGGTTGTCGAGCTTGTCGAGCAGGAACACTCCATCGGCGCCTGAGCCGCCCATGCCGAGCTGCGGGATGGGTGTACCGGCGATGATCATGGAGAGAAAGATGGCGGGAACCATGTACGCGAAAATCAGCACGCAGTACTGGGCAACCTGGGTGTAGGTGATGCCTTTCATGCCTCCGAGTACAGCATAGAAGAAGACGATGCCCATGCCGAGCAGGATACCGGTGTTGATATCGACTTCGAGGAAGCGGGAGAACACCACGCCGACACCGCGCATCTGGCCTGCAACATAGGTGAAGGAAACGAAGATTGCGCAGATAACAGCCACCGTACGCGCTACGTTTGAGTAGTAACGGTCACCGACGAAGTCGGGAACGGTGAACTTTCCGAACTTTCTCAGATAGGGGGCGAGCAGAAGCGCGAGTAGTACGTAACCGCCCGTCCAGCCCATCAGGTAAACCGAACCGTCGTAACCCATGAAGGAGATGAGACCGGCCATCGAGATGAATGATGCTGCCGACATCCAGTCCGCAGCGGTTGCCATGCCGTTGATGATAGGCGGAACGCCTGCGCCGGCAACGTAGAATTCTTTTGTAGAGCCTGCTTTGGCCCATATCGCAATTGCGATATAGATCAGAAACGTAGCCCCTACGATGATATACGTCCACGTTTGTACATCCATAGTGGTAATACTTGTTAAGGTTGAAAAAAAAATAGCTGAAAACGGTGCAGGTACATCACTCCTCACGGACATCGAATTTTCTGTCGAGGCTGTTCATCAGGGCGACATAGATGAAGATAAGCAGGACAAAAATGTAGATCGATCCCTGCTGGGCAAACCAGAATCCGAGTTTGAAACCGCCTATCTGGATCGCGTTGAGCGGTTCGGCAAGCAGGATGCCGAATCCGTAGGAGACCAGAAACCAGGCGACAAGCAGCCCGATCAGGTAGCCGAGGTTGATTTTCCAGTACTCCTGGAGTTTTGCTTTTTCCATGGTTTGAAATGTTTAAAAATTACAAGGACAAGTGCGTGCAGAGAGAAAGGAACCTGTTTATTAAAGTTACAGAAAAAAAAAGATGGTAAAACGGTAATTAATAATTGTTACAAACTTTTTACGCACCACGTTTTTCGGAACCTTGCAGATCTTCTTCACACTTTTTCGTTTTTTATGACGGAAAAGCGTTTTGTGACGGGGGGAGTTAAAAAAAAAGCCGCAGTTGCCTGCGGCTTTTTTGAGAGGCAAGCTTCGTTTAGAAGGTTACCGTTGCAATGAGCTCGGTGCGAAGTCTGCTGTAGTCGTAGTCTGCTCCTAAGAAATTATCGCTGTAGGCCAAGTAACGGACAGTCGGGGTGAGGCTGAAGGAACCCATGGCCGACTCGTATACATTGTACTTGTACTGTGCCCACACGAAGTAGTTGTCGTAATCGGTTGTTAATGCGCCAGGAGTATTGTCATCGGTGTGGCTGTAGTCCACCCATGCGGTGAAGGCGCCGATTTCTCCTTTCAGGCGTAACAGGTAGCCGCTGTAGTCTACAATGTCATCATCGCAGACGGTGTAAAAGCCGCTGACGCCGATTTTTGCATCTCCGGCAGGAACTGTCAGGTTAGCGCCGAAGGTGTGCGGTGTAATATCGTTATACATGCCGTCGCCGTCGGTCAGCATGATCAGCGCCTGGGGCTCGAAGGTCACTTTGCCGATGTTGGTTTTGTAGCTGAGGTGCAGCGCGTAGCCGTCGTTGAACATGCCGTCACCTTCCAGCGCGGAGTCGTCATCGGAATCCTCGTTGAGCAGAACCAGAGTTGTGTTGAGTTCACCGCCGCCGATCTTGGTGCCGTAGTTCAGGCCCAGCACGCGGTCCATGAAGACGGTCGCCACCGGAATGTCGAGAGGAGCATCTGGCGAGAGGGCGAGGTCGAAGATCGGGTTGTTGACACTGTTGAGAGGAAGGCGGCCCATCATGTAGTGGCTGTTCTCCATCATACGGCCGAAGTAGAAGTTCGAGAACTCGATGTTGGTGTCTTCGAGGTTGTCGTTCAGGATTGTCCAGCCGCCAACAGTGTTGTCGGTGGTGAGCATGGCCTTGAAGAAGTAGCCACTGCCCATATCGGCGGCCGCTTTCAGGCGTACACGGTAGGCGAAGGTGAGATCGTCTTCATCATCTTCCATACACAGCCATTCGGTATCCGTGAACTGGCCTCTGAGGCGGATCGAAGCGTCGCCGCTGAACTTGACTTCTGCAGATGCAGGCGATGCGTAGGCAAGCACCGCAAACATGGCTGCAAGAGAGAGCATTTTTTTCATTGTGTTTTCTCCGTTAGGTTATGTGTGTGTGTATTACTGACTGGAAAATCAGCTGGTCTGCCTTTTTCGGCAGGGGCCAATGCAAAAAAAGAACAAGTGTGGTTTTTAATAAACTCTATGTTACTAAAATATCATAAAAAGAACAACTATTGTGTTTTTTTTATAAGTAATAACTGTTTCCGATGAATGATCTACTATATGGTTATATAATAATTGTTACTAACCGGAAATCCAAATTTTCATTTTCCGGTAAAGGGGGGCAAATTATCGAAATCGCTCACGTTATACTGTTTTACCAGATGATGGATGTGTTCCGGCACAAGGATATCGAGGCGCTGGGGGGTGTAGTGCCGGACGAAGAAGTAGTTTCGCAGGGCATGGATGTCTATCGAATACCTGGCGAACTCGATACCTCTGGGACCTTTTCTTGCCTTGAGGGCACTGAGCAGTTTGCCGAAAACAACCGGCATCGAGCGACGGTCGCCCAGCAGGTGTGGTTGCAGGATAGGGCCGATTGTCGGCTGTATTGACGCCTTGACGGCCCCGAAGCTGTCACCGCTGCCGGTTTCAGGTGAAATGGTCAGGTCGCTTCGTACCAGGTCGATCAGTTTCTCTCCTTTTTCCGTTCTCAGCATGACCCACTGCAGTTTTCCATCCGGCGTATAGGGCGCTCCGAAATAGCCTACCGTGACATCGGCAAGGCTGTTGATGTAATCGAAACAGCTCATGCAGCTGTTCGAGAAAACTCCTACTTTAAGCACTGCCGCCGGAAGGCTGAAAAACGGGATTTTCTCGATTCTGCCGGTCGAGTGCACGATGTGCACCTTGTAATCCTGCATGAATTCGAAATTCATCACGGTATCCGGTGACCGGCTGATATGGCGGAAAACCCACTTGAGGTGTGCAGGTTCGAGGTTGTCGGTACAGGGAATGCCCACGACGTGCAGTTCGACATCCTTGAGATAGGGGTGGGTTGCCGCAAAGTCCCTCAATACGTGAACATGACACGACGCGCCCACAACCATGAGCTTTCTGACCTTTTTTTTCCATGCAGTATGCAACGCCTGCAGCACAGGTGAGAGTACAGGTTTGTTTCCCCGTGCTTCATGAATCTCTTCTGCAGATGTGGCGAGGACGGCTTTTGGCTGGAACGTGCTGCCCTGCAACGTTACTACCCCGTCAACAAGTCCGCTCTGGAGGGCTTTTGTTGAAATTGCGGTTATGATACCGCTCCACTGGGCGCCTTCGAGCGGTTTGTTCATGACCGCGTTGAATCGGTCGAGGGATATGCCGAAGCGGAGCTCATCTTCGTTCTGAACGTTTCTTGTTCTGCCGAACACTCTCTCTTCATGCTTTCCAAGCCAGCCGGTATTGAACACGCAGCTCTCAAGGCTTTCTCCGGTAGGCCAGGCATTTCCCATGCAGAGCCCGCAACGGCTGCACAGCGGGTCGTTGAATTGCGGGTTTTCAAGTTTCGGTGGTGGATTCATAGAAGAGAAGGGCATACTGGAAAAAAATAAAGGGGAAAATAGGGATTCTCTGTCGAGACTGCAACTGAATAGCTTTCCCCTGCGCCGATTATTTTGTTTATTGAATTGCCTTGTGAACGCACAGCGGGCTCTTATTCGTTCATTGGTGCCCGGATTTTCATTGTTAATTGGCAAATATTATTTATACCCGGTTATGTCGAAGGTTACTCTAAGAGTCAGTGCCATCTGTGTTCAGGATGACCGGGTGCTGCTTATCGAGCACAAGAGTTTCGCTCCTGAAGATCCTTCCCTTCCAGGCCGTTACTGGATTCTTCCCGGTGGCGGAGTGGAGCACGGGGAAACCCTTGATGAGGCGCTTATGAGAGAGATGAAGGAGGAGACCGGTCTCGACTGCAGCATCGGCCCTCTTCTTTTCATCAAGGAGTTGCTCTATCCTTTTCCGGGTTCGCTGGACCCGGGCAGCCGACATCATTCCGTTTCGCTCGGGTTTTATTGTGAGGTGACCGGAGGTGAGCTGATAACCGGCAGAGACCCGGAGTACAGCGATGACCAGCAGATGATCATTCAGGTACGGTGGATTCCGTTCAGGGATCTGCACGAATTCGAGCTCTACCCGCCATTTCTTAGGCAGTATCTTTTAACCCGCAGGGAGAACGGCTATGCGGATGCGGTTCCGGAGCTTTTCGACTCGATGCAGTGAAATCGGTAGCCGGTAGTCAGTAGTCAGTAGTCAGTAGTCAGTAGCCGGTAGTCAGTAGTCAGTAGTCAGTAGTCAGTAGTCAGTAGTCAGTAGTCAGTAGTCAGTAGTCAGTAGTCAGTAGTCAGTAGTCAGTAGTCAGTAGTCAGTAGTCAGTAGTCAGTAGTCAGTAGTCAGTAGTCAGT
>NZ_JAIOZR010000039.1 GCF_021740465.1 Chlorobium sp. | reverse complement strand
GAATATCTTCGAGCTCGTCGAACACCTGGTCGACCGATTCGATGGCATCTTCCGGAGGAATAAAGTATGCAATTTTGTCGGACATCCTGGACAGCGGCTTGCTGAGCGGACGCATGATATACTTATTAACGTTCTTGACCGCTTTCATACCCCACGAAAGCGTATCGGGAAGAGAAAGCAGTCTGAGGGTTTCACCGGTCGGAGCGGTATCGAGCACAAGCGCGTCGTACAGTCCGGCGGTTTTATAGCGTTTGATGCGCAGGAGAGAGAAAAGCTCTTCCATGCCCGGGAGAATGGTCATCTCGTCGGCCATGACGCCGGAGACGCCCTGGGCCATGAAAATTCTCGTATAGTATTTCTGTACCGAGTGCCAGTTCTGCTTCAAATCAACATAGGGGTTAACCTCGATGGCATGCAGATTCTCCTTTATCTTGATTGGTTCGGCTCCGAGTGGAAGGTTGAATGAATCCGACAGACTGTGAGCCGGATCGGTCGAAAGCACAAGGGTGCGATGGCCCAACTCGGATAAACGGACAGCAGTCGCAGCCGAAACACTGGTTTTGCCTACTCCGCCTTTACCTGTAAAAGTTAAAATACGCATGAACCGGACATTGGTTTTGTGAAATACAATCGAAAGACAAAAGATATAACTCTCCCCGGACTCTACAAAGAATGAAACATACACACTTACCGCCACGTAAAAAAATAAGCCCCTGTTTCAGGAGGATGATCTTCCCCATTCTACCGATATGCCGTCCCTACGGCCCCCAGGGTTTTACCCTGCGCTACCGACATGCCGCCCCTACGGGGCTGGGGAAATAAAAAACCCCCTACTTGGGGGGGCATACACCATTTCTACCGATATGCCGTCCCTACGGCTCCCAGGGTTTCACCCTGCGCTACCGACATGCCGCCCCTACGGGGCTGGAAAACCGGCATGCCGTCTTCTTTGCAAACCCCGTTCCCCTCCAATCCATAATTCAAAATCCATAATCTCTTCCCGCCTACTGACTCCTGACTACTGACTACTGACTACTGACTACCGACTACTGACTACCGACTACTGACTACCGACTACTGACTCCTGCCATTTGCATATTCGACCGAGTGTTCCGTTATTATCTTAATCTTTCAACAATACCCGGCTTTTCGCGCCCACTCTTCAGCATACCGCCATGATGCCAGAAACCTTACCGATAACCGATCTCACGGCAGCCATTACCGCTTCGCGGAAAATCAGCGAGGATGTTTCGGTCATAACCTTCGAATGCCCCGAAATTGCCTCCGTGGCACGGCCAGGAAACTTCGTCAATATCAAGGTAAACGATACGACGCAACCGCTGCTCCGCCGGCCGTTTTCCATTCACAACGTCCGGGGAAACTCGATCGACATCATGGCCAGGAACGTTGGATGCGGAACCGCAATTCTTGCCGGCTCCCCCTGCTTCTCTACCATGCAGGTTCTCGGACCGCTCGGAAACAGCTTCGACATCCTGAACCCATCCTTCGACACCGCCCTCCTGGTTTCCGGCGGCATAGGAACCGCTCCGATGCTCTTTCTCGAAAAACAGCTTGCCCTTCAGGGCTCCGGCTGCATCAATTTCGTCGGCGGCAGGACATCAAGAGACCTGCTGCTGCAGAACCTCTCGAACTGCCGGACGGCGACCGACGACGGTTCGGCAGGATTCAGGGGCACCGTGGTGGAGCTGCTCGAACACGACATCGAGGCACTCGGCAAAAAAAGCCGCCTGAAAATATTCGCCTGCGGCCCGAATCCGATGCTCCGGGCTGTAGCCGCGTTCAGCAGAAAATACGGCATTGCATGCGAAGTGTCGCTCGAATCGATCATGGGATGCGGCATCGGCATCTGTTACGGCTGCTCCGTCGAAGTCAGGGCTCCGGGAGGCGGCATCGAAACTGTCCTGCTATGCCGTGAAGGACCGGTACTTGATGCAGGACGGCTTGTTTTGTAACTTTGTTCGATGTATTGTCCAATAAAAGAACGACAGCGGTATTTCACTGTTGCGCACCGGATACTGTCTGCCGGAACGATAACCTCAGCAGAAACCATATCATGGCTAAAGGACTCAATAAAGTAATGCTCATCGGCCATCTCGGCAACGATCCCGAACTGAGAACCACCGCTTCGGGACAATCAGTCTCCAATTTCACGGTAGCAACCAGCGAAAACTTCAAGGACGCATCCGGAAGCTGGCAGGACCGCACCGAATGGCACCGGATAGTCGCTTGGGGAAAACTCGCGGAAATCTGCAACCAGTACCTGAAAAAAGGCCGGCAGGTCTACATAGAAGGTCGCCTGCAAACCAGAAGCTGGGACGACAACAAAAGCGGCGAAAAGCGTTATGCCACCGAAATCGTCTGCACCGACATGCAGATGCTCGGATCTCCGAAAGAACAGGGCAACGGGGGCGGGTACGGCGATGCCGGCCATTCGCAGGAGCGCCCCCAGTACAACCAGATGCCCCGCGATGCCAGGCAGCAAAGCCCTTCCGGCAACACTTCACAGCCATCCGGACCGGCCATGGAACAGGACAAGGACGACCTGCCGTTCTGAACTTCACCGCACTGAAGCCGGAGAGTCCGCGGTGCGGACTCTCCGGCTTCAGCCTTTTGGCTTCTGATCGCCGATTGACACTATGGATGCTCTGAAAACAAGAATCCTCTCGGGAAAAATCGATCCCGTTTATTTTTTCACCGGACCTGAAAGCTATATCAAGGAAGAGCTTGTCGGACTGATAAAAGCCGCGATTTTTCCCTCGCCCCAGGAAGCGACATACAACTCCGTACTGCTCTACGGGCAGGACCTCACCCTTGGCGAACTGGCCTCGAAAGCCTCCGAGTACCCCATGTTCACCGAAAAAAAGCTGCTGATCGTCCGGCAGTTCGAAAAAGTCAAACGCACCGGCTCAAAGGAGCAGCAGAAACATCACGAAGAAAAGTTTGCCTCCTATATAGCCAACCCCGGAAACTTCACCGTACTGGTGCTCGATACCGACAGCAACGATAAAAAAGATCTCGACAAATCACCCTTCAGGGAGCTGAAAAAATTCAGGACCGATTTTCCGGCAATCCGCAATCCCGACCTGTTCGCTACCGAAAAGGCGAAAGCTGCGGGATGGGAGTTCGAGCCGGAAGCACTGAAGCTCCTTGCCGCCTATGTGCAGCCCTCCGCACGAGAGATTGCAGGCGAAATCGATAAAATCATTCTTTACGCCTCATCGATGCGCAAGGGCAATACCATCACCGCCACAGATATCTATGACTGCGTCGGCATATCGAAAACCTACAACGTCTTCGAGCTCGAAAAAGCCGTTGCAGGCAGGAACCTGCGACTGTCGAGCGGCATTTCGATCATGATCATGGACCGGGAAGGGCAGAAGGAGGGGCTCGGAAGCATCGTCCGCTATCTGACGACTTTTTTCATGCGCCTCTGGAAGCTTTCGGTGCCCGCCGTAAGGCAGCTCCCGCCGGCAGAGATCGCCAGGATTCTGGGAATGTACGGCAAGCAGGAGTTTTTCGTACGGAACTATCTCGGCTACACCGGTGCGTTCACCTGCGAGCAGACCGTCTCGGCCATTCTCGCGCTCAGGGAAACCGATGCCGCACTCAAAGGACTGCTGCCCTACCCCGACGAGCGCTTCCTGCTCTTGCGATTGATGCAGAAACTGATCGGATAATCCGCAAATTCCCCTGCCGTGTACGGCACACCGCTAACGGCCAACAATCTTCTACATCCACCCTTCGCGCCGATACCATGTGATGGTTTTCGATACCCCTTCTTCGAGCGACATATCGGCGGTAAAACCGAAATCGAGATTGGCCGCTTCGGGCGAACATACCCAGTAATCCTGAACCAGCTCATTGGCCTTGTCGCGGTTGAGCAGGCCGGGCTTTCCCGAAAACGACGCAACAGCACCTGCCACAGCGCCGAGCAGAAACACCACCGGTCCGGGCAGATTGATCCGGTGCAGCTTCCTGAAACCAAGCACGGGACGTGCGGCGGCAATAACCTCCTCCCACGACCATGAACAGAATGATGTTATATAATAAACCCGCCCTTCGGTCCGTTCAGAACGCGCGGCAGCCATGATCCCCCGCACGAGGTCATCCACATAGATCATGCTGAACCGCTGCTTTTCGGGATTTCCCGCCGACACCAGCACCCCTCGGGAAAGCATCAGGAACACCTGCAGCACATCGCGGTCGCCAGGACCGTACACCGCCGGAGGTCGCACGATGGTAACGGGCACCGAGGCCGACACATCCATGCAAAGCGTTTCGGCTCTCAGCTTGCTGCGCCCGTAAGCGCTTACCGGATGCGGCTCGTCGGACTCCCTGAGGCCATGCACACCCTCAGCAGCCGGTCCGGCCGCAGCAAGCGACGAAACCAGTACAAACCGCTTCAGTCCCGGATTGTGCTGCTTCACGGCGGCCAGCAGGTTGCGCACCGGCATCACGTTGCCCTCTTCGAACCCGGCATCTCCGGCAGCTTTGGTGACCCCTGCAAGGTGCACGATCCGATCCACCCCGCGCACTGCATGCCGAAGAGCCTCCGGATCGCCGAAACTCCCCCTCACCACCTCGGTCTTTTCCTGCAGTGCGCCACCTGCGCTCTCGGGACGAAGGAAAACCCGCACCGATGCATCCTCCCCTGCAAGAAGCTTCAGCAGCCTCGCCCCGATAAAACCAGTTGACCCTGTAACCAGTATCGTTTCACCCATATGACTGTACTCCTCGTTAATGCGTACCGGGCACTCCCGCATCCCTGAAGGTCTTGCCGGCTGTAAAAAAACGGAACCTCGCTTTACCGAAAAAACAAAAATTTTAATACATTTCGGTTTCGGGGCAAGCACCCGCACTGAAACCCGGTCACCAAAAGAATAAAGAAAAAGAGACGACCGCAAAAACGAGAAATTCCAGCTTTGACTTGTTACAGCTGAAGTAAATATTGCATGACTGTGGAGAAACCGAAAGACCTGTTCAAGAAATGCTTTGATTTCACCCTTGCCGATGAAGTAAAGGCACAGGGCATATACCCCTTTTTTCATCCGATTGACGAAACCGAAGGTCCGGTAGTCTGCTTTGCGGGACGCAAGATGGTTATGGCCGGCTCCAACAACTATCTCGGCCTCACGGCCGACCCGAGGGTCAAAAACGCCTCCATCAACGCAATAAACAAGTACGGCACCAGCTGCAGCGGATCGCGCTACATGACCGGCACCGTCAACCTGCACATCGAACTCGAGGAAAAACTCGCCGACTGGTTCGAAAAGGAACGCTGCCTGCTCTTCAGCACAGGCTACCAGACCGGCCAGGGCATCATTCCCACACTGGTACAGCGCGGCGAATACATCGTTTCCGACCGCGACAACCATGCCAGCCTTGTAGCGGCATCCGTGATGGCCCAGGGCGGAGGAGCCAACCAGGTGCGCTACAACCACAACAACATGGATGATCTGGAGCGCGTGCTTCAGAAAATTCCTGAAAACGCCGGACGCCTGATCGTTTCTGACGGCGTTTTCTCGGTTTCAGGCGAAATCGTGGATCTTCCGAAACTGGTGGAGCTCGCCAAAAAATACAACGCCCGCATCGTCATCGACGACGCTCATGCTGTCGGCGTCATCGGCAAAGGCGGCAGGGGCACCCCGTCCGAATTCGGACTGGTGAACGAGGTTGACCTCATCATGGGCACCTTCTCCAAAACATTCGGCTCGCTCGGCGGTTACGTCGTAGGCGACCGGCCTGTCATCAACTACATCAAGCACAACGCATCGTCGCTCATTTTCAGCGCGTCGCCGACCCCGGCAAGCGTTGCCGCAGTGCTTGCCACGCTCGACATCCTGCGCCATGAACCGGAACTCATGGAGCGCCTGGTCGCCAACACCGACTATGTCCGCCAGGGTCTGCTCAAGGCAGGCTTCAAGCTCATGCCTTCGCGCACGGCCATTGTCACCGTGCTCATCAGCGACCAGATGAAAACCCTGGTCTTCTGGAAAAAACTGTTCGATGCCGGCGTTTACGTGAACGCCTTCATTCGCCCCGGCGTCATGCCCGGCCACGAAGCGCTCCGCACCAGCTTCATGGCCACCCACGAACGTCACCACCTCGACAAAGTCATTACCGAATTCTGCTCCATCGGCAGGGAACTCGGTGTTATCTGAGAGCGTCCCCAACGTTTCTGTCCCCCGTTACACTGAGTCAGTCCCCGGCATCTGCCGGGGATTGATGTTTCAACGCCCTCCCGGCTACCGATATCGCACCCCGACGGGGTTTGCAGAGAAGACGGTATGCCGGTGTTCAGTCCCGTAGGGACGGCATATCGGTAGAAACGGGGGGCCTCCCAATATGGGTTTCGTTGTATGTTTCCCCAGTCCCGTAGGGACGGTATATCGGTAGCGCAGGGTGAAACCCTGGGACCCGCAGGGGCGGCATGTCGGCAGAAACGCGACATCACCCCGCGAGGGAAGCGGCCAGGGAGGCAATGAACGTAATAGTTGCGCTTTTCTGTTTTTTTTTAATAGATTTACCGATATATGTGAATACCCGGAGGACGAATGTTGTACTGTTATTGACTGTAATTGTGCCGTACGTACCGTGTTGATGTTTATGCAGGAGAAAGACTTTACCAACCATGTTCTTTTGTAGTTCGTATTATTGCAACCACACAACACATCACATAACAATGAAAACAAAACATGCGCAAGTCTACCCCCTTGTCCGTTTTGTTCTGTCAGCATTCTGCCTTCTGGCGCTGCTGGTGCCGCTGCCCTGCTACGCAGCCGATACCGGCACGGTAAAAGGCAAGGTTACCGACAAGGCTGACGGCGAAGGAGTTTACGGCGCTTCCGTTACCGTTGCCGGCACCACCATCGGTACCGCTACCGACATGAACGGCAACTTCACCATCAGCGGCGTACCCGCAAAACAGCAGAAAATTTCCGTCTCCATCGTGGGCTACTCACCCGCGAGCCAGGTAGTCAGCGTCGGCGCGGGCCAGACCTCCGTGGTCAACCTCTCGCTCGGCCAAACCACCGTTATGGCATCGGAAGTAGTTGTCGGCGCGGCGCTTTACAAGCAGGACAGGCTTGAAGTTCCGGTGACTGCCAACGTGGTTTCTGCCGAAAAAATCAAACAGGAACCTAACCCGACCCTCGACCAGGTCGTTGAGGACGTCCCTGGCGTTGTTGTCACCCGCGCCGGAGGACAAACAACCTCAACCCTGCAGATCCGCGGCTCCAATACTTATCAGGGCGGTGCAATCGGCACCCGAGTGCAGGGCTTCTATGACGGGTTCCCGCTCAACAGCCCGGAAACCGGTGAAGTTGTCTGGTCTTCGGTCAACATGAACGCAGCCGACAAGGTCGAGGTGCTCAAAGGTTCAGCAGCAAC
>NZ_JAIOZR010000014.1 GCF_021740465.1 Chlorobium sp. | reverse complement strand
GTAGAGCCGGAACATCAAAATAAATATGGGTTTTGCGCATGTGTCGCCGGGTTGACACCCGGCGTTACCGTTATGGCGCTCCTCCGGAGCTTGAAGAGGTGGGGGGTGGCGGGTTGTGTCTACCGATATGGCACCCCTAACGGGGTTTGAAGAGAAGATGAAGATGGTGTGCCGGTGTCCCAGCCCCGTAGGGGCGGCATATCGGTAGCGCAGGGTGTATGCCCCCCCAAGTTAGGGGGTTTTGTGGTTTTTCCCCAGCCCCGTAGGGGCGATATATAGGTAGCGCAGGGTGAAACCCTGGGAGCCGTAGGGACGGTATATCGGTAGAGCCGGGGCGTTTTTTTCTTCAGTTTTCGAAAGCCATCAGTGCGGTAATGATGGCTTTCGATGCGGTAGAAGATCGGCAGGCGGAACTCTCTTTTTCGGCGAATTCCACTTTTTTTGGAATTGCGGGGGGAACAAGATTGCAGAGGGTTTCCTTTTCAAGCAGTGATGTCATGGCTCTGTCGGCCAGCGGCCCGGTTGCCTGAACGTCACCGTTGCGGCAAAGGGGGTTGCTCTGTAGTTCATGTATGGCGAAATACTCGGCCTCTTTCCGGTTTTTTACGCGATGGAAGTTGAAATATTCGAGCTGGCCGTTTTCCATAACGGTAAGCACAACATGGCTTTTTTCAAGGTCCAGAAGGGTGGTCGCTCCTTCGAAGCAACGTGAGCGGTGAACGGATGGCAGGAGGGGCGAGCCACAGAATGATATCGTGTGGCGTTCAGCGAATTTTGCGGAGAGGGTTGTGAATGGTTCGGCTCGATAGAACAGAACCAGGTGTTTTTCAAGCTTCTCTCCGTTCCTGCAACCGGAGTATGCGGTATGGTCGTGAAGGTACTCTTCGGGTCGGTTCAGAAAGTGCGCTGCTTCGATACGGCACTGTTCCTCGCAGGCTTTCCGGGCAGCATTGGAGGGAAAGTAGGCGTTGAGGGGAAAATAGGCCTCGGGGCAGAAGCATAGCGCCAGAGCCTCGTCTTTCCACTCTTCGGTGAGAGAAAGCAGTTTTTTCAGGCCGCGTGCCGTTTTCTTTCCTTCAAGATCGTTGGTGCCGACTGGAATGGTTTTGCATGCAGTGATAATGTATCCGTCGGAACCGGATGTTTTTATCCGGACAAAAGCGCTTTCGGTGCTGCCGATTGCACAGGCCAACTGACTTTTACTCATTTACTCGAGTGTAAGGTGCTTTTTCAGGATTTCCAGTTTTTTCTTGCCGATGCCCTTCACGTCAAGCAGCTCTTCGTGCCGGCTAACCCGGCCTCCTTTCGATGCCCTGAAGGCGACAAGCCGCCGTGCCATGACCGGGCCAACGCCAGGAATCTGCTGCAGCTGTTTTTCTGTTGCCTTGTTGAATGCAAGGGTTCCGTTAAATACTTTTTTTCCCGAACGTCTTGCCGTTTTTTTTTCATGGGGCTTTTCTTCTTCGAAATCTTCGGGGTAGAGCTGTTCGCCCGAAAGGGTCAGCGCTTCGGTTTCACCGCCTGTTTCTGCCGCAGCGGTGCCGCCGGCAAGTACCGATGCAGCCGCAATCAGACTATCGGTTTCTCTTTCGGAAAACCGTTCATTTTCCCTTTGCTGCAAAAGCGTATCGGCATCGCGTACAGACCGGAAATTCCTTACAGCACCGCCAAGTACGAGAAATACCACCAGAAGGGAGATAACAGATATTTCGGCTCTGGTCAGGCTTAACCTGACAGCAAGCCTCTCAAGAGGGTTCATGGCGCAGGAACGGCTTTTTCTTTCAGATAAAAAGACGCTTTACCCTGCTCGATACCGAGCAGAGCACCTCGTAACTGATACTTCCGGTACTGCCTGCAATGTCGTCGGCCGAAGGGCCTTCCCATCCGAATAATATAGCGTTATCGCCGGTTTTTACATCATGGTCCGTACCGAGATCTATCATGATCTGGTCCATGGTAACCGTGCCGACCTGCGGGAAGGATTTCCCGTTGATGACCACCGTTCCGCGATTTGAGAGTGCTCTCGGGTAACCATCGGCGTATCCGGCGGCAATGGTAGCGATCCTGCGGGGTCCGGGTGCCACCCAGGTTCGGTTGTAACTGACCGTGGTGCCTGGCGTGACGGATTTGATGAACACTACTTTCGCTTCGACCTGCATGACCGGCCTTACACTGACCGGTGAGGGCATTCCGGGGTCCGGGAGATAGCCGTAGAGCAGAATACCGGGACGCACCATGTCAAGCCATGCGTCTTTGCGGCAGAGAATTGGGCCGCTGCTTGCAGCATGCTTGCATACGGTTCGGCCGCTTTCAGACTGGTATTGCATGACGAGCTCCCGGAACCGTTCGAGCTGGAATGCGGTATAGCCGTCGGGTTTCGATCCTTCGGCGAAATGGGTATAGATGCCTTTGAGGGTGAGGTGCGGCGAACGGTCGATCGTCCGGAGCAGTTCCATGGTTTCCGAAGGGTGGAGGCCGAGGCGCCCCATGCCGGTATCGACCTTTACCTGCAGGGTGAGTTTTCTGCCGCAGGCGACGGCTTTTTCTTCGGCAGCCCGAAGAATGTCGAAACTGCAGATGGTCATTTCGATATCGTGCTGCAGATAGGCGTCGATCTGCGGCAACAGAGGAGAGGAGAATGCAAGAATGGAGGCCGGCTTTTTCAGGGTTTTCCCTGTCCGCAGCGCAATGGCTTCCTGAATGTTCGCAACGCCGAAGTCGCTGACCCCTCCATTTTCAAGCGTTCCTGCAACGCGGTGCACACCGTGCCCGTAGGCGTTTGCCTTTACGACACCCATGATACGAACATGCTCACCCGTCCATTGCCTGATAGCGCGGATGTTCCCGTCGAGGTGCGACAGTGCGATGCGGGCTTCCGCCATGGGCAGGGGCGCTGAATCGGTCATGGGCTGTTCGGTCTTTTTCCGGTTATAAAACGTTCAGTAATAAAACATTTTTTGCCCCTGATTGTCAAACCGGAAGTTTGACACATTGTTTGAGTCTCTGGAGGTGCCGCCGCGAACTTCCCGGGAATGGCCGACATTGCCGGTTGACGTCATGATATAGAGCTCTTTTCGGCATATCGGGGATTCGTCAATTAATGTATATCTTATACGGAAACGACGTTGCGCGATGCGCAGCATGCAACCTATCATCATCAATCATCATGTCGAACCACGATATTTTCGGGATTTCAGCAGAGACTCCTCTTGTGACCGTCAGGCAGATGGCACGCCATATCAAACCGAAAGTCACGGCAAAGCTTGAGTATATGAACCCGGCCTGTTCGCACTATTACCGGGCGGCTTCGGCGGTCATTCGCGATGCCGAGGAGCGCAGACTCATTCATCCCGGCATGACCCTCGTGGACTGGACTTACGGCAACAGCGGCATAGCGCTTGCGATGGCTGGTGTGAGCCGGGGGTATAAACTGCTTCTGGCGGCTCCCGACAAGATATCCCGTGAAAAGCAGGATGTGCTCCGTGCGCTTGGAGCCGAAATGGTGATCACCCCTTCGGATGCCTTGCCCGGGGAACCGCGAAGCTGCATGAAGGTGGCCGAAAGCCTGGTCAGGAACATACCCAATGCTTTTTTTGCCGATATGTACGAGAATCCGGTAAGCCGGGATGTGCATGCCGGCTATACCGGACGGGAGATACTGCGTCAGACGGATGGCCGGGTAACGCATGTGTTCGTGCCCATGATTTCCGGGGCTATGATTTCCGGAATCGGTCATTTTCTCAAAACCGAAAAACCTTCGGTGAAGATTATCGGCGTAGAACCTGAAGGTTCGGTTTACCAGAGTCTTTTCAGGAGCGGGGAGGCATCGAGGCCGGCAGCCTGGGAGCTGGAGGAGATAGGTGCGATGAAGGCTTCAGGGTTCTGGGATCCTTCGGTTATCGACGATATCGTTCAGGTTGGCGACAATGATGCGTTCAATTGCGGCCGCGAACTGCTGCGTGCGGAAGCGATTTTTGCCGGAGGGGCGTCCGGCGCGGTTATGGCGGCGGCATTGCAGAGGGCTGCAGCATATGGTGACGAGGATTGTGTTGTGGCCGTGCTGAACGATTTCGGAGGTTACTATCTCAGCAAGATGTTCAGCGATGTATGGATGAAGCAGAAGGGCTTCTATCGTAAAACCAAAAACGCGCTCGAGCAGATTACCGCCGAAGATATTCTGCAGCTCAAGGCGCGCATGGACCTCATTTTTGCCAGTCCGGAAACCACGCTTGCCGAAGTTTTCGAAATGATGAAGCAGAACGATGTGTCGCAGCTGCCGATTGTTTCCTATGGCACGCCTATTGGCAGTATCAGCGAAAACAAGATTCTTTCGATTCTTATCGAAAACGATGAGGCCATGAACTCGAAAGTGGTGGGCTTCATGGAGCAGCCTTTTCCGGTATGCCGGCCCGATGCGACCATCTCGGAGCTTTCGGGCAAGCTGCAGCAAAGCGCATCAGGCGTGCTGATCAGCCTTTCTGACGGCAGGCTGCAGCTGCTTACGAAATCAGATCTTATCGATGCACTGACGCATAAGTAGCCGTTATCTTTTTTTTCAGGCTCCCGGTGAAAAAGGGGTTCCTGAAGAAAGTAATAGGTTTTGTGGTGTCCGCGGCATATCATTCCCTTTCCGGAGCTGGAGCAACGGTTTTCATGAAGTTTCTCCGGAGCGAAAAAAAACAGTTTCGGGGCCGTTTTCAGGGCGTTCTGCGGCATCAGGAAAATTATCCGGTTGTTTTTTTTTGGAGTTTTCCTTATTTAAGCAGTCCTGAAGTTTCCGGATTCTCTTTGCTGTATCCGCCGGTCCTCGGGTATTGAAAAAGGTCTGCTTCGCAAGACGGATGTGCTCTTATGTTACCGCAGAGTCGGGTGCAAGGTTATCGGGCGCATTATCAACCAGCAAAGTCATATGAAGGTAGAGTCGAGAAAAAGACAGTTTATTTTGGAGGGCAAGATCAAGCCCGGCTTCTGTGAAGGTTGTGGCCAGGTTACCAAAAAAGTCTTTGTCGGCGAATGGATTCCCAGTGACAAGCCCAGGGTTGACGACCTGCTTGATGCAAAGCCCCCGAAAAAATCCAGAGAAGCCAAAGGCCAGCATGAAGATCAGCCGCCGTCAGCGGAAAACCAGTACTGGATCCGTTGTTCGGTGTGCAACCAGGTGCACCTGCTCAAGGAGTGGCAGATCCAGATCGACAGGGAGCTGAGTCCTGAAGAGCTGAAGCCGTGTGACTGCCAGGTGTACTCTCCGCACGGCATCTATGCCAAGGGAGATGCGCTTTATCATCAGGCTCTCGATGAGGTAGGGGTGGTTCGCGAAAAACAGGCTACCGGAAGCGGCGCTTATGTTATTATTGTGGAATTTTGTAAAAGCGGCAGAAAACAGCTGCTTGAAAACGTTCAGGTCAATTCCGGCAAGGAAAAGAGTTCCGAAAGCCTGACCGATCTTATCAAACTGAAATTAAGACGTTGATCTTTATTTTTACAAAGGGGGTGAATACTTTTGGTTAGTGTGCAGATTAATGATAACGAATCCATCGACAAGATGCTGAAGCGCTTCAAGAAAAAATACGAGCGTGCCGGTGTGTTGAAGGAGTTTCGAAAAAGAGCATACTTTGTCAAACCGTCAGTGGATAGCCGTCTGAAACGTTCGAGATGCAAGCGCAGGGCGCAGAGAGCGAATGAAGAGTGCAATTCCTGATAATCAGGTTTGAATCATGATGTTAAAAAGCAGCTCCTTTCGGAAGGGAGTTGCTTTTTTTTATGGCACCTTTCGGAAAAGAAAAAAAACAGAGAAATACATGGGTGTTTTTAAAGGTGAAGTAACGGCGCTGCCTCCCGACAAGTCGATCTCCCACCGTGCTGCGCTGATAGGTTCTCTTGCGGAGGGGGTTACGGAAATTACCAACTTTTCGGCGGGGTTCGACAATCAGTCGACGCTCGGAGTGTTGCGGGATGCCGGTATCGGGATTATCCAGGAAGAGGTTGCGGGCGCTTACGGACGCCCTGTCAGAAAGGTGATTGTGACTTCGCGCGGGCTCTGGAGCTTTATCGCGCCGCAAAAGCCGCTGATGTGCAACAACTCCGGCAGCACCATGCGGATGTTTGCCGGCATTCTGGCCGCCCAGCCTTTCGAGAGTGAGCTTGTGGGCGACAGTTCGCTCATGAAGCGTCCCATGAAGCGGATTGCCGATCCCCTGCGCATGATGGGCGCTATGATCGAGCTTTCCCAGGCAGGAACGGCACCCGTACGCATAAAGGGCGATAAAGATCTTTCTCCGATCGATTACCGGCTTCCGGTTCCTTCGGCCCAGGTGAAATCGCTTGTTGCTTTTGCCGCCCTGCACGCCGATGGCGAGTCGAGAATTCAGGAACCGGTACGCTCCCGCGACCATACCGAGCTTATGCTCGGTCTTGAAACCCTCGACACTCCGGACGGTCAGCGCACGATCATCATCCAGGGACGAAAAACCATTCCGGCCCGCCCGTTCCATGTTCCCTCCGATCCTTCGGCGGCCTGTTTTCTCGTTGCGCTTGCCCTTCTCGGAGTCGGTTCGGAAATCATCATCCGGGATGTCTGTCTCAACCCGACGCGTGTGGAGTTCATTCCGGTGCTCAGGGGTGCCGGTGCGGACATCACCATCGAAAACAGCCGGGTCATAGGCGGTGAATGCATCGGCGACATTCTGGTGCGCAGCACTGTCGGCCTGAACCCGCTCGTCATTAGCAACCGGACGGTTGTTGCCGGCGTAATCGATGAACTGCCGATGCTGTCGGTACTGTCGGCTTTTGCCTCCGGGGAGTTCGAGCTGCATAATGCCGAGGAGCTTCGAACCAAGGAGAGCGACCGCATCAACGCCATTGTGGTGAACCTCGAGCGTCTCGGTTTCGATTGCGAGCAGTACCCCGACGGGTTCAGGGTGATAGGCCGTCGGACCAGACCTTCCGGGACGGTAGCCGTCGAATGTTTCGACGATCACCGGATCGCCATGAGCTTCGCCGTTGCAGCTCGCGCTACCGGTGAGGCCATAGAGCTATCCCAGACCGATGTTGTGGGGGTTTCCTTTCCCAATTTTTTTGATATTATCGACAGCCTCACCCTCTGAAGGGCTTGGGGCATCGGCCGGCTCAGTGCGTTTCGAGCCGGCCGATATGGTCGATCAGGGCGCGATTGAACGCTTCCGGTCGCTCCATGTTCGACAGATGGCCGGCATTCTCAACCAGCTCCAGGCGGGCTCCGGGAATGCCGGAGGCAATGGCTCGGGCGGTTTCGGGAGTGGTGAGCCGGTCTTCGCTGCCGTTCAGCACCAGAACCGGGCAGGCGATATCAGGGAGCAGCGCGGTGGCATCCGCACGGTTCATGATGGCTTTCATGGCCGAGGTGATGGCGGCGCGGGATTGACGGGTTATCATGGCTTCCGCCCGGTCGACGAGCGAGGGGTCGGACGTGTATGTTGCCGGAGCGAAATAATTCGGCATCATACGCCTGACCGCTTCTCCGGGTCCCCCGGTTTCCACGGCTTCAATGAACTCCTGCCGCTGCCGTACAGCTTCGGGAGCATCGGCTTCCGCACGGGTATCGCACAGCACCAGCGAAGCGGTACGTTCGGGGTAGAGCCGGTAAAAGGCAAACGCCTGGTATCCTCCCATCGAGAGCCCTGCAACAGTGGCCTTTTCGCATCCGGTTCCATCAAGCATGGCTGCAATGTCGCTGGCATATTCCTCGAATGTCCAGTCCGTTTTTTCCGGCGATCCTTCGATGCCGTAGGCGTTCGGCGCTATGGCGGCAATTCCGGCATCTTCAAGTGCCCTGAGCTGTTCATCCCACATTGCGGCTGAAAGCGGGAATGCATGCAGCAGCAATACGGTGTGATCGGCACGGTGTGAGGATATATCTTTGGTGGTACGGCTGGTCAGCATCCGTTCAGACATTATCCGGTTTGACATGTCCCTTGATCTCCCGGATTATGTTGTTTGCTTCGTTGAGGATTTTTTTCGCTTCATCGCGGGCCGTGTCGATGATCTCCTGAGATCGCTTTTTCGCCTCGTTGCTGTAGGTGCTGTCGTGCTCGGTGCTTTCATAGTAATCGGAGGCCTTGTCGATCGCGTGCTTGACCTTTCCGGAAATGATCTGCTGGGTTTCGGTGCCCTTGTGCGGGGCAAAGAGCAGTCCCATGACGGTGCCGGCCGCCGCTCCGAGCGCCGCTCCGAAGAAAAGCCCCTTGTAGAATTTGTCCTGCTGCTGTTGTTCCATGATTATGTCCGGATTTGAAGGTACCTCAATAACTTTAGAAATCGGTCATCACATTTTATAGAGGTGTCCTTGATTAGGTTGAGTAGTGATCGTTTGTGTTACTGATAGATACATAAATTTCAGGATTTCATGATCGGAGAATCTCCATCACCTGCTTCATCGAGTCCGAAATTTTTTCGGCAAGATTCTCACGACAGAGCAACCTGAATTTTTTAGTGTAACGCTCGAACGAGAGAATAAAATCCGAACGGAAGACCGATTCTCCGAAATCGTCGAAACGGCAGTACTCCGAAGAGAGCTGCAGACCGTAGTGTAAATGCTCCGGGCGGGTAGGATAAACCCGTAGTTCCCTCAGGTCGTTGTAGTCGAAAATATCCTTGCCCGAAGGCGGATCTATCAGCACTTCCAGGCCGCTGAGGTTCATATGGTAACGGCTGGAGAGAAAACGGCAGATCTCCCGTTCTTTTTTTCGGCAGAGCGAACTGTCCGTGGCATAGGCAAACCAGCGGGTGTCCGTTCCGTTTTCCGTATAGGGCGGAATGGTCAGGGCTCGCTTGTAGACCCTCCTGTGCAGAATGTCTTCAAGCAGCAGGTTTTGCGCCACGGCATGCTTCGGAACCATGGCTTTCAGTTCGAACAGCACCCGATCATCGGCATTGTCGTAAAAGAGATCCTGCAGTTCACGGCCCACCATCAGCTCTTCGTCGATCAGCGCCTGCAGCAAACGCCGGAGCATGGCGGAAAGCGATCTGCCGGTATGGTGCCAGTAGACATTGCGCATCATCATATACTTGGCAAAGAGCAGGCTTTCAAGCGGTGCAATGCCTTTTTCGGTTATGGCAAAACGCTCCCGTTCCGGATCGGGCACAAATGATTCTATCAGCCGTTCGATGTCGATGCTTCCGTACGGAATGTTGCAGTGGTGCGCATCGCGCATAAGGTAATCCATCTTGTCGGGATCGAGCGTGCCGCTGATCAGCTTTCCGAAACCGCTTTTCGAACTGCCTCTGATCAGGGCGATCACCTCGTCCGGTTCCACCCGCCACTCTTCGTGGAGAATTTCGGCAATTGCGGGAAATCCCGGCTGTTCCTGATTGATGAAGCGTCCGCAAAGCTCTTCATGATGCGAGAACGCCGGACCCGAACTGCCACAGGGGATCTGTTCCTCGATTACATGGGCATGCGGGTAGTGGCCGATGTCGTGCAGGAGGCACGCTGCGAGCAGCATGCGGCAGCTCCCGTCGTCGAAACGGAAGCTGTTTTTCTGCAGGCTGAGGGCAAGCGGGCTGCTCACCATCCGCTGCAGAATCAGTTTCATCAGGTGGTATACTCCGATCGAGTGCTCAAAACGGGTATGCGTCGCGCCAGGATAGACCTGTTGTGAGAAAGAGAGCTGGCGGATACCTTTCAGGCGCATGAACGAAGGATGGGCAAGAATATGTTTCAGCGGGTCGCTTAAAGGGATGTGGCCCCATACGGGGAGTCTGATAAATCCGCCTTCAGCACGGAAAAGGAATTGTTCGGCGATCATGAAAATCTTTTTTTGGGACTCCCTGTCAATCTCCGGTCGCACCGTTACGGTGCTTAGGGATTCAAGATACGCAACAAATCACGCTGGACAAACAGATGGGTAGAGGGAATCGTTGACAGGTATGGCGCAGGTTGAGGCAAACAGACGGGCAAAAAAAAACTGCCGTTTTGCAACGGCAGTTTTCGCGGATACTGTAAACGGTAAGGCTTAGTACCTTGGGCGGGACATCGGGCGCTCTTCACGAGGTTTTGCCTCGTTGACCTTGATGGTTCTGCCGTTTAAATCGCTGTCGTTCAGGGAAGAAATCGCCTGCAATGCCTCTGCATTGTTCGGCATTTCAACGAAACCGAATCCCTTGGAACGGCCGGTGAACTTGTCGGTGATGACGCTGGAGCTTGATACTTCTCCGAATTCGCCGAAAGTGTCACGAAGATCGGCTTCGGTTACGCCGTAATCAAGATTGCCAATGTAAATGTTCATACTTGTAGCATAGTAATTCGTGCTTTGATCAAAAAGAGAAAGGCTGTCAAATAACCAAAAGCACAAATCACTTGAAAGCTTTCAGACCAACTGTTGGCCTAACAAATTATTATACCTTTTATTTTTTCATAAAACAAACGGAAAATAATCCGGACAGGTTATCCTGCAGCGCGCCGGGCATCTTTAAGGTGCAGACGGCAGACCTTGCGGAAATGGTGCCCGTAAATGGCCAGCGTTACGGCAAGCGGCAGCGACTGCTGGCGGTTGAAGAATGTCCAAATCAGTATTTTCCAGTATTGGAACCGCTCTTTTCCGATGATGCCGAGCAACACCGTTGAGCGGGCAAAAGCCATCAGCTGGCTCATTCTGAACCTGCTTCCGATCTGGCCGGCCGGCACCCTGTATTCCTCCAGTAGTGTACGGATTCGCCTGTAGTAGTATTTCGGGGTGTAGAGGTGGTTCATCATTTCCCGATACCCTTTTTTCAGCATCTCGGCGTCCATTCTCGGGATGATGTTGGTGTTGCTGTCGGCGTTGTCGCCGCTGGAGTTTTCGAGCAGCCGTCCTTCGCTTTGCATGCGTTCGTAGAGCCGAGTGCCGGGCAGGGCCTGCAGGATGCCGACCATGGCGGTTACGATTCCGCTTTTCTGGATGAACTCGATCTGTTTCTGGAAAATCGACGGGGTATCGCTGTCGAAACCGACAATGAATCCGCCCTGAACCTCTATACCGGCGCTCTGGATTCGCCGGATGTTCTCCAGCATGTCTCGCGACGTGTTGTGCTGTTTACCGCATGCCTGCAGCGCTTTATCATCGGGGGTTTCGATGCCGATAAAAACCTGGTTGAATCCAGCGCGAACCATAAGATCCATCAGTTCGGTGTCGTCGGCCAGATTGATGGAGCATTCGGTATAGAACTTCGTCGAGACGCCGTTCGACTCTCTCCATGCTATCAGTTCGGGAAGCAGCTCTTTTTTCAGGTACGATTTGTGGGCGATGAAGTTGTCGTCCACAAAAAAGACGCTGTCACGCCAGTTCATGCTTCTGAGTCTTTCAAGCTCGGTTATGATCTGCCTGCTGGTTTTGGTGCGGATTTTATGGCCGAAAAGGGTGGTGACATTGCAGAAATCGCATTGGTAGGGGCAGCCGCGTGAAAACTGTATGGCCATCGAGGCGTATTTCTGCATATCGAGCAGTTCCCATTTCGGCGCCGGCGTCCGGGTTATATCGGGGAACTCTCCGGTAGTATAGAGCTTTTTCGCGCACCCGTTTTTCAGATCCTCGATAAAAAGCGGCAGGGTCAGTTCGGCTTCATTCAGCACAAAGTGATCGACTTCGCCAAACTGTTCATGTCCGGTGGTAAAGAGCGGGCCGCCGGCTACCACGGTTACTCCTGCAATCCTGCATAGGGCGATCACTTCACGGGCGGATTTCTGCTGAACTCCCATGGCGCTGATAAAGACCATATCGGCCCAGTCGAGATCGTCCTGTTTCAGTGAACGGACGTTCAGGTCGACAAGCCGCTGCTCCCAGCTTTCGGGAAGCATGGCGGCTACGGTTACAAGGCCGAGCGGCGGAAGCGAAGCGCTTTTCCTGACGAATTTGAGTGCATGCTTGAAGCTCCAGAAGGTGTCCGGAAATTCAGGGTAGATAAGAAGAAGTTTCATGGCGTTATGCGCCCTCCGGCAGGTTAAGAACAGAAAATCCGAACGCTGCCTTTCCAGCGGCAACGGCCTGTTGCTTTAAAAACAAGAGAAAGGTTCTTTTAATTCCTGGGAGGAGATTAACGACGGCGCTTCCGTTCCCGGGTGCTCAGTATCGCTCGAGGGTGAACTTTTCGCCAAGGTAGTGCTTGCGGGCTTCGGGGCTGTCGGCGATCTCCTGCGGGGTGCCCTGCATGAAAATGCTTCCGTCGAAAAGCAGGTAGGCGTGGTTGGTGATGGAGAGGGTTTCGTGGACGTTATGGTCGGTGATGAGCACTCCGATGTTGCGTTTTACGAGATCCTGCACAATCTGCTGAATATCTTCAACGGCAATAGGATCAACTCCGGCAAACGGTTCATCGAGCAGAATGAATTTCGGGTCGAGCGCCAGAGCCCTGGCGATTTCCGTACGGCGGCGTTCTCCTCCGGAGAGTGCGTAGCCCATGCTTTTTCGGATATGGGCAATGCCGAGGTCTTCGAGCATTTTTTCGGTTTTCTCGTGCTGTTCGGCTTTTGAAAGGGATGTGAATTCAAGCACGCTGAGGATGTTCTCTTCAACGGTCATCTTGCGGAACACCGAGGCTTCCTGCGGCAGATAGCCGATGCCGAGCCGGGCGCGCTTGTACATGGGCAGACCGGTGATTTCCGCTCCGTCAAGCATTACCTTTCCTCCGTCAGGGCGTACAAGCCCAACAATCATGTAAAAGGTGGTGGTTTTGCCTGCACCGTTGGGCCCCAGGAGCCCTACGATTTCACCCTGTTTGACTTCAAGCGTCGAGCTTTTTACAACTTCGCGCTTGTTGTAGATTTTTTTAAGCCCGCTGCAGCCCAGTGTCGATTTCATGCCTTACGATGTGAATGTCTTAACCGCTATTTTGCTATACTGTTTCTATGATATCTAATTTACAATTAATGGGCTCTCTAAAAAGTGCAATGAGCGATCAAAGAATTCAGGCTCCATAAAGGAGCTCGAGTATTGAAAAGCGGACGGAGCGGAGAATCTGGAGTGTGCATGTAGTACATGAGGATTTCGAGCACCTGTCAACGCAGCGATTTCGGCACGTAATACCTTTTTGGAGATGCCCTTATCAGGTCAATCAGCATGGGGAAAGTAATGCCTTACAAGGGGGTTTGGCCCCGGATTCACGAGTCGGTGTTCATGACCGACGGTGCATTTGTTATCGGCGATGTGCATATCGGTGCTCAGTCGAGTATCTGGTTCAACGCTGTGGTGCGGGGTGACGTCTGCCCGATACGCATCGGGGAAAAGTGCAGCGTGCAGGATAATGTAACCCTGCATGTTACACACGATACCGGGCCGCTTGTCATCGGCAACTTCGTAACCATAGGCCATGGCGCGGTGCTGCATGCATGCACGGTAAAGGATTATGTGCTGATCGGAATGGGTGCGGTGCTGCTTGACGATTGTGTGGTTGAACCCTACTCTGTTGTTGCTGCGGGTTCGCTGGTGAAACAGGGATTTATCGTGCCTTCCGGCATGCTGGTTGCCGGGGTACCGGCCAAGGTGATTCGTCCGATAACCGATGCCGAGCGGAGGAATATAGAAGAGTCGCCGGAAAACTATGTGCGTTATGCACAGAACTACCGCGACGGTGGAGAGCAGGTATAACCGTTTTCCTCTTCGGAGGTTATGCGGTTTCTGCTTTATTCCCTGTTACGCGGTCGATTTTTTCAGCAGAGTTCTTTTCGGTTTCAGTTTTAGCTAAATTGTTCAGGAAGTTGGTCCTGAAACAGCCTCAGTAACGGAGCCAGCCCGGCCCCGTCAGTTTTTTTTTATCCTATGAATTTTTTTCTGCCATGAAGGAACATGATGTTGTTGTCGTCGGCGGCGGTATCAGTGGTTTAAGTCTTGCCTATTACTGCGTCAAATCCGGGATGAAGACCGCACTGCTTGAAAAAAACAGCGAGGTCGGCGGTTCGTTCGCTTCTTCGAAATACGCGTCATCCGGAAAAAATTTCTGGCTTGAACTTGGTGCGCATACCTGTTACAGTTCCTACCAGAATCTTCTCGATATCATTGAAGGATGCGGAGTCACGGGTACCATCATTCCGAGAGCGAAGGTGCCGTTTTCACTCATGATCGACGGCCAGATCAAGTCCATCGTTTCGCAGCTTGCCATTCCTGAACTGCTCATGTCGGCTCCGAACCTCTTCAAGCTGAAGAAGACCGGCCAGAGCGTGAAGTCCTATTATTCGAAAATCGTGGGAGAACGCAACTACCGAGATGTCGTCAGCCATTTTTTCAATGCTGTGCCTTCGCAGCCGACCGATGATTTTCCTGCAGAAATGATGTTCAAGAGCCGTGAAAAACGAAAGGATGTACTTAAAAACTATACCTTTAAAGATGGACTGCAAAGCGTGGCCTTCGCTATTGCCGCGCAGAGGGGCCTCAATATTTTTACCGGTACCGAGGTTCTTGGCGTGAGGCTTGAAAACGGAAAGTATTTCATCAGAACCGCAGGCGGCGATGAATTCATCGCTTCGACGCTTGCGCTGGCCATGCCTTCGGCGGTCTCCTCGAACCTGCTCAGGGATGTCAATCCCGATATTGCCAATCATCTCGGCCAGCTTAAGGCAGCTACGGTTGATTCCGTCGGGGTGATTGCCAGAAAGGAGCATATAAACCTCAAGCCTGTGGCTGCCGTGATCTCTCCTGGCGATGTGTTTTTTTCCGCGGTCTCCCGCGATACCGTCCCCGACGATACCTTCCGCGGGTTTGCCTTTCACTTCATGCCGGGACTTGACGAAAAAACCAAGAGGGAACGCATTACCAGTGTTCTTGGCGTCAGCATGTCGAAAATAGAGCATAGTGTTAGCAGAATCAATACGGTGCCCTCACTCCGTATGACCCATTTCCAGTGGCTTGAAAAAACCAATACCCTCCTTCAGGGCAAAAAGAACCTGCTTCTCTGCGGCAACTATTTTGGCGGTATGGCTATTGAGGATTGTGTGATTCGTTCAAAAAGCGAATACGAACGTCTGAAAGGATAGTCTTGTCTGCGTAAGAATCTGAACCGATGAATAGAACCGAATTATTCAGCGACATCATGCAGGGCACCTATCTGGTGCCCTTGCTGATTGTTCTGCTTTCCGTGCTCTTTTATTTTCTGGCCAACTCGGTTTTCAAAAAGGTCATTGCCCGAATCCGGGCGTCGATAAAGGAGCGAGGTGTTCCTTTTGAACTGATGGCCTGGCCCTTCAGGCTCTTTACGGCTCTTATCGGCCTTGGAGCATTGCTGCACTATTCTCCGATCCCGACCGATCTCAAGGAGCTGCTTCGCCATGCCCTGCTTATTGTTTCCATCATCGGATTCTCATGGCTGCTGATGCGTCTTATCATGGTCGTCGAGCAGTTCATGCTGCAGCACTATCCGACAACCGCGTCTCATAGCGAGGAATCCCGGAAAATCGCGACGCATGTGAGCCTTGCCCGCAAAATCCTCAATGTCCTGATTGTGCTGTTTGCCGTTTCGGGAGTGCTGATGAGCTTCGATACCGTTCGTCAGGTGGGCCTGAGCATTCTCGCTTCTGCCGGTATTGCCGGAGTGATTCTCGGTTTTGCCGCGCAGAAAAGCCTCGGTACCCTTATTGCCGGGATTCAGATTGCCATCACCCAGCCGATAAGGATCGATGATGTGGTGGTTGTTGAAAAAGAGTGGGGCCGGATCGAGGAGATTACGCTCACCTATGTGGTCGTACAGCTTTGGGACCAGCGTCGTATGATTGTTCCGATATCCTGGTTTATCGACCGACCTTTCGAGAACTGGACAAGAACTTCGTCCGAACTGCTCGGGACGGTTTTCATTTTCACCGATTATGCCATTCCCCTCGATCAGATTCGCCGGGAACTCGAGCGTATTGTGGCCGCGTCACCATTTTGGGATGGACGCGTGGTGAAGATGCACGTTACCAATACAACGGACAAATCGGTGGAAATTCGGGCGCTCATGAGTGCGGCTAATTCCTCTGATATATGGGAGCTTCGATGTCTTGTGCGTGAACAGCTGATCGAGTACATCAGAAAGAACTACCCTGGTGACCTGCCGAAAGTGCGCATGGAAATGGACCAGAGCGGTGCGGGAGCAGCTGCTGCGGGGGCCGACGAAATTGCCTGAGGGTTTTTCCCGGTGTGTTTTTTGTTCTTTTTTCCATAGCTTTGAAGCTGTCGCGAGCATTGCTGTTACAATAGCTACCGGTGATGGTTCGGCACCGTATGAAAAATTTCGATCATTGTTTTAAAAGGAGAGTAGATATGGCTCAAGCCAAACAGGGAGATACCGTAAAAGTCCATTACACCGGCACGCTCGACGACGGCGCCATGTTCGATACGTCGGCCAACCGCGATCCGCTTCAGTTCACCATCGGCGGCGGGCAGGTCATTCCGGGGTTCGATATTGCCGTGCTCGGCATGGAACCCGGACAGGTACGGACAACGGTGATCGAGCCGGATGACGCTTACGGCCCGCATAGCGGGGAGCTTGTAACGCCGGTCGCACGCGAGCGCTTTCCTGCCGATATGGAGCTCGAGATCGGCCAGCAGCTTCAGGTAGGTCTTGCCGACGGGCAGCAGGCGATCGTGATGATTGTCGATCTGTCCGAGACGGAGGTTACACTCGACGCCAACCATCCGCTTGCGGGCCAGCAGTTGACCTTCGAGATAGAGCTTGTCGAGATTGTCTGATTTTTTTTTGAGCGCCGGCCACCCTGTTCACGATCAATTGCGAAGACAGAGTGGCCGTGCAACTTTCAGCTCCCCATCCTGCCCCACCTCATACTCCAGCAGCCGGAATGCGTTTGAGCATCGTCTCTTTTGCGTATCTTGAAGCAAAAGAGTTTAAATGTTGTATTCAGTTTCCCAAGCAGCCATGATCGTTACCGGAAATATCCATGCCGTTCTGACCGGCGATCTGGTCAAGTCGTCGCGACTGACAAGCGATCAGAGCCGGGAGGCCATGGACGAGCTGAAATCCGCTGCCGCTGCATTCAATGCGGTTTATCCCGGAGCAATCCACAAAGAAATGGATACCTTCCGGCACGACAGCTGGCAACTCCTGCTGAATAATCCTGTTTTTGCTTTCAGGTCCGCCCTTTTTCTTCGTTGCATACTCAAAATGAAGTCCAGTGCCGGCATCAAGTTCGATACCCGCATCTCAATCGGCATCGGTTCCGTCGATTTCGTGGCGGAAAACCGGATATCCGATTCGCGAGGTCTCGCATTTACCCTTTCAGGCAGGGGTCTGGACGGTATGAAAAACGCACATTTCGCTTTCGATGGATCATTTGGGGAGCCGGACGGCTGGCATGACGTTTCGCTCGGTGTCGTACCGCTTCTCGACTGCGTGGTTACCGACTGGACTCCAGTCGAATCCGGTGCGGTATCGGCAGCGCTTCTCGGGAAAACGCAGGTTGAAACCGCTGATTATCTGCTTGCAAAACAGGACGCTGTTCCTTCGCGGCAGGCAATAGGCGATTCGTTGTCGAGAGCGCATTGGAGCACGGTGCACGACGTGCTGGCGCGGTTGGAAGAGAAGATTGCCGGATATCTGCAAGCCTGATGGTTTGCAAATAGCAAAAGAAAGCTTACGGATTTGCATTTCATGCCTTCTCCTGTCGGATGAACAACGAAGGGCATCTCAAAAAAAAGTGTGATGAGCGATCAAAGAATCAAGCTCCAAAAAGAAGCGCGAGTATAGCTTTAAAAATGCCCATCAGTCACATGGAAAAGATCGCCGTCATACTCATATCCGCTCATATACTTGGGGATTTTGTTTTTCAGCCCGATCGTATGGCAAGGAACAAACGGCAGCCGCTTCCCATGCTGCTGCATGCGGCAATTCACGGGCTGCTTGCCTGGCTGCTGCTGCAGTCTCCAGGCTGCTGGCAGGTACCTCTCTTCGTCATGCTCGCCCACGGTGCGATCGACCTGTTCAAACAGCGGTATTTGCGGGAGGGGCTGAACATGTTTCTCATCGATCAGGCACTGCATCTCATGAGCCTCCTGATCCTCGCCTGGTTACTGGTTCAGAACAGTATTATTCCGGAATTTACGGGAATCGGATACCGGCATATCGTCGAAGTCGCCGGTTTTTTTGCCGTCGTCAGAGGCGGCGGCTTTCCTGTAGCCTATTTTTGTGGCGACCTTCTTCGCAACAATAATCTGGATTTCGACGGGCTGCCCGGCGGCGGCAAGTATATCGGTTACCTGGAACGCGCCTTGATTTTCCTGCTCTCGATGATCGGACAACCCGAGGGCATCGGATTTCTCGTCGCGGCAAAATCGATTCTGCGTTTCGAAGAAGCCAAAAAACAGAAACAGGCCGAATACATTATCATCGGTACATTGCTGAGCTTCTCGATTGCCATCGCCCTTTCGTCGCTCACTCAGTATGCGATGGGGCTCTGAATATGCCCGTGAACCGGAAATACTTCCGATAACCAAATAATTGCCTCTTCTCCGATATGAAAACACCATTCAGATATCTTTTCAGCCTGCTTCTCCTGCTTGTCATGACGGCCTGCAGCACAGAGGGCAAGCAGTACGAGGCTGCGCCGTCCGACATGCCGGCAGCCGGATCGGCAGTGGAGAGCAGGGTCGCAGCTGAGGCGCCTGCGGCACCCTCCCCCGAGGTCGCAGTCGAAGAAGGCAGCGCCGGATCGACGCAACCGGCCGCTATCCCGCAGGTCGCCCAGCAGATCATTCGCGAAGGGCAGGCCGTCTTCGAAACCTCCGATCTCAAAAAAACGAAAACATGGATAGAGAGCCTTGTCCGGCGTCACAAGGCATACGTTTCCAATGACGAGCAGAACAAGGGCTCGGACCGCATTGAGCAGCGCATGACGCTCCGCATTCCCGCCGACAGGTTCGACGCCTTTCTCGGCGACCTCGAAAAAGGCGTGACGCGGTTCGACAGCAAGTCGATAACCGCTACCGACGTGACCGAGGAGTTCATCGACGTCTCCCAGCGGCTCAGGGTCAAGAAAGCCACCGAGGAACGCTATATCGCCCTGCTTGCAAAAGCCGCTTCGGTGCGCGACGTGCTTGAAACCGAGAAATACATCTCAGAGGTACGCGCTGAAATAGAATCGCTCGAAGGCCGCCTCAAATACCTCCGGAACCGTATCGGCCTCAGTACCCTCACCCTCACCTTCTACCAGCTCAAGCCCGAAATGCAGGGTTTCACCTCCCGTTTCGGCGTGGCCTTCAGCGAAGGCTGGAACAACTTTCTCTCGTTCCTGCTCGGAGCAATCTCCCTCTGGCCGTTTCTCATTGCCGGCGCGGCGATTATCGGGGTTGTCAGGTTTTTATGGGGCATGAGGAAGTGAGGGATGTTTTAGGCAGATGAGTCGCCCTTTGAGCGCATATTTCTATACAAGCCACAGTTTGCCCAAGTGGTAGAAGCTATGAAATTACGGTTAGCCCTTTCGCTAACCGGAGAGTAGAAGCTGCGCTTTTTGCCTGCCGGTTATGGAAACGTTTGGGCACGCTGAATAATATCCTTCGATCGAATGACTGGAGATAAACGAAATGATCAGATCAGCTACATATTTTCTCTCTCGTCTTGTGCTGTTGTCTGCGATCATTGCAAGTTCAGCCCAGGCACGGGATACCGGCCTGAGGGACAGGGTGGCCGGCGAGTATCTGCTCCAGGGGGTCATGGAAACTGCTTCCGGATTTCGGTTAGGCAACGATGGTACCTACAGGTTTTTTCTCATGTATGGAAGTGTTGACGAATACGACGTTGGCAAGTGGGAAATTGAAGGTGGGTCCGTCGTTCTCCATTCAACTGCATCCGGCGCAGAGCCGGAAATCAGGTTGGTTCGTTCAGGCAGGGCTCCTGTTCCCGGGGTTATCGTCTCTTTCGAAGGCGACAACTCGCGAATGGCTTTGTTCTCTACAGATGTTGTCCTGCACTCAAATGGGAAATCTGTGCGCTCGAACGCAATTCACGAAAATCACAGGCACGTGAATGAAGTGGCAGCACCAATACAAAAAATCAGCGTATCGTTGCTTGGTGCGCTGAGAACATACCGGACATTCGAGTTTGAACCGCATTTTCGAGACCATAACAACTTTGTGTTCCTGGCAACTCTCGGCAACTACGGTTTCGTGCGGTTCGATGGGACGCAATTAGTGATCGGTCGGGATGAACTGATCTTGAAGATGCCCGATATTCCAATGGTCTTCCGTTATGTTCGCGTGAAAGACAAAACGCAATCCGCTAATCATGCGCCTTGACCATTCGCTCTACCTCGCGCCCTGCGGTTGCTGGACGCTCTGCCTGCGGCGCAGCGCCGTTTTTCGGGTCGAAGCTGTAGCCATAAACAGACGCCCGACAAATCGCTGCAGTCCGCCTGAGCGAGCGGGCACGCAATCGCAAGGAACGTGAACGGCAGTAGGAAACGGCAAACCCGTGGTCTTGCGGACAACCGGGACCGGGAAATACAAGGGCGAGCAGTTCCGGGGCAGCACAGGTTGCCCTGCATGCCGGGGAGTTGTGAAGGTTTAATTGACCGGACAGATCAGTCCGACCGGAAGAGATTAATTGGCATTTTCACCTCATGAAACAACTGACACTCTGTATAACCGGCAGCACGGACGGTATCGGGCTTGCCGCGTAGATGACGGGACGCTCACAACTACGTAAACTTTTGTGCAAGAATCAGAAGTTTGCCATTTCGCCGGATGGTCTCCCAGCGGCGAGGAGGTTTATGAGACGGTGAGGGAGATTGCATGAAACAGCTGTAATGACGAGTATTTTGAGAACTTCCGGCTCGCATGCTACTGATCGTTTACCGGAGATCCGCTTGTCCGTTGAGATGCAGCGCCGGTTCAAAATCTGATGAGAAACCTGTACCTTTACAAGGTATAATCGTTCAACACCTGACGTTCTTTGCGCCCCCCTGTACCGTTAAACATGGTATGCGAAAAGGAACGATTTTTCACAGAACACCATGAAGAAGCTGAGACCAAGCGGCGGCTATCGTAAAGCTGCCAGTTTTCAGACGGCTACTCTGATTTACGATGCCACGTACTGGTTTTGCGATAAATTCATCGATCCGAGATCGCGGACGCTCGACCAGATGATTCAGGCCGCACGTTCAGGTCGGCAGAACATCGCGGAAGGCAGTCGCGCTGCGGCGACCTCTTCGCAGACTGAACTGCGTGGTCAATGTTGCGCGATCGAGCCTCGAAGAGCTTCTGCTTGACTATGAAGACTACCTGCGCCATCGGCATCTGAGGCAGTGAGCATCGTCGAGCGCTGAAGCGAGTGCTGTTCGCGAAGTTCCGCAGCTGTTCAGAAGAGATCGGTCAGCTCAGTCAGCTCAATCGGATCTGACTGAGCTGACCGATCAGGAGCGCTGGGAGCTGTATGCTTTCTGGCTGGAGCATGAGAGTGCCGAGGTTCGGGCCAATGCGGTCATCTGCCTGATCCATCAGGCAAACTACCTGCTTGACCGGCAGATTGCCTCACTTGAGGCGGCGTTTGTTGAAGAGGGCGGGTACAGCGAGCAACTTGCTGCAGCCCGTCTCGCCGAGCGGGAACGCAAGCGCAACGAGACCTCCCGGTATCCGACGCCGGCCGGGGCCATTCCCTCGTGTCCGCAATGCGGTAAACCCATGGTGTTGCGAACGGCCAGGACCGGCAAAAACGAGGGGCACGCTGTCACCGTTCCTTGCCACACATCTCTCGCTTTTTCAGTACCATACCAATAGCAGGTACTGAATGCTGCGCCGCTTCAAACAGCGATTATGCCCTGTATTCCTGACCCCGTGGTTACACCATTCCCGCAGGTACGTTATCGAAGGTAGATGTGATCGGGAGATATATGGCGGCAAGCTCCGTGAAGGTCTGATTGTTCTGCCTGGCGGGAAAGGGCTTTTTGTCGGTGACAATGTTTCGGATGGAGGAGGTTCGGCGCGTAAGTTGAGGGATGCTGTTGCTGATCTGTTAGAGGCTCCTGACTGTGCCTATTGGCAGAAACAATGTATGAGGTGCACCGACACAGGGAATGAATCCATGGTGCAGGTAAAACGTCGCTGCACTCTCGTCTTTTGCATCGACCAGCAAGGCATAAACAGCCATCGAAGAACTTGATGAGCGCATCAGTGCGTCTGCAATGAGCGTGCTCCCAAGTCCCTCTCCCTGATAGCTTTTATCGATGGCGAGTCGTCCCAGTCTCGATGCCGGTACTGCATGATAATGGGGCATCTTGTCGGCCAGTTTTTCAGGCAGTTGCAGCAACGGGATCTGGGCTGCTGAAAGTGTGTAGTAACCTGCAATTCTCTCGTGACGGTTATCGATCGCCACAAAGCACTTCGTGAGATTCCTTCTCACATCCTGACCGACTCGTTCGGAAAAATATCGGTCAAGCAGGCTTGAACCGCTGCAGAATCCGGATTTCTGATGTTCGCGGTTGAAGGGGATGATCGAGAATCGGGGGACATTCATATGCAGTGATGACCGGTCAGTCGTTCTTTCCTGTAAGTGCCGAATGCCTTTCGAAAGCACGTCGAAGAGCGTCATTTGGTTCCGGTGGATTCAGCAGGGCTTCGGCAAAAGCCTCTTGTCCCTCCATTGACAACTGAACAACAAAATTCTCTTCTATTGTCTTTGTGGCAGCTTCGAGAGCGGCATGTACGACAAAATCGGTTACTGTTCTTCCCTGAATGTCAGAAGCAAGTTTTATCCGGGTATGGGTTGCCCTGGAGATTCTCGCTTCAAGACGGGCTTTGCTCTCACTGCTTTGCTTTGCATCTTTCCGGGCAGCAGACTTGAGAGTGCCGACACTCTTGTTTGTTTTTGCTGCCCCACTCATGCTCTTTGACTGCCTTGTTCCGGTATCGGATGATTTTGGAGTGGCGGTTTTACCTTGTTCTTTTACGTTCGTTTTCATGATGGCTCTTGTTTTGTACGGCAATTTACCGGAATATACGAATCGTAATACATAAGCCAATCGTTCTGATGAAATATTCAGGAGGTGCAGATAAATAGTATAGTTTTTTGGAGAACCTCTAAAAAGTGTGATGAGCATGCAAGGATCAAGGCAGATGGCGCGGCGAGTATTTCGAGAACCTCCGGCCTGCACGCCACTCACCGGTCGCCGGAGATCCTGGGGCCAGAAAGAAACTTGCCGAACTGACCGGCATGATGCTGAAGCGCTTCGGGTTCTGACAAAACCCACTAATGCACCGAGCATGAGATGCAGGGGTCGTAAGAGCGCACCAGCATGGTTGCGAGCTTTTCGATCTCCCGGTCGTTTTTTCCCTCTTCGAGCGCCTGCCGGGCAAGGGCGCCGAGATCGTAGTGGATGTTGGCGTTGTTCTGCGTGGTGGGAATGATGCAGTCGGCTTTCACTACCTTGCCTTCCTCATCGGTTTCCATATGGTGGTAGAGAATGCCTCGGGGCGCTTCAACGGCTCCTGTCGCCCTGCCCGCTTTCGGGGTGAACGGCGTGCGTATCTCCCGCAGATCCATGTCGAGCAATTTCCCGATGATCGCTTCAGCGTCGTTGAGGATGTGCACACATTCAACGAGCTGCGCGATGTTGCACGTGAAGGGGTTGTGCGAGACCGGCCTGAGAGCCAGACTTTCCGCTGCTTTTTTCGCTTCGGGGTGCAGGAATTCGCTGTTGTTGTTGAAGCGGGCGAGCGCGCCTGCTGCTGACGATTCCCGGCTGCAGCGGGTGAATTTGGACGTGGAGGACTCCGCAAGGTACTCGTTGGTCATCAGGAGGTAGTCGTTTTCATCCCGCAGGACTTCGTCGGTGGAGCGGAGATCTCCACCGATGAATGGGTAGGTAGCGCCGTTATGGAGCGAAATGAATTCGGTTTCACGTTCGAATCGGGGAATGTCGAGAGTGCCGAAGAAGTCGCAGGCGATGTCGAGCGCGGCTTTCCGTTCGCCAATCATGCCGAGCAACTGCTGCAGCCTGATTTTGTCTGGCGCCTTGCTGAGCCCACCAACAACGAGGCTGACCGGATGGGTGCATCGGCCCGCCGTGACGGCGCTGATTTCGTTGCCGAGCTCCTTGAGTCCGAGGCCTGCTTTCACGAGCTCCGGATGCGACTGCATGAGCGGCAAGACGCTCGGCATACCCGCGAAATCGGGCGCGGCAAGAAAGAAGAGGTGCAGGGCGTGGCTTTGCAGGGTTTCGCCGTGCATGGCCAGCAGCCTTACGGTTTCGGCTGCGGGAGGCGGTGTCACCTGCATGGCGCGTTCGAGAGAGCGGATGCTTGCAAGTGCGTGGCTGATCGAGCAGATGCCGCAGATGCGCGAGGTGAGGAACGGCACACGCTCGGCGCTCATGCCTTTCACCATGACCTCGAAAAATCTCGGCGTTTCCACTACATCCCAGCGGGCCTCCATAAGCATGCCGTTTTCCACACGGATATGGATGTTTCCGTGGCCTTCGACTCTGGTCAGATGTCGTATGTCGATCGAACAGTCAAGTTTCATCGTCGCGGTAAGCTTCGAATGCATTGTAGAATCCGAGTTTTTCCTGAAGGTCGCTTACGCTGAGTCCTCGCTCTTTCACCAGTTCCATGAAGGCGGGAAAATTGATGTCGTCGGCATGACCGCGGCATCCGAGGCAGGGGGTCTTGCCGGAGGTGCAGACGGCATTGCAGCCTGCTCTCGTGATCGAACCGAGGCAGATTTCACCGAGGTCGAACATGCAGGTGTTGAGCTGCTCCTTGCACTCCACGCAGACCGGATACTTCGGCAGGGTGACGAGCGACCCCGTCGCCAGGCTTACGACGATCCGCTCTACCTCCTCCTTCGCTACAGGGCATCCGGGGATGGAGAGATCCACCTGGACGATGTCGCTTATTTTGCGTATCGGCAGGGTTTCAATCGGTTGGCCGTCGTATACCTCCGCAATGCACTCTTCAGTGGAAAAGCGGTTTTTCAGGCTGTTGACCCCGCCGAAGCAGGCGCAGGTTCCGAACGCCACAAGTATTTTCGCCTGTTTCCGTATGACCTGCAGCCGCTCGATCTCGTCGCTTCGGCTGATGCTGCCCTCCACGAACGCGATATCGTAGTCGTCATGTTTTTCCGAAGAGATCTCCCTGAACGTTCTGACGTCGAGCAGGCTGAAAAATGCATCGAGCGACGCTTCCCGGTTGGCAAGCTGCAGCTGGCACCCTTCGCAGCAGGTGAATTCGAACGAGGCGAATTTCAGTTTTTCGAATGTGTAGACAGGGTTTTTCATACGGCAACGGGATCAAATGGCCTCTTTGAGGTTCATGACCGACCAGTAGTCGAATACCGGTCCGTCGATGCAGGTAAAGGTCGAACCCACCATGCAGCGGCAGCACTTGCCCATCCCGCAGTGCATCCTCCGTTCGAGAGAAACGAACATCCGGTTCATGGGTATGCCGAGCCGGTCGAGATAGCTGCAGACGAACTTGAACATGACCGGAGGGCCACATACGATTGCATAGGTGTTCTTCGCGTCGATGCTGATATCCCGGAAGAGTTCGGTTATCATGCCGGTACTTCCTTTCCATTCGGCATCCGCATGCTCGACGATGGTGTGCAGCCGGATATGGCTGATGGTTTGCCACTCGTCGAACTGGTAGGAAAAAAGGAGCTGCGAGGGTTCTTTGGCGCCATAGAGCAGGTGGACATCCCGGAACCGGTCGCGATGCTCGTTGATCCAGAAGAGCGGAGCGCGAAGCGGCGCGATGCCGAGGCCGCCGGCGACGAGCAGCACATGGTGGCCAGCCATCTCATCCATGGGAAACGAGGATCCGAAGGGGCCGCGGATTGCAACATGCATGCCGGGGTCGGTTCTGAAGAGCGCCGAGGTTACATGTCCGGCCTTGCGGATGCAGAGCTCCAGAAACTCGTGGTTGCTGCTGGCGCTCGATATGGAGATCGGCACGTCGCCGTATCCGGGCAGTTCGAGCATGATGAACTGGCCGGGTTTGAACCGGAAAATGCGGCGTTCCTGCGGTTCGACGATTCGGAGCTGAAACAGTTTTTCCTGATCGGTCAGGTTAACGACGTTGGTTATGCGGCACTTGTACCCCATATCGGTTTTCATGAGGTCCGATCGTCTGTTGAACTCGGGTATCGACGATGCGAACGCTTCGCGATTCAGGTCCTGGCGGGGGATTGCGAAACGCATATCATGCATGATTCTTTCTCCATTCTGAGGTCGTTGATCACATCTTTCGGGTTGATGCCGGCAAGGCATGCCCTGCCGCACCGGTTGCAGCCGACGCAGATCTGCTGATTCGCGTTTTCGGCAAAACCCCGGTGCTGGTGGTAGTAGCGGTATTTCAGGCGGTCGCCGTTTTTCGGGCGGAAGTTGTGTCCTCCGGCTACCACTGCGAAATCGACCAGATTGCAGGAGTAGAGTTTCCTGTTTCTCGACGCTCCTTTCAGATCGATGTCGAAGCGCTCTTCCACCGAATAACAGTAGCAGGAGGGGCAGACCATGGCGCAGGTGCCGCAGTTCAGGCATTTCGCTCCCCATTTCTCCCAGACAGGCGAGTCGAACTCGATGTCGAGAATGCTCGGCAGGCTGGTGACGTCAACCTCGGTCTGAAAGCTGCGGCTGATAAGCTTGCGGCGCTCGGTCAGGAGGCAGTTGTCTTCGTAGGAAGGCTCTTCGGTCTGAAACTCCTTGAGATAGGTGAACGCTTTCGATGAGTTGATCGAAAGGTAGTATTTCTCGCCTATGTCGGAGCAGAAGAGGTTGAAGCCGGTTGAAACCGTATGGTGGGCAAGCGATTTGCAGAAACAGTCTGGAAGCGGCAGATGGTCCATGCCGATCACGAAGGTGTTCTTGCGTTTTGCCAGATAGTAGGGCGAGGGGTAGTGGCCGTTGAGCAGCACGTCGTCGAGGATGTTCAGTGCACTGATGTCGCACGCTCTCAGGCCGATCAGCACTACCGGTTCGGCTTCGTAGGCGATATGCTGTTTAAAGTCGCTGTCGTTGAACGAGAACCGTGAAAGCTCTTCGCGGAAGGGCAGAAAAAAATGTTTGGCAGACGAGGCTGTGGCCGTGTAATCGAACTCGATTTCCTCGACCGAAGAGACCGGCATGAACTGGTATATGGGGTTTCCATTGGCTGCCGTGTCCACCTGGCGAGGCCCGAAGGAGGTATTCTCTCTGACGAGTGCGTCGATGAACTTCCTGAACTCCGGCTTGGCAATGACTTTGTAGATCATGGTTCCCGGCTCCTCTGGTTACCGTTTGCCTGAACAATGCTTGTGGCGTTTCGCTTTCAGGAGGTTTTACAGCAAGTTAAGGAAAAGCAGTCCGGCAAAGCAAGGTGTACTTGCGGTTTTCGGAAAAAGGACATAAAGGACGAAAGGGACGAAAAACCCATTGTGTGGGGTGAAGCCCTATCCCGGGGTTGCACCCCGAGCTACCGACATGCCGCTCCTGCGGAGCTACCTACTTCCTGCCCATTGCTTACCGCTCACATCTATTCAATAACATACACCTTGTCGCCCTTGCGGACGCGCTCGCATTTCAGGGTGACGAGATCGCCTTTTCCTGCCCGTTCGGCAGGCGCTTCGTTACAGTAGAACCGCGCGTCATCGAAACGCACCAGTCCGGTTTCCGTTCCCTGGATCGAGAGGGTTTCGCCGGCGGTTAAACCTCGCGCATGGATCAGGATTTCCGCTACTCCTGCTTTCGGGTAGTATTTCTGAACGATGCCGATATAGGTTTTCTTTTCGGTGCCGAGAGAGCCGTACCGTTTCGCCCAGGCATCGAACGGCTGCCCGAAATAGAATCCTTCGGAGAATCCCCGGTTGTAGGCCTTCGCGAGATCCGCCTTAAGCGTTTTCGCTGTTTTCCTGAACCTGAGCCTGCCTTCGGTCGTGTTTTCTTCCGCAAGAAAGGCATCGATGGCCCTGCGGTAGGACGCCGTAGCGAGTTGCACATACTCCGGGCTGCGGTTGCGGCCTTCTATCTTGAACCCGGTTATGCCGGCTTCGGCAAGTTCGTCGATGAATTCTATGGCACAGAGATCTTTCGGGCTCATCACGTAATCCTCGCCGAGGTCGAGTTCGAACTTCTCGTCCGTATCGGTAACGCGGTACTTGCGACGGCAAGGCTGCAGGCACTCTCCACGGTTGGCCGACTTGCCGAAGAGATCCTGTGACATGAAGCACCGTCCCGACACGGCAACGCACATGGCGCCATGCACGAAACACTCGATCTTTACCGGCAGCTTATCCCTTTTTATGGCATCGGTAATGGCTTTTAACTGTTCGAGCCTGAGCTCGCGCGCGAGGACGATCATTCCGGCCCCGAGAGCTGCGTAGTGCTTTACGGCAGCGTAGTTGCTGATTGAAGCCTGGGTGGAGAGGTGGAAGGGCATTGCCTCTGTTCGGCAGGCCTCGATCACCGCCATGTCCCAGCAGATCACCGCATCGATTCCGGCTGTTTTAGCTGCGGCTACGGTCTTTCGCACCGCTTCGAGTTCATCATCGTATACAAGCGTGTTCAGCGCCAGGTACGCCTTCGCTTCATGTTCGCGGCAGGCAGCCGCGACCTCAGGGAAGTCCCCGGGGATGAAACTTCTGCTCGATGCGCGCATGTTGTACCCTTCGGCGCCGAAGTAGACGGCATCTGCGCCGGCCTGCAGGGCAGTGCGAAGGCAGGTCCAGTCTCCTGCAGGGGAGATGAGTTCTATGGCGTTGTTCTGCATGCTGTGGCTTTGAATTTTAGGGGATAATAGCAAAATGATCGGGGTTATTGTAACTTTTGAGGAGTAAGAAGTGGACGTTGTGGACCTGGTGGACAAGACTATTTCTCTTCGTCCACCAGGTCAAAAAAATTTTTTCTGCTGATGAGCTCTGAACCCCTGATTCCTAAACATGGCGGCTACCGGAATCTGAAGGGTTTTCAGGTGGCGCAGCTTGTTTACGATGTGACCGTTCGTTTTTGCGACCGTTTCATCGACAGGAAAAGCCGCACGCACTACCAGATGGTGCAGGCTGCGCGTTCCGGGGTGCAGAATATTGCGGAGGGCAGCTCGGCTTCGGGTACGTCGAAGAAAACGGAACTGAAACTGACCAGTGTGGCCCGGCCAGCCTCGACGAGTTAAGGCTTGATTACGAGGATTTTCTCCGGCAGCGGAGCCTGCCTCTCTGGCATCGCAGCGATTCCCGAAGGCAGCGCCTCGTCGATCGGCGCTGTTCGACTGCTGATGAAATAGCACTGTGGGTGAAGGAGGAGTTTAATTCTGATCAAGGTGGACAAGAATCGTCCACGCAGTCTACAAAGTCTACCTCGTCCACTCTTACGGAAATTTCTGCCAACGCGGCACTTACGCTCGTTGCAGTGGCCTGCACGTTACTTGATCGGCAGATTCAGTCGCTTGCGCGATCGTTCGAAACCGGGGGCGGGTTTACCGGGCGGCTTTACCGCGTGCGTTCCTCGCATCGCGGGAACCGGTAGCCCCTTTCCGGTGAGGTTGTGTTATTTTCCTGCATATCATGTACATTGTTTGCATTACGGAGAACCGAAAACAAGGAAAACGGTCTATGGACGAACGCCTGACAGGGAAACTTCTATTCGCTCTTTCGGCAGCCTTGCTTGCCGCAGAGCTTGCCGTTGCAGCTTTCGGCGGCATTGATACGGGCTTGATGCTGCTCGCGTTTTTCGTGTATGTCGCGCTCTGCGGCATGCTCTTTGCCGGAGGCATGATGCGTGGGAGTGACGGCTCGGCCATTGAATCGGTTTCCATGCGCAGGGCACGGGCGTTTCAGGAAGAGGGTATGAAGGATCTTCTTGCAGGTTACGATGTGGATGAGGAATTCCTGCAAGGCAGGCAGGCCAAACCGCAGGCAGGAAAATCGAATCCATCTTCTTCCGGGATGCCGCTCGAACAGGCCATCAGGGCGCATGCCGACCTGTTCGGAGGGCTTGAAAAGCTGCATGAGGCAATCGAACGGTTCGATGAGAAGGCGTTTCAGGATCTTGCCGGAAAAGCCGGTATCAGCGGCGTGAGCCGGGTGGAGGTGCTGGAGAAGATCCGTCTGATGGCATGCGGGGAAAAGGAGGAAATCCGCGAGAGCGTGAGTCGTTCGCTCGACGATACCATCAAGGCTTTCGCGCTCGATCGAGGCAGTTTCGACGATTACATCAATCGCTGTATGACTTCAAGGGAGCGTTCAGACGATGACGGAGATGACGGATTTTCCGTTGACCTCGATATCGCCGGATTGTCTCAGGGCAGCAGTGCTCCCCCGACCGACTGGTCCCACGATCCGAAAGCCATTCTTGCGAAGCTTAAAAAGCCCGGAGCCCGTCCGTGAAGCAGCCGGACGTGCAGCCCCTCGGCGGGGCCAAGTTCAAGCTTTACTGCAAGCTGCAGCAGAAGAAGCATCGGGATGGCGAAGGGCTTTTTCTCGCCGAAGGGCTTCGAACGGTCAGGGAGCTGTGCGGCAGTGTTCCTGAAGGGGATATGCTGCAGGCCCTGCTTTTCAGGGAAGGAGAGCCGGAGGCTGCCGCTTTCGGTCGCAGTTTTCCCGGAAAGGTTTTTACGCTTACCCGCAAAGAGTGTGCCCGTCTTTCCGGGACAGCAACGCCGTCGGGAATAATAGGTGTGTTCCGCCAGCAACCGGCGGCAGGATTTGATTCCTTCGGTGCCGAAGGCAACTCCTTTCTTGTTGCGCTCGATGATGTGCAGGACCCCGGCAACGTGGGCACTATTCTGAGAACCGCAGCCTGGTTCGGTGCCCATGCACTTATCTGCAGCACAGGCACGGCCGACCGCTACAACCCGAAGGCGGTGCGCTCTTCGGCGGGAAGCATCTTCGCTCTTTCGCATTACGGAGTTGCCTCTCTTGAGACGGAATTGCGGAGGCTTGCCGATGAGGGTTTCTCTATTGTCGCATCTTCGCTGGACGGACGCGATTTCCGGGAGTTCACTTCCTGGCCGGAAAAGCAGGTGCTGGTTATCGGCAACGAAGCCAACGGCGTCAGCCCTGCGGTGCAAGCCCTTTCGCACAGGCTCGTGAAAATACCTCATGCCGGGGAGACTCCCCGTGTCGAATCGCTCAACGCTTCTGTTTCAGCGGCCATACTGATGGAGCGCCTGGTGTTGCTGTAGGGGGCGGTTTGCCTTGAGCATGGCGGCTTTCTGCAATGCGGGATTTTGCGTTTCGCCGGGTTGCATCCGGCTTTGGCCGGTATACGGAGGCTGTCTCGGAAGAAAAGCTGAGACAGCCTTTTCTGTTTGGGGTACGGCTTTTTGTTAATAAGTCATTTCCTTGGCGATTTTAAAGAGAGGAGCTGACGTTGGTATTTTCCCGGCTCTGCAGGGATTGCATTCGGTTGGAACAGAGGGTAGCCATATTATAAAACGGCTTGTTGTGTTTGTCGCGGCTGTATCGATATGTCGTTCGTTCAGGTTCGGTGAAATTCGCGTCCGGATCGTTCAGACTTTCTTTCTTTTTTTGGGGATTTTTTTTTGTTTTCCGGTGTTATGATGCTATGAACCATGAATAAGGAGGTGTGCTATGAAAAAACGGTTGAAAGCGGTACAGACGGTGCTGCTCTGCGGTGCTCTTTCCCTTCCTCTCGCATCCTGTGTAGCGACTTACGGGCCTCCGGGAGCGCGATCGAACTATGTATGGGTACCCGAGTACCGTACCTATGACGGCGTTGTGATTTACGGCCACTGGAAATATACCGGTCCGTCACGTACCGACAGGGAGTGGATTCCCGGTCATTATGACCGTTACGGTAAATGGCAGAAGGAGCGCTGGTACCGTATTCCGCCCTCCCGGAAAGGAGGAGTATGGGTTCCAGGTCATTATGGTCCGAGGGGAAGATGGATAGAAGGTCACTGGAGGTATTGAATCAGTAGGCAGAAGCCAGTAGGCAGTAGTCGGGAGACAGGGGAGGAAGTTCCGGCCATCTGACTATCAGGCTGTCACGTCAGCCAGTCAGGGCGGAGTTATGGATATTGAAGTGGTGAACAGTATGCTCGGCCGCTATAGCATTTGCAACGTTTTTTGCAACCATCGGGCCGCTTGACCTTGCGGCCCTCTTTGCGGCGCTTACTCCCTATAATTCCGCGGTTGAGAGAAGAACAACCGCAATGAAAGGGACACTGCCTGGTGCAGGTATTCTGCTTTTCTTCGCTTTTTTTGGAACCTCGCTTCTCGATTATCTCGGAATCTTGCTTGCGGCATTGCGTATTGCAGGGGGCATTCTGCTGCTGCTGTTCGCAATCAGTATGGTGTTCGGCAACCAGGTCGGAGGTTCACGTTCGTCCGAGGAGGAGACGCTTGAAGCCCTGCAGAAAAGCGACCTGTCTGTGTTTCCTCTTGCGATGCCACTGATTGCAGGTCCGGCCTCCATGAGTGCCGCGGTTTTATTGATGGCCGATACCGGTGGAGATCTGTTGCAGCAGTCGGCTGTTTTGGCAGCGCTGCTTGTTGTCTTGCTGCTTACCCTGTTTTTTCTGATGATGGCTGCCGGGATTCGGAAGTTGCTCGGGGTTACCGGCCTGCATGTCGTAAGCCGTACCGTCGGCATTGTGCTTTGCTCGCTTGCCGTCCAGTTCATGATTGACGGTCTACGCGAAAGCCGCCTGTTTTTTCCTGTATAAATTTTTGTTTATTATACTGCTGTGTGCCATCCGATATGAATCCATTTCGAACGAAGCGTGTTTTGCGCTGTGTTTCATTCCGGTTTTTCAGTGTTGTGTCTGTGACGAAAATGGCCCCATTCGCAGGTAGCTATGTGCCGCTTTTTCTGAATAGCTAAAGTGAAATATTCTGTTCTTATAAGTAAAATGGCAGTATTTGATCTGACTTCTTGATTTTTCACACCATATTCACATGTTTTTAGGGCAATAAAACAGAATGCGTGATTACATTTAGTTTGGTATACTGAGTCGCCTTGCGTATACTTGCTTACATTGAATTTACGGCGTACCATTTTGAGGCAAAGGTTTGTTTTATGAGACGATAGATTTGTGGTTTTTTTATTTTAGTCTTCATAACTCAGGATCACACGTTATTGCTGCTGGATGTTATGGCGCATCATGTAAGTGTCTGTGTTTTGGCATGATAATTGATGGATATTTGCTGTGTGAAGCGTTTTTTTCAGATACTCCTGCTTTTTCATCTACAGATGGTAAATGGAAGTTATCAGATAGAGGTACTGGCATAATTAGCTGTTCAATACATAACTTGTTTATTGTAAAAAAAGAGGGGTGGATTTATGAAAATAGTACTGAAACGTATCGTATCGAGTATTCTCATCATTCAGGTTCTGTTAATGCCAGTGATGACCATTCAGGCATTTGCGGCATCTCCCTTTGACTCGGCAGGTTCTCCAATAGGGTCTACTCCAGGCACTGCTGCACCTGCAGCCGTTAGTGGCAGGGATGCAGCAGCATCGATTTCCGCTTACCAGACCGGTGGTTATTTTACCGACAGTTATGGAAATATTCTCATGAACGTGAATGTCTGGGGCAATGTAAACCGTCCCGGACAGGTAATTGTACCCGAGGGTGCGGATATTGCATTGCTTATTTCACTTGCAGGTGGCCCGAGAGAAGATGCAAACCTGAAAAAAATTCGCATCAATCGTGCAATGCCTGACGAGAATGGCAAGACGACCTATCAGGTCAACCTGGACAAATATGCTAAAGAGGGCGACCGTTCAATGCTTCTTGCAATGCAGCCGAATGATACAGTTGTCGTACCTAAGAGTAATTCACTCAACTTGCTTGGTTTATTGGGCGTAATTAGTCTTAGTGCAAGTATTTACGCTTTACTTTCGGATTGATAGTCATATTTAACAACCTCTTTTTTTCTGTTTGAGGCTTATACATTAATAGGAGAACTGCTCATGGTAGACTTGAACAATACAGCAACGCCACAACATAATACGCGAGAACTGCTTCTGAAGATCTGGCAGGGTAAATTTATCATTCTCGTATCTCTGTTGCTGGTTGTCTCTATCGCTCTTGCGCAGTACTATCTTGCAACTCCGGTCTACAGGGCGGGAGCTACCATTATGGTAAAGTCTCCGGAAAAGGAGCATTTTTTAGACCGAGCAAGGGCCGGAGAACCAATATCACTTGAAACGGATGTCGAACTTTTCAAGTCGTATCCTCTTGCCGAGGCTGCGGTTGCCATGCTTCTCGACAGCGGCAAGTACAAGAATCTTGAGCTGTTCGGTACCCGTCAACAGGGACAGAAAAACGCTCAGCCTGATGTCGTCGTATCCCGATCCGATATCGACAGCAATATCAGGAAGTATGCGCAATCTTTTCAGGGACGTGTGAAAGCGGAGCATATACGGAATACCAACCTGATCGAAGTATCGGCTTCCAGTTCATATCCTGAAGAGGCCGCCTTATTGGCAAATACTGCCTGCGAGGCATATCGCCTGAAGGACGGGGAGTGGAATGCTGCTCAGGACCTGTCGGTAAGCCGAACTATAGAAGAGCAGATTGAACAGCAGCAAAAGAAAGTTTCCGATATCGAAAATGCGATGACCGATTTTATGAAAAATCGACAGGTGTATGATGCGAGCGGAAACGTGGGCGATCTGCAGGGCTCCTATACCGACGCGGAAGCCCAATACAACGCCAACCGGGTGCAGTATGATATTCTGAGGAAACAGCTTGCGTACATCGATCAGCGCCTTTCAGATGAGGAGCGTGTTTTCTCGCGGAATGTATCGCAGAATATAACTGTCCAGCTGCGTTCGATGCGTGAAAATATCAGGACACAGGAAAACGCATACATTGCGCTTGCACTCGAGAAAGGCATGCAGGATGAGGGTGTGAAAGCTGCTTTCAGCCAACTCAATTATGCAAAAGCCCAGTATGATCAGATTACGCGAAAGAAAATTGCCGGGGAACTGGCCAATTCAAGTGATGCTCAGAAGTACCGCTTTGATCTTGTAGCGTCAAAAATGCAGATGAATGTCAAGCTGGCCGAACTTGACAATAGTGCTGGTGAGTACCTGAAGCTGAAGAACTACTATCAGGCCAAACTTAACCAATTGCCTGACAAGCAGATAACCTATGCCAAGCTGCAGCTTGATCTTCAGGTTGCAAACAAGACCTACGCATTCCTGAAAGAAAAACTTGACGAGGCAAGAATAAAAGTAGCCTCGAATGCTGGTCGTGTTATCATTCTCAAGCCGGCATTAGTTCCTGAAGGTACAGAATATCCTAACTTTTTTCAGAACTTGCTGATTGGCCTTGGCGCTGGTCTTGCTCTGGGAATTGCAATTGTTCTTGGAAAAGACATGATGAAGTAGGAAGAGTTATTCGGTATGGTGTTTGCATTTCATCACTCATTGGGCAATGGCCGCGCAAGCGGTCATTGCTTTTTTTTAGTCGATTCGGATAGAGCATCTTATTTGGTTGTCTTGAAATGAGGCATTATATTGTATCATATTGATACCGTGTCTCAGTATGGATGAATTATGGAAAAGCACGCAGGTAATTACTTTGTGGCGAGCATATTGCCAGCATTAGGTTTTCTGGATTTTGTTTTTTTTGGTATGATTTTTGCCGCTCATATAAGTCAGGATCCACAACCCGTAAAGAGTATTCCCCATGTTGCATTATCTTCTTATATTACTTCTGGGTGTTTTTCTTGCGGGATTGTCTGCAGTAGGCCAGTTTGCCTTCGGCTCGACTGATGAGCAATACTGGGTGAGTTTTCTGACTAGATCCATGGAGCATGTGCGCATTTACGCAGTCGCTCTTTTCGTTGCCCATCTTTCCATTCTCGGTCTTGCCGCGTCTGCCTCCAAGCTCAAATTGCTGGATATCCCGGACAATAACAGGAAGGTCCATGATGTCGCCAAACCGCTGGTTGGCGGACTGGGTATTATTGCCGGAGTGCTTGTGGCAATGCTTCTGTTCTTTCCGGTTGTGAAATACATGAGCTTTATGATATCTATTCTGCTCATTCTCGGTGTGGGGGTTCTTGACGATCGTTTTGATATCAGCTTCAAATGGCGCTTTGTTGTGCAGATTACCGCATCGATAATCACGATATACTATTTTCCCGGTATGCGTCTGAACAGTTTCGGTAATCTTGTAGGTTTAGGGCCGATTGAAACGGGATTGGTCATGTTTCCGGTCACTATTTTCTGCATCCTTGGTGTCATCAACGCAATCAATATGATCGATGGACTTGACGGGCTTGCCGGAACCACATCATTGGCTTCATTTACTGCATTTGCGGTGCTGGCCTGGCTGAATGATATGAGCGCTTTTATGCTGCTCAGTCTTGCCTTTGTTGGGGCAATTGCAGCCTTTCTCCGTTTCAACTGGTACCCCTCCAAGCTGTTTATGGGCGACGCCGGGAGTATGACGATCGGCTTCGTGCTTGCCTTCTTTGCTATCGAACTTACCCAGAAACCGGGCAGTATCGTATCTCCGGTAGCCTCTCTGCTGGTGCTCTCCATCCCTGTTACGGATACGCTGGCCGTTATGGTAAAACGCATGATGCGAGGAAAAAGCCCGTTCGAACCGGATAAAACCCATTTTCATCACATTCTGAGGGACATGGGATTTGGGCACGCCGGTGTTGTGATCATCATCATGTCTCTTTCGGTATTATTTTCTTCGTTGGCAATAATCGGCACAATTATGCGTGTTCCGGATTACATGCTGTTCGGCATATTCCTCTGCTGGTTCATCTATTACTTTGTCTCATCATCATCAAGGATGGGGCTTTTTTCTGTTATCGACTCAATCCGAAAAATTGGTTACCTGAAAAGAGGCGATGCTTGAATAGCTGAGGGTTTTTCGTCAACACTTATAGGTAAACAGAAATATTTTTCTTGTGTATAGCATAATACCCCATAATTCCAAACCATGAAGAGAGCTCTTATTACCGGTATTACCGGACAGGACGGTTCATACCTTGCCGAGCTTTTGCTGGCGAAAAACTACGAAGTGCACGGTATCGTGCGCCGGAGCAGCAGCTTCAACACCGGCAGGATAGATCATATTATCAATGATGCTCAGGCTGCCGACCGTTTTTTTTTTCACCATGGCGATCTTACTGATGCAAGCAATCTGAACCGTCTTCTCGAGAAGATTCATCCGGATGAAATTTACAACCTTGCTGCGCAGAGCCACGTCAAGGTGTCGTTTGATATGCCCGACTATACTGCCCAGGTTGATGCGCTTGGTACCTTGCGTTTTCTTGATGCCATAAGGGAGACTCGTATCAGCACACGCTTTTACCAGGCATCGACCAGCGAATTGTTCGGCAAGGTACAGGAGGTGCCCCAAACCGAGAAAACTCCTTTTTATCCCCGTTCTCCTTACGGTGTTGCCAAACTTTATGGTTACTGGATTATGGTGAATTACCGTGAGGCATACGGCCTCTATGCCTGTAATGGAATCCTGTTCAACCATGAGTCCCCAAGGAGGGGAGAAACCTTCGTTACGCGCAAGATCACCCGTGCAGCCGCAAGGATCAAGGCTGGCCTGCAGGAGCAACTCATGCTCGGCAATCTGAATGCCAAACGCGACTGGGGCTATGCTCCTGAATTTGTCGAAGGCATGTGGCGCATGCTGCAGCTGCCGGAGCCCGACGATTATGTGCTGGCTACCGGAGAAACCCATACGGTGAGGGAATTCGCCGATCACGCTTTCAGGGAGCTCGATATCGATATCGACTGGCAGGGCTCTGGTGCTGACGAAAAAGGGGTTGATCGCAGAACAGGCAAGGTGCTGGTTGCAATCGATCCCGAGTATTATCGTCCTACAGAAGTGGATCTGCTTATCGGTAATCCTGCAAAAGCCAAGGAAAAACTCGGGTGGGAGCCTGAAATCAAGTTTGATGAGCTTGTGGGGCTTATGGCCAGGGCTGATTGGGAGAAGGTAAAGAAACGTGGCTTTTAAAAGGGGGGGGTAATCTTGTAAAGGGGAAAAGCGGCTTTCATCGTCCAGGCCTTGTCAGAGTATTCCAGTGAAGGTACTTATGAAACCGGGCAATCTCAGAAGTACCGACGCGGGGAAAAATGATTTGGGTTTGAATGTTTGATAACCGGTACACTATGAAAATCTGCCAACTTAATCATACAGACCACTATACCGGGGGAGCGCGGGCGGCATACCGTATCCACCGTTCATTGATGAGTAGCGGTTTCGAATCACGGATGTATGTCAATCAGTCGAACACCGATGACTGGAGTGTTTGTGTGCCCGACAGATCCACTCCGGCAAGGCTTTTCAATAAGGCAAGGACGCTCTTTGCGGGGTTGCCCAACTGTTTTTTCCACTCTTCATCCGATACCCCCTACTCTGCGTCATATGTTGTTTCGGACTGGCCGGGTTTGCTCAACAATTCTGAATGCGATGTTGTGCATATGCATTGGATCTATGAAATGATGTCCATTGAAGATATCGCCAAAATAAAAAAACCGCTGCTTTGGACGCTGCACGATATGTGGGCGTTCTGTGGTGCCGAGCATTATACTGAGGATTTTCGCTGGAGAGAGGGCTATTATCATCATAACAGACCTTCGAATGAATCAGGATTCGATCTGAATCGCTGGGCATGGTCCAGAAAACAGAAGGCATGGAAGGAGCCTATCCATATAGTGACCCCAAGTAAATGGTTGGGGAAATGTGTGCAGGAGAGCAAGCTGATGGCAGGATGGCCAGTGAGTGTCATTCCAAATCCGATTGATACGACTTTATGGAGACCTGTTGAAAAAGCTTTAGCACGTAAAATTTTTAATTTTCCGCAGGATATTCCTTTTTTACTTTTCGGGGCAAATGGCGGCAGTAAGAATCCAATTAAAGGTTATGATAAAATACTGAAAGCCCTTGAACTGCTTGCTGGTGAAATCAAAGGCCTGGAATTAATTGTCTTTGGTCAGCATGCCCCTGAAAAATCCTCTGATACCGGATTCAAGGTGAGATATACTGGCCATCTGTATGATGATTTGACTTTATGTCTTCTTTACAGTGCAGCGGACGTGCTTGTTGTTCCTTCAAGGATTGATAATCTTCCGAATACGGTAGTAGAGGCTCTGGCTTGCGGGACTCCTGTGATTGCATTCAATGCTTGCGGGCTTCCAGATATGATTGATCACAAAGTAACAGGCTATTTGGCAGAGCCTTTTGACGTTGAGGATTTGGCAAGAGGGATCAAATGGGTTTTGTGTGATAATGCAGGCTATGATGACTTGTGTCGAAAAGCCAGGCAAAAAGCTGTCAGGGAGTATGATTTGGATGTTGTGTCAAGACGGTACATGAGGCTCTACGAATCCATTCTTGAAGCCTGAAGGATTCTCTGTTAGGTATGTGTTTTTTTCGATTAGACACAGGACGCAGGCTGGATGGTTGTGAATTTCTGCTGATTAACTCTACGGTGTGAAGCTTATGAGCGAGGATTTGCCAAAAATATCTGTAGTTTCAACTTTGTATAATGCCGATAAGTACCTGAAAGACTGTTTTGAATCAATATTATCTCAGGATTATGAGGATTTTGAGCTCGTTGCGGTTATAAATGGGGTTTCTTCGGATTTAACCGAAAAGATCGTACTTGATTATGCAAAACAGGATATGCGGATCAAGGTGGTCTACAACAGAAAAGCGGTGAGTTCTGTCGGCGAAGGCCTGGAGTTGGGTCTGAAAGAGATGACTGGAGAGTATTTTACCATTATCGATGGTGATGATATTCTGTTTCCCGGGGCTCTTCGGGAGCTGATGGATCATGCGAAAAGGAGCGATTCTGATATTGTTGTCGGAAATATACTTCGCATCTCAATGGATGGTGCTGTCTGCGGAGAAATAGGTTTGCCTGATTTTTCATCCATGTCCAGAAACGATTACCTTGAGAAATCTGTCTGGTATATGGATTTTTTATATCACGGAAAGTTATACAATGCAGAACTATTAAGAGAGTATGATATTACCTATCTTCCCGTGCTTGTTGGGATGGATATGCTGTTGCACTATCAGTTTGTCTGGCATGCAAAAAAAATAACAAGATGTAAAAATAATGTACATGGGTATCGAGTAAATACCAGTTCGACAACAAGGACCATGACGCTTGCAAAACTGCAGGATTCCTTTAGCTGTTATCTTTTTCTTGATCGTTTATTCGAAAAAGAAGGATTTTATACTGATGAGGAGATCATGTGCGGGTTCAAATCGCAAGGACTTATTTTGATTGCAGGGTGTTTACTGCAGGGAGGCAAGGGATTTTATAAACAATATGTTCATGATATTGACGATCTGATTAAAGGTGGTGTTTTTAGGGCAGAAAAAGTACAAAAGTATCTTAAGGGATGGCCTGTGTATTATTTTGTGCTGAGTATCTACAGACTAAATATTACTATTGGTAATATGTTTTGCTTTCTTCTGAATCAGATACGAACAAGTAATTTTCGGTTTTTGATTCGGAAATTCAATATGTGAAAAAAAGTCCTTTTATAATTATATGAGTGATATAAGGAAAATCTATGTTGCAGGGCATAAAGGACTTGTTGGTTCAGCAATAGTACGCCGACTTGAGAATGCCGGTTATAATGCACTTATAGTTCGTGACAGGTCTGAACTGAATCTTCTTGACCAGAAAGCCGTATTTGAATTTCTTTCGACGGAAAGACCGGATTACATTTTTATGGCAGCGGCAAAAGTAGGGGGGATCGCCGCAAACGACACATACCGGGCGCAGTTCATCTATGAAAATCTTCAGATTGAAGCCAATCTCATTCATGGCTCCTATCTTGCCGGGGTAAAAGATCTGCTTTTTCTTGGCTCCTCCTGCATCTATCCGAAATATGCACCACAGCCCATGTCAGAGGAGTGCCTGCTTACCGGTGAACTCGAATACACCAATGAACCGTATGCGATCGCTAAAATATCCGGTATAAAGCTCTGTGAAAGCTACAATCTGCAATACGGTATGAATTTTCTGTCTGTGATGCCCACCAATCTTTACGGCCCTAAAGACAATTTCGATTTTGCTACATCCCACGTTTTGCCTGCACTTCTCAGAAAATTCCATCTTGGAAAATGCCTGATGGACGGTGAAAGTGACTCCGTAAGGTACGATCTCGATAAAAACCCGATTGATGGCGTCGATGGTTCAGCACCCTGGGAAAAGATCCTCGATGTTCTTGACAAGTATGGTATTACTCTCAGCTCTCCAGGTAACTATCAAGTGACTATCTGGGGGACAGGTTCTCCCCGGCGGGAGTTTTTGCACAGTGATGATCTTGCGGATGCATGTGTTTACATAATGGAGAATCTTTGTTTCAGAGATATGTTTCAATCAGGAAAGGTTCAAGTCCGTAATACGCATATCAACATAGGAACTGGTGAGGATATTTCCATCAGGGAACTTGTAATTCTTATTCAGGATATTGTTGGTTTCCGTGGGCAGGTTTGTTTTGACGATTCGAAACCTGATGGCACTCCGAGAAAACTGCTGGATGTCAGCAAACTTGAATCGCTGGGTTGGAAATACACAATATCCCTGCAAGAGGGCGTCTCAAAAGTGTACAATGAATATTCCTTATAAGATACAGGCGACATCTGCATGAGTTTATTCCGTTAAATAAAAATTATTAAAGAGAGTATTCCTTTGGATTCCAATCAGAGTATCATAAAGCTTTTATACAGCCTGTGGCGCCATGTCAGCAGACGCAGACGGATACAGTTTTTGCTTCTGTTTATTCTGATGATTCTTGCCTCTTTTGCCGAAGTACTGAGTCTTGGCGCTGTGCTTCCGTTTCTTTCTGCCCTGACCAGGCCGGAAACAATTTATGAACATCATCGGGCGAAGTTTTTCATTGATATTCTGGGCATAACATCTCCGAATCAGCTTGTTTTTCCGATGACCGTGGCTTTTGGCCTTGCGGCTCTTGTTTCAGGCGTGATGCGTCTGTTCATGCTGTGGTTCAGTACCCGGTTATCCTTTGCGACCGTAGCCGATCTGAGTATGAGTGTATATCGTCATACCTTGTATCAGCCCTACGCTGTTCACATCGGACGCAACAGCAGTGATGTGATTGCAGGAATATCTTCGAAGACCGGTAGTGTTATCAGTGCGTTCGTCAATATTCTCGATCTTATAAGCTCCACACTTATCTTTGTTTCGATACTGTTCGTCATGCTGTCAGTGAACCCACTGATCGCTTTGATGGCTTTCGGCGGTTTTGGATTGATATATGCACTTGTTATCGGAATAACCCGTTCCCGATTACAGCAGCACAGTCAGTTGATAGCGCAGGAGAGCAATCAGATGATACGATTGCTTCAGGAGGCCATGGGAGGTATTCGTGATATCCTTCTTGATGGAAGTCAGGAGGAGTACTGCAATATCTTCAGAAAATCCATTTTTCCATTGCGACGTTCACAAGGTAATGTGTCTTTTCTCAGCAACAGTCCACGGTTTGTCGTCGAAGCTCTCGGGATGCTGTTGATTGCCGGGTTGTCGTATTCTCTTTCAATGAAAGAGGGTGGGTTGGTGAGTGCGATTCCGCTTCTTGGACTGCTTGCTCTCGGTGCTCAGAGGATGCTTCCGCTTCTGCAGAAGATATACGGAGCATGGGCAGGGATACAGGGTAATCAGGCCTCCCTCGATGATGCGCTGTCGCTGCTTGATCAGCAAATGCCTGAATATGCTGATGAGCCTCAGCCTGTGCCGTTATCATTCAGAAAAGAGATACGTTTCAGAGGTCTTTCATTTCGCTATGGAACAGATGCTCCCAGGGTTTTGACAAACCTCGATTTCAGTATTCCCAAAGGCAGCCGTATCGGTTTTATCGGCACAACCGGTAGTGGAAAAAGCACATTGCTCGATATACTCATGGGGCTTCTTGAGCCAACAGAAGGGGTTATTGAAGTAGATGGGCAGTCAATAACAAAACAGAACGGTCGGGCATGGCAGGTACATATAGCCCATGTTCCCCAGTCAATTTTTCTTGCAGACAGCTCTATTGAAGAAAATATAGCATTTGGCATTCCAAAAGACCGGATTGATAAAGACCGGGTACGTAAGGCGGCTTCTCAGGCTCAGATCGCGGAACTGATAGAGACATTGCCAGAGAAATACAAAACTACAGTTGGTGAGCGGGGTGTTCGTCTGTCCGGGGGACAACGCCAAAGGATCGGGATTGCCCGAGCACTCTATAAAGAGGCTGATGTTATCATATTTGATGAGGCTACAAGCGCCCTGGACAGTCATACGGAAAAATCTGTAATGAACGCTATTGACGATCTCAGCAAAGAACTCACTGTCCTGATTATTGCTCATCGACTCTCTACCCTCGAGAAGTGTGATTACATCGTGGAGTTGTCCGAGGGTGTTATTCAAAGAATTGCTGAATACAAAGATGTTGCTTTATGATGCATTGTTCGGTGATCAATAAAGAAGATGGGGTGGCATGAGACTACTGATTGTCGCTTCCGGTGATTTTTTTTCGGATTACGGGGGCGGGCAGGTATATGTCAGGCAGCTGGTCGATGAATTGATCGAACAGGGTGTAGATCTGCAAATAGCGACCCCGGGCGATAGTTCAGTTTCACAGCTTTTCTACAAAGGGTGCTCTGTTCATACAGTATGTTCAGAAGAGTTTGCCGAAAAGAATGAGGTCACCGATCTGCTGAAGGACATAAAACCGGATATTGTGCATGCTCACGGCATGAAGGAGGTTTTTGCAAAAGCATGTGCGACTGAAGGGCTTCCCTTTATCGTGACGGCACACCATGGGGGCATTCTCTGTCCAGCTGGTGCACTGCTTAATCATGCCGACGATATCTGTTCTGTCACTGCAAATGACAGTGACTGTTTGAGATGTGTGCTGCACAATAATATTCGCTGGGGGATGGGTGTCTGGCCGTTGTTGCGGCTACTTCCCTTAAGGATACGACTTGCGTTAGGGGCGGCATTGAGACGTATGCCTTTTCTCTACTATGTCACGCCTGTAGGGACGTCAGCGCTTTCCATAAGGGAAAAACTGGATGGATGGAATGATATTGTGCATTCGGCTTCTCTACTTGTTGCTCCTTCCGCAGCTATGGCTCAAAGCATGTTCCGCAATGGGGCGCCGGAAGATAAAATAAAAATAGTGCCTCATGGAATAACCGTTGTCAAAGTTGTACAATCACAGGCTGTAGTTGCGAGACAAGATTCTGATGCACCGTTACGCTTTTTCTTTCTCGGTCGGATATCGTACGTCAAAGGAGTGCATGTGTTGCTTCGAGCCTTTTCCGGAGTAACCGGGAAAACGGAGCTTCACATCATTGGTGGGGCCGGCAACAAGCCGGAAGAACGTTACATGCGGAGGCTGATGAGGAAATATGCGAGCGACAAACGAATAATCTGGAAAGGAAAGGTCACGAAAGAATCTGCTGACACGTTGATTTCACAACTCGATGTGTTGGTCCATCCTACGATTTGTCTTGAGGTTTTCGGGTTGAACATAGCTGAAGCCTTAAGTATGGGTAAGCCTGTAATCGCTACCCGATGCGGAGGTGCGGAACAGCAGATTCAGGAGGGCAGCAACGGATTTCTTGTCGAACCGGACAATCCGGTTGCGTTAACCTGCTCGATGCAGTTGTTTGTCGACAGACGTGTCGATGCCATAAGCATGGCCTTGAGAGGAAAGTCATCTGTTCGGTCGATGAAGGAGCATGTCGCTGAATTGATGGGGATATACAAAAAAGTGATAGCATCTAATGATCGTTAATATAAAAAATGACTTGTCTGGAAATATCAAGATTAACGCAGAAGCTAATTGCTTTGGGTATAGGTTCTATACAAGGGAATATTGTTTATGCTTACTGGGGGCTTTATTCGAATTTCGGTGATCAGTTGACGCCGCTATTGCTCAGGCATTACCGATTTACACCGGTTTTTTCGCATTATATGCCAAGTATCAAAAACGTCAGAAAAGCCGAGTTTTTGTCCGTTGGGACATTGTTGCAGAGTACACCTGATGATTTTTCGGGAATAATACTTGGTGCTGGTATGGATGATGTATGCAAAACATTCAAAAAAGCAAGGATACAGGGGGTTCGGGGATATCTCACAAAGAAAAATCTTGGTATTAGGGGGGATATTCTTCTTGGAGATCCAGGGTTGCTTGTTGCTGTTGTTTATCCGGAGCCGGAGCCTAAAAAATATGAACTTGGTATCGTTCCTCATTTTGTTGATATAAATGATTCGATTGTGAGCCGCTGGAAAAAAAGATTCGGAGAGAGAGCAACAATAATCGATGTCCGGCGGAAACCTGCAAATGTCATCAGAGACATCAAGCAATGCAAAAACGTGATTTCTTCTTCCTTACATGGCTTGGTTACTGCTGATGCATTTGGAATTCCCAATATCATGTATGTGATACGGCGGAATATCTCCCGACGTCATGATCACAAGTACAGGGATTATTACTCTGCGATGGAAAAAGATCTTGAGTTGATAGAGGTTGACGGGAATGAGCCTATCGATTATTTCCTTTCGAGAGTTACGGACAAGAGCAGTAGTGTCGAACCTCTTAAAAGAGACCTCCATTCAGCATATTTAAATCTCGCCAATTATTTGGACTAACAGTCTTGTCGATGGAGTGTATGGGCAGAAACCGTAATCCGGTATGAGAAAAAGGCTGGTTATTGACGGTAACAGTATGGTTTACCGTTCCGGTTCCCTATATCTGCCAGGTATAGGCCGTACTACCTATGAGTTGGCAAATGCACTGCTCCGTTTAGCTGAGTTGCCTTTTGACCTCACGATATTCACTCAAACGATAAGGGGACGGCTTGCCATGAGACCAGATGGCTTCAGGCACGTCAACCTGCCGATACCGCCAGGGAACCATCTGGAATGGATGTATAAAAGGGTTCCGCTTGTGAATATGGTGGCACCGCATGACTTGCTTCATGTTCCTCACAATTATGCACCTGTTTTCAAGTCGTCACGTACTGTCGTGACGATTCATGATGCCATGTTTTTCAGCTATCCGGAGGATTTTCTCGGCCATGATTATGCCCGTGAACACTACCCTTCTCTTGCAAGAACCTGTAGAGCTATAATCACCTGTTCCAAAAGTTCCAAGGAAGATATTGTAACTTTTATGGGTGTATCTCCGGAGAAAGTAACTGTTGCGTATTGGGGCGTTAATGGCAGGATTTTCTATCCATCGGACAAAAAGGATGCTTTTATTGCCCTCAGGAAGAGCGGTTTTGTCGATCGTCCTTTTTTTGTTTCGGTTTCCTGCGATCGCGGGCGAAAAAATACCATCGCTGTCATGCGTGCATTCAGGCTTGCGCTGCAGCGCCGATTGGAACACGACCTGGTTCTCGTATGGGGAAATCCTCCGGCAGAGTATCTTGAAGAGTTTGCTCCGGAAATTCAATCCGGGCGGATTCGTATGCTTTCACATGTCGATGATGACCAGCTTCGTCTTTTGTACACTGCATCGACACTGAGCTGGTTTCCATCTAAATACGAGGGTTTTGGTCTGCCGCTCCTTGAGTCCATGGCTTGTGGTACGCCGGTGGTGACCTGCAGGAACAGTTCTCTGACTGAGGCCGGTGGTGATGCTGCCCTGTATGTCGAGCCGGATGATTTCGGCGGCATGGCAGACCTCATGATCGAGTTTGACAGGGGATTTCGAGGCTACTGGGAACTGGTTAAGCGATCCATTGAGCACGCTGCAGGGTTTTCCTGGCAGCGGACTGCGGAATCATACGTCAAATTCTATACAGCGAACATGTGAGCATGTCCATCAGAAAATTATTAAAGCCATATTATTTCAGAGCAAAGCAGGCTCTGCTGAAAACATGGTTGGCATTCGTTCCTGAGGTTGATATCCCAAAATCTGAACGTGTGTTGATCATAGCGCCTCATCCTGATGATGAGATTCTCGGTACAGGCGGGTCTCTTATTCGGTTTCTGGATAATAATACAAGGGTCTGTGTTGCCTATCTGACCGACGGTGAAAAGAGTCTCAAGGAATTAGATCCGGCGGAGGTTGCCGAAAAACGTATTAAAATCAGTGATGCGGTACTCGGCAACCTCAAGATAGGGCCTGAGAATGTTGTTCGTTTCCATTTTCCCGACGGGGGAGTTCCGCGCATTGGAAGTCAAGGGTTTGCAGATGCAGAAGAATGTCTCATGAAGGTGGTCACGGATGTCAAACCTGACAGCATTCTGGTAACCCACCCTTTGGAGACATGGCCATTTGATCATGTCGCTGCATTTGAATTGACTTGCTCTGTGATCAAAAAGCTTCAAATGAAAGAGGTTTCGGTTTTTGGGTACTGGGTCTGGTTGCCTTATTCACTTCCCTTGAGAGATTTTTGGCATATCGATTGGAAAAATACTGTGCGTATTTCGGTTCGGAGGCAGATGGCTCTGAAAAAAAACCTCATGGAGGCATATCTTGCACCTCTTGCACCGAATGGCAAGCCATGGAGTGGGGTGCTGCCAGGGTTCATGCTTGCCATGTTCGATTATCCTTATGAAATCATGACGCGCATTGGCTTTGATGAGAGTCGCCAAGATGTCAGGATGTAACAGGTTCATTGTTTGGCATTTTAACATAGAATACAGTGTATGACCTATTCCTGGAAATTAAATGTTTACAGGTCTTGGGACGAAGTGGACGACCCTTCGTTTATAGAACAATGGAATGGATGGATGCATGAATCAACCGATGTACATGTATTCAATCATCCCGTCATGGTAAAGGCATGGACTGATACCTACCGCCGGTTGTGGCATATCGAGCCGCTTTATATCGTTGCGAGGGCTCAGGGTGTATCGGTTATGCTCCCCCTTATTCTCTGGAGGAGAAACTGGAAAAATGCCTGGATCAGAGTAATCGTGCCTGCGGGTTATTCTGATTTTGATTACCATGAACCTGTTATTGTCGCCGAGAACACCGATGGATTGATTAGTTCTTTCTGGAGCATGCTCGAAGACTGGATCCTGGGTGAGGGATTTGGTGGCTGCGACAAGGTGGAATTGACCGGAATGAGGTATCCGGGAACCAATGCATGGAAACCTTTACCTGACGTTTGTCCCTATGTTTCCTTAGCCGGTTATCAGGATTATCAGGATTATCTGTCAACATTGAAAAAAAGTCTCAGGCAGGACATCGGCCGTCAGAAAAGAAGGCTTGCACAGAACGGATCGCTTCGCTATCATGCTTATTCTCCGTCGATAACGGATGATGCGCTCGATTCGTTTCGTCTGTTCATGGATACACATGCTGAAAAATGGCCGGGTGCGTACAAGGCTCCCGGTTTACATGAGTGTGTTTTTCGCACTGGAAGCGAGGCCGGGCTCGTTCATTTTTCGGAATTGAGGTTGGACAACAAGCCGATATCCTGGCATTTCGGGTTTTTATATCGCGACCGGTTCTATTATTATATGCCTTCGTATCTCAATGCTTTGAGTAATTACTCTCCCAGCAAGGTTCATCTTTCTTTTCTTGTCGAAGAGTGTTTTGAGAGAGGTGTTGCTATATTTGATCACCTGCGTGGAATGGAAAACTACAAGCACGGTTGGGCTGGGGAGTCCGCGAGCCTCTATGGTTTCGATGCGTTCTCACCGTCACTGCTTTCCAGGTTCAAATTGTCAGCATTCAATCGTTTGCAGGACTTCAGGAAATAAACGTATGAACGTTCTGATAGCAATACCTTGCCTGCTTCGAGGGGGAACGGAGATGCAGACCTTGTATCTTGTAAAGGCTCTCGTCAAGGCCGGGCATAATGTTGAAATTATATGTTATTTTGAGTTTGACATGAAGGTTGTTGAAGAGTTCGGGGGATCGGAGGGGAGGGTTATTCTTCTTAACCTCGATCGATCGTCCGGCTTTTTGAGGATAATCGGGGAACTGCGGAAATGTTTTGCAGGCCGACGTCCTGATGCTGTTCATGTGCAATATATGGCTCCCGGAGCACTGGCGATTATTGCAGCAAGACTTGCCGGGATCAGAATCGTGCTTGCAACGGTACATCAGCCATATACGGTATCTCATGGACCTCATGCGAAAATGATACTCCGGGTTGCTGCAAAGCTTTGCGATTCGTTTATATCCGTTTCACGCAATGTGGAACAATCCTGGTTCGGAAATTCTTGTGGTGATCCTCTACATGATTCAGAACATTTCCTGAAACATTGTACGCTCTATAATGCTGTCGATGCTGCAAGGGTGATCGAGTTGTCTGGATCCCCGACCGATGATATCCTCGCTATCCGGGAAAAAAATGGTTCGATGTTTATTTTTGGCTATCTGGGAAGGGTACGGCATGAAAAGGGGCTGGATATACTTTTTGAAGCTTTTGCTCAATTGTCTAAAAAATACAATAATACAAGACTATTGATTGTAGGCGATGGTCCTGATTTGCCCGTGCTCAAAGAAACATATGGCCACGAATCCTGGTGGCCATATGTGCTGTTTGCTGGAGAAATGCCATGGGAAAATGCCATGAGGTACTTCTTTGCGGTAGATGCCGTGGTGGTGCCTTCCCGTTTTGAAGGTTTCGGCCTGAGTGCCGTGGAGGCCATGGCGGCTTCGAAACCGGTGATCGCGTCAAGGGCAGGCGGCTTGAGTGAGATCATAACGCATGGGCTCGATGGCCTGCTGTTTCAAAACGGTAGCAATAAGGAGCTCTCGGCAATGATGGAAGTGCTTCTGCTCGATCCGGTGAAACGGGCCGAGCTGTCCCGGAATGCCCATCAGCGTGCATCGGATTTTGATGTCGTGCATTTCGATCGAAAAATTCGCAATCTCTACAAATCGGAGGCGTGATGGACAATAAACAGTTCTATCATTTCTATGGCTGGCTGTTTTTCTGCGCATTTTTGCCATTCATAGCGTACATATTTGCATTGGATGCTAAAATAGCAGGGTTCGGCCTCACGGGATGGGCCTGGCTTCTGATGCTTGCAGTTTCGGTCTACTATTTTCTGACAGTAAAGGCAACCAGGTCATTTCCCCTGCGTTTCTGGATTCCCTGGCTCGTGTACCTGGTGGTATGGCTCGCAGCGGATTTCTCCTTCTTCGGGGTTCAGCTTACCCTGCAGTACATGCTGCCGATTATCGTGGGGGTTGTGGCATCCAGTTTCACTTACGACAAGGAAAAACTGCATTGGCTGTACAAGAAAATGTTTCTTCTGTGCCTCGTTCTTGTTCTTCTTTTTGCTTATGGAATTCTTTTCTACAAAGGATATACGCCTTATGCGGCTTATACTCCAATGCTGCTTTCCGTTATGGCCGCTGTCAGCATGGGCGCGTTTTATCTTTCCAAGAAAGCAAGGTTTTTCGGGGTATATGCGGTACTCTTTCTGATCCCTTTCTTAGATGTTACCCGAATGGCGCTCCTTGTTTTTCTTGTTATTCTGATCCTGCATTTCGCCAACCGCAACATCCTCTCGAAAATTTCGTTTGCGGTTGCTGGTATAATTCTGGCGATATTTGTATTCAACACCCAAGCATTTCAGGAAAAGACCTTCTTTCAGGGAAAGGGAGAGCTAACGGATTTACAGTCCAATCTGAACTACTATGATGAATCCAATTCGGTTTTCAATACCAGCGGTAGGTCTCAGTTCTACAGGTATTACGAACCTGGTCTCAAGGCGTCGCCTCTGGTCGGAAACGGACCCAGGGCAGACCTTTACCTGCTTGAAAAGGTCGTTGGTGGATCGGGAGTAAGCGAGGCTCATAATGACTATCTTTCAGTGCTCTATAATTACGGTAATATAGGTCTTGGCCTGCTGTTGTTCGGTTTTATCCCTACCTTTCTGTCACTGTACGGCAGGTTTCTGAATGAAAAGAACCAGTACAGGATACTTCTGCAGACCAGTGCAATGATCCTGACCGTGACGTTCCTGATGTCAATGTATTCAGATAACATGCTGAAATCGACAGTCTTTTTTGCTGATTTCTATTTTGTTCTGATCGGAATGGCATATGCTCCTTACGATGACAAGACGTGATCCTGTGAACATGGATATTTCAATCGTTATTCCTCTCTATAACAAGAAGGATACCGTAGCGAGGGCCTTGCAGTCCGTGTTGATGCAGACCTACAGCCCGAGGGAGATCATCGTTGTCAATGACGGTTCTTCAGATGGCAGTGAATCGGTTGTGCGTACCATGGATATTGCATGCCTAAGGCTTGTGGAACAGGATAACGCAGGCGTTTCCGCAGCAAGGAACCACGGATGGCGTGTCGCCCGGTGTGAATGGGTGGCTTTTCTTGACGCTGATGACGAGTGGAATCCTGACTTTCTTGGAACTATAGCAGCTCTGCATGAGGGTTTTCCCGACCACGAGGTGTTTGCTACAGCTTATTTTGCCGGTGATTATCAGGGCAACAGACGGCCGATTATCCTGAACAGGGTGCCGTTCCTGGGTGAACGGGGCGTTTTGGAGAACTATTTCGAAGTGGCAGCCTGCTCCGATCCCCCGCTCTGGTCTTCGGCGATCTGTATCCGCAGGGATGCGTTGCATGAGATCGGGGGATTTCCGCTCAACGTGAAGTCCGGGGAGGATCTGCTGACATGGGCTCGTCTGGCCGCCAGAAAACCACCGGTGTACAGCACCAAGCCGCTCGCTGTTTTCTGGCAGGAGAAAGCCCATACCTATGATGACCGGCCGAACAGGATGCCCGAACCCGACGATCCTGTAGGGAAAGGTCTTGCCGAGCTTAAAAAAAAGCCGGAAGCTCTGTCGCGCGATATCGACAACTATCTTTCAATGTGGCACAAGATGCGCTCTTCCATCTATCTTCGGCTTGGGTTGAGAGGCAGTGCTCTTGTGGAAACCCTGAAGGGGTTGTACTATCAGCCGTTGAACAAGAAGCTTTACATCTACCTGTTGTTGTGCGCGATGCCCCAGGCTTTGACCAGAAACATTTTTAAACAGTTCGGACGTTGAGCCGGTGCTCATGATACGGAAAGTTGTCATTGTCCATACGGATTTCAGGTTGTACTGGCCTTCGAGGCTCCGACAACTGAACCATTACCTCTCCCTGAAAGGAGTCGAGCTTTATATCGTGGAGATAGCCGGTAAGGGTTCCCCTTACAGTTTCGATGTGGCAACGGCACCGGTCGGGGAGCTGCGCTGGTTTCAGCTTTTCACTTCGAGGGCAATGGAGGAGATCGGGGCTGGCGAGGCAGTTGATGCGGTGATCCAGAAGCTCGACGAGCTTGACCCCGATGTGGTGATTGCTGGTCCCATTGCATTTCCTTCCGGGTCAGCAGCAGCAAGATGGTGCTCAAGGAAAAAACGGCCTGTTGTCGTTTTCGACGATGCACGTCTCGATGACGTGCCACGCCCTTGGTATGTCGACTGGGTCAAAAGGCAGGTGTACAGCCTTGTCGATGCGATGGTGATTCCCGCGCCCTCGCATGATTCAACCTACCGGTACTTCGGGTTTCAGAAGGGGCAGCTTTTCTATGGTGTCAACGTCGTTGACAACACATTTTTCTGCCGGCATGGCGAAACTGCAGGCTTTTCCCGGCAGGAGCCGTTCCTGCAGTTTTCTTTTTTGCTCTGTGTAGGACGGCAGATTCCAAAGAAAAACTGGAAAAAACTGCTCATGGCATTCAGGAACATTGCGGGGAATCTCCATGCGGTGGCATGGTCGCTTGTTTTTATTGGCGATGGCCCGGAGCACGGGGAACTGGTTGCGCTTGCTGGGGATTTGTTGGATCGGCAGATTTTTTTTGTTCCTTTCAGGCAGCAATCCGAATTGGTGCACTATTACCATAAGGCTTCCGCACTGGTTCTGCCGAGTCTTTTCGGTGAAACATGGGGGCTGGTAGTCAACGAGGCGATGGTTGCCGGGCTTCCGATTCTGGTCAGCGAAAAATGTGGCTGTGCGGAAGCCTTGGTTAAAGATGGAGAGAATGGTTTTGTATTCGATCCGGACAGCCAGGAAGAGATCGAAGGTGTTCTGGAGAGGTTCGTTGCCCTTGATTCTGGGAGCAGGCGTGAGATGGGGGATGTATCCCGGAATATTATTGCCGATTGGGGACTTGAACGGTTTTGCCGTGGCATGTGGGATGCTGTCGTTTCCGCTCAGGTCAAGGGCAAGCGGAGAGGTACTCTTGCCGGCCGGATTATCATCAGGTTCTGGAACGGGAGGTATTGCCCTGCCTGACATGAATATTTTCCGGTTGCGCAATCACTGCGGCAGTTGTGTCGGTGAGTCCGCCGTGCCGATGCATCACAGGAATGACAATGGGCATCATTCAGACGTGCAAACTACGTCACATTAAGGAATTTATCCCTGAGCCTGCCATTGAAGCTTACAAAATATAGGCATTGTAGACTTGTTTCCCCAGACGATTGAACACCACGTTCACCTCCGTGATGATGCCCGCGATCATCTCCCGCGAAACCAAGTTATGTCGTTCACATTTCCCACATACCGGAGCACGAGGGCTATGCCAAGCGGTTCTTCGATCCGATTCCCGGAAAGCTGAGGCGCAGAAGAGGGTGTCGGGTGTTTTTTTGCAGGAGTGCTGTTGCCGGCTTGATCATGACAGGGTAATTCGAGGTTTCCCAAGGCGTTGAAAAGGATGCCGAGCATCGGGAGCAAGGGCTGTTTTGACAGGAATGTTGCAT
>NZ_JAIOZR010000038.1 GCF_021740465.1 Chlorobium sp. | reverse complement strand
CTCCGTGAATGGCCTCAAGTGCCACCTTGGCCTTGAAGTCGCTACTGAAACTCTTGCGTTTCCTTTGGCTCATTTACTTGCTCCTCTTTTGAGCAAGTTACCAACTTAAACCGCTGTCTAAAAACTGGGGTCCGCTATAAGATCGACACAGTGACAATGGCTGTCGAACAAGTCGCATCAGCCTCCATTGGGAAACAACCCTGAAAACGCCTACATTAAGTATCGAATAAAATACTGATGAAACAAGCCATCTGCCAATGGTTCCTGAACTGACCATCATAGTCATTGTTCTGCTCGTTCTTCTCGGATGGCTGGTCACTTACAGGCTGAAGCGGCAAAGCCAGAAACGAAAGCGCCAGGAAAACGAAGTCTGGTCGATCGGTATCTACGAAGGTCCCAACCCGGTGACGCTTGCTCCCGCATCAGGCATAATCAACCCTATCCTTACGGCTGACGACATAGCCGACACGGATGCCCGCTTTGTAGCAGATCCCTTCATGATTACGTCAAATGGTATTTACCATCTTTTTTTAGAACTACTCAACAAAAAAAGGAACACTGGTGAAATAGGCCATGCCGAAAGCGAGGACCTCAGAAGCTGGAAATACACCGGGGTAGCACTTAAAGAAAAATTCCACCTCTCCTATCCTTATGTCTTCAGTCATGAAGACATGAAATTCATGATACCGGAATGCGCCAAATCAAATGAAATACGCCTTTACCGGGCCATTGAATTCCCTCTCCGCTGGGAATTGGCAGCAACGCTTCTGAAAGGCAATAAAAAAAAGGTACCGCTTCTTGACCCTTCGGTCGTTTTCCATAACGGCTATTGGTACCTGTTCAGTTACATGCGAAAAGTCAATAACCTTCATCTTTTCATTTCAGAAAATCTGACTGGCCCCTGGAAGGAGCATCCGGAAAGCCCTATTGTACGTGGCAACGATCATTTTGCCCGGCCAGGAGGACGAATTGTCAAAGACGGCTTGTTCCTGTATCGATACGCGCAGGACGGTGTACCGCGATACGGCAGCAAGGCATGGGGTTTCAGAATCAGCGAACTCACGCCTACACGATACAGTGAGGAGCCTGTCAGCGATAAGCCGGTCGTTCAGGCAGGAAACAAATCATGGAACAACAGGGGAATGCATACGGTAGATCCCCACAAAATTTCTGATGGCCGATGGATCGCTTTCGTTGACGGACTCGAACATCGCACCGCCACAAAGGCAGAAAAAAACGCCCAATAGAAATATATAACTCGTGAAAAAATCGGACCATGGTCACCACACATGCCTTAGCTGATTCCAGAATTGCAATTATAGGACTCGGATATGTCGGACTCCCTCTGGCAGTTGAATTTGCAAAGTACTATCCTGTTGCGGGATTCGACATTAAACTATCGAGAATAGAAGAACTGCGAAACGGACGCGACTCAACGCTCGAAATTGAAGAAAGCATCCTGGCATTACATGCCGTAACTGAAAATCCGCTTGAAATCACCGGGAGTTCAGCCAAAGGAATCTATTTCACCGCGGAGCTTCAGGAACTGAAACAGGCAAACCGATACATCATCACTGTACCCACACCAACGGATAAAAACAACCGCCCCGTGCTAACGCCCCTTCTTAGGGCTACCGAAAGTGTCGGAAAGGTTCTCAGCCCCGGTGATATTGTCATTTACGAATCAACCGTATACCCCGGAGCAACCCAAGAAGAGTGTATCCCGGCTCTTGAAACGTTCTCAGGCCTGACCTGTAACCAGGACTTTTTTGTGGGTTACTCACCTGAAAGGATCAATCCCGGCGACAAGGAGCACACAATCACAAAAATCACAAAAATCACTTCCGGCTCAACTCCTGAAGCGGCCATTGAGATCGACAGTCTTTACCAATCCATTATCACAGCAGGTACCTATCTGGCGCCATCCATCAAAATAGCCGAAGCTGCCAAGGTTATCGAAAACTCACAACGAGATATCAACATCGCTTTCGTCAATGAGCTTTCGAGAATTTTCAATCTCCTTGAAATCGACACACTTGAAGTCCTCAAAGCTGCAGCCACCAAATGGAACTTTCTGCCCTTCAAACCCGGACTTGTAGGGGGACACTGCATTGGTGTGGATCCCTACTATCTGGCACAAAAAGCCCAGGAAGCCGGATATCATCCAGAAATCATTCTTGCAGGAAGACGACTTAATGACGGCATGGGAGCATATATCGCCGGACAGATTGTAAAACTCCTCATCAAAAAGGGACTTGCTGTCAACGGTTCACGCATACTGGTTCTCGGTATCACTTTCAAGGAAAACTGCCCTGACATCCGCAACAGCAAAGTAATAGACCTCGTCAGGGAGCTGCAGGACTATGGCTGTCAGATAGAACTCACCGACCCATGGGCATCGAAAAAAGAGGTCAGCAAAACCTGCGGCATGAAACTCATCACCAATGTTGAATCCATCACACAAGAAGCATTTCACGGAGTCGTCGCAGCGGTAGGACATCGTGAATTCGCTTCACTCGATCCTCGAAAATGGCTTATCCCGGGTGGAATCGTCTATGATGTAAAAGGCATGTTCAAAAGAACAATGATTGATGGAAGGCTCTAAACCGGAAAATGAAAACTATATAAGATCATCCATAGGTTATCATAAGACATCAGAAAAACAGAAAAAAAAGCACTAAGTCATTACATAAAAACCGGTTAAATCAAGACAGGAAACAATGGTCAGAGTGCTGAGTATCTTTGATTGAGCGTTGTTATGACAAGGATTGTTTTTCTGTAATTTGCTATAAAATAACAAGATCATGTACCTACCGGTTTTTTTCTGACATTGCCGAATAAACCTCCTTTATATGAATTTTCTTTTCCTGAACTCCGCTCGTAATGGGTGGGGCGGCAACGAAAAATGGACCCTGCTTGCAACGGGAGCCCTCGCCAAAAAAAACGGCGTTTTCCTTGCCTATCGGGATCCCCTGCTTGGCGAAAGATTTTCGGTAAAAAAATTCAGGCTTCCCTTCATCGCGGAAATTGATCCTCTGACTCTTTTCGGACTTGTTCGCATTATCCTTCGGGAGCGAATAGATGTCCTTATCCCTACAAAGCGCAAGGATTATGTGCTTGCCGGACTTGCAAGCCGCATGTGCGGCACCGCCAATATTCTCCGCCTCGGAATCGACCGACCGATGAAAGACTCCCTGCTGCAAAAGCTTATCTACGATACCTTCACCGACGGGATTATCGTCAATGCCGAAAAAATAAAACGAACCCTGCAGCAAACGTCGTGGATCATGCCCGATAAAATCCGGGTCATATACAACGGCCTGGATTGCAGGGAAATGGAAAAAAGCTCCCACGAAAATTATCCGGAACCATTTGCCTTTACCATCATTTCAGCAGGCACGCTCATTGCCCGAAAAGGATTTGACTTTCTGCTCCGTTCTTTTGCCCGTTTTCTCGAACTCACTCCAGGAGCCCAAGCAGGACTTGTCATTGCCGGCGACGGGCCTCAGCGGGAGGAACTTGAACATCTTGCCGGTACACTCAACATCGGCGAAAAGGTCCTTTTCACGGGGTTTCTTCAAAACCCCTACCCTCTGATGAAAACCTCCGACGTTTTTGTCTCCACCTCGAAGTCTGAAGGACTTTCCAACGCACTGATTGAAGGTATGTTTCTTGAATGTGTTCCAGTCAGCACCTTTTCGGGAGGGGCCTCCGAAATCATCGAGGAGGACATAAACGGCTTCCTGGTATCCTATGGCGATCAGGAAAAACTTGCCGCAATCCTCAGCGAGCTCTACCTGAACCCCGCTAAGCGCAGGGCCGTGGCCGTAGCAGCTCACCGAACGGTTTCACAAAAATTCTCGATATTTTCCATGGAACAGGAGATCTTCGACTTCTGTACTGAAACCCGCAGTAAACAGCAGGACACATGAACATTCTCTTCATCAACTCCATAGGTCGCAACAAGTTCGGAGGCGGCGAAAAATGGATGGTGACTGCAGCAAAAAGTCTTGCTGACAGAGGCCATAATGTCACCCTCGCCAGTAAAAAAAACTCCCGGATTCTTCAGTACGCCTCGCAAAAAGGCGTAAAAACAACGGTCATTGAAATCCGATCAGATTTCAGCCCGCTGAAAACCCTGAAGGTTTCACGTTATCTCAAGGCAAACCGCACGGATGTGCTGATCTGTAACCTGAACAAGGATATCCGGGTGGCAGGCCTCGCCGCCCGCATTGCTGGAAACACGGTCGTGCTGGCCCGGCACGGCATGCTGCTCTGCAGCAGAAAGTGGAAACACAAAATCAGCCTCACACGTCTCTGCGACGGAATCATCACCAACAGCAGCACCATCAAAGAGGCTTACGCCGGATACGGCTGGTTTCCTCCGGAATTCGTCGAAGTCATCTATAATGGCATTGTCGTTCCCGAACAGGTCCAGGCGATAGATTTTGCCGCCCGATTCCCCGGAAAAACAGTCATCTACAGCGCGGGCAGGCTCTCCGCCCAGAAAGGGTTCACCTACCTGATCGACGCGGCCGCGATTCTCTGCAAAACAAGAAATGACCTCTTATTCGTCGTTTCGGGCGAGGGAAAACTTGAACACGAGTTGAAAACCCGCGTCAATGCGCTCGGGCTGGAAGATTCGTTCATTTTTGAAGGCTTCACGCCGGATATCTACCCCTGGCTCAAAGGGTGCGATCTCTTTGTGCTGGCATCACTATTCGAGGGCATGCCCAATGTAGTGATGGAAGCAATGGCCGTCGAAAAACCGGTTGTCGCCACCGACGTGAACGGAGCGAGGGAACTGATGCGGGACGGCATAACCGGCCTGATCGTCCCTCCCGCAGACCCCGTAGCTCTGGCTGCCGCAATTGCCTCGATCATAGACAACCGCTCAAAGCTTGAGCAATTCGGCAAAGCCGCGAAAAGAAGGGTTGCCGAAGAGTTTACCATACAGAAAATGGCAGACAGGATTGAACAGCTTCTCCTGAAAAAAACGGCAGAAAAACAGGTGCATCGATGAACGGGGAGTGGAAAAAAAAGCGAAGATTCCGTCAGAACTTTGCCCGGCTGCTGCAAAAAATGCTTCGCAAGCCGCTACTCCAGGCTCCGTATACCGGTACGGTCAATTCCGTCATCATTCTTGCACAGGAAAAATACGGCGACGCCATCCTGCTGACTCCGCTTCTGAGGCTGCTGAAGCGGCATTTTCCGGATAGCACCGTTCACGTCGTGACCTTCAGTCGGGCCACCTACTCCTTTTTTCAATCAGACCGGAACATCGACATCCTCCACCTGGCAAGGGGAAATGCATGGCCGTACTACCGACATCTCCTGAGCCGACGTTTCGATATACTCTTCAACACCAAAGACCACCCGTCCACAAGCTTTCTCTTTCAGTCGCTTCTCGTCAGGGCTCGCTACAAGGTCGGCATCGACTGCGATTACCACCGGGGTATCTACGATTATCTGGTCGATCTCGATTTTCACACTCCCGTAGCCCTGAAAAACTGCGGCCTGCTCGATATTCTCGGAAAATCCGTTCACCCTTATGAGTGCCGACCCTACCTTCCCGAAAAGCCCGTTTCGGAAACTGTACAGGCGTTTCTGAAGTCCATGCAGGAACGTACCTGTACAGGAATAAACATCAGCGCGGGAGGACCAACGCGCTACTGGACCGAAGAAAACTGGAAAAAACTGGCGGACGCATTTCCCGGCATAACATTCGTAGTGTTCTCTGCGCCCTGCGACCGTGAAAAGAAAAACAGACTGGAACGGCAGTGCCCCAATGTCATGCCATCACCGGAAACCGCAAATCTTTACGAAGCCGGTCTCATTGTCGGCAAACTGAAGCTGCTTGTGACACCCGATACGGCACTGGTCCATGTCGCGGCATGCGTCAACACTCCGGTGCTCGGCCTCTACGGAACTGCGCCGCAGGATCAGAGCCGCTTCATGCCTTTTCTTGTCAAACACAAAGTAGTGGTTTCACCCACGGCGCTCGTTAAAGAGATCAGCGCGGATAAAGTTATTGCCGCATTACAGGCAATGGTGTCGAACTGAGCCGGTTCAATTATCTTTTGGAAATAAAACCATTCTTCGATAACGTAATATCAAACGGAAAACAAGCGCACACCAAAGCAATAACCACGTGTCCACATCCCATCATATCTGTGCAGTCATACCCTGCTACATGGTCAAAGCCCAGATTCTATCAGTCATATCACGGATAGGCCCTGAAGTCACAGGAATCTACGTCGTTGATGACTGCTGTCCGGAGTCAAGCAGCGATCTGGTAATTCAAATGTGCCTCGATTCCCGGGTTCATGTTATCTGCAACGAAAAAAACCAGGGTGTGGGCGGAGCGGTGATGGCAGGCTATCGTGCAGCAATTGCCGACGGCGCTGAAATAATAGTCAAGATCGATGGCGACGGGCAGATGGATCCGAAACTGGTGCCCAGATTCATCAACCCTATCCTTCAGGGACAGGCGGATTATACCAAAGGAAACCGTTTTTACGATCTGACGAACATAGCCCGGATGCCTGCAGTCAGGCTGTTCGGCAATGCGCTGCTCTCTTTCATGACCAAGCTATCGACCGGATATTGGAACATTTTCGATCCCACGAACGGTTTTACGGCTATCCATGCTCGAGTCGCGGCACACCTGCCGATGGAGCGCATCAGCAAACGGTACTTTTTTGAAACCGACATGCTTTTCCGGCTCAACAGCATCAGGGCGGTCGTCGTAGATATTCCCATGGACAGCGTATACGGTGAAGAGCAAAGCAATCTGAAAATCTCGGGAGTCATCCCCGAGTTTTTACGAAAGCATCTTCAGAATCTGCTGAAGAGAATAGTTTACAACTATTTTCTCCGAGACATGACCCTTGCGTCGGTGGAACTGGTAGTAGGATGCGGGTTGCTCTTATTCGGGATTATTTTCGGCTCGATACACTGGCTTCAGGGAATACAGCAGGATACTCCGGCCCCGTTCGGCACAATCATGCTGTCGGCGCTTCCAGTACTTATCGGGCTTCAGTTCGTGCTGGCATTTCTCGGCTACGACATTGCAAATGTCCCTAAAAGACCCGTTAATCAGGACCTTCCCTGAATGCTTTTACGACTTCTGTAACAAACGCTGCATACTATAAGCAACTATCTTTTTTGTATTACCTGAAAATACCTCTTTCATCGAGACCGCCCTCTTCTCCAATAGATTCCAGGAAAGCACGGCTAATATTATCGTAACAATCGACGATAGCAATATCAAATTCGTCACCGTTATACCAGAAAACAAGGCTACAATTGATTGCTGCACAGGAAATGCATATATATATACTCCATAAGAATAATCGCCAATACCATTATATTTCCTGATAAATCCAGACGGTTTATATGCCAAAAAAAACAGAACATATGAAACCGAAACCACATAGACAATGTAAAACACAAACGCATCTTGTAATGATAAAAATAGCAGAACAAGAAGCAAACAGAAAAGACGCAAAGAGAGATATATATGCTCTTTCAGAACATAAAATGATGCCCCCCCCTATGTGTTAATATAGATGTCGCATCCTAAAAGGAGGCGATCTATGGGTTATTCGCATGCAGTAAGGCAGAGTGTACTGAAGAAAGTGCTACCGCCAGAAGGCAGAAGCATCAGTGAAGTGAGCCGGGAAACCGGTG
>NZ_JAIOZR010000037.1 GCF_021740465.1 Chlorobium sp. | reverse complement strand
TAGGGGTGCCATATCGGTAGACACAACCCGCCACCCCCCACCTCTTCAAGCTCCGGAGGAGCGCCATAACGGTAACGCCGGGTGTCAACCCGGCGACACATGCGCAAAACCCATATTTATTTTGATGTTCCGGCTCTACCAACATGCCGTCCCTACGGGTTCCCAGGGTTTCACCCTGCGCTACCGACATGCCGCCCCTACGGGGCTGGGAAAAAACCACAAAACCCCATATTTCGGGGGGGCATACACCCTGCGCTACCGGCATGCCGCCCCTACGGGGCTGGGACACCGGCACACCATCTTCATCTTCTCTTCAAACCCCGTTAGGGGTGCCATATCGGTAGACACAACCCGCCACCCCCCACCTCTTCAAGCTCCGGAGGAGCGCCATAACGGTTCCGGCGGGTGGTCAACCCGGCGGCACATGCACAAAACCAATATTTATTTTGATGTTCCGGCTCTACCAACATGCCGCCCCTACGGGGCTGGGACACCGGCACACCATCTTCATCTTCTCTTCAAACCCCGTAGGGGTGCCATATCGGTAGACAGAGCCCGCCATCCCCCACCTCTTCAAGCTCCGGAGGAGCGCCATAACGGTAACGCCGGGTGTCAACCCGGCGTCTGACCACCCCTGCTGCTCTTCAGGCTCCGGCGGAACACCTGGCGGCAATTACCTCGGCAATCTGCACGGCATTGGTTGCCGCACCTTTTCTGAGATTGTCGGCAACAATCCACATGTTCAGGGTCTTCGGGTTCCAGAAGTCACGGCGGATCCTGCCGGCAAACACCTCGTCACGCTCGTATGAGGTAAGCGGCATGGGATAGATGCGGGCCGAAGGATCGTCCTGAAGGATGATGCCGGGAGATGAGGCCAGGAGAGCCCGTACCTCGTCGATATCGAAATCGTTTTCAAACTCTATGTTCAGCGACTCGCCGTGCCCCCCGTAAACGGGAATGCGTACCGTGGTCGGAGAGACCGCCATGGCATCGTCGCCCATGATCTTGCGGGTCTCGTTGACCATTTTCATCTCTTCCTTGGTATAACCGTTATCCGTAAAAACGTCGATCTGGGGAACGGCATTGAAGGCTATCTGGTGGAAATGCGTGAACTGATCCTGCACCTGGCCGGCAAGCTCGCTTTCAAGAGCATCCCGTCCGGCCTTACCCTTTCCGGTAACCGACTGATAGGTGGAAACCACCACCCGTTTCACCCTGTACCGGTCGTGCAGCGGCTTTAGGACGACCACCATCTGGATGGTCGAGCAGTTCGGATTGGCGATAATGCTCTCAGGAGTACCATCGACCCTGAAAATAGCATCGGGATTGACCTCGGGAACCACAAGAGGAATGCCTGGCTCCATACGAAAAGCCGAAGAGTTGTCTATGACTATTGCTCCGGCTTCGGCGGCAACCGGCGCCCACTCCCTGCTGGCCGTCGCTCCTGCCGAAAAAAGGGCGATATCGACATTGCGAAAAATCTCGGACGAAGGAACTGCGATAACGAACTCCCGGTCTTTGAACCGGACAGTCTGGCCGGCGCTTCTCGATGAAGCGAGAGGCACAAGTTCACTGACGGGAAAATTTCTCTCTTCAAGTACCTGGATCATGGTGCGCCCGACAAGTCCGGTTGCACCGAGTACCGCTACACGGTAGCGGGAATCTGAAATGCTCATACTCGCTTATAATGGTTCTTTAATAATTCAGGACAAGTTTTTCCGAATGGTCGTTGAGATACTCCGCATACTCCCTGATGCGCCCCTCCCTTGCGTACCCTTCGCATTCGCCTTCGTAGGCAAGAAGAATTTCGACAACCTGCTCCCATCCCTCTTCGCGGACAATCATGTTGCGAACGGCGGACACCTTCGGCAATCCTTTCAGGTAGGTTGCGTAGTGCCGGCGCATTTCAAGGTTGCCGTATTTTTCGCCCTTGTACTGAACGGAAAGCCTGAGATGCTCTATCGCAGCATGAATCCTCTGTCGGAAATCCGGAGGAGGCGCCGCCGTTCCGCTCTGGATGAGATGTTTCGCCTGGGCGAAAATAAACGGATTGCCGATCGCGCCCCGACCGATCATGATGCCGTCGGCGCCGGTTTCGGCAAACATGGCCACAGCATCCTGGGGCGACCAGATATCACCGTTGGCGATCACGGGAATCGAAGCGTGCCGCTTCGCCTCGGCTATCCAGCTCCAGTCGGCCTTTCCTTTATACATATCGCTGCGGGTACGGCCATGTATGGCGAGCGCCCGGATACCGGCATCTTCGAGCCGGTGCAGCACCTCCACAATGTTGATGGAATCGTGGTCCCAGCCGATCCGGGTTTTGGCCGTTACCGGAATACCAACGCTTTTGACTACGGCCTCGGCTATTGCCTGCATCTTTTCCGGCTCCCTGAGCAGCGCTGCGCCGGCGCCCTTGCCGGCAACCTTTTTTGTTGGGCAGCCGAAATTGATGTCGAGAAAATCGGGACTGAAGGTTTCGGCGACCGCCGCAGCCTCGATCATCGACTCGATTGTGCTGCCGAAAATCTGCACGGCCACCGGGCGTTCGACAGCATCGACATGCAGCTTGCGCATGGTCTTTTCAACTCCCCTGCGCAACGCCTCGGCGCTGATGAACTCGGTATAGACAATATCGGCCCCGCAACGCTTGCAGAGCTGACGGAATGCCCGGTCGGTCACATCCTCCATCGGAGCGAGAATAACGGGACGATCTATGTCTATCGAGCCTATCTTCATCTTCAGCCGTTGATGATTTCCGCCGAACCGGTCATGAGTTCCCTTACCTGCACATAAACCTGCTGGAACAGCGAATGGTCTTCACGCAAGGCTTTCTTTGCCGACTCCCGACCCTGTCCGAGCTTCTCCTGACCGAAACTGAACCAGGAACCGGATTTTTTCACGACGCCGAACTCCACGGCCAGATCGATCAGTTCACCCATCATGGAAATACCCTCTCCATAAAGAATATCGAACTCGGCTGTCTTGAAAGGCGGAGCTACCTTGTTTTTGACGACCTTCACTTTTGTACGGTTGCCGACAATCTCATCGCCATCCTTGATCTGGGCTATCCTGCGGATATCGAGACGCACCGACGAATAAAACTTCAACGCCTTGCCGCCGGTGGTGGTTTCAGGCGAACCGTACATAACCCCTATCTTGTCGCGAAGCTGGTTGATGAAAATACAGACCGCACTCGACTTCGAAATCGCACCGGTAAGCTTGCGCAGGGCCTGGCTCATCAGGCGCGCCTGAAGACCCACGACGCTGTCGCCCATTTCACCCTCGAGTTCCGCCTGGGGAACAAGAGCCGCAACGGAATCCACAACGACAACATCAACCGCACCGCTTCTTACCAGGGTCTCGACAATGCTCAGCGCCTGCTCCCCCGATTCCGGCTGACTGATAAGCAGCGCATTGATATCCACGCCGAGCTTGCGGGCATAACCGGGATCGAAAGCGTGCTCGGCATCGACGATGGCGGCGATGCCCCCCTCTTTCTGGGCCTCGGCGATCACATGCAACGCAAGGGTTGTCTTTCCCGAAGATTCCGGACCGTAGATTTCCGTCACCCTTCCGCGGGGCAAGCCCCCTACGCCAAGCGCAAAATCGAGTGTCATCGAACCCGTCGGAATGGACGAAACCTGCAGAATTGAGGAATCGTCGCCCATACGCATGATGGTGCCCTTGCCGAACTGTTTTTCAAGCGCGTCAACGGCAAGATTGAGCTGCTTGAGCTTTGCGGGATCGACCCCTTCGGAAGTATTTTCTCTATTCTTGGTGTCCATAGTCCTTGCAGTCATAAGATTGAATTAAAACAGCAGCATTCACAGCACTGCGCTCTTCAGGGAATCCTCGAGGGTACGGTAAGTCATGCCAAGTTCCTTTATCGAAAGCGTATTGTCGTATGCAAGTTTTTCGCCGGCCATTCGGGTACTTTCAAAGCTGACGAACGAAGGTCTCCTGAAAAGCATCGACCAGAGTTCCCCGCCAACACCCGCAAGAAACCATGCCGCCTTAGGCATGTTGCGGCAGGGTTTGACGGAATTTCCGGGAATACGCCGTACACCTTCGATGAGTTCGGCAAAGGTACGGTTGTGACCGACAATGATATAGCGCTGCCCGGCTCGCCCCTTCCGCCACGCCTCGGCATGTGCGGCAGCCACATCGCGCACATCCACAAAACCGCTTCCGCCTGCGGGACAGAACGGGAGCTTTCCCTGGTAGATCATCCGAAGAACCTTGTTGGAGGTGCTCACGGAAGCCTTGTTGTCGTGGTCAACGCCTATCACCACACCGGGATTGACCAACACGATATCGAGCCCTTCGGCCGCACCGCGAAGCGCTTCCAGTTCGGCAAGATGCTTCGCCTCCATATAGCCGTTCCTGCGCTGCCACTCCTTGAAGGAGGATGACTCCGAAGCCGGTAACCCATCATCTGAACCGCCCACTGCGGCAATGGAGCTGGTCATGACCAGACGACGCACTTTATGGGCAAGGCAGGCGTTGACAACATTGCGCGTACCGAGCACATTGACATCGTAAAGCCGGTTGCGGAAATACCTGGAATAGGATATGAGTCCTGCACAATGAAAAACCGTATCGACTTCGGCAAAAGCCTCCGTCATGGAAGGCACGTCGAGCAGGTCGGCCCTGACGATCTCGACAGGGAGACAGGAAAGGTATGAGCAGTCCGAAGCATGCCTGGCGAGAACCTTCAGCTGCAGCTGGGCTCCGTAGCGTTCGAGCAGCTCAAGAACAACCTGCGAACCGATATACCCGGATGCCCCGGTAACAAGTATGGATGTCGTGATCATTCAGAGAGAACCGTATCTTTAAATCGTTCCACCGCCTGCATTCAAGCATCCGCCCGGAGGTTTCTTTGAACCGTAATCATGCAACGATATCAAAGAGTTATCTGTTCATAAACATACGAATTAAAACTACATTGCGCTTAATTCCAACCATCACTATCATAAATTTTTCATCGTATGGCCGAAACGAACAAGGCGCAGAAACCGGAATTCCCGCCCGAAGGCATCCTGAGCAGCACCCTCGGCAACGGCCTTCGTGTTGTCACAGATTATGTCCCCTGGGTGCAGAGCGTGACACTGGGAATCCATATCGATGCCGGTTCCCGAGATGACCCGAACAGGAAAGGGGGCATTGCACACTTTCTTGAACATGCGGTTTTCAAGGGAACGAAAAACCGCGACTATATCGAAATTGCCGGAGGAATCGAACGAAACGGAGGCTATCTCGACGCCTGGACCACAAAAGAACAGACCTGCATCTACCTGCGCTGCCTCGACCGCTTCACCGAACCATCTCTCGACCTGCTGGCCGACCTTGTCTGTAACCCGGTATTTCCCCCGGAAGAGATCGAAAAAGAAAAAGAGGTTGTCCAGGAGGAGATCAGCAGCGTAAACGACACTCCCGAAGAGCTGGTTTTCGAGGATTTCGACCGCTACCTCTTCGACCGACACCCGCTCCGGCGCCCGATCCTCGGTACCGAAGAGAGCGTTGCCGGCCTTACGGAAAGCGATCTCAAGGCCTTCATGGCCGACTTCTACCGACCGGAAAAGATGTTTCTTACCGCAACCGGCAACATCCGCCACGAAACGTTCATAAAACTGGCCGAACGCGGCTTCGCAACTCTCTCTTCCGGCAGCAGCCCGGTGCCGGCAAGAGCGGCCTTTCCTCAGAAAAACTACAAGCCGTTCACACGCACCCTGAAAAAAAGAGTACACCAGGCACAGATCGTGCTGGGAACCGTAATCCCCCGCCACGATCCCTCATTCTACCCGCTGATGCTGCTGAACACCATTCTCGGCAACGGAATGAGCTCCATGCTGAACATCGAGCTGCGCGAAAAGCTCGCGCTTGCCTACAGCACCTATTCATCGATCGCGTTCTTTGATGACCTCACTGTTATGAACATCTACGCGGGAACCGACGGAAACAAGATCGAACAGACGCTCGACGTGATCTCCTCGGTACTGAAGAGTCCGGAGCTCGCCGCCCCTCCCGACAGGGAACTGCTTTCGGCAAAATCGAAAGTTCTCGGATCGCTCCTGATGGGTACGGAAAAAATGACCCGCAGGATGTCGCATCTGGCTACCGACCTCTCCTACTTCGGCCGGCACGTCCCGCTTGAGGAAAAAACAGCGGCCATAGAGGCCGTCACCGTAGAGGCTGTCACCGAAGCCGCCCGGAAGGTTCTGGAAGAAACTTCTCTATCCACGCTGGTTTACAAACCCATACGATAACCGAAGCGGCGGCGGACGCTGTTTTAAATCCGATGATTCTTTTGTATCTTTTGAACTTTTAATTTTTGACCATTACACTCACCAACAAACCGAGACTGCCTTGCAAAAGAACATTACGAAAATCAGTGATACCGAACAGGAACTGGAAATAATTCTTTCCTCTGAAGAATTCGGAACGGAATACAATCAGGAACTTGAAGAGGCAAAAAGAACCGTACAGATCAAGGGATTCAGAAAAGGCCATGTTCCGGCAGGTATGATCAAAAAGTTTGTCGGCCCGGCAATCGAGGCCTCCATTGCCGAAAAAATGGCATCGAAGTACTTCTCTGCCATTGCTGATGAAGAAAAAATCAAACCGGCCAGTCGCGCATCCATCGAAAGCTTCAGCTTCGATGACGGCCAGCTCACCATCAAACTCTCCTACGAGATCCACCCGGAATTCGAACTGAAGAGCTTTGAAGGCTACAGCTTCACCCAGGCGCGCTATACCGTCACCGATGAGGATGTCCAGAGAGAGATCAATCTCATCCTCAAAGGGCACGGAACTCTCGTCACGGTCGACGAGCCCGCCTCGGAAACCGATACCGTCATCGGCGACGTCACCAAACTGAATGCCGAAGCTGAACCGGAAGAGGAATCCACAACGGAAAACCACCACTTCAATCTCGAATATCTGCCCGAGGATAACCCGTTCCGCAAGGCCCTTACCGGTAAAAAAGCCGGAGAGAACGCCGATGTGGCAACGGAACCCAAGGACGACGAAACACCGGTACAGCACTACCGTATCGCCGTAAAGGAGATCAAACGGATGGAACTTCCCGAACTCACCGACGACCTTGTAAAGGAGATCTCCGGTCAGCGCTTCGAAAATGCCGGCGATTTTACCGGCGATGTGCGCCTGCAGCTCGAACAGCACTTCACCATGAAAGCCGAAGATGAGCTGCTTGAATCCATTTCGGCAAAACTCATCGAAGAAAACCCGGTATCGGCTCCGAAAGCCATGATCGCATCGTTCGCCAGTATGCTGGTTGAAAACGCAAAACGGCAGATGGGCGGAAACTTTCCCAAAGGATTCGATGCCGGCCAGTTCGCGCAGGCCATGGCGCCCAATGCCGAAAAGCACGCACGCTGGCTTCTGATCAGCCAGAAAATCGCCGAACTCAACAACCTCAGCGTAACCGACGACGACATCAGGGCATTCGCGGAAAAAGAGGCCGAGAAAAACCCGTCGCTGAGCGTCGAACAAGCAATCAGCACCTACATGTCTACCGAATTCAGAGACTACGTCACCGACTCCATTCTCAAGGACAAGGTGTACAACATCATCAAGTCACAGGTCACCATCACCGAAGAGCCGACACCGATCCCGGTGCACCAGGCCTGAGATACTGCCTGACAGGCAATTAAAAAAAGCGGAGGCCCCCCTCCGCTTTTTTTGTTTCCGGGAAAGGAACGAAAAGGGCCTAAAAGACCACCGCCCAGGGTTTCACCCGGCGTCACACGCGCAAAACCCATATTTATTTTGATGTTCCGGCTCTACCAACATGCCGCCCCTACGGCTCCCAGGGTTTCACCCTGCGCTACCGACATGCCGCCCCTACGGGGCTGGGAACACCGACACACCATCTTCATCTTCTCTTCAAACCCCGTAGGGGTGCCATATCGGTAGACACAACCCGCCACCCCCCACCTCTTCAAGCTCCGGAGGAGCGCCATAACGGTAACGCCGGGTGCTCAACCCCGCGACACACGCGCAAAACCAATATTTCGGGGATGCCCCGGCTCTACCGATATATCGTTCCTACGGCTCCCAGGGTTTCACCCTGCGCTACCGACATGCCGTCCCTACGGCCCCAGGGTTTCACCCTGCGCTACCGATATATCGCCCCTACGGGGCTGGGGAAAAACCACAAAACCCATATTGGGGGGCATACACCCGTTCTACCGACATGCCGCCCCTACGGGGCTGGGAACACCGGCACACCATCTTC
>NZ_JAIOZR010000013.1 GCF_021740465.1 Chlorobium sp. | reverse complement strand
CGTTGACAAGTTCTCTCAAAAAAGTGCCTCCGAAGGGTCATCGGAGACTACAGGGCAGCAACAAGAAGCTGCATAACCAACCGGTGGGTTACCACCTTAAACTTGACCTTTTTTTGTCTGCTCAATGGGGTCCACTTCAACTGCTGGCTTTTGCCCGAAAGCAAACAGTAAACCCCAAAATCGTCGACCTGAACATGCTGGTCGAAGAAATGCTCAACATGCTGCGAAGACTTATCGGCGAAGACATAAAGCTGATCTGGATACCGGGCAACTCGCAACCGATGGTCAACATCGATCCATCACAGATTGACCAGATTCTTGTAAACCTTTGCGTCAATGCGCGCGATGCAATAACCGATATCGGAACCGTCACCATTGAAACAGCAACAGTCTGTTTTACCGATACCGATGATGATGACGGGAGCGATAAAAAACCCGGCGACTATGTCATGCTTTCGGTCACCGATACCGGACATGGAATCGAAAAACAACATCACTCCCATATTTTCGAGCTGTTTTTTACAACAAAAGAGACCGGAAAAGGCACCGGACTTGGGCTTGCCACGGTTTACGGCATTGTAAAACAAAATGAGGGGTTTATCGTTATTGAGAGTGAACCTCAAAAAGGAAGCAACTTCAGAATTTATCTGCCCCGGGATAAAAACAGAGCCCCACTTCCTGCGGACGAGAAAACGGATGCCCTGAATATAACAGGAAAAGAAACGATACTGCTCGTCGAGGATGAACCGGAAATACTCAAGCTGTGCCGGATGATACTGGAAAAAAAAGGTTATTCGGTGCTCGCGGCCGCAACACCCGGCGAAGCCATCCGGATCGCCAGTGAACCGGACCATAAGATCCATCTGCTGCTGACCGATGTGATTATGCCCGAAATGAACGTACGCGATCTATCCGATAAATTGCTCTCAATCCGCCCGGATCTCAAAATCCTCTTTATGTCGGGGTATACGGCGGACAATATTGCAAATCACGGGGTGCTCGATACCGGCGTTAATTTCATTCAGAAACCGTTCACCATCAAGGCGCTGTCAAAAAAAGTGGCCGCCGTACTTGCCGGCAGTTAAACCCCGAACTCCTTACTGCAGCAACTTGAGACTCAGGAGCAGTTCCGGACCGCTGAATGGTTTTTTCAGGGTTGTGTGCGCTCCGAGCGCATCGGCCAGAACCAGATAGTTTTCAGGTCCGACTTTACCTCCTCCGGAAATCGCCAGAATTTTGATTGCCGGATATTGGCTGCGCATTTCCATGATGGTTTCAATGCCCTCTTTTTCAGGCATGACAATATCTGTAATAACGACAGGAATATCATGCTGCTCCTGTAGAAGCTGAAGGCCTGTCTTGCCATTATCGGCCTCGAAAACGGTATGGTTCTCTTTTTTCAGGATTGTGGTTATGAATTTTCTGACGGCTGGATCATCGTCGATAACAAGAATGTTCATGACTGTCCGGGTTATGCGTTATTGTGGCTGATCACCTCGTTTATGACCGAAGCCAGCTGGGCGAATTTCACTGGTTTTTTCAGAAATTTACAGATGCCGTAACGGCTCAGCGGAATCGTGTATTCGATATCCTTTCCGTAGCCGGTCATAAGAATCACCGGAAGCTGCGGGCTGGTTTCATGAAGCTCGCGGGCAAATTCGACCCCTGTCATTTCAGGCATCGTAAGGTCGGTGATGACCAGATCAAACTGTTCCGGATTTCTCCTGAACAGTTCAAGCGCCTGCACGGGAGAATTCAACGCCCTGATTCTGAAGCCGAGTTTCGTCATCATCATCTTCATCATCTGCACGGTCGGCTGCTCGTCGTCAACAAAAAGAATGCTGGCGTTTCCTTTTGGCAAAGGGTCTTCTCCGGTCGGCGCCTCGCTGCGCTCGTTGATCACCGGCAGATATATCCGAAATGTAGCGCCTTTTCCAGGAAAACTTTCAACAACAATCTCTCCGTTGTTGCTGGTAATGATGCCATGGACCACCGAAAGTCCGAGTCCGGTTCCCTTGTTGACGGATTTTGTGGTAAAGAACGGCTCGAAAATACGCTCCATGGTCGCTGCATCCATGCCGGTTCCGGTATCGGCAATACCAAGCTCTATATAACGTTCAGCAGACAGCCCCGGCTGTGTTTTCAGCATGCCTGCGTCGGGAATAATTTCCCTGAGTTGAATGGTCAGAACACCACCGGATTCTTCCATAGCCTGAAAAGCATTCGTGCAGAGGTTGACAACCACCTGATGGATTTGTGAGGGATCTGCAAAAATGTTACCGCAGGAGTTGTCGATCTGCTGTTCGATGGTAATGGTCGAGGGAATTGAAGGACGAAGCAGCTTCAGCGCTTCATTGAGAATCGCCTGAACGCTGACTACAGAGGGTGTGCGTTCGTCGGCCCGGCTGAAGCTCAGAATCTGCGCCACAAGGTTCCGTGCTCTCTCTGCCGCCTGCGTAATTTCAGTAAAGTATTCCTTCAGAGGGTCCTGATCAGAAAGGGAAAGGGCTCCCATTTCGGCATAGCCGAGAACAGGCGTGAGAATATTGTTGAAATCATGCGCGATGCCTCCGGCAAGCGTTCCGATAGTTTCAAGGCGCTGCGTATTTCGAAGCCGCGATTCCAGTTGCTGATTCTCTTCCTGCGCCAGCACCCGATCGGTAATATCAAAAAGAATGCCGTCGATACCCGAAAACACGCCTTCTTCTGAAAAAGCCGAGGTTTTACGATCTTCGATCCATCTGACGGCATGCGCTGCCGTCAGAATTCTGTAGATAATGATCTTGGATGCCTTTCTCTCTCGAAGTTCCTCATAGGTATCCACAACAAGTCTCATGTCATCCGGATGAATAAACGTCAACATCTGCTGCAGGGAACCCGAAAAACAGGATTCCAGTGATTCTGCAGAGAGAAAATCCGAATGCGAAAGAAATTTTATGGTATCATCGCTTGAATGCCGATATACAGCACCGGGAATATTATCGATAATGGATTTGAACTCCTCGCTCACGCGTTTCTCCAGATCGCTTTCACGCAAGACTGCCTCTGCCCGTTTCAGCTCCGAAAGATCGACCAAGGTCGTACGCACGCCGGATACCTGACCGTCCTGTCTTATTGGCGAGCTGTAGAGCAGAACCGGCCGCCTGGTGCCATCCTTCATGATGATGGTGTACTCGTTTCCTTTGGGTACATAACCCGGAGCAAGTATCTTCTTCTGGTTTGCCAGGGCGCGGTCAAGCTCCTGAAGCACACAGAAGCTGAATGCCGAAATTCCCTGGCGCAGATCATCATCCGAAAGACCAAAAAACGCTTTAACTTCAAGGTTGATATAGGTAACCATACCATGCAGGTCCGTCTCGAAAAGCGGCAGGGGCAGAAACTCTGTAAGCTCCCTGAACTTCTGTTCGCTCTCCACGAGCGCAGACTGGTTTTTCAGCCGTTCGGTAATATCCCGGATGATACCGAACAGCACCGGCTTCCCGTCCCAGGTACCATGCGTGATTTTCGTTTCCACCGGAACCTGTTCGCCCGACTTCGACAGCAGCGGCACATGACAGACATTGGCCTGTCCGGAAAGCATCTGCTGAACCGTCCGCCCGGCTTCCTCCCGCCGTTCAGGAGGGTGGACATCGAGGACATGCAGCCTCCTGAACTCGTCGTGCGAATAGCCGAGCAATACAGTACATGCGGCATTGGTATGCAAAATGGCGCCATCATCGGCAATGATGAACAGCATATCGTCGATCGTATCGAACAGCGAGGCAAAATTTCTGTTGGCGGTTGTAATTTTCTCATCATGGGTTGCCTGAGCGATAGCGGCGCCGATATGCGACGCTACCGTTTCAAGAGCTTTTCGGGCGAACTCCGGAACCTGGTCAAGCGAATGCGATGCCACGTTCAGGCTTGCGACCACCCGGCTCTTGCTGATGACCGGTAAAACCGCAACAGCCTTCAGACCTTCGTTCAGAATGGAGTTGCAGGGGTTGGTGTTCATCTCAGCAAAACGGCTGTAGATCGCACTCCCGTTTGCGACAAGCCGGCATTGTGAGGAATCCGACATATAGCAGAACGTCTCCCGGACAAAAGCATCCGAAAAGCCTTGACTGTATGCAAGGCTCAGACTGTTATCGGCTTCGTTGACCAGATAAATCCCGCCGCAATCCATGCCCGAAATGTCAAGCGCGGCCTGAAGGCAGCTTTTCAGCGTCTCTTCGAACGATGACGATACGCTCAGTTTCAGGGTAAGATCGAGTTCGCTCTGGATAAGCTGTTCTACCTGTTTTCGCTGCAGGGCATTGGCAATGATGCCGCCGGCCAACGTAAGCACGGATGCGGCTTCCTTCGGCCACTGCCGTTCTTCCCTTACGGCATCGAAGCCTATGTAGCCGAACGGTATGGTACCGGATACGAGCGGAATGAGAATCAGTGACTGAATATCCTGCTGTTCGAGAATGTCCCGTTCCGAAGCCGCTTCATCAGGCAGATCTGAAACTCTGGGAACGATAAGCAGTTCGTTATGTGCAATCTTTTTCGTTGACCATGAAAAATCATCGGTGGAAAGCTGCTTGAGAATATCTATCTGCGGCTCGATACCCCCGGCACACCACTCGTGGGTGTTATCCATGAGCCGTTGATTATCGTAGTACTGAAAAATATAGCTCCGGTCGGCCTGTACGAACTCCCCGATGATTTTCAGAGCCTCGTTGATCATCGAATCGATCTCTCCGGCGGGAACATTGATAAACTGGTTGGCCAGTGAAGATACGATCCATTCGAATTTCCGGTTGAAGGCAAGCGATTCTTCGGAGCGCTTTCGTGATGAATTATCGAGCAGGTAGCCTTCGTAATGGGTAATACAGCCCTTTTCGTCGCGGGTGATAACCGTAAAATCATAAACCCAGATAACCTTACCGTCCTTCCGTATAATCCGGTACTCCTGCTCGAATGAGCTCCGCTGCGGATCGGCAGAGCAGAGCGCAAGTTCATCCAGTACCCCCGGCAGATCGTCAGGGTGAATCATGCCGGAATAACTGACCGCTCCACTGCTCAATTCATGGCTTGAATAACCAAAAAGGGTTTCAATGTTTGGCGATACATACTCGACCGGCAGGCCGGAAGTGTTCATACGTCTGAAAACGGAAACAGGGCCGCCCATGAACAGATTTCGTTCCTGCTTGAGCCGTTCCTCGGTGAGCTTCCGGGCGGTTATATCCTGATGCGAACCGACCATCCTGAGCGGTTTTCCCGCGGCATCGGTCTCGAAAACCTTGCCCCGATCAAGCACCCAGATCCAGTGACCGAGTTTGTGCCGCATTCTCAGCTCTATTTCATAGAAATCTGTATCTCCTTCGAAATGCCTCGCAAGCCGTTCTTCTGCTTCCATGAGGTCGTCCGGATGACAGAAAGCTTCCCAGGTCACAATTGTGACCGGTTGCAGCTCTTCGAGGGTATAGCCTATCATTGCAGCCCACCTGCCATTGACAGTAACGTTGCCGGTTTGCAGATCCCAGTCCCAGTAAGCGGCTTTCGTGGCTTCGACAACCATTGAAAGACGCCTGAGTTCGGTCGTCAGTTCGGCATTCTCAGACTGCAAACGCTCATTTTCAGCCTGAAACCGCTCTATGTTTTTTTCCGACAAATTATGCTTCATTAATAATTGAGATCGACAAATCCATCAAATTCAAATATACCGGAAAAACATACAGACTCAATTAAACAACCAATGCGATGCCTGAAATGGCTTGATATGCGTTTTTTTACATCAGATACGTCAACAAGATAAACGACGCAATCGAACAGCTGAAAACCCCTCCGCAATGGCACGAAACGATATAAAAAAAGCCGGAAAACCGGCACGAGCCATTGAACAACCTCTTCATGCGCACACCAAAAATGCGCTACCGAGATCCCATTCCGCGGAAAGCCTCAACGGAAAGGTCAGGCGCAAAAAGCAGCAAGAGTTATCCGCCGTAATTCAGCTTCGACTCCCTCCGGGTCATTCGCTTACCGGACAACAGGCAGGCTGTTGTAAACCGTCGGCGGAATTCATGCATACCGGACTAAAAACATAAGATGGCAAAGCGGACAGCCTGTCAGGAACAACGCTCCAAAAACGATCCATGAATAAAAACAAACGGAAACACCATCCCCTGAACCATACCGGAAACAATAGCATAAAGCCCTATACCAAAAAAAATAAAATGTATCGGTACATATACCGGATTCTGAAATCTGTCAGAATCCGGTAACGATCCCTCTATAAACGACAGATATGCCGTCACACCAGAAATGAGGCCGAGCGCGGACAGTTACGCGTAACTTGCCTTAAAAAAATATTCAGCAATATATCCCCAGGAACAAAATGCTTTTCAATGCCGTCACAGATAAATATAAACATATCATAAGAAAATAACGACATCTACACTAAATACCGAAACATTATAAAAATGTATATATAAAACATATATGAAATCCGAAAACATATATACAAGATACACGGCCGGCAAAAAAAAGCGGCCGAAAGGCCGCTTTAAATCGAACGGAAACCCCCAATTTCCGTTCTCTCCTTGCTGGCGCGAAGGAGTGAAATGAACTTAAACAAATACCAAATAAAAACAAAAAATCAAATAATTTTACTTAAATTAAATACAGCATATATATACCGCTTTCACGACAAAACTATATTTTATATAATCAAATCAATCCGGCTCGCATTACGTATTCAGCAACCCTTTATCCACAAATTACAAATCATAGAAGTAATCCACGAAACTCCATCGCTCCAGCTGTATTTAAAAAATACATATTTCTCTTTAACGATTGTTACAAAGAAATTTATTGATGTTTTTTTTCGTTAAATTATTATAGGCATTATCAATGATATCCATCGGGAGGGGTCAATTTGCATGTATGCAGATATCGACAGACAGAAACTGATTCCGGGTCTGGCTACCGAGGGTTTCTGGGACTGGAACCTGAAAACCAACATTATATACCTGAGCCCGAGGTATTGCGAACTCACCGGTTGCATTCCCGAAGACCCTTGGTTCGACAAGGGCTTTGTGGACATGCTAACTCTCCCCGATGATCATCAGAAATTTTTCCTTTCGATCAGCAAACATCTTCAGGGTAAAACAGACGTATCGATCCTTGACTATAAAATGATATTGAGTGATGGTTCGGCACTCTGGATAGAGAGCCGATGCCGCATCGTCGAACTCGATGAAAACGAGCGGATTTCACGCATCGTCGGTACCGTTGCCAATATCACCGAACGAAATCAGGCTGAGCAGGAACTGCATAAGCTGAACCGCGCGCTTCTGACGATAAGCAACTGCAATCAGGCACTGCTTCATGCCGACAATGAAGCCGAATTGCTGCAGGATATCTGCCGGATTGTCGTAGAAACCGGAGGCTACCGGATGGCCTGGGTCGGCTATGCTGTGGATGACGACGAAAAAAGTGTCCGCCCGGTAGCCCAGGCTGGTATTGAGGAAGGCTACCTCGAGACGCTCAACATTTCCTAGGCGGATAGCGAACGGGGACAGGGCCCGACCGGAAAAGCGATCCGTACCGGAAAGGCCTGCTCAACACGTAATTTGCTGACCGACACAAGCTTCCTTCCCTGGCGCATGGAAGCCATAAAGCGTGGTTATGCTTCTACTCAAAGCCTCCCGTTAAAAACGGATAGCAAGGTATTTGGCGCCTTGAATATCTACTCCGCAATGGAGGACGCCTTCAATGTGGAAGAAACCGGACTCCTCTCCTCACTTGCCGAAAACCTCGCATACGGCATCACGATGCTGAAAACCCGCAAGGCGCATGAACTTGCGGAAGAAAAACTGCGTCAGAGCGAGGCGCGCTACCGGAGTCTGTTTCAGAACAAACATACCGTCATGCTGATCATCGATCCGACAGACGGCACGATTGTTGAAGCCAATCCGGCGGCCGTAACGTTCTATGGATGGAAATACGATGAACTGTGCAATATGAAAATTTCCGGGATCAACACGATGAGCGATCGGGAAATAAAGGCGGAAATGTAGCGATCCCTGAACAGGCAGTGCAGGTGCTTCAGTTTCCGTCATCGGCGGGCTGACGGCTCGATTCGCGACGTCGAGGTGGTAAGCGGCCCCATTTCCATCGGAGAAAAACAGTTGCTCTATTCCATCGTCAACGACATCACCGAACGAAAACAGTATCAGGAGCTGCTACTTGAAAGCAATGAACGCATGCATTTCATCATGGCGGCAACCAATGCTGGCTTCTGGGAGCATGATCTCGCATCGAATGTCCAGATCTGGTCGGATGAACTATGGCCGCTCTTCGGTCTCGAACCCTATAGCTGTCCCCCGTCATATGCAAACTGGCTGAAAACCATTGTCCCGGAAGAGAGGGAAATGGTTGAGCGAACCGCCAGGGAGACCATTGACAACGGCTCGGAATTCAACTGCATGTGGAGAGTTCGTGATGCTGATGGATGCGAGCGGTGGCTCATGTCAAAGGGAACGCCACATAAAGATAACGACGGTCGGCTCATGCGCTATGTTGGTATCGTTATCGATATCACCGACCGGAAAAAGGAGGAGGAAAACAAACAACAACTCGAATCAAGTCTCCGAAAATCCCAGCGCCTTGAAACCATCGGAACGCTTGCCGGAGGCATCGCGCATGACTTCAACAATATCCTCATGCCTATTCTCGGTTACGCTGAAATGGGCATCAACAGCATAGCCGAAAAGGAGCCCCTGCACGATTATTTTTCGGAAATCATGCTCGCAGCTGAACGGGCAAGGAATCTTGTTGAACAAATTCTGACCTTCAGCAGAACCCAGGAAAATACCCCCTCCGTCGTAAGCGTTCAGTCGGTTATCGCCGAGGCCATGAAACTCCTCCGCCCGTCAATACCGGCAACGATCAGCATTGAACAGCATATCGAGAACACCTGCAGGAATATTCTCGCCGATCCGTCACAAATCCATCAGGTTATCATTAACCTCTGCACCAATGCGTTCCATGCAATGGAGGAATCAGGTGGAGTAATGAGCATAACGCTCAGGGAAATTCTCCCCGATGCCGACATGCTGAAAACGCTGCCCGGGCTGCCTGCCGAACGCTATGTAGAGCTCGGCATAGCCGACACCGGGACCGGTATGGATGAAGCGACCATGGAGCGGATTTTCGAGCCCTTCTTTACCACAAAGTCCGTCAATAAGGGAACCGGACTCGGCCTTTCGGTGGTTCATGGCATCATCAAAAGCTATAAGGGGGCAATTACGGTTGACAGCCGGCCGGAAAAAGGCACCTCTTTTCGTATCTATCTGCCGGTAATTGACAAACCTGCCCCCGATGCGGCCCTCAAAGGAAACGCTTCAGCGGGAAATGGCAGCATTCTGTTTGTTGACGACGAAAAGGCCACAATCAAGATGATGACGATGATGCTGAGCAGACTCGGTTACCGGATTTGCGCCGTGAGTTCTCCGCTGGAAGCGCTCGATCGCTTCCGGGAGCGTCCCGACCGCTTCGATCTGGTCATTACCGATCTGACCATGCCCGAAATGAACGGAATCACGCTTGCCGCCGAACTGCATAAAACAAGACCCTATCTGCCGGTAATCCTGATGACCGGTTACGGAAAGGATATCGGATACAACGCGCTGAACCAGTCGGGAATCTGCAAATTGCTGAAAAAACCGCTGAAGATGACCGAGCTCGGCGCAGCGATCAGGGAGGTCATTTCCAGCAGGAACACATAACGGAAACGGCAATAAAAAAACCGTTCGGGTCATATTGGAATATATATTGTGTGTGTTACCCGGCACCGGAAAACACAATCGATTTTGCAGCAGCATGCCAGGCTCTGCGAAGTAAAAATTTCTGTTTATGGATGAAAAAACCTACCGCGTCAAAGGCATGCATTGTGCAAGCTGCGCGGCGATCATTACCAATAAACTCTCCCGGACGGAGGGCATAGAGAAGGTCGAGGTCAACCTTGCCACAGAACAGGCGAAAGTATCGTTCAGGGAGCACGAACTTTCCGACAGCGAAATCAACGCCATCGTCGGCAAGTTCGGCTATGAGCTCACTTCCGGGGAGGCAGGAGATACCGGCTCAGGCGGACGCTCACACCAACCGAAAGGGCCGGGTACCGGCCCGTCAGCGTTCAGCGAAAAACAGGAACAGTTGAAACAGCAGCAGCGCCTGGTCAGATTCTCGCTCCCTGCGGCGATGGTGGTGTTTGTTTTCATGATGTGGGATATCGCTTCGGCAGCGTTGCACGGCGTGCCGCACATGCCGCTATCGATGGAGGTGTTCAACGGCATTACCATGATTCTTGCCGCGATTTTCATCTTCAGAATCGGCAAACCCTTTCTCGACGGCATTCTGCTTTTCATACGCCACAAAGCGGCCAACATGGATACGCTGATAGGAATAGGAACCCTCTCGGCGTTCACCTACAGCTCGCTCATCACCATTTTCCCCTCGCTCAGGGAGCTGCTCGGCCTTCCCGACCACACCTACTTCGATGTGTCGATCGTGGTTATCGGTTTCGTGCACCTCGGCAAGTATCTCGAAGCCCGATCGAGGCTGAAAACCGGTGAGGCAATTGGCAAACTCGTCGGTCTGCAGGCAAAATCGGCACTGCTGCTGCGCAAGGGTGAGGAGATCGAAATTCCGGTCGAAGAGGTAAGGAAAGGCAACCTGCTCCTGGTCAGGCCGGGAGCGGTCATCCCGGTTGACGGCATTATTGCCGGAGGAAGTTCATCGATCGATGAATCGATGGTGACGGGCGAACCCCTGCCGGTAGACCGGAAAGAGGGCGATCCGGTTATAGGCGGCACCATAAACCGCCAGGGTTCGTTCAGTTTTACGGCCATGAAAGTCGGCAGCGACACCCTTCTTGCGAAAATCATTTCGATGGTTGAGGAGGCCCAGGGATCAAAAGCCCCGATCCAGAACATCGCCGACCGTATCGCAGCCATATTCGTCCCGGCGGTACTTCTCATCGCCGCACTCACCCTGATTGCGTGGCTTACCATAGGAACGGCACTTCTCGGCTTCTCTGCGGCACTCTCCTACGCGATCATGAGCTTTGTCGGCGTTCTGGTGATCGCCTGCCCCTGTGCGCTCGGGCTTGCAACCCCGACGGCAATCATTGTCGGAATCGGCAAAGGAGCGGAATACGGCATGCTCATCCGCAACGCGGAAAGCCTTGAACGGCTCAGTTCGGTCGATACCGTCGTCTTCGATAAAACCGGCACCATAACCAGAGGGCTTCCGGAAGTCACCGACAAGGGATCTCTCGACGGCAGCTCCTCCCCTGCCGAACTCCTGCTGCTTGCCGCGGCCGTCGAGCGCTATTCGGAACACCCGCTTGCCGGAGCGATCGTCGAAGCGGCAAGAGCCGGCGGAGCGGTGCTTCCCGAAATAACGGCATTCGAAGCCATGGAGGGCATCGGAGTCAGGGCGACTCTCGGAGAGCTTCGCGTCACAGTCAGAAAGCCTGAAGCGCAGGAAACCGCCCTGCCCTCCGTTCAGCTCCTGCTGCAACAGGGGAAAACCGTTGTCGTGATTGAAAAAGGAAGCACCGTCGCAGGCTATATAGCCCTTTCCGATACTATCAAGGAAGGAGCAAAGGAGGCTGTGGGCGAGCTTCGGAAGAAAGGGATTCGCATTATCATGCTGACCGGCGACAACCCTTCGGCCGCAGGCTATATCGCATCGCAGGCCGGTATCGACGAGGTGATTGCAGGAGTGCTTCCCGCTGAAAAAGCCGAAAAAATAGCGGCTCTCCAGAAGGAGGGCCGAACCGTCGCCATGGCCGGCGACGGCATCAACGACGCCCCGGCCCTGGCCCGTGCCGACGTAGGCATCGCCATGGCCACCGGAACCGACATTGCCATGGAGTCGGCAGGAATAACCCTCCTGAAGGGTGATATTCGAAAAATATCACAGGCAATAACGCTCTCGAAAGCAACGATGAGGGTTATCCGACAGAACCTGTTCTGGGCGTTCATCTACAACATCGTCGGAATTCCGCTTGCGGCCGGAGCCTTCTACCCTCTTTTCGGAATCTTTCTCAATCCGGTTTTTTCCGGAATAGCCATGGCGGGCAGCAGTGTATCGGTGGTAAGCAACTCGCTGCGCCTGAAGGCGAAAAAACTCCGGTGAGGAGATTTCACAGGCGCCGGAGGCATAAGGGCAACATCTATTGAAGTGCAATATGGGAACAGCCCGATCAAATCCGGGCGCGTACGAGAATTATAGCGGCGCCAATAAAAAAGGCGGCTACGAAACTTGTCGTAACCGCCTTCAAGTCGGGGTGGCGGGACTCGAACCCACGACCTCTGCGTCCCGAACGCAGCACTCTACCATCTGAGCCACACCCCGAAAAAACCGTTTATCCAGTGCCCTTGGACAGATTCGAACTGCCGACCTTTAGTTCCGGAAACTACTGCTCTATCCACTGAGCTACAAGGGCTTGCCTGATCAATCCTGTCGATTGCTTCTGGACTTTTAAGATACGCAATAGAATATTTTAAAGGAACAATTATTTTATTTTTTTGCCGGAAGATGACCGGTCACTCCCTCGCCCCTGCCTTGAGGATGCCGTCGACGGCAAGATTTGCACTCATGACCGCGCCCCCCATGGAATCGTAATACAACTGACGGGAAAAACCGCCGGCAAGAAACAGGTTGCGCACCGGCGTGCACTGCGTGGGACGATACTGCTCCATGTTGGGCAGCGGTGCGTAGACCGAGTGCGGTATCTTGACGAGTGTGGACTTCAGCACCTTTGCCCTGTGCGTTTCTGCCGGATAGCAGGCTCGTACGCTGAGGTCGACCTGACGGATAATCTCCTCCCTGGAGAGCTTCATCAGTTCACGGGCGGGAGCCACACAGAATTCGAAGCGTGTTTTTCCGCTGAACGGTTCCCCCCGAAGCGTCCGGTACTCGGGTGTCGTGCGGGCAAGGTTTGCGTAAACCGGTATGATGCCGTCCGGACTGAACAGGACGTTGTCGTCCGAAGCTATTTCGCGGTCGTACCAGATCTGCACGGAGATGACCGGCACACCCTCGAGATTTGAAAGGCCCCCGAAAAATCGGTCGCGGGACTTGAGACCGGGAGGAAGTATCCTGTTGAGATCGTGGATAGGCAGGGCCGAAAGGTAGTAATCGGCCGTAAGGATCTCGCCGTTGCGAAGCTGCACGCCCCTGATCTCGCCGCCGTCGAAAAGCAGTTCGTCGACCGCCGTTTTGTTCCTGAAAACCGCGCCACGCGAAGCCGAATAGTCGAGAAGCGGCTGATGCAGATACTCCTGGGGCGCTCCCTTCAGAAATCCCATGCAGGAAGAGCCGGGTATACGGTAGAACGTTTCGGTTACATCGAGAATGATTTTTGCTGAAATCTCTTCCGGCGGAATGAATTTCAGGGCAAGAGCCATGGGTCTGAACATCTTGTCCATGAGCCTGCTGCCGAATTTTTTCTGTTCGGCCCATTCGGCAAAGGTGAGATGATCCTGGGTGGGCGGATAGTCCGCCTGTTTCAGGGCAAGAGGAATCAGGGATCGGGAAAAAAAAGCCATCTCCCCGAAGGTGAAATAGCCGTTCTTCACAATGGCCGGAAGCAGGTGCAGCGGGCTGGGCATATCCCAGGTATTGAAGGTGAAGCGCTTTCCGCCTTCGAGGGTATAGGTAAGCTGATGCTCTTTCCAGAGAACCGCATGATAGGTTTTTATCTCCTTCATCAGGTCGTAGAGCACATCGTAGGCCCCGAAGAAACAGTGGGTGCCCGATTCGACCCAGTCGCCCTCATCATCCTTCCACGAGGAGACTTTTCCCCCGTATATCTCTCTTTTTTCAAGAACCCTGACCTGGAACCCCCTGTCGGTCAGACGTTTTGCCGCCGTCAGGCCTGCAAGACCGCCGCCGAGAATCAAAACCGATTTTTTTTCTGTACTCATGGTCTGAAATGAAACTTCTCTTATGCCGTCACCGGAAAATCCAGGGGGGCGCTACACCGCAGAGCGTCCCTCCATTGCCCGTGAAAGCGTTGCTTCGTCAATAAACTCGAGCTCCGCGCCAACCGGAATGCCCCGGGCAATCCTGGTGACACAGATACCGTAAGGCTTGAGCAATCTGCTTATGTAGAGAGAGGTTGTCTCGCCCTCGACCGTGGGATTCAGGGCAAGCACAACCTCTTTGACCGGAACCGGTTGATGCTTTTCTCCGAGACGGGAAAGCAGTTCGTGAATCCGGATATCGTCAGGACCGATACCGTCAAGAGGTGATATGACGCCGTGCAGGACGTGATACTGACCTTTGTAATGGCCGGTTTTTTCAAAAGCCAGCACATCGGAGGGAGACTCGACAATGCAGATAACCGAACGATCGCGTCCGGTACTGCGACAGATATAGCAGGGATCGGCGTCGCGGTCGGTCACGTTCTGGCAGACCGAACAGCGGACAACCTTTTCCTTCACATCCAGAAGCGCACCCGAAAGTCTCCGGGCATACTCCGGGGGCTCATGCAGCATGTGCATGGTCAGGCGCTGGGCGGTTTTGCGGCCTATACCCGGCAGTTTAGCGAACTCTTCTATCAGGGTTTCAATAGCCGCCGAAGTATAACGCATGGAAAGCTATTTACCGAGGTTCAGATTTTTCAGGATGTCGGCAGGATTGATCATGCCTCCGGCAGCTTTGGATATCTCCTCCTGCGCAAGTACTGCCGCCGCATCGAGAGCGGTGTTGACGGCCGCGATGACGAGATCCTGCACCATCTCCACATCGTCGAGAATTTCAGGATCGATCCGCAGTGAAAGCAGTTTCTGTTTGCCGCTCACGCTCACCTTCACCATGCCGCCTCCGGATTCTCCCTGGGCGACAAGCTTTTCAAGCTGATTCTGCACATCCTGCATTTTCTCGCCGGCTTTCTGAATCTGCTTCATCATATCCCCCAAATTCGGCATACTCATCGTTCGATTCTCCTTACAGGGTTACGGTTAGTGTCGTCACGGCTACTTTCTGCGCAGGGCCAGATAGATTTTCTCGAGAATATCGGCCGTCGTCAGCTTGTACTTTTCAAGCAGTTCGTCAGGTTTTCCCGATTCGCCGAACTGGTCTTCGACACCAACCATTTCGATGGGCACGGGAATGTTGCGTGCACAGACACCGGCAACGGCATCGCCAAGTCCGTTGTAAATCTGATGTTCCTCTGCGGTTACGATGGCCCCGGTATCGTTCGCGGCCCGAACGATGGCAAGCGTATCGACAGGTTTGATGGTATGCATGTTGATCACCCTGACGCCGACGCCCTCCCTTTCGAGAATGCGGGCGGCCTCGAGAGCTTTCCAGACCATGATGCCGCAAGCGATGACGGTAACATCGGTTCCGGGATGCAGTTCTATGGATTTACCGATCTCGAACCCATCTTCGTCGATCGTAAAATCAGGCACATTCGGCCTTCCGAAGCGGAAATACAAGGGCCCCTGATGCCTGGCGATCGCTCTGGTTGCCCGTTTGGTTTCGCTGTAATCGCAGGGAACGACCACCGTCATCCTCGGCAGCCCGCGCATGAGACCGATATCCTCGAGAATCTGGTGGGTGGCGCCGTCTTCGCCGAGCGTAAGCCCTGCATGCGAAGCGCAGATTTTGACGTTGAGGTTCGAATAGCAGACCGACTGGCGAATCTGGTCGTACACCCTGCCGGTGGCAAACACGGCAAAGCTTGCCGCAAAAGGAATTTTATCTGTTGTGGCAAGTCCTGCCGCCATGGAAATCATGTTGGCCTCTGCAATACCGGTCTGGAAAAAACGGTCGGGAAAAGCATCACGGAACTGATTCATGTTCAGAGAGCCGGTCAGATCGGCACACAGCCCAACTACGGCACTGTTTTCACGACCGATCTCCAGCAGAGCTTCACCAAATCCTGTACGGGTAGCCTTGTTCCCCCGCGAAACATATGCTGCGGCTTCGGCGCTGATGTTATTTTCTCCCATTAATTCCAGAATAACTTAAATTAAAAAAAGTAGTTCCGCCCGGCCTCGGTCAACAGGAAAATCCCGGACACCATGACAAAAGTCGAATATAAGCATACAGAAATAGCGGTAAAAAAACAATTAGGGCAAAACTTTCTCACCGACCGGAACATCACGAAAAAAATAGTCAGGCTTTCCGGTGCGGAGCCGGATGAGAGCATCCTTGAAATCGGCCCGGGGTTCGGCGCCCTGACCAGAGAGATCGCCGACATCAGCCCTTCGTTCACGGTAGTGGAAAAAGACCCGAAACTTGCAGCCTTCATCCGTGCCGAGTACCCGCAACTGCAGGTGATCGAAGCCGATTTCCTCAAAACAGATATCGAAGCCGTGGCCGCCGGCAAAAAGCTGCGGATTCTTGGCAACATCCCCTACTCCATCACCAGCCCGATCCTTTTCAAGCTGCTTGAAAACCGGCACTGTTTCAGCACGGCGACCCTCATGATGCAGCATGAGGTGGCCATGCGCATTGTCGCCGCTCCGTCCACCAAGGATTACGGCATCCTGGCCGTCCAGCTGCAGGCCTTCTTCGAGGTATCCTACGGCTTCAAGGTAGGACGCAAGGTCTTCAGGCCCCAGCCGGGAGTGGACAGCGCGGTCATCACCATGAAACCGAAAGACGGGGTACCGGTCAGCGATCCCCGGGGCTTCGGCCGTTTCGTGCGCTGCGCATTCCGCCAGCGTCGAAAAACCCTTCTGAACAACCTGAAGGAGAGCTACAATCTCGAAGCCGTTCTGCCTGAAACCCTCAAACTCCGGGCCGAGGCGCTTTCGGTCGAGGAGTTCTTCGAACTGTTCAGTGCGGTGAACCTTAAACCGGCAGAACCCTGACGCGGCGTTCACGATGCTGTGGTACAACAATTGTTGATTGGCCGTAACTGTATTTTTTCTTAACATGAAGGTTACCGGCTTAAGCCGCAACTACAATCATCGGGATTCCGCTCGAACACTATTCCGCCGGTCTCTTTCTGTTCCTTGCTGTTTGATTTTTTCCTGCGTTATATCAACATCCTAAGATTTTCAAAGGGGGGTTATCTGTATGTCGCAATCCTACAACACCGTCTTTCAGCAATCGATCGAGCAGCCGGAGGAGTTCTGGGGCGCAGCTGCCGCTGAGCTTCACTGGTACAAAAAATGGGATTCCGTCCTGGATTCCGGCAACCCGCCCTTCTATCGCTGGTTTACCGGCGGCATGACCAACACCTGCTACAACGCTCTTGACCGTCATGTGGACGAGGGCAGGGGAAACCAGCTGGCGGTAATCTATGACAGCCCGGTTACCGGCACCAAGGAGCGCTATACCTACCGGGAGTTCCGCGACATCGTCGCCCTTTTCGCCGGCGCCCTGCAATCGAGAGGCGTACGGAAGGGCGACCGGGTGATCATCTACATGCCCATGATACCCGAAGCGGTGGTCGCCATGCTGGCCTGCGCGAGAATCGGAGCCATCCACTCGGTGGTGTTCGGCGGCTTCGCATCCCACGAGCTTGCCGTAAGGATCGACGACTGCAAGCCGAAGGTTATCATATCGGCATCCTGCGGCATCGAGCACGGCAGGGTTGTCGATTACAAGCGGCTGCTTGACTTCGCCATCGAACTCGCCCACTTCAAGCCTGAAATCTGCATCATCAAGCAGCGCGATCAGCTTAAAGCAGAACTGAACGAAGATCGCGACCTCACCTGGAAACAGTCGCTGCTCGGCGCAGAGCCGGCACAGTGCGTTCCCGTGGAGTCGAGCGACCCGCTCTATATCCTCTATACATCGGGCACTACCGGCCAGCCCAAAGGCATTGTGCGCGACAACGGCGGCCACATGGTGGCCATGAAGTGGTCGATGGAAAACGTCTACAACGTCAAGCCGGGAGAGGTGTACTGGGCCGCCAGCGACGTGGGGTGGGTGGTAGGCCACTCCTACATTGTGTATGCACCGCTGCTTCACGGGTGCACCACGCTCATCTTCGAAGGCAAACCTGTCGGTACTCCCGATCCGGGAACATTCTGGCGGATCGTAAACGAGTACAGCGTCGCCGTGCTCTTTACCGCTCCGACCGCGTTCCGGGCCATCAAAAAAGAGGACCCGAAGGGCATGTATATGAAAAAATACGATCTTTCCAGCCTGCGAACGCTCTTTCTTGCCGGTGAACGCGCCGATCCCGATACGGTGAAATGGGCCGAGCAAATGCTGCAGGTTCCGGTAATCGACCACTGGTGGCAGACCGAAACCGGCTGGGCCATCGCCGCGAACTGCCAGGGTATCGAGCCAGGGCCCATCAAGTACGGTTCCGCTTCGAGGGCTGTTCCGGGCTACGACGTGCAGGTGATCAACCAGGAGATGGAACAGCTTCCCAGGGGACAGATGGGCGATATCGCCATAAAGCTTCCCCTTCCTCCCGGAACCATGCTGACCCTGTGGAAAGCCGACGTCCGGTTTGTGGAGAGCTATATGACGAGCTTTCCCGGATACTACCAGACAAGCGACGCGGGTTATATCGATGAAGACGGCTATATTCACATCATGTCGCGCACCGACGACATCATCAATGTTGCCGGTCACCGTCTTTCAACCGGAGCTATCGAGGCCGCGCTGTGCGAGCACCCCGATGTTGCCGAAAGTGCCGTTATCGGCGTCCACGACGATCTCAAGGGACAGGTGCCGCTTGGCTTCCTGGTGCTGAAAGCCAATGTCGATACCCCGGAAACCCAGATCGTCAGGCATGTGATCGAATACGTGCGGGAGAACATCGGACCGGTCGCTTCGTTCAAGAACGCCGTCATCGTCGAACGGCTGCCGAAAACCCGGTCGGGCAAGATCCTTCGCGGCACCATGCGTAAAATCGCCAACAGCGAGGAGTACCCCATGCCGGCCACCATTGACGATCCGGCAATTCTCGACGAAATCAGGGAGGCTCTGCAGACCATCGGGTATGCCGTGAACAGCCGCTCCATAACCAGGGAAACATGATCAGAAAAATCGACCATATCGCCATCGCCGTCCAGAATCTCGAAAGCGCACTCGAAACGTTCCGTAACGTTCTCGGGTGCGATGCCGGAGCCATCACCATCGAGGAGGTACCCTCCGAAAAGGTGCGGGTTGCGTTCATCCCGGTCGGGGAGACAAAAATCGAACTGCTCCAGCCGCTCGGCGACGACAGCCCCATTTCGAAGTTCCTTCTGAAAAACGGTGACGGCATGCACCATATCGCCCTCGAGACCGACGATATCGAGGCGGAAACGGAGCGCGCCCGCTCGCTGAACCTCAGCACGCTGGGCGCTCCGAAAGATGGGGCCGGAGGGAAGCGCATTGTTTTTCTGCACCCGAAAGAGACCAACCGGGTACTGATTGAATTCACCGAGAAACATTTCTGAACGGGAGATAACCCTTTAGCTGCAATCTGTGGAACATTTTTATCTGCCTTTTGAAAAAAGAGAGGGGTTCAGCTATTCGCATGAAGCTGTCGAGGCCCTCAGCGAATATGAAAAATATCAGCTCTCTTTTCATCCTGAACGCCCCAAGTACCTCGATTACCTTGCCGTTTTCATTGAGCCTGAAGAGTGCCTTTCGAGCGATGAGCCCGGCAGCTGCGTAATCCAGACGCACCGGGCGGCCATCCGCTCCGGCGAAGAGAGCGTTCCGGTCATGCTGATCGGACAGCAGTCCGGGCCTACATCGGATTTCGGTCTCTTGAAAAAGCTCATGAAGGACCCCCTGAGTTCCGGCCGCTGGAACCACGGCATGCCTACGCCGGGGGCTTTCCGGAAAGCCCTGGAAGCCATAAGGCTTGCCGAAGAGGAGAAGCGTATCATCATCACCGTTATCGACACCGCCGGCGCCGACCCGACGGAAGAATCGGAAGCCGGTGGCATTGCGTGGAATATCGGACGGTGCATGCAGGCGCTTGCCGAATCGAAGGTGCCGACTCTTTCGGTAATCATCAACCGGGGATGCAGCGGTGGAGCCATCGCCCTGACCGGCTGCGACGGGGTGCTCGCCATGGAGTACGCCACCTATATGGTCATCTCTCCGGAGGCCTGCAGTTCGATTCTCTTCCATACCCGGCACAAGGCCGGCCTTGCGGCGGAGATTTCCCAGATTACCGCAAAGGAAGGGCTGAAGAACGGTATCGTCGATGAACTGATCATCGAACCGGAAGGCCCTGCCCACCGTTTCAGGGAAGCCGCGATGAAATCCTTCAGAGGCTCCGTGGCAGGATGGATTGAAAAGCTTCGCGCCATCCCCCCCGATATGGTTTTCGAAACCAGAATGCGGCGCTGGGAAAAAATCGGCAACTGGCAGACGATCGGCGAAGAGGAGATTCTCGCTTTTGAAAAACCTGTCTCCTGCTTCATACCGAAACCTGAAAAAAGTCTTTTCGTTGCACGCCATAAACAGTGCATGGACAGTGAAGGCAAAAAAATCCACGACCCGGTGCTCTACTCGAAGCTGCTCGCCGACAACTTCGTCTGCAGCACCTGCGGGCATCGCTACACGCGCCTGACGGCTCACGACTACATCGACCTGGTGCTCGATCACGATTCGTTCCGCGAACACCCTGAAACCCGTCATATCGCCGACCTCGACATTCTGGACTTTCCGGGCTACCGGCAAAAAATAGAAGAGGCGCGCCACAAGACCGGAGCGGTATCGTCCTTCATTACCGGAGACGGCACCATCGAGGGAGAGGCAGTTGTGTTCTGCGCCACCAATTTCAATTTTCTGGGGGGCTCGTTCTGCATGTCGACCGGCGAAAAAATCTGGCAGGCCGCAAAAATTGCCATTGCCGGCAAAAAGCCGCTCATCATCCAGGCCTCGGGCGGAGGGGCGAGAATGCACGAAGGGTGCTCCTCCATGGCAAGTCTCCCGAAACTCCATGTGGCCTTGTCGAGCGTCGAAAAAGCGGGACTGCCGGTTATCACCATCGTCACCGACCCGACGCTGGGCGGCGTGGCTATCGGCTTCGCTTCGAGAGGGTTGAGGATTTTCGAGCATAACGCCGGCAATATCGGGTTTTCAGGCAAGCGGGTCATCGAACAGTACACCGGAAAGCCTACATCAAAAGAGTTCCAGACCACCTCATGGCTTCTGCAAAAGGGATTTGCCCGGCATACCTCCCTCCCCGGAAACATGAAGCATGACATTGCCGTCCTGCTCAGGCAGCCAAAGGAGAAGAACAGCCCGGTTCCCCCGGAAACGTTTTCATAGCACCAAAATTTCAATGATACCATACTCTGACAAACCGCTATTTCAGGAGTTTCCGCCTGTCGGCTGGAGCGAATGGAAAGCACAGGCCTCTGTGGATCTCCGCCAGACTCCCTTCGAACGAATCAGGTGGACCACCCCTGACGGATTCACCCTCGAGCCCTGGTACGCGCCAGGCAATTCGGTGACGCTGCCGGGCATACCCGAGCCGGAACCCGCAAACATCTGGCGGAACTGCCGGCGAATCGCCGTTTCGGACATCCATCAGGCAAACCGTACTGCCCTTGAGAGCTTTTCGCAGGACGTGACCGCACTGGAGTTCTCCTTCACCGATCCGGGCCTCTGTACCGGAAAAAACATCGCCCTGCTCCTGCGGGGAATCACTGTTCCTGCCGTCGCGATCTACTTTTCCGGCCTTATCGACGACCCCCTGCTGCTCATGGAAACCCTTGCCGCAATGCCTGAATTCAGCGGCAATACCGGAGGCATCCTTGCCGCGCCCGCCCAGGTGCCGGAAGGTCAAGAGCAGGCTTTCTGCAAGGCCGCCCGCTCCATGCCCGAGTTTCGCTTTCTTGCGGTCGATACCCTGCCGTGGCACACCCGGGGCGCCACAGCCTCCCAGGAGATCGCCCTTGCGCTTGCCGCTGCAAGCGATACCATCCACCGCTTTACGGAGGCCGGCATCGAGGCTGACCGTGTGGTTGCCGGCATGGAAATCATTATGGCCGCGGGATCGAGCCACTTCACCGAACTCGCCAAGCCGAGAGCGCTCAGAGCTCTCTTGCCCGCCCTTCTGAAAGCCTGGGGAGCACGGGAAAACACCATGCCCCGGCTCTTCGCAAGAACATCCACCCTGAACCGCTCGACGCTCGACCCGTTCACCAATATCCTGCGCCAGACGACCGAAGCGGTTTCGGCGGTTCTCGGAGGCTACCGTACCCTGCAGATAGATCCGTTCGACAACGGCCTTTCCGTTCCGGAAAACACGGCCGAACGTATTTCGGGCAACATTCACCTCATCCTCAGGGAGGAGTCCTTCCTGAACCGGGTTGCCGACCCGGCCGCAGGATCGCACTACATCGAAACCCTCGGCGCCGAACTGGCAAGGGCAGCATGGAGCTTTTTCCTTGAAATAGAAGCCGCGGGCGGCCTTGCGGCCGCCATTAAAAGCGGCGAGGCAGAGCGGGCCATAGCCGTGAGCGGCGCGGCGCGCAAAAAAAACCTGGACAACCGCAAGAAAACCCTGATCGGGGTGAACCGGTATCCCTGGCCTCTCACTCCGGTTCAGGAACGGAACATCGACGAACTGCTGCAGGCCCTGGAAGCGGAGCCTCCCGGCAGCCACACGGCGGCGTTCGAACGCCTGCGCCTGAAAGCCGAAAGACACCGCAGCCTCACGGGCCGGGTACCCTCCGTCTTTATCGGGCTTTCGGGAGACCCGGCCATCAGTTTCCGTCAGGCGGCGTTTGCCGAAGACTTTTTCCGGTGCGGAGGCTTCGACATAGCGGGCACCGCCATGCTTGAAGGCGGAGAGGATGCCTGCGAGACGGCGCTCCGTGAGAGTCCTGCAATCGTGGTGCTCTGCATTGCCGAAAAAGATCCGGTACCGTCGGCAGAGGCCCTCTGCCAGGCCCTTGCGGAACGGCACCCCTCGCTCATAACGGTTTTTGCCGGCAAACCGCCCGAGAACCCGGAAAAACTCCTGCAAGCGGGACTCGACAGCTTCATCCATACCGGCGTCGACGTCCTCGCCATGCTGCAATCGTACCACACCAAAACCGGAATACAATGAGACCGGACTTTTCAGTCATCGATATTTTCTCTCCCTCTGCAGCGCCAACACCCTCTGCAGGGCAACCCGTGCCGGAAAAGTGGACAACCGCCGAAGGTATCGGCATCCGCCCGCGCTACAGGGCAATCGACACCGAAGCATACCTCCACCGGCACTTCGCGCCAGGATTTCCGCCCTACACGGGCGGTCCATATACCACGATGTACACCTCGAGACCGTGGACCATCCGCCAGTATGCGGGTTTTTCGACCGCCGAGGAGTCGAACGCATTTTACCGGAAAAACCTTGCCGCCGGCCAGAAAGGACTCTCGGTGGCCTTCGACCTTCCCACTCACCGCGGCTACGATTCCGACCATGAACGGGTAGTCGGGGACGTCGGCAAGGCAGGCGTTGCCGTCGATTCGGTAGAGGATATGAAAATCCTTTTCGATTGCATTCCGCTCGACGATATCTCGGTTTCCATGACCATGAACGGCGCGGTACTTCCGGTCATGGCGTTCTATATCGTGGCTGCCGAGGAACAGGGCGTTCCGGCCGAAAAACTGGGCGGCACCATCCAGAACGACATTCTCAAGGAGTTCATGGTACGCAACACCTATATCTACCCGCCCGAACCCTCGATGCGCATTATCGGCGACATTTTCCGCTACACCAGCGCCAACATGCCGAAATTCAACTCGATAAGCATTTCCGGCTACCACATGCAGGAGGCGGGAGCCACCGCCGATCTCGAACTTGCCTACACGCTGGCCGACGGGCTCGAATACATCCGCACCGGCCTCAAGGCGGGGCTCGACATCGACGCCTTCGCCCCACGGCTCTCCTTCTTCTGGGCGGTCGGCATGAACTATTTCATGGAAATCGCCAAACTGCGCGCGGCAAGGATGCTCTGGGCGAAAATCGTCGGCGGCTTCAACCCTAAAAGTCCGAAATCCCTGATGCTGCGCTCGCACTGCCAGACCTCCGGCTGGAGCCTCACCGAACAGGACCCGTTCAACAACATCACGCGCACCTGCGTCGAGGCGCTTGCGGCGGCACTCGGCCATACCCAGTCGCTGCATACCAACGCACTCGACGAGGCTATAGCTCTCCCCTCGCAATTCTCCGCGCGCATAGCCCGCAACACGCAGCTGTACCTGCAGGAAGAGACCGATATCACCCGGAGCATCGACCCCTGGGCCGGCTCGCACTACGTCGAATCCCTCACCGGAGAACTTGCCGCGAAAGCCTGGAAGATCATCACGGAAATAGAGGAGGCCGGTGGAATGGTCAAGGCTATCGAGCAGGGCATCCCGAAACTCCGCATCGAAGAGGCGGCCACCCGCAAACAGGCCCGCATCGACAGCGGCGAGGATATCATTATCGGAGTGAACGGCTATACCACCAGCAGCCGTACCGATATCGAACTCCTCGAGGTTGACAACACCCTGGTGCTGCACCAGCAGATGCAGCGCCTTTCGGAAATCCGGGCCCGGCGCAACGGCGATGAAGCCGCGGCGGCTCTGGCGGCAATCGAAAAGTGTGCAGCAGGAGAAACGGGCAATCTGCTCGAACTGGCCGTCGATGCCGCGCGCAAAAGGGCGACCCTCGGTGAAATCTCATCCGCCTGCGAGAAGGTGTTCGGACGATACCGTTCATCGATCAGGCTCAACACCAACGTCTACCGCTCACAGATGCAGCACAACAGGCTATTTCAGGAGGCGCAGGAGCTTGCCGACCGCTTCGCTTCGCTCGAAGGGCGCAGGCCGAGAATCATGGTGGCCAAGGTCGGTCAGGATGGCCACGACCGCGGTGCAAAGGTGATAGCTGCGGGATTTGCCGATATCGGCTTCGATGTGGATATCAGCCCGCTTTTCCAGACCCCTGAAGAGGTTGTCGGGCAGGCGCTCGACAACGACGTGCACCTGATCGGCATATCGAGCCTTGCCGCCGGACATAAAACCCTGATTCCGAAAATCATCGCGGCACTCAGGGAGGCGCATCGCGACGACATTCTCGTCATTGCCGGAGGCATCATTCCCGAACGCGACCATGCGTTCCTCTACGAACAGGGGGTGGCCGGCATTTTCGGACCCGGAACGGTGATCACCGAGGCGGCAATACGCATTCTCGGCCTGCTGCTCGCAAAATTTGAACATGAGTAGCACCCCGAGAGCCATGCAAAAATACGTTAAACCCCGCGAACCCGGAGTTGACGAGATGGTCAGGGGTATTCTCGCTGGAGAGCGGCACATGCTGAGCCGTGCCATAACCCTCGTCGAATCGACAAAACCGGAACATGAAAAGAGAGCGCACGAGATCCTCGACCGCTGCCTGGCCGAAAGAAAAGAGACCGTCCGGATCGGCATAACCGGATCCCCGGGCGCCGGAAAAAGCACCTTTATCGAAGCGTTGGGCGAAATGGTCATCAGCGAAGGCCATCGGCTTGCCGTGCTGGCCATCGATCCGAGCAGCAGCCGCTCCAGAGGAAGCATACTCGGCGACAAGGCCCGCATGGAAAAACTCGCCGGAAAAAGCGAGGCGTTCATCCGGCCAACCGCCTCTTCCGGCCATCTTGGGGGAACGTCGCCGAAAACCCATGAGGCTATCGTACTGTGCGAAGCCGCGGGTTTCGACGTCATTATCGTGGAGACCGTCGGGGTTGGCCAGTCGGAAATAATGATCGACAGTATGGTGGACTTCATTCTGCTGCTCATGCTTCCCGGATCGGGAGACGAACTGCAGGGGATCAAGCGCGGCATCATGGAGATAGCCGATGCCATAGCCATCACGAAAGCCGACGGACGGCAGGCCGATCTGGCCAATGTATCGAGAGCCGATTTTGCGGCCGCGCTCGGCATGCTGCCGCCAAGGCACCCCTTCCACGAGCGCAGGACCTTTCTCACTTCGGCGCTCTCCGGCACCGGCATAAGCGACGTATGGCGGGAAATTCGCGATACCGTTGCGCTCATGCGCAATAACAACGTCCTGCAGGCCCGCCGGCAGGAACAGCTCGGGCAACTGCTCCGCACGGTACTCGACGGCATGCTCAAAGCCCGTTTTTTCAGCGATCCCTCCGTTCAGGCGCTGCAGCCCGGAATAGAGGAGCTGGTGCGTTCAGGAAACCTCAGCCCCTTCAGCGGCGCCAAAACCCTGCTCGATGCGTTTCACCCCAAACCCTGACGCCCGGGCCCACCAGGGAGCGGCATACCGCCAACCGGGCCAGGCGATCTGAAGCGCGCAAGAGATTTGTTACTGCTCCTCGATGAACTCCTTTTCTGCACTCTTGACAATCAGCACCGGGCAGTCGGCCTTGCGCACCACGGTTTCGGCCACACTGCCCATGATGAGGCGGCTGAGCCCCTTTTTGCCGTGCGAACCCATGATAACGAGGTTCACGTCGAGTTCGGCGGCTTTTTCAAGAATCACGTCGGCGGGATTGCCGATCTCAACCGAGCTTTCGACGTTCAGCCCCTCGCCGAGCAGTTCGTTTTTCAGGGCATCGAGGTCCTCCTCCGCAGCTTTTTCGAGATCCTCCTCAAGCGGGATATAGTTCAGGGAGAGATCGACGGCCATGGGCCTGGGCTCGACGACATTGAGCAGAAACATCGAGGCGCCCATGCTGACGGCGAATTCATGCGCATAACGCACGGCCTTGCGGGATGCATCTGAAAAGTCGATCGGGCAGAGAATGGTTCGAATCTTGAACATTGCTGTATGGGTTTAGGATTCCTTTGACGAAGACGAAGCCCCCTTTTCCACGAACGGCCGGAGAAGGTCTATCGGTACCGGGAAAAGAATGGTGGAATTGTTTTCTCCGGCGATATCCTGCAGGGTCTGCAGATAACGCAGCTGCAGCGCGCCTGGAGTGGCGGAAATGATAGCCGCCGCTTCGGCAAGGCGCTGCGAAGCCTGGAACTCCCCTTCGGCATTGATAATCTTCGAACGGCGCTCCCGCTCGGCCTCGGCCTGCTTGGCCATCGCCCTGCGCATCTCTTCGGGGAGATCGATCTCCTTCACTTCGACCTTGCCCACCTTGACGCCCCACGGAGAGGTATCCTTGTCGAGAATGGTCTGGATCCGCTCATTGATCTCGTCCCGCTCCGAAAGAAGATTATCCATTTCACCCTGGCCGCAGACGCTTCGCAGGGTCGTCTGTGCAAGCTGGGATGTCGCAAAATGAAAATCCTCGACATCGATGATCGATTTGACGGGATCGAGAACCCTGAAATAGACCACCGCACTGACCTTCACGGAGACGTTATCCCTTGTGATGATGTCCTGGGGAGGCACATCGAGCGTCACGGTACGCAGATCGACGCGCACCATCTTGTCGAGTCCCGGTATAAGGATAATGATGCCGGGCCCCTTCGGGCCGAGAAGCCTTCCGAGTCGAAACACGACAGCCCGCTCGTACTCGCGAATAATCTTTACCGACGAGCCGAGAAAAACCGCAAGAAGAATAATGATTGTAAGAATATTCATGGTCAGCATATCGCTACTCCTCTGTTTTTGTTACCTGTAACTGAAGTCCTTTAATACCCGTCACCCTAACCGGTGTTCCTTCCGGAAGTTTTTCGCCTGCAACGGCGTCCCACAGCTCTCCATGCACGAAAACCTTGCCTGCAGAAGAGGGGCCGATCTGCCTGACGACACTGCCTGACTCTCCCAGAAGGCCCTCCTGTCCACTCAGCTGTCGGGAAGAGGAGGAACGCAGGACAACCCTGACGATAGCTCCGGCCGCAACTGCAAAAACAAGAAATACAGGGAGAAAAACAAACAATGAAAGTTCCATTCCCGAGCCCGGAGTGCCGAAAAGCATGAGCGAACCGGCAAAGAGAGCGATGAGGCCCGCTATGGCAAGAACGCCTCCACTGGTTACGAACAGCTCGAGACCGAGAAAAAGCACCCCAAGCAGAAGGAGAAGCACTCCGGTGATGCTGACCGGAAGCATCTGCATGGCGTAAAGACCGAGAAGCAGCGAAACCCCTCCGGCAACGCCAGGGAAAATCGCTCCGGGATTGGCAAGCTCGAAGTAAAGCCCGGCAAGACCGGCAAGAAAAAGAATATAGGCAATGTTCGGATCGGCAATCCTCATGAGTGCCTGTTCCTGAAAGGTCGCCTCTATCGGCTTCAGTACCGCGTCTGCCGTTGCAAGCCTCACCTCGCCGGCTGCGGTCGTGACCTTCAGCCCGTCAACCCTCCTGAGCACGCCCGCCGGCTTCGAGTCGATCAGATCGATCACGCCGATCCGAAGCGCTTCCTGTGCGCTTGAGGCCCTGCTCCGGAGAACCGCCTGCTCCGCCCATTCCGGATTCCTGCCTCGAACCTCGGCGAGACTTCTGGCAAAAGCGGCAAGATCACTTGCGGCTTTACTGCTCATAACATCGCTCTGCGTGTCGCCGCCACCCATTCCTACCGGATGGGCCGCCCCGATCTCCGTGCCGGGCGACATGGCCGCAACATGTGCCGAAAGCATCAGGAGTGCCCCGGCGGAAGCCGCCTGAGCACCGGAAGGAGAGACATGGACGATAACGGGAATTCTGGAGGCCATGACATCTTGCACCATAAGGCGCAGGGAGCTTACCAGACCTCCGGGGGTATCGAGCTCTACCAGCAACGCCGCCGATCCGTCAGCATGAGCCTCTGCAAGCGCCCGTGAAAAATACTGCGCGCTTGCAGGATTTACCGATCCCGAAAGCACGATACGCGATACCGTGACCTTCCCGGCCGCACAAGCCTGCCTGAACGGAAAGAGCAGGAAAAGCGATATGAGCATGAATGCCGCACCGTTGCGGCAATAGGCGAAGCCTGTCATGAAAGGACTGTTGGGTGAAACGTGCATCTGCTCTCAATATAATGAAATAAACCTCGCTCATCGTTCCCGGAAAACCGGTATCCCCCGGAAACGCAGGATTTCGCGCCGGATAACATCAAAGAGGAAGGGCACACCTGCAACGGTTGCGCCCGACGAAACTAATGCATATGTTTCGTTGTTTTTTCTCACAGGTAACGATGAACACCTATTTCTGAATAAACAACCATACAATTAACCATGTACTTCGATCCTTTATACTTCGTCTTTGCCCTCCCGCCCATGCTGCTTGGCCTGTGGGCCCAGTTCAGGGTTAAATCGGCGTTCAAAAAATATTCGCAGGTGCGCACCAACTCAGGAATCAACGGAGCGCAGGCCGCACGCAAACTGCTTGAACGAGGCGGTCTGGGAAACGTAACGGTCGAGGCCACCCACGGCATGCTTTCCGACCACTACGATCCGCGCCACAAGGCATTGCGCCTGAGCGAGGCGGTCTACAGCCTGCCGAGCATCGCATCGGTCGGCGTGGCGGCTCACGAAACCGGCCATGCGCTTCAGGACAAAACCGGCTACATGCCGCTGCAGATCCGTTCGCTCATGGTTCCCGCCGTCTCGATCGGCAGCAACCTCGGCCCGATCATCTTCATGGTCGGCATGTTCATGGCCGGCACGCTCGGCACCTCGCTTGCCTGGGCAGGCATTATCCTTTTTGCAGCCACGGCGCTTTTTGCGCTCGTAACGCTTCCCGTGGAGTTCGACGCAAGCCGCAGGGCCAAGGAACTGCTCGTTTCGCAGGGCATCGTCTCCCCTGCCGAAATGCAGGGGGTAAACGCAGTGCTCAACGCTGCCGCGCTCACCTACGTCGCCGCCGCCGCGCAGGCGATCATGCAGCTCGTTTACTTCCTCACGGTAATGAACCGACGGAGTTCGTAAGAATATCGAACAGGTCGAACAGCGCACACGGAAGCTGTTCGACCTGCCGGACAAGAAAATCCTACCCGCCCAACACCTTCACCACCTCTGCCCTGATCTGCTGATACGACAGCGCTCCGGCAGTTCGCCACACCAGCTTCCCCTTGTCGAACAGCATGAGCGCGGGAATGCCCTGCACCTGGAACTGTGCCGCCGCAGCCGGCTGCCGGTCGACGTTCACCTTCACCACCACCATTCTGCCGCTGAACTCCAGGGCAAGCTTTTTTACCGACGGGGCCACCATCTTGCACGGCCCGCACCAGTCGGCCCAGAAATCCACGAAAACCGGCACCGCGCTGGACTGTATGAGATCGTTGAGCGATTTGGACATAGGTATTGTGTTTCATTTATGATGTAAACAACCGCGATCCCTGATTTTTTCAAGCCGGTCACTGATCATCAGGACATATTGTGAGGCGCATCAATGAATTTGCGCCGTCTTCCACTCGATACGGCACCCCGACCGGCGCAGCATGGCCGTTACGCTGCAGTACTTCTCCATCGAAAGCGAAACCGCCCTCTCGAAATCCTCCGGTGTGCAGTCGGGGCTTTCAAGCCTGTAGAGCACCCTGATGGCCGTAAACACTTTCGGGTGCTCGTCTGCCCGGTCGGCATCGACCTCCGCGGCAAGAAAGATGACCTCCCTGCGTTTTTTTTTGAGAATGCTGATGACGTCCATCATGGAACAGGCCGCGAGCGATTCAAGCACCATCTCCATCGGAGAGGGGGCCGATCCGGTTCCGTGAAATTCCGCCGACGTGTCGAACAGGGTGAGGTGGCCGGCCCTGCTGATACCGGCAAGGGGCATGGTGTTGCGAAAGGTGACGGATGTGTTCATGGCGGATTGTCTTCAGATTGCATGTTCTCAACAGATAAACCTGCAATCGGGCTTTTCAGTTTCGCACTCCCCGGCTCTTCCCTGCAGCGTCATTCAGAGATGAAACTTATAAATTGCACCCTCGGTTGGTTGTTCGAAAACAATACCTTGTGCATCTTTCATGGCGGTCGCCTTTACCGTACCCCCACAGGTTATCGTGTTCCAGCTCATGTTTCCCGCAACAGAAACCGTCTGCCTATGAACCATCTACTGAAGAAGCCGAGAAAACTCTATGTATCGAGAAAAATCGGGTTCAACGCCGCTCATCGCCTGTTCAATCCGGAACTCGGCGAGGAGGAAAACCGCACTCTGTACGGCAAGTGCAGCAACGAGCATGGTCACGGGCATAATTACGAACTGGAAATAACCCTCTGCGGGATCGTTGACCCTAAAACGGGCTTCCTGTTCGATCTGAAGGTGCTGAAAAGCATACTCGAAGAGGAGATCATTGCACGTTTCGACCATCGACATCTCAATTACGACGTACCGGAACTCGAGGGGTGCGTACCGACAACCGAGGTGCTTGCCGTGCTCGTCTGGGATATTCTTGAAAATCGACTCAAACAATTCAACAACCGGGAAATCTCCCTTTACGAAGTCAAAATATATGAAACAGGAAAAAACGCTGTCCGATACCTTGGAGAATAAACCGGCTCACCCTTCGGGCAGGGCAAGCCAGTGCATCGACGACGACTGCCTGTATGAAGTGCAGGATACCGATACCGGAGCGCTCCTGAGGATTGCCGATTCGGTTTACACCATGCTCGACGGAGTGGGTGAAGACCCGGAGCGCGAGGGACTGGTGAAAACCCCGGAACGGGTGGCCCGCTCCATGCGCTTTCTGACACGGGGGTATCGCCAGGATCCCGAAGAGGTGCTGAAAAAAGCGGTGTTCACCGAAGCCTACGATGAGATGGTGCTGGTGCGCGACATCGATATCTTCTCGATGTGCGAACATCACCTGCTCCCCTTTTTCGGCAAGGCCCATGTGGCGTACATCCCTGACGGAAAAATAGTGGGGCTCTCGAAAATCGCGCGGGTTGTGGAGATTTACGCCCGCCGTCTCCAGGTACAGGAGCGGCTGACCCAGCAGATCCGCGACGCCATACAGCACGTCCTGAAGCCGAAAGGGGTGGCGGTCGTTATCGAGGCCCGACATATGTGCATGGTGATGCGGGGCGTCGAAAAACTGAACTCCGTCACCACCACCTCGGCCATGTCGGGCGAGTTTCTTGCCTCTCCCTCCACACGAAGCGAGTTTCTGCGCCTTATTCGTCCCTGAATTATCCGCCTCGAAACGCAAAAAGCGGCCCGGATGCATGTTCACCCGGGCCGCTTCACGTTACTGACCAACGGCCTTGAGCCTGTTTTGGCCGATTATTCCCGAAGCCAGCCCTGCAGTATCGCCCTGCCCTGTGCGACCGCTTCGTCGAGCAACTCACGGGCTTCTCCGCTGAGACCGCTTCCGAGATCGAGGCTCCGTGGCGGTATGCCGATAAGCACAAACCGTTCCGGCATCCGTCCGTGCAACTGCGCAATGCCGAGAAGCTCGCTGAGGCCCATCTGGTGCGAGGACATCTTGCGGTGAATGAATGCCGGCAGCTCCTCCCTGTGATAGACATAGACCCGGCTTTCGAAATCGAGAGGAATGAGCGCATCGAACACCATCACGGCATCGCTCGATTCGATATAGTCGAGCAGATAGAGGCCCTGCGTACCGCCATCGACAAACTGAACCGTCTCCGGGTAATCCCCATCCTTTTCAAAGGCCCGTATGGCCTCCACCCCGAACCCCTCGTCGCCGAAAAGGATATTGCCGAGCCCGAGAACGTTTATCCGGTTGTATTTCAATTCGGTTCTTCCTCCACCTTGTGCTTGTAGCCGGTTATGATGGACGAGGTGACGCTGGTGCGGTCAACCACGTCGTGACGGAACACGGCATAGAGGTGCATGATCAGGTAGATGGGAAAAATCCATGCGAGCAGATGATGCGCGAAATGCAGCGCATAGCTCCCGCCGAACAGGGGAATCATCCAGCCGAACATGCTTTCGGAGAAACCGCCCGGATTGTTCTCGCCGTACATGGCAAGCCCGCTGAGAATCATGAAGGTCGAGCCGCAGAAAATGAAGATGAAATGCGCCAGTGCGGCAACCGGGTTATGACCCACATAGTTCGGCTCGTCACGCCGCAGAAAGAGGTACGACTCGACCTGCTCCCGAAAGGGTTTGCCCCACCAGGAGGGTGACCATGGCTGGAAACCACCGAAGCGCGCATACCTGTCGTCCCCGAAAAGCGCCCAGTACATCCTGAAAAGAAAGTTCGCTATAAAAACGAAGGCCGTAGCGAAATGCAGGTAGCGCCACCACGACATCCCGTTGTACCAGACCGCTTCGCCCAGAGGCGGGTTGATGACCGGTGCTGCAATATACATGCCGGTCAGCAGCAGCATAACGGTACAGATGGCGTTGACCCAGTGGTAGACGCGAACCGGGAGCCGCCAGACATAGATTTCCTCGATGATTCTGCCCATGGTAGCCTCCGGTTAAACGATTCTGACGCTGGTAACTTCCCGTCCGTTCATATCGAACACATGCGATGCGCAGGCAAGGCAGGGATCGAAGGAGTGCACTGTCCGGATAATTTCGAGCGGCTGCTCCGGATTGGCCATCGGCGTGCCTTTCAGTGCCGATTCGTAAGCTCCGGAATTGCCTTTGGCGTCCCGCGGAGATGCATTCCATGTCGAAGGCACCACAATCTGATACTCCTTGATCTTCTGCTCCTTGATGTGGATCCAGTGGCCGAGTGAACCCCGCGGAGCTTCGCTGTAGCCGAAACCCTTGCACTCTGCAGGCCAGGTGGACGGGTCCCAGCGGTCGCTGTTGAAGGTGCGGTAGTCCCCTTTTTTGATGTTGTCGACGAGCTGCTCGTAGAAATGGCGCATGAAGCCGGCGGTCTGCTTGCATTCGATACCGCGGGCGGCAGTTCTGCCGAGCGTCGAGAAGAGCGCTTCGGGACCGACCTCCAGTTTCGAGAGAACCATACCGACGGTATCCTTGATCATGGGATCGCCCTTGGCGTAGGCGACAAGCACACGAGCCAGAGGACCGACCTCCATCGGGTGGTTTTTCCAGCGGGGCGTTTTCAGCCAGCTGTATTTCTTGTCGGTGTCGAGATGCTCGAACGGAGGCTTGGGGCCACTGTATGCCGGTTTGGTCTCGCCTTCCCAGGGGTGCAGCCCCTTGTCGTCGCCTTTCGAATAGGTGTACCAACTGTGGCTGACCTCTTCGGTAACATGGGCGGCATCCCGCGGATCGACATCGTGCACGGTCGTGAGATCCTTGCCGAGAATCGCGCCTCTCGGCCAGAGCAGGGTCTTGAAGTCATCGAGCGATGTTTCCGGAAAATCGCCGTAGCTGAGGTAGTTGCCCAGCCCGCCGCCATAGAGCCAATCCTTGTAGAATCCCGCAATGGCGATGAGATCGGGAATATAGACCTGATCGATGAACTGCTGGGTCTGGTCGATGATTTTTTTGACCATCGCAAGCCGCTCGATATTGATGGCCGTGTCGCTGTCAGGATCGATCGCGCAGGCCATGCCGCCCACCAGATAGTTGGGATGCGGATTCTTGCCGCCGAAAATGGTATGGATCTTGACGATCTCCTTCTGAAAATCGAGCGCTTCGAGATAGTGGGCCACGCCGATGAGGTTCACTTCGGGTGGCAGCTTGTAGGCCGGATGGCCCCAGTAGCCGTTCGAGAAAATGCCGAGCTGCCCGCTCTCGACGAATCCGATGAGCCGCTGCTGCAGATCCCTGAAATAGCCCACCGACGATTTGGGCCATGAGGAGATGCTCTGGGCGATATCGGAGGTCATTTTCGGATCGGCTCTGAGCGCACTCACCACATCGACCCAGTCGAGCGCATGCAGGTGGTAGAAATGCACCAGATGGTCCTGCGTCTGCTGGGTGGCATTCATGAGATTGCGTATGATACGCGCATTGGTGGGCACTTCGATGCCCAGGGCATCCTCGACACACCTGACCGAGGCAAGCGCATGCACGGTCGTACAGACGCCGCAGATACGCTCGGCAAATGCCCAGGCGTCCCTCGGATCGCGTCCTCTGAGAATGACCTCGATACCGCGCCACATGGTACCGCTGCTGTAAGCCTCCTCGATGACATTGCTGTCGTTTACTTTCGCCTCTATTCTCAGGTGTCCCTCTATACGGGGAATGGGGTCGACTACAATTTTTTTAGCCATGCTCTACTCCTTGTTAAGCTTTATCCTCTGAATCCTTTCCTGCCTTGGCCTTTTTTACCGCCGTTACGGCGGCATGTGCCGCAGCGCCAGCGGCAGCCGCACCGACAGCGATCACTCCGATCCTGTCGGCGTTACTGTCCGTACCGAGGAACGAAACTTCCGCAAGACGCTCGTAGAACGGGCCCTTGTCCCAGAAGTTCGGCTCCGAGCAGCCGATGCAGGGGTGTCCCGAACCGATCGGAAAGCTGACCCCGCCGTTCCACTGGATTTTCGAACAGGAGTTGTAGGTTGTCGGGCCCTTGCACCCCATCTTGTAGAGACACCACCCTTTTCTTGTCGCCTCGTCGTCGAAGCTTCTGACAAACATGCCGGCATCGTAAAATGCCCGGCGGTAGCACTTGTCGTGAATTCTGGTATTGTAGAACGCTTTGGGCCTGCCCATGCGATCGAGCTCCGGCAGGGTACCGAAGGTGTGGAAGTGCGCGACCACTCCGGTCATCACTTCGGAGATGGGCGGACATCCCGGAACGTTGACGATGGGCTTGTCCTTGATGATCTCCGAAACCGGCGCGGCTCCGGTAGGGTTGGGATCGGCGTTCTGAACACATCCGTATGAGGCGCATGCCCCCCAGGCGATGATGGCCGCGGCATCTGCCGCCGTCTCCTTCAGCGTGTTCAGGAAGGAGTCGCCGCCCACCATGCAGTAGACCCCGTCGTCCTTGGTGGAGGCGTTGCCTTCCACGGCAAGAATATATTTGCCCTTGTAGTCCTGCATGATTTTCCTGCGCACATCCTCGAGCTGATGACCGGCAGCTGCGCTGAGCACATCGTCATAGTCGAGAGAGATCATGTTGAAGATGATATCCTCGATGGTGGGATGGGAAGAGCGGATGAAGGATTCCGAACAACAGGTACATTCGAGCCCGTGCAGCCAGATCACCGGAGTTCTCGGCTTTGTTTCCATGGCTTGAACTATTTTGGGTACCATCGAAGGGGAAAGGCCGAGATAGACCGAAGTAAGCGAGCAGAATTTGAGAAAATCACGCCGGCTTATGCCGCTGGCCCTGAAAATATCGGCGAAGGTCTGGTTGTTGTGCATTACTGCCTCCGGATTAAGTGAACCGGATCATCGGCATAAATCTGCCTGTTCCGGCGTGCCTGGCTGTGGGAAAGTCAATTGGATTAACTGATAACTTAACAATCGTTGATTAATTTTACCAGCATTCCCGTCACAATAATCCCGCTAAAAACAAAAAAACCCTGCATAATCGGAAGATTTGCAGGGTTTTGACATTATTTATTAACGCCGGAGCCGGCTCAGTAGATCGTCACTCCAAGCATCGATGAGGATACTTTTGCAAAATCGACCAGGGGCTTGAAGAAAAGACCGAAGTAGATGGTCAGCAGCATCAGCACCGCTATGGCGACCTTGTGGGCCATTCCGGTTCCGGCTTTCGCTTCCACGGGCTGGTTCGATTCCCTGAGATACATGTTAAGCGGAATGAGCATGTAGTAGTAGAGGGAGATGACGCTGGTCAGGACACCGATAAGGGCAAGCCAGATATAAACCGAGCCCTTGGCGAGAAGCGCCGAAAAAATCATGAGCTTGCCGATAAAGCCGACCGTCGGAGGAAGCCCGACAAGGGAGATGAGAAACACCGTGAGAGCCGCACCGGCAAGAGGCATCTCTTTTCCGAGTCCGCGGTAGTCGTCGAGATTTTCGCTGCCCGTTCTGTTGGAAATCATGATGACCACATAGAAAGCTCCAATGTTCATGAGGAGATATCCGAGCAGGTAGAACAGGGTGGCCTGGGTGCCAAGCGCGTCCATGGCGATGATACCGAGCAGAAGATAACCGGCATGGGCGATCGAGGAGTAGGCAAGCATTCTCTTGACATTCTTCTGCCAGAGAGCCACCACGTTGCCGTAGATCATCGAGGCGATGGCTATGACGATCAGCAGCATGAGCCAGTCGATGCCGACGATATCCTGGAACGGTTCCCCACCGTGAGGAATGGCCACATAGAAAAAGCGCATGAGAATGGCAAAACCTGCCGCTTTGGAACCCACCGAAAGATATGCTGTAACGGGCGTCGGAGCGCCTTCGTACACATCAGGACTCCAGAAATGGAACGGAACGGCTCCTATCTTGTAGCCGAATCCTGCAAGAATGAGCAGTGAGGCCAGCATCATGACAAGCGGATCGTAACCGTGCAGGGCAAGTTCCGAGCTGATCTTCATGATGTTGGTCTGGGCGGTAATGCCGTAAATCAGCGAGAAACCGTACACCATGAGTCCCGTGGAGACCGCTCCGTAAACCAGATACTTCAGGGCTCCTTCGGAAGAACGGGGGTCGTCTTTCCGGTAACCGGTAAGCACGTAGGCGGTAAGGCCCACAAGCTCCATGGAAAGAAACATCATGAGCAGATCGGTTGACGAGGCCATCATGATCATGCCGATAACCATGGCGACAATCAGCGCATAGTACTCGCCCATACTCCTGGCGTGGCGGTTGAGCTGATCGTCGGCTACCGATATCAGTACCGCAAGAATGCCGGAAATCACGAAAAAGTACTTGAAGAAGATCGCGAACCCGTCGAGCGCATACATCCCGAAAAAGATCTCTCCGGCTTCAAGCAGATGCTGCTGATAGATAAAGTAGAAGCTGCCGGCAAGGCCGAGAACGGCAAGCAGCGGCAACAGATTGTTTTTTCTGCCTTTCACGGCAAGATCGACGATGATCAGGAGCATGAAAAGCACTGAGAGATAGATTTCAGGCATGAAAAAACCAACGCCGGTTTTCAACGCAGCGATGATACTCTGTATTTCAGCACCTGATGGCAGCTCGAACATAATTCTCTTCGTTTATTCTTTTACCTCATTCGGCAGATTAATTCAATGCGGTCATCACGACAGGCGAAAGCACCTCGACGAGCTTGTTGATGCTCGAGGTCAGCATGCCGAGCACCGGCATCGGATAGATGCCGAGGAAAATGACGATAACGGCAAGCGGAACAAGCATGACCAGCTCACGGGCGTCGAGATCGAGCTTCCCTTTCCAGTCGTGGAAGTGAATGTGTTCATGACCATCGGCACCGACTTCGAGATCGTAGGCCGCATCGTCCTTTCTCTTGCCGAGGAACATCCTCTGGAGCGACCAGAGCAGGTAGGCTGCGCCGAACACGATACCGAGCACGGAAACGATTGCGACATTGCGGGTGGTAACCGAACTGAAGGCGCCTACGAAAACGAACGCTTCGGAAATGAAGCCGGAGAGTCCGGGAAGACCGAGCGAGGCAAACCATGCGATGGTGACGACGGCAGCGTAGACCGGCATATAGGAGGCAAGTCCACCGAACCTGTCGATCTGTCGGGTGTGTGCCCTGTCGTAGATCACGCCGACAAGAAGGAAGAGCATGGCGGTAATGGTGCCGTGATTGAACATCTGGTAGAGCGCACCGACCATGCCTTCGCTGTTCGCGGCGGCAAGACCGAGCAGCACATAACCCATGTGGCTGATGGAGGAGTATGCCACCATTTTCTTGAGATCCTGCTGGGCAAGCGCACAGAATGCGCCGTAGATGATATTGATGGCGCCCAGAACGGCTATCACGTAGAGCGAGGCCTGGAACACTTCAGGAAAGAGCGGGAAATTGATACGCATCATGCCGTAGGTGCCGAGCTTCAGCAGCACGCCGGCAAGAATGACCGAAATCGGGGTCGGGGCTTCGACGTGTGCGTCGGGAAGCCAGGTGTGGAACGGAAACATCGGAACCTTGATGGCGAAACCGATAAAGAGCACGATGAATGCCGCGTAACGCCACATGACGTTGTCGGGGCCGAGAATGGCATCCTTGATATAGTTCTCCTGGCTTGCCATGGCGACCAGGCTGAAGGTGTGATTTCCGGTAAGCGGATCGATAACGCTGAAGTAGAGACCGATCATGACGAGAAGCATGAAGACCGAACCGAACAGCGTGTAGAGGAAGAACTTGATGGCGGCGTATTCGCGGTTAGGCCCGCCCCAGATACCGATGAGAAAGTACATCGGAAGCAGCATGAGCTCCCAGAAAACGTAGAACAGGAAGAAGTCGAGCGCCACGAAACAGCCCATCATCGCCGTGGCGAGCAGGTTGTAGAGGATGAAGTATCCCTTCACCTGTTTCTGGATCGGCCAGCTCGAAAGAATTCCGATGATCGAGATCAGGGCGGTCAGGATCACCATGGTGATCGAGATGCCGTCCACACCGAGGAAGTACTCGATGTTGAGCGATCCCATGCCCCCCAGATCGAGATTGATCCACGGCACTCGTTCGATGAACTGGAAGGAACCTTCCGGGGCTCCTCCGGCGGCAGCGGTGATTCCCGGCAGAGAGGCATCATACCCCTGCCAGATCAGTACAGCGAGCACCCCCTGGGCGATTGCCGCAAGCAGTGACACTATTCTGATTATCTGCTTCTGTGAAGAAGGCACGGCAAGAATCACCAGACCGGCAAGAATAGGCAGAAAAACGATAAGACTCAGCATGTTCCGTATCTGTAGGTTTTCAATTTAAAAATAAATGCCTCTCAGGAGATCAGTTGTGTAAAGTAATAGATAAAGTACCCTATCACTGCAAGCATCAGCATAACAACATAGGTCTGCACCTTGCCGGTCTGGAGCTTCTTCAGGAGGGCTCCGGTGGTGTTGACGAAGAATGCCGTGAAGTTCACCGCGCCGTCTACGACATACCTGTCGAAGCCGCCGCTGGTAAAGGCCACTTTTTTCGTCACTACCGCAACGCCGTTTACGGCACCATCGACAATATTGGTGTCTATCCAGGACAGTACCTTCGAAAGAACAACCGAACCTTTTATGAAGGTTGCCTGGTAGATTTCATCCCAGTACCACTTGTTGAACGAAAAGAGATAGAGCGGCCTGATGCCCGCGGCGGTCCGGTCGGGATCGATGATCCGGAAGACATAGACCACAAGGGCAAGGCTGATGCCGAGCACGACCATGACGCTGGAGATCATGATGGCGGGATTGTGCGCCTCGTGTGCTGCATGGGCAATGGCGGCCTGCCGCGGATCGGAAAACTCGTGCGCCCCGGCTTCACCATGCACACCGGCTTCAGCGCCATGCCCTTCCGAAGCCACTCCCTCGGGCTGGGCATCGGTTTCGGCTCCGTGCGCCCCTGCAGGCACGGCTTCGGCAAGCAGAATGCCTGTGTGGTGGGCAGGAGATGCTGCGGTTGAATGATTCGAGTCGCCTGAAGACGAACCGACAACCGTTGCCGGTGTCGGCACCATGCTCATGAACCACCCCTTGGCCCCGTCAAGCGGATCGGGCGAATAGACGGCAAACACGGAGAGTGCGGCAAGAACCACCAGCGGAGCCCGCATGTTCCATGCCACCTCATGCACGCCGTGCGACTCTTCGTGATGAAGGTCATGGCCGTGGGCCGCGTGGGCGTCGTGTCCGTGATGGTGGTCATCCGCAGGCTTCAGGTGCGTGCGGCTCTCACCGAAAAAGACCAGCCAGATCTGCCGTCCCATATAGAATGCGGTCATCATGGCCGAGAAAAAGCCGAGAAACGGAATGAGCCAGTAGACGCCTCCGCCTTCGGCAGTGGCGAAGCCGATGGCTCCGGCAAGAATCGCGTCCTTGCTCAGGAAGCCGCTGGTCAGCGGAAGACCGGCAAGAGCGAGCGTTGCAAGGGTGAATGTGGCGAATGTCCAGGGCATGTGCTTGCGAAGTCCGCCCATCCAGCGCATATCCTGCTCGTGGTGCATGGCGTGGATGATCGCGCCGGAACCGAGAAAGAGACAGGCTTTGAAAAACGCATGCGTCACCAGGTGGAAGAGAGCGGCAGAATATGCCCCGACACCGAGGCCGAGAACCATGTAGCCGAGCTGCGAAACCGTCGAATAGGCCAGTACCCTCTTGATGTCGTGCTGGGTGATGGCGATGGTGGCGGCCATGAAGGCCGTAAAGGCTCCGATAAAGGCGATCACATGCAGCGCATCGGCGGTAAGCAGTACAAATATCCTTGCAACGAAGTAGACGCCTGCGGCAACCATGGTGGCCGCATGGATCAGTGCGGAAACCGGAGTCGGACCTTCCATGGCGTCGGGCAGCCAGACATGGAGCGGGAACTGAGCCGATTTACCCACGCAGCCCATGAAAAGCAGGATGCCTGCTGCGGTAAGCCACGCCTCGCTCATACCGAACTTTCCGGCGGCGAGGTTCGCGAAAATCTCCTGGTAGCTGAAGGTATGGAACTGCGAATAGAGAATCAGGATGCCGAGCCACATGCCGATATCGCCCACGCGGTTGGCAAGAAAGGCTTTTTTCTGTGCGTCGGCGGCGCTGTCCTTCTCGAAATAGAAGCCGATGAGCAGGTAGGACGAAAGACCGACAAGCTCCCAGAAAATATAGATGGCGAAGAGGTTGTCGGCAAGCACGATGCCGAGCATGGAGAAGGTGAAGATTCCGAGATAGGCAAAAAACCTCCCGTAACGCGGGTCGCCCGCCATGTAACCCGTCGAGTAGAGGTGCACCAGAAAACTGATAAGGGTTACCATGGCAAGCATGATCGCCGTGAGATTGTCGATCACGATGCCCATCTTGATGACGAGCGGACCTACTCCGGGCACATTGCCCAGATCGATCCAGGTGAAATCCCATGCAACCCTGAAAGCAGGATCGTAAGCCTGAACCACGACACTCCAGAAAATATAGAGCGAAATCGCAAATGTCGTACCGAGTATGCCGACACCGAGGAAATCACCTCTTCTCGGAAGCCGCTTGTTGAAGAAAATAAGGATCACAAACGACAGCAGCGGCAGAAGCAGAACGGCTATTGATAACTGTATTAAACTGTGCATGTTCTTTCGGTTTTCAGGAAATAATAAAACTGATTGTTCTTCTGCCCGTTCACTCCTTCATGGTGTCGATGGCTGACACATCGACACTCCTGAAGATTTTATAGATGTTGATGACGATTGCCAGGCCGACGGCTGCCTCGGCAGCGGCAAGAACTATGACGAACAGGCTGAACATCACGCCCTCCATGCCCCCGTTGAATTTCGAGAAGGCCAGAAAGTTGATGTTTGCGGCGTTCAGGATCAATTCCACACCCATGAGAATGACAATGGCGTTTTTCCTTGTCATCACGGCGAAAAGCCCGAAACCGAAAAGCAGTGCCGATATGGTCAGGTAGTGATTGAGACCTATGTTCGTAAGCAGTTCCATGAAACAGATGGCTTAATGTTCGTTATTGTGGACGTTGTCGTACCGGGCAAGGAACGCGGCGCCGATAAGGGCGGCCAGAAGCAGTATGGATGCCATCTCGAAGGGAAGGACGAATCTCGACATGGTTTCGATACCGATGCGCTCGACAACGCTTCCCTGCAGCTGAACCTCCGAAGGCTTCCAGGTGCCGGTCGTGTAAAAGGTGAAGAGCAGTCCCCCGACAGTCACCACAAGCAGCAGCGTTCCCGGAACCACATGAAGCACGTCGGTCTTCAGATCGGCCTGCATGATGCTGTTGGTGAACATCACGCCGAAGAGCAGAAGCACGAGAATGCCGCCGACATAGACAACGATCTGGGTGACGGCAATGAAATCGGCGCTGAGAAACACATAGAGCGCCGCCGCTCCGAAAAAGGTGAAGAGCAGGGCGAAGGCCGAATAGATTACGTTTTTGGAAAACACCACGAATGCCGCCGAAAAGACCGTGATTGCGGCAAAGATATAGAAGATAGTGACGAAGGTCGCGTTATTCATGTGTTATAGCCCTGGTTATCGTATTCTCTTACTGAGCGCTTTTTCCGTCGGCGGCTTTTGCGGCGACAGCCTCCTTCTCCCTGGCTGCCTGCGCCTGCTGCTCGGCGACCTTGCGACGCTTCGCCTCGGCCTCCAGACGTGATAGATTGCCGAAATGGTAGATCATGTTCTGCCGGTCGAACTCCGAAAAATCGCTGACCGGGGTGTGCACAAGGCACTCTGTCGGACAGACCGAAACGCAGATGCCGCAGGTCATGCATTTGGCCACGTCGATATCGAACACGGGAAGCCAGAACTTTTTCTGCTGGCCGCCCGAAGTCTTGCCGCACAGGGCCAGATCATCCGGCACTACCTTGATGGTCTCGATGGTGATACAGGTGACGGGGCACGCCCTTTCACACTGCCCGCAGCCGATACAGTCCTCGATATCGTTATAGAGACGGTAGCGGGCGTTCACCGGCGTGGGAACCGCCTCTCTGGGATACTGAAGGGTGCAGAGGCCGTCAACCTGCCTGAAATAATCGGCATCGTCGATACCCGCATCGCCCTTCCGGTGGACAGCATTGAAAAAATGCTTCAGGGTAATGCCCATGCCGGTAGCAATCGTTACCGCGCCTGCCTTGATATTGCTGAAATATTCACTCATAATCTTCTTTCGTCATTACTTGCCTTGCAGCGTCAAACCGGTTTACGGTACATAAATTTCCCAGATCGCGGTCAGCACGAAGCTGATGAATGCGAACGGTGTAAGAACCTTCCAGCAGAGATACATCAGCTGGTCAACCCTGAGTCTGGGAAGTGTCCAGCGAAGCCACATCTGCACGAAAATAAAGAAAAAGCCTTTCGAGATGATCCAGAACGCACCCCATACCGGGCCGCTTGTCCAGTCATAGAGGGCAACGGAACCGAGGTTCGGGAGCGGTGAGTTCCAGCCTCCGAGAAAAACGATGGAGATAATGGCCGAAACCATGAACATGCTTCCGTACTCGGCAAGAAAGATGACGGCAAACTTCATGCCGCTGTACTCGGTGAAGTACCCGGCTACGAGTTCGGATTCCGCTTCGGGAATGTCGAAAGGTGCACGGTTCGTTTCGGCAAGCGATGCGATGAAATAGATAAGGAAAGGGAGCCAGGCAATCGGAGACTGGAAAAGATAGAAGTGCGCAAAGCCGTAAGGCCCTGACTGCAGCACGTTTATCTGCTGCATATCGAGCGTCCCTGCCATCATGGCGCCGCAGAGCAGGGCGATGGCTGCCGGAATTTCGTAGCTCACGATCTGGGCGACGCTGCGTACCGCCCCGTAAAGGGACCACTTGTTGTTGGAGCCCCAGCCTGCGGCAAGAATACCCACAACTTCGAGCGCGACTATACCGATGGCGTAGAAGAGGCCGACGTTGAGGCTGGCTCCGATAAAGGCAGGACTGAAGGGAAGCACGGCAAAGGCGAGAAACGATCCGACAAAGAGAATTCCGGGACCGACCACGAAAAGGAACTTGTCGGCGGAGGTAGGCACGATGTCCTCTTTCTGCAGGAGCTTGAGAATATCGGCAAGGGTCTGCAGGATACCCCACTTGCCGACCTCCATGGGTCCGAGCCTGTCCTGCATGAAGGCCGAAATCTTGCGTTCACCGTACACGCCGTAGGTCAGGGCGTAAAGGGCGATGAAAACAAGCGGAATAGCGGCAATAATCACCAGGCCGAGAGGAAACCACGACAGGGTGAGCCCGGCAAGCGCATCGGACCAGGCATTGAGATTGTTACCCATAAGAAACGGCAGACGGATTTGCGAAATGGCGGAAACACTCATCGGTCAACCTCCCCGAGAACGATATCGATGCTGCCGATAATAGCCACGAGATCCGGTATAAGCTGACCTTTCGACAGATCTTTCATGGCGGATAGATTGACAAAACAGGAAGAACGCGCCTTGCAGCGGAGCGGTTTGGTCGATTTTCCGTCGCTCTGGATGTAGAAGCCGAGTTCGCCGCGGGGATTTTCGGCCCTTGCGTAAACCTCGCCGGCTTTCGGCCGTACCCTCTTTGGCACTGCGGATCTCGGATTGAAACCGTCGGAAGCGGGCATTTTCGAAATGCACTGCTCGATGATATTGAGACTCTCTTCCATTTCAAGTGCGCGAACCAGATGGCGCGACAGGCAGTCGCCGATATCAGAAAACTTGCCGTCGGGAACCGGAACATTGAAGTCGAGTTCGGGATAGACCGAGTAGGGATCGTTCCTGCGCAGATCCCACTTGACACCGGAGCCCCGAAGCATCGGTCCGGACCATGCGTAGTTGATGGCGACATCGGCGGGCATGATGCCGATCCCCTTGGTACGCTTGACGAAAATCTCGTTTTCCGTCAGAAGCTTGTAGAGCTCGACAACTTTCGGGCGGAAGTAATCGACGAACTCCTTGACCCGCTTGTTGAAATCGGCAGGAATATCGAAAGCGACTCCGCCGATCCATATGTAGTTGTAGAGCATGCGTGCGCCCGATGCCCATTCGAGCAGATTGAGAATATGCTCGCGGTCGCGGAAACAGAAAAGGAAGGGCGTAAAGGCACCGAGATCAATGCCGTAGGTGCCGATAGCCACAAGATGCGAAGCGATCCTGTTCAGCTCGGAAACCATCACCCTGATAAATTCAACCCTTCTGGGAATCTCGATATCGAGAAGCTTTTCAACAGCAATGCAGTATGCCCACTCGTTATTCATGCCTGCAAGATAGTCCATCCTGTCGGTATAGGGCACGATACCCGGATAATCGACCACTTCGCAATGTTTCTCGAAACAGCGGTGGAGATAGCCAAGATAAGGTTCCGCAGAGGTGACCACCTCGCCGTCCGTCATACATTCGAGCTTGAGCACGCCGTGAGTCGAAGGGTGCTGGGGACCCATGCTCAGCACCATCTCTTCGGTTGCGAGATCCTTCTCTATGACAACAACGTTGCCATCCTTTCGGGATACTCGTATCGACCCCTGCTCAGCCATTCCTAATTCCTGCATACTTGAGTCTGCTTTATTGCTGTTTAACCCTCATTAATACGGTACCTTGATCCCGTGGTAGCTCTCCTGCACCCTGTAGTCCTTGCGGAGCGGAAACCCTTCCCAGTCTTCCGGGCAGAGAATCCTGCGCAGGTCCGGGTGACCGGTGAACTGCATGCCGAACATGTCGTAAGCCTCCCGTTCATGCCAGTTGGCCGTATGCCAGACATAGGCTGCCGTTGGAATCGAACCGCCTTCTCTCGGGCATTTCACCTTTACGGCTATCCTGTGGCCGAACTCCCCGAGAGACTCGAGGTTGCATACAATGCCGAGCTGCTCTTCTGCCGGATAATCGAAGCCGGAAAGACAGGCCATGTAATTGAACTTCAGTTTCGGATGGTCGCGCATGAAAAGCGCGATTTCAGGCCATTTTTCGGTTTCAAGCACTTCGAAAAACGGCATGGTTTCATTGGCGTCGAAATCCGAAACCGCACCCTTGAACTGCTCACGGATAACCGCATATGCAGCTGCACTTTGCTGTACCGACTGGGGCAAAGCCCTACCTTCTTCCATTTCTGACATGATGCTCTGGATTACAAATTCATTTGTTATGCCCGCGCAGCCTGCCGCTCGGCATCGATAACCGGTTGCGGATCGATGCTCTTTTCAGCAAGCTTCCTGAGAGCATCGGCCCTTGAAAGCCCGATCTGCTCCATACGGATAAGCTCCTGCACTTTCATGAGACCACCGATGAGCGACTCGGGCCTGGGAGGACATCCCGGAACATAGACATCGACCGGAATAACCCGGTCCACGCCTTTGAGCACATGGTAACCGTGCTCCCAGTAGGGACCACCGCAGTTGGAACAGCTCCCCATGGAAAGCACATAACGGGGTTCCGGCATCTGTTCGTAAAGCCTGACAACCCGCTCGGCCATCTTCATGGTAACGGTACCGGCAACAATCATGAGATCAGACTGGCGGGGTGATGAACGGGGAAAAATACCGAAGCGTTCGAGATCGTAACTGGATGCGTTGGTGGCCATCATCTCGATAGCGCAGCATGCAAGACCGAAACCCATCGGCCAGAGCGAAGACAACCTTGCCCAGTTCAGAACGTTGTCGACGGAAGTTATCACGACATTGTGCTTCGATATACCGGCATCAAGTAAACCCATAACATGATAAAATCTGGTATTGTGAAAATCAGCCTCTCCTGCCGTCGGTTTTTCCGGCGGGCATTTCAGGCATTTTCGGAATATTGGGAGTTGGACGCACCCAGTCGAGATCACCCTTGACCCAGGCATAGGCAAGCCCGAGAATCAGGATTCCGGCGAAGACAAGCGCCTCGAAAAGCGCGAAAGGGCCAAGCTGCTTGAAAACGGTCGCCCAGGGGTAGAGAAAGACAACCTCGACGTCGAAAATGATAAAGATGAGGGCTACAACGTAAAAGCGGATATTGAACTTCACCCATGCGCTTCCGACAGCCTCTTCGCCGCACTCGTAGGTGGAGTTTTTCTCTGGATTTGGCCTGCTGGGCCGAAGCATGCGGGCCGTCAGGTAGCCGCCGGCCACAAACACTATTCCGAGAGCAAGAAAAACGAAAACATTTCCGAAACCACTCAGCGTCTGATCCATGAGCTGTGCATTAAGATTTATCCTGTCCCAGGGATGCCGGAAAAAATTCTGACACGTTTAACAATTATTGCTTGAAAGTGCGCCAAATATAAAAAAAAATTCCTTTATCGAACAGAAAAAAACCTGCGATATGGCGAGTGCCGACAAGCTTTTTCCAATACCGCCAAAAACTGACTGAATCTAAAAAAAATTACCTTAATTCATAATCTTATTAAACGATCAGGCTTTTTCTCCGTAAAACCTGCTGCTGATAACCCGAAAAGCCCTTAAAAAAAGAAAGAGCGAAAGCAGGGTGAGCGGCAAAACGATGGTCTGTACGACAAGAAAGGAGCTGGTTATCCGGAACAGGAGAGGCCCGAGCAGTGCAGTGAACGCCATCCAGATAATCGGAGCCCACGCAACAGCAAGAATAACAGGAAGTCCGCTTTTCATGAAACGCTTCCGGAATTCAGGATCGCCAAACAGCTTCATAGGGGTTGAAAAAACAGGGTTGCGATCTGTTCGGCCATCAGCGCGTCAAGATCTTTAAGAATTTCATACTCTTTTTTCAGGCCTTTCATGTCGCCCCTGGAAACATGGTACATGGCAAGCTTGCAGTGCGGCTCCGCATCGAGAGGATCCAGTTCGAGAGCCTTCTCGAAAGCCTCCCTGGCCTTGTCCGACTCGCCGTTGTCGAGGTAGACATCGCCAAGCACGCAGTAGAGACCGGCATGGGACGGATCCCTGGCGATAGCGCTTTTGAGGGTCTTCAGGGCAGCCTCCTCCTTTCCGAGGGTAAGCTGGATAAAGCCGAGATGCTTGTAAGCTTCCAGAAAATCCGGATCGAGTGCAATGGTCCTGAGAAAATCACACCCGGCTTTCCGGTAGTCGTTCATGGAAAGGTAGGCCACGGCCCTCGCATAATATGCCCGGGGATCGCGACTTCTGCGGGCGAGCATCCTGTCGAGCAGCTCCAGTGCCTGGCTGTTGCGCTCGCTCTGGAGATAGCATAGGGCAAGATCGTACTGTTTGCCGGAATCTTCGGGGCTTTGGCGAAGTTCGTCCTCAAGTCTGTCAATCTCGTTCAAGGTCGGCGGATTTACTGGTTGATGGTGCGCTCTGCGGGAAGCTCCTCTTCAAAGAGCTGCTGAATCCTGTAAAGCGTTGCAAGCTCGCCGGTAATTCTCGATGCGAGCCAGCAGGCAAATGCTTCGGATTCATTGATGCAGCGGACATACTGCACCCTGCTGAACCCGGAACGGGTGAGTTCCTTGCGGGCTTCGTACTCGGTTTCGCTGTTGTCGGCGAAAAAACCGTAGGGAAACATCACGACATTTTCGATTCCCTCCTCACGGAAAGCCGCAAGCGCCTTCTGGACGGTTTCCGACGTCCACTCCCCTCCTGCCGAATGGTTCATGCACCCCTGACGGACATCGGCGAACAGGTTCCTCGGATCGGCCATGATCCGCTCTTTCATCATCCCGAAAAACAGCCTGGTTTCGTCGAGGCCTGTAAACACCTTCGGCGGGTTGCCGGCCCGGTCGCGGACAAGGGTGCCGTGAATCACCAGCACAAGGCCGGTTCTGCCCGCTCCGGAACCCTTCATGGATGCATCGAGGGCCGAAAACAGATGATCGAGGTAAATCGTGTGCAGTTCCGGATCGCGCCACAGCTTGTTGAGCAGCCGTATGCCGGAATAGCGGTTTTCGCTGAACTGTTCGGCAATCATCCTGCAGGCGACGCCGCAGGAAAAAGCCGATTCCACGGGAATCATCGGTACCACAACAACTCCGTCACACCGCTCCTGCTGCTCCCTGAGCACGTTTTCGAGATACGGAGGCACAAAATAATAGGCGTCGATAACATCGACATCGACGTTATCGAACAGAGGATCGCGGCTCTCCCTCAGGCATGCGGCAATGGCTCCGGTCTGCGCCCTGTTGATCGAAAGCAATCCCGAACGGTAGCGGTTCAGCCGCCAGTTGATGAAATGCTTCGTTGAGCGGAAATCGGCGATGAAATAAACCAGTATCTTCGGAACCTTCACGATCTGGCTCGTTATCACCTTCAGGATTCTTCTCGAACTCGGCCAGAGATTTCGAAGCGTCAGCTTTTCGACCTCTCCATAGGTAACGATAAGAACAGCATACCGCTTTTTCCTTACAATCCTATCCACCATGTCAGCTCGGCAAACATTATCACAAACCCGATGATACCTCCGACAAGCGTCTGCATGAAATTATGCGCCTTGAGCTGTATTCTCGACCACATAAGGAGCGGAACCAGCATGAAAAGCCAGAGGGCGACTGCGCCGAACTTCAGGAAGAGCAGGGCAATGCCTGCGGTCAGCGTGAACAGGTGGATACTGATCTTCCACTGCAGGGTAACGAGAAGAATAAGCACGGTATTGACCGCATTGAACAGGAGAATCCCTGTAAGAAGCCGGGGCGCGTGCAGTTGCAGCATGAACTCATAGCCCAGCACATTGACGAAAGTCAGAACCAGAAGCGGCAGAAACCGCTGTTCCCTGAAGGTGATGTTGTAGTCCGAAACCTTGCCGATTTTCTTGAGCCCGTAGATCAGAAGCATCGGCGCAATCGTGCTTGCCGCGAACATAACCGTGAGATAGGATACTTTCGAAGGATCGTCCACGTATCCGAACAGCACGATAAAACAATATACAGCAGGAGCAACAACAACAGGACTTATCGCCCATGAAAGAAAATCCGCCAGACGATGAACATCAGAACGCATGGGCACTACCGGTCGAAGGTATAGAAAATTTTACGTAATAACGCGCAAAAGTATTCTATAAAGATAGTTTTTATAAAATAAAAAACCGCGTATATTCTTTGTCTTCATATCGCGAGAGTGGTGAAATTGGTATACACGCTAGTCTTAGGAACTAGTGCCGTGAGGCGTAAGGGTTCGAGTCCCTTCTCTCGCACATTGCCCGGGGGGTTGCCGAAAAAAAACCGTCGGGAGCATGCCAAAGTGGCGGAACTGGTAGACGCGCTGGACTCAAAATCCAGTGAGTGCAAACTCGTGAGGGTTCGAGTCCCTCCTTTGGTACCATTGTCATAACTCTCACCGGAAAAAACAGGTCGCCTTATGCAGCGAATGTACTCGCCCTGGCGTGAAGTCTACATGCAATCCTTCAAGGATGTCAAATCCGCCATAAAGGAAGAGAAATCAGTTTTTTCCGATATCCCTCCCGAAGAGGATGAGGAGCGGTTCGTGCTCCACCGGGGGAAAACCTGCTTCATCATCATGAACCTCTACCCGTACAACTGCGGGCACCTCATGGTGATTCCCTACCTGCAGACTCCCGATTTTTCAGCGCTCGACAGCGAAACCAGGCTGGAAATCATGGATCTCACCGACCTCTCTATCAAGGCACTCAAAGAGACCCTCAAGCCCCAGGGATTCAACTTCGGGGCAAACCTCGGCCGTGTTGCCGGAGGCAGCGTTGACACCCACATCCACTTCCATATCGTGCCGAGATGGGAGGGCGATACCAACTTCATGCCGGTACTTGCCGATGCCAAAGTGCTCAGCAATGACATGAAAACCACCTACACAAACCTGAAAAAAGCCATCGCAGCGCTTGCCGGGACAAAGAATCCCTGAACCTGCGCACCTCTGATGGAAACCATCCCCTGCCCCATCTGCGGCTCACCGGATTTCGAGCCTTTTTTTGAACTACCCGACCGATTCGATCCCTCCACCCGGTGGAAGCTTGTCCGCTCGCCGTCGTGCGGCTTGCTTATGCTCAATCCTCGACCCGGCGCCACAGAAATCCACGGCTACTATCACGAAGGCCCTGAAGGCGCTTACGACCCGCACCTGCATGAAACCCTTGCCTGCTCAAACAGGGACCGCATCTACCTTTCCGCCCGCAGGCTGCTCCTGAACCTGAAAGCCGCTCTGGTGCTCCATGGAACCAAAAAAGCCGCCGGATCGATTCGGGTACTTGAAACAGGATGTTCCACGGGCGATCTGTTGAAGCATCTGCACCGGAAAAAAGGCATCCCCGCCGAACATCTCGCAGGCATCGAAACCGATGGCCTGGCGGCGGATATTGCGGAAAGCCATTCGGGAATAAGGATATACAGAAGCGGAATCGATGAGCTGGAACGGGAATCGAGGTTCGACCGGATTGTTTTCTGGCATGCGCTCGAACATGTGCACGACCTGAACGGAGTTCTGGCCGGAACGGCCGGGAGGCTCGAAGAGAAGGGTGTGGTGGTTGTTGCTCTGCCCAACCCCGAAAGCCTCGACGCACGGCGCTATCGGGAAAACTGGGTCGCATGGGACGCTCCGCGCCATCTCTGGCACTTCACCCCCGCCACGCTTGCCGAACTGCTCGAACATCACGGACTGGAGATTTTCAGGACGGTGCCCTGGTTGGCCGACACCCTCTACACCTGCTGGTACAGCGAAAAACTTGCAGCAGCAGCTCGTGGTCGCCGTTTCGGATTCCGGAATATGGCCAACGCACTGCTGCAAAGCGCTCTCGGCGTTACGGCATCCATTTTCAGACTTCGGCACGCATCCACCCTGGTCTATTTTATCCGCAAGCGCTCGTAAAGAGATACCAGACCAGCCTTCACCTTCCGGCGGCAACCGCCACCGCCGAACGCCCCAGAGCCCGGTCGAGCAGCACACTGGCGGTCATGTAGTCGTAAACGGCCTGCAGGTAGTTGGTTTTAGCCCGATTCAGCTGCAGCTCCGCGTCGCTGAGTTCGAGACGCGAACCGATGCCCTCACGAAAGCGTAGCTGCGATATCCGGTAGCTGCGTTCGGCAACGCTGATGGTTTTCGACTGCACCGCGATGCGCTTCTGCGCTTCCCGGAAAGCCGAAAGACGAACCTCTACATCGGTTCTGATAGATGCCTTGAGGTCGGCATAACGGGTCATCACCTGCAGACGCGATATCTTGGCCTGCTCCACCCTGGCACTGATTCTGAAGCCGGTAAAAATCGGCAGGCTCAGCTGCAGGCCGACAGCCGATGAAACCGGCCAGTTTGAATCCGAAAGGCTGACGTCGTCGTTGAAGGCGCTCTGCGTTTCAAGCTGGCCGAAAGCCGACAGAACGGGAAAGCGCTCCGCCCGCGCGGCAAAAACCTTTTCGTCCTCGGCCGAAACCTGCAGTTCAAGCTGGCGAAGGTCGGGCCTCGATTGCAGCGCTTCACGGTAAGCCGAAGCGATATCCCCAGGGTAGGATGCCGGAGGAACCTCGAGCTTTCCGGTAAGCGTCACCTCGCTGTCGGCCGAAATACCCATGGCGTTTTTCAGCCTTGTCATGCTGATGCCAACCATATTCTCGGCCTGGATGAGATCGGGACGGAGATTTTCAACCGAAAGAAACGCCTGAAGGGTATCGATGTCGGCGGCAATGCCCTGGCGGAACATCGCCCTGGTATCCTTTTGCGCAAGCTCCCACCGCTCGATGCTCTGCCGGATAAGTTTAAGGCGGTCTCTGGAAATCAGTGCGTCGAAATAGGACTGCTTGATGTCGGCAACGACCGCCGATTCGGTGTTCCGGTATGCCTCATCGCTCATCTTGCGGACTACCGAAGCCGCCCTGATGCCCGCTATGGCCGCACCATCGAAAATTTTCTGTCGCAGATCGAGCGTTGCCGATGCGGAGTTGTCGGCACTGATTTCAAGAGGGGTGAAAGAATTCAGGTTGGGAGGGTCAGAAAAAACATTCGGGAAAAAAAGTACCGAAGGCTTCAGGGAACGGGTATAGGTAAAACCGGAAGTGATCTGCGGAAGCACCTCGGACCAGGTTTCCCGTATCTTGGCGGAAGCCATCTGCCGGTCGAGACGGGCGATCTCGAGCGAACGGCTCTTTTCGAGCCCAAGGCGCACAGCATCGTCGAGGGTAAGCCTGTAGCTCGAACTGTCGCCGGTGGACGCCGGTTCTGCCGGCAAAACCGGAAGGGGAAGGAGAAAAACGAAGAAAAAAACAACCGGCAGTATGAACCTGTTCATAAAAGAGTCACATCATACATGTTGACAAAAGAAATCGACCGCTTATCACGTTTTGGAATATACAAAGAGCCGAAGGTTCATAAAAATTCAGGAGCGGTAGCGCTCCGTCCACAACCGCCGCAACCTTTCGCCAAGCGTTTTCTCCCTGCCCTCGTCCGAAGGGCGGTAGAACGAGTGGGGCTGCATGCCTTCCGGGAAATAGTGCTGTTCCACAAAATGGCCGGGATAATGGTGAGGATAGCGGTACCCCTCGCCGTAACCCATGGTTTTCATGAGTGAAGTGGACGCATTGCACAGATGCAGCGGCACTGCGGCATCCTGGAAACTTCCGGCCGCGCGCATGGCCTCGTTGATACCCTCGTAGCTGGCGTTCGATTTCGGAGAAGCCGCAAGATAGGTTACCCCGTGGGCAAGGTTGATCCTGGCCTCGGGCAGTCCGATCATCTGGACCGCCTGAAACACCGATACCGCAAGCGAGAGCGCGAAAGGGTCGGCATTGCCGATATCCTCACTGGCGAAAATCACCATCCTGCGAGCAATGAAGAGAGGGTCCTCCCCGCCTTCGATCATTCTCGCAAGCCAGAAAAGCGCCGCATCCGGATCGCTTCCCCGCATGGACTTGATGAATGCCGATATGGTATCGTAATGGGCTTCGCCCCCTTTATCGTAGATCGGCGCCTTGTGCTGCAGGGCACGTTCAAGCATGGCGCGCGTTACCGATACCGCCCTGCTTCCGGGATCGGCGAGGGCAACGGCCGCTTCGAGTGCATTGAGCGCCTTGCGCGCGTCACCCCCGGCAAACTGCAGAAGAAACGGAAGGTCCTCGATCACCACATGGCGCTCCTTCAAAAGAGTGTCGCACTCCAGCGCCCGCCGGATGACCGCCTCGATATCGCTTCCGGAGAGCTGTTTGAGAACATAGACCTGCATCCGGCTCAACAGCGCGGCATTGATCTCGAACGAGGGATTTTCGGTGGTCGCGCCGACAAGAATGATCAGCCCCTGCTCGATGGCATGCAGCAGGGTATCCTGCTGAGCCTTGTTGAAACGATGGATTTCATCGATAAAGAGAATGGTCCTCAAGCCGGAACGCGCCGACTGGCGAGCGCCGTCGAGCGCCTTGCGCACCTCCTTCACCCCGGCGTCGATGGCCGAAAGCTGTTCAAAACGGTAGTGCAGCGCCCTGGCGCAGATTTCGGCAAGAGTGGTCTTTCCAGACCCTGGAGGCCCCCAGAAAATCATGGAAGGCAGCCTCTCCCCCCCCAGAAAACCGCGCAGCGGCCCCTCCTTTCCGGCAAGGTGCTCCTGGCCGCAGAGATCGTCGAGATTTCGGGGGCGCATCCGTTCTGCAAGCGGCTGAAACCGCTCTGGAGTTCCTCCGTCAGGGTTGTCCGGAAGTCCGAACAGATCGGGCTGAAGAGAGTCGCGGCCGACCATGGTCAAAATCCGTTCTCGCGCAGCCACGCCTCATCGAGCCGCGACACCTGGGAGGGCGAAGCGATCGACAGGGAGAACTGCCGTGCGACATACTTGCCCAGTATATCGAATTCAAGGTTCACCCGGCTTCCGGCCGCAAGGGCGCTGATGGTGGTGTGCCTGAAGGTGTAGGGAATCACGGCAACGGCGAACGAAGCCTCGCCGAGTCTGGCCACCGTCAGGCTGATGCCGTCGATGGCGACGGAACCTGCCGAAACCATGCAGGCGCTGAACTCCTCAGGATAGGATATCCATATCTCCCGGCTGTAACCGAGCTCGCGTACCTCCTTCACCACACCGACGCAGTCCACATGGCCGAGCACGAAATGGCCGCCCAGACGGTCCATCGGCCGGAGCGCTCGTTCGAGGTTCACCGGCGCACCGCTACAGAGCGAGCCCAGCGTGGTTTTCAGAAGCGTTTCCTCGACCGTATCGACCTCGAACCAGCCATCCGCAACCGAAACCACGGTCTGGCACGCTCCGTTGACGCTGACGCTTTCATCGACCGACAGACCGCTGAATGCCTCGGATCCCGCATGCTGCACCCGAAGGCGCAAGCCGCCATTGCGCCTGGCGGCCGCGCCGATGGTACCTATATCCTTCACGATTCCCGTAAACATTTGATTCCTGACTTGTTGTTCCGGAAAGGGCTTATCCTCTTTACCCGTCAATATACGGCAAAAAAACGGACTGGGGGAATGGCCACCGTTCTACCGATATGTCGTCCCTCCGGGACTGGAAAATATACCCTCGTATCAAGCCCCCGACCCATCGGGGGCGCGAGTGCCAAGTCCCCCCGACACATCGGGGGCGCGAGTGCCAAGTCCCCCCGACACATCGGGGGCGCGAGTGCCAAGTCCCCCCGACCCATCGGGGGCGCGAGTGTCAAGTCCGCCCCGACACATCGGGGGCGCGAGTGCCAAGTCCCCCCCGACACATCGGGGGCGCGAGTGCCAAGTCCCCCCCGACACATCGGGGGCGCGAGTGTCAAGTCCCCCCGACACATCGGGGGCGCGAGTGCCAAGTCCCCCCGGCCCATCGGGGGCGCGAGTGCCAAGTCCCCCCCTTATCCGTACACCACAAATCCCCCCGCCGGTACAGTAATGCGAACGGCCGAACCCTGGCGCGCCTCGACCGTAACGCCGTGCTGGCGGAAATCCTCAGCAGAGGAAAAGAGGCACTGCATGGTGCTGCCGGGCGGATGAATGGTGCTGTCGACCACCGCGTAAACCGTAAGCGCCTGCCCGATATCGGTATTGATCGCGCAAAGGCTCTCGCTGCCCGCGAAAATGCGCGACCAGGCAATAACCCAGCGCAGCGTCCCGTCTATCGGCTGCGGGTAATAAAAATCCCCGTCATAGCCTGTAGCGGAAACCTGGCGAAGATACTGCCTGCCCCGGCGCAGCTCGATACGCTGCCTGCGGAGCGCTGTAACTTCGCTGATGAAGCGGTAAACGGGATGTTCTTCATTGAAAAAATGCCGGTGCGTACTCTGGCGGGAACCGAACCGCCCGCCGAACATGCACTCGCGAAGGAAGACGTCGCTGTAGGAATCGTCACCATTGCGATGGTCGGCACCGTTGAAGGCCTGTTCCGTGCCGTAATAGATGCAGGGAATCCCCGCCGAAGCGAGGTTCAGGCCGAGTGCGGCAGGAAGCAACAGCTCGCTCTGAACACTGTCGCCGGCAAAACGGAACTTGTGCTTCACACCTACCTGGTCATGGTCGTCGAACATGGTAACCACATGACTGCCGAACCACTGTCGGGAACTCTTGTTGTCGAGAAGACTGTTGCGGAACAGGTCGAAATACCCCTCCTGCTCCTCGGTATCGGGGTTGCCGGGACTGCGCCACCCTTTTACCATGAACTCCAGCTTGTCGGGCATATCGTTGATACCGAGCGCGGCATCGAGCCCTGTTGTATCGAGAATGGCGGTTGCATGGGAACGTCCGCCGGTAATCTCGCCGATGATGTAGAAATTTTCCTTGCCGATGGAAGCCGCGAACTCGTGTACCGCAGTCGCGAAATAGCGCACAGCGCCGGGCTCCATGTGCTTCACGGTATCGAGCCGGTAACCGTCGATATCCGCATAGGCGATCCAGAACTGATAGACAAGCGACAGATCCTTCAGTGCCTGCGAAGCTCTGAACTCACGGATTCGCCGCTGCAGATCCCATGCCACAGAAGGGTCCTTGAGACCTTCACCCAGATTGACATCCTTCAGCGTACAGAAATCGCCATCGAGAAACTCCGGAAACCCGTCCCAGTTCCTGATCTGTCCATGACGGCTCCATGCAGACTCATGCTGCAGCTCCACTGGCCAGACAGCTCCACTGAAGTCCCCATCCTCCGCCACACCGAAAGAGAGGCTTCCCGGATCGCCGCTCCGGCTGCGATATCCATGCACAGGCCACTGGCGACCGTCCTGATAGGTATACTGCCGATCTCCTTCGTAAGCGAATACATCTCCGGCATGATTGATGATGATATCGAGAATAACCCTGATGCCAAGAGCATGCGCTGTCCGGACAAAATCCTTCAGCTCCTCGCGGGTACCGAAATGCGGATCGACGTCGAGGAAATTCTGGATACCGTAACCGTGGTAATCGCTGCTGCCGGTCACCTGGCGGAACACCGGGCTTATCCAGACCGCCGAAATACCGAGCCGCTTCAGGTAACCCAGCTTCTCTTTCATGCCCGAAATGGTACCTCCGCACCAGTTCCTGCCGGCCTCGAACCATGTCTGCCGGTCAGCAGAACCGGCATCGCTCCCCTGGCAGAACAGCGGAGTATTCCTGTCGGCTTCAGGCCCCGTAACGGGGTTGCCCGTGTTATCGGAAAACCCGCCGAACTCCCGTCCGTCGGAAAAGCGGTCGAGAAAGAGAAAATAGAGCACCTCGTCCTCCCAGGCCGCCGGGGAGGAGTAGAAATCTCTGCCTTCGACAAGTTTTCGAAAATCAATCTCCCTGAGACTGCGTTCAACGGTGTTCTTCGCCATGTTGCATCACTGGTATGGGGTTATCGGGCGGCTGGGCCGGGCCGGGAAAAAGCACTGCCCGAAGTATAAGCATAAAACGCTTGATTTAAACAGAATAAACCATATCTCAACAAACAGAAAAAGCCTGCACGAGGCCGGCTTTTTCTGTTGTCATGTGACCGATGGGACATATGGTACCACTGCAGGAGCGCGAGTGTCAACCGAGCACTTTCAGCGCTGCCGCATAATCCGGCTCCTCGACGATTTCAGGCACCAGTTCGCTGTACACCACCCGGTGCTCGTTATCGACTATGACCACCGCACGAGCAAGCAGGCCCTTGAGCGGACCCGTCGTGAGCTGCACGCCGAAATCCCTGCCGAACTCCGGTGAACGGAACACCGAAAGCGGCACCACGTCGCTCAGCCCCTCCACCTCGCAGAACCGCTTGTGGGCGAACGGAAGATCTGCGGATATGCACAGCACCACGGTATTGTCGAACGAAGCCGCCTCCTGGTTGAAACGTCTGACCGAAGCCGCGCAAACGGCAGTATCGAGACTTGGAAAAATATTCAGCACAAGACGCTTGCCCTCATAATCTGCCGGGCCTGATTCCGAAAGATCGGTCTTCACCAGACAGAAAAACGGCATTTCAACGCCGATTGCCGGAAGTTCGCCGGAGGTCTCCACCGGATTGCCTTTCAGGGTAACTGTTGCCATAGGAACGAAGGGTTAATGTTTGATGTTTGATCCGATTTCAAAAACGGGAAATACAGGTTTTTCGACAGCGTAACCCAAAAAACCGGGACCGGCTGCATTAAGTTTCATCTCCCCTCCCGTTTTCCCGTCATGAAAAGAAGCGGTACCTTCCTGAAAACGGCAACCATTTTGCGAAACAGTATGGAACAAAGGGAGTTCGACGCATTCGTCGTCGCAGAGCGGGACAGCGCATTCACGGGAACGGTGATAAAAAAACGCATCGCCGACCTGCCCCGGCACGGGCTGCTCGTGAGGGTACGGTACTCATCGCTGAACTTCAAGGACGCGCTTTCGGCAAGCGGCAACAGAGGGGTGAGCAGACGCTATCCCCACACGCCGGGAATCGATGCCGTGGGAACGGTCGTCGCTTCAGACTCGGAAAAATTCCGCGAAAACGACACCGTCATCATCACCGGTTACGACCTCGGCATGAACACCTCAGGAGGCTTCGCAGAGTACATCAGGGTTCCGCCGGAATGGGCCGTGGTGCTGCCGGAAGGGCTGACGATGCGCGAATCCATGATACTCGGCACGGCCGGCCTTACTTCTGCTCTTTCGGTGCTCCGCCTGACAGAATCGGTCAGACCCGAAGAGGGGAACATAGTGGTTTCGGGAGCGACCGGAGGCGTAGGCTCGCTTGCCGTGGCCCTGCTCGCCGGACTCGGATACCGCGTTGCGGCCATGACCGGCAAGGAGCAGGAAAGCGATTATCTGCTCGGCCTTGGAGCGAGCGAAATCCTTATGCGCAGGGATTACGAAGCGGAAACCGGGAGCGCGCTGCTCGACGCCAGGTTCGCCGGGGCCGTGGACACCGTGGGCGGCCATATTCTCGGCAATATCATCAAATCGATGCAGCCGATGGGCGTGGTTACCTGCTGCGGCAACGCGGCTTCGCCGAAACTCGACATAACGGTCTATCCTTTCATTCTCAGAGGCGTATCGCTCATCGGCATCGACTCGCAGAACTGCCCTCTTGCCCTCCGGGAAAAGGTCTGGAAAAAACTCTCGGGCCGGTGGAAGCCGGAAGGGCTCGAAAAGCTCTGTACGGAAATCCCGCTTGGCGATCTGCCCGGTAGAATAGAACTCATGCTTCAGGGAAAGCTGAAAGGCCGGACAGTGGTAAATATCGGCTGACGTGTAAAAATCCTGCTGATTTATGTAACATCACCCATAGGGTATCATAACACGTCATGGCAAAATAACTCTGATCATGTGCAGACGTGAAGTGGACCCCATTGAGCAGACAAAAAAAGGTCAAGTTTAAGGTGGTAACCCACCGGTTGGTTATGCAGCTTCTTGTTGCTGCCCTGTAGTCTCCGATGACCCTTCGGAGGCACTTTTTTGAGAGAACTTGTCAAC
>NZ_JAIOZR010000036.1 GCF_021740465.1 Chlorobium sp. | reverse complement strand
CATACCATGGGGACTCAAGTCCCAAGGCCATCTGAAAAAGGGTAAGGTCGTTCATGAGCGTACTGGTTACTGGCTTAGTTGGTTACACCACAATATACGCTTCTGATATCATCACCCACTTGAAACAGCGAGGAGCCTAAAAATCCCTGAGCGAGTCGTTCCCGAAGGAAGGCGTCGCCGCACCGTCGTACGTTTTCGTTTCCGGATCGAACGCCAGCATCGACTCGGAAGCGTAATACCGTCCTGTTCTGGCGAATTCCGCTTTGTCTTCCAGTATCGGGAACAGTTTCGATAGCAGTTTCAGCGCCGGAATGGTCAGATCGAAAACCCCGAGCGGGATTTTTCTGAATTTCGGCTTCCTTCCCAGCAGTTCAAAAAGCAGTTTCCCCTGTGCTTTCGCAGAGATGGGCTCTCCGGGTCCGCCTACGGGAAGGATTTCGTTTCTTTTCGACGGGTCTTCAAGGCAGTCGGCCATGAAGCGCGCAAGGTCGGACTCGCTGATCGGCTTGCACGAGGTCAGCTCTCCATTGCCGAATATCACATAAGGCTTTCCTTTTTTCACGGCGTCCACCTGTCCGGCCAGGGACTTGAAAAAAGCTGTGGGTCGTACGATCGAATAGGTCATACCCGAATTCCGGAGTTCATGTTCGAATTTCAGCTTGGCTCTCTGGAACTCAAGCATCGGTTTCTGAACGCAGATCGCCGAGAGCAGAACGAACTGTTTCGCTCCTGCGGCTTTTGCCGCGTCGAGAACGTTGCGGTTTGCCTTGTAGTCGATCATCCAGGAGTCCTTTACCCCACCGCTGCGTGAGGTCAGGCATGAGAATACGGCATCGAACCGTTCACCGCGGATGCCCGAGCCGATCAGGGATTCCATGTCGCAGATATCGCCGAAGCGTACCTCGGACCCCTCCAGCTCTCTTCGGGTTTGCCCGGCTGAAGCGGATCCGTCAATTCCCGAACGCTCCCTGGCAAAACTTACCACATCGTATTTTCTTGCAACAAGTTCCCTTGTAACGAATTTTCCGATATATCCTGTCGCGCCAGCGACAAATACCCTCTTTGTCCGTTGACCTGAACTATTGCCGGAAATACCTGAAAGAGAACTCAATGGTACCTTGAATTTTATTGGAAAGAGTGCTTCATGAGCGTCACAAATGCGCATGCATCGCTGCAGCCGTGCATTCAGTCAGGCTTCTGCGGAGAGGATTGTTTGCCGATAAATTTGTTCAGCAGCAGAACAACAAGAATTCCTCCAAAAAAAAGCCTACGGGAGCGATAATGGTCGTGTAGTTGAACGAGTCTGTGTGCATTGTGGAGCTATTGATGATTTTTTATTGAATGGATCAGGCAGTTAATTGCGCAGGGATGCATTGTCGTTCCCCTGGCCGGGCGCTCTCATGCTTGGCGATGTTCACAGATACATGCCGGGGTTCAGTTTTCTGGTGAACGCATGCATTTTGAGATTGGCCAGCCAGACCCAGTTGAGCGGTTTTCCCTGCATCCGTTTCATGATGGCCCTTCCTTTATAGACCTCTTTCTGAAGTTTTACGAAGTTTTCGAGCAGCTTTTCCCCCTGCATTTTCCTGGGCTCGAACATGAAGTGATAGGTGTCGTACTTGTCCCAGTCGAAGTGCCTTATCCTTGGTTTCATCTCTTCATAGTATGGTGTTCCCGGAAAAGGCGTGACAAGCGAGAATACCGGAAACTCTATCCTGTTCTGCATAATGAAATCATAGGTTGCCTCGAAACTCTTTTCACTGTCGTCGTCGAAGCCGAACATGAAGTATCCATGGATGGCGATGCCGTTCCTGTGAAGGTTGTCAACCACCGTCGAATAGTTCTGGAGGCGGTTGGCCCCCTTGTTCATACTTTTGAGGATATCGGGGTTAAGCGATTCGAAACCGATGCTCATCAGATCGCATCCCGACCGTCCGGCGATTTCCGCCACCTCGGGTTTATGCAGGAAATTCATGGATATGTTCGCGTTCCATCGCACGCCGATCCCCGACATGCCTTCAAGCAGTTCGGTAAAGTACTGAGGTCGGAAACTGATGTTGTCGTCCATGAACGAGAAGGTCGCCCTCTTTTTTCCAAGTCGTTCCTGGTGGTACTGCATTTCTTCGAGTACGAGATCGATTTCCCGGTACCGGTAGCTTTTGCCGTATATGGTGGGTGTGGTGCAGAAGTTGCATCCTACAGGGCATCCCTTGGTGGCTAAAACAGGGATACGCGAGCTGTATTTATAGGCATGTTCCGAATTCAGGGCGTAGCTGAAATCCGGGCCCCGCATGATGGTCATCGGTTTCAGCTCGTGTGCCTGATAGAGAGGCTTCATGGTTTCCTGCAGAATATCGCGGGCCAGTTCGCCCCATACGGATTCCACCTCGCCGTAAACCACGCTGGTGCAGTGCCCTGCAGCTTCTTCCCGCATCATGGTCGGGTGTACGCCGCCAAGCACAACGATTTTTTTCTGGGCAAGGGCCCTGTCGCCTATAATGTAAGCCCTGGAGGCATTGAGCGTTCGGACGGTGACGGCTACAACGTCATAAGGCGAGAAATCTTCAGGAACCGGATCGCCGGTACGTTCATCGATGAGCGTTACGTCAAAAAGTTCAGCGGCAAGCGTGGCGACCATGATCAGATTCAGCGGCATGCTGACGCTTCCTGAATCGACCATCATGCTCGTAGAGCTTTTTGGCTGGATGAGGAGCCATTTTTTTCTGTTTTTCTTTTCCGCGGCAAGTTGCTTCAGGGATGTTCCAATCACATCATGAAGCGTCGTTCCGGTGTTTCGTGTGTTTTCTACGGTCATCCTGTCTGCTCTCTGGTAGTCGTGTTTACTGCTGAATTAAATCGCCGGCCATGCTGATGCCGCCGTTAAGATGCCGATAGGTATTGGCTCCGAGCCCTCTGGTGCGCTTGCAGACATTTTCGAGATAATCGCCGACAACCACCAGTGTCCGTTCATCCGGGTATTCTGTTGCCCCATAATGTGAAATTGCCGCAGGTGTCGGAAGTGATATTCGTGGCGCACTTGTTCAGCGCCATCTGCACCTCGTCAGTTGAGCAGTCGAAGCCGCAGGATTCGATGAGTTCCATGCATTTTTCCATTCCGTCGGCAGCCAGAATCCTGTTGCGGAAAATTTCATCCGCCTGCAGCCGCTCGAACAATGCTTTCGACTGAGCTATTGTCATATCGTTACTTCCAGGTTGGTTGATTTCATCCTGAGTTCCCGTCGCAAATCCACAGCGACAGTTCGGACTTTTCGGATACGTTTGGGCAGGCTTTCCGAGGGCACCTCTTTCTTCGCCCTCCGGCCAGGAAAGATCGTTTGAGGTTGTGATTCGGGCTGTCGGTTCGGGGGTGATGGACGCGTCGAGAGGTAACCGGATTTTGAAAGTCTTTTTATGTTCACCGCCATGTAGCCTTTTGAAGGTCATAATCACTTCGTCTTTTTTTTGCAGCCAGTCGGAGGCTCCGAACGACACCGTACGGAAGCCTCCTCACACACAGGCTTTCAAATTTAAAAAAATATATTACTTTTGTTATAAATATCATAAAAATGATAAAATCATATCGGATCATCCTGTCTGGTAAGCGATCCTGCTGGCGCTGCTTATACACCCCCTGATTCTATAGAGATAGAGTCAAGTCGCGAAGCGTGTTTTCGGCGGGTTCTTCGTGTTCGGGAAGAGAGCTGATTTCCCGTTCCTTATAGATATTCCGAGTAAGATTTATAGTATTATTATAGTCAGTTTTTGTCATTTATACGCTAACGGACCATTCCTGCCAGGGTAACCGGCGGGTTGTGCCTGCCAAAGGGCTGGAACAACCCGAACGCGGTATTGCGAGGTTATCCGGTCAGGCGATAAATCCGATTCTATTGTGCGTTTTTCTGTTCCAGTCAAATAATCTCTACAAACCATAAACCATAACAGCTATGGCAAACGAAACATCCAGCGAGTACGCGAGCGCAGTCAACAACCTGATGGAATCGGTTGGAAAGATTGGTCAAATGCAGGTAGATCTGGTGAATAGTGGCATCAAGTCGGCCACTTCGGTTTTCGAACCGCTGAGTAAAACATCCATTGAACTTGTCGGTAACGTTGTCAATGCCGTTAACCAGGTATTGCAGAACCTGTCGTCGGCAATCGCTCCGAAAAAATAAGAGGTATCAGCAGAGCGGGAAGCACCCTGCGTCGCAGGGTGCTTCCCGTTTAATTCACATCAACATTTAACATACAACGCGACCCATGTCCGGATCAGATACGTTGCCCTTTCAGGTTCCCTCAGATGGGATAAAAGGCTTGGCTATGATGGCCCCCGTTGTTGGCCTGCCCTTTTTGTTGCATGCCGTCGGTGGCGCCGTTATTACAGGAGTTGGTTATGCGGCGGTTTCATCTGTAGTGAGTCCCCTTGTCAGAAAAATTTTTAAGGCGACAAAAGGCCTGATTGGCGGGCCGTCCACCGGTTTCAGTAAAGCTCTTCCGGAGCTGCCTGTTCCCGTTACCGTTACGGTTGCTCCGAATGTGCCGGCAGGCGAAGAATGCGGCATCCCAAAGGCCGATGCGCTCATCATCTGATGATAATCGCAGGGCGGTATTTGATGGATTTATAACCTCTTAAAAAAAAGCCATGTCAAGAATTTTATGGATGCAGGCGGTAAAAGGGGCATGGACTTCATACGTGAGAAAGATGAACAAAAGTATGAAGCCGTATAAAATGGAGAATTACCTCTGTCAGGAAATCGATATGGGCATGACGCTCGAAGAGTTTGCAGAGATCGTTTTTATTGAAGGCTTTGTTGCCGGTGAAAAGTATGGCAAGACGCTGACGATAGGAAGCCGGAAATGCGAACCCAAGCTCAACTGATCAATGAACATATCCGGATGTGGCATGGATGCGCGGTTTCAAATCTGAAAAGCGGGTTTCCGGGAATATAATTTTAAGGAGCATCATGTTATCGGATCGAAGAAAAGTGCGGCAGCTGTGGTTTGGCTGGTATTGCATAAAATGGCTGTTGCTTGAGAGAGATTATGTCCACTATCTGTTCACGAGCCGACAGAGAGAACGGGAGATGTTCTGACGGGTAAATAGTATTTCCCGGAGAATTCCTTTCTACCGGGTTGCCGGTTCTTGCGGTTTGTGAAATCCGATATTTGTCAACAGTAAAACAGGAGATTGTCGATATGGGTCAACCTGATACAGTAAATATGGTGAAAAACGCGGTAGGAGTTGCCGGAGGGGCAGCGCTGCTCGCTCCTGTCGCCCCTCCTCTCCTGCATGGTCTTGCCGGTCTCGCCGTGGTCGGACTCGGAATTTTTGCCGCCGGTTCACTTGTTTTCAAGGCTGCCGAAGCATTTCAGGGTATGGAAAATCCTTTGAAGCAAAAAGGAGATGGGCCGAAAAAACATTGAGCCCGGAATTGCGTAAGTTCCGGTTTACCTGGCCTCAGAAGATCCGGACAGCTGTATGCATGAACTTCTTCCGCTAAGCTGGAAGCGGGTAGACGCTATCCGCCCGGTTTACCGTGACATCACCCTTCCGTTTTCCCGAACCCGATGGATTACCTGCGCGGATATTCCTCACGGGTATTCAGCGCAGATTCTTTTCGAAGACCTCTCATGTTCATATCCTGACGGGTATGTTTTTCGCGGATGCCCTTCTGCGATAGGGGCCTATTTCGCATCCGGAAATTGCAGTCTCCTGAGAACGGGTGCGGAAGCCGTTCTCGATTTGCATAAACCGCATATCGAGGGGAAAGCCGTTGCCGGTTCGCTTGCAAGGGGCAAAAAACACGGATTCGTAGAAGAAATATCCTTGCATGATGCAAACAGGCGGCTATTCGGGCAATTCCGGCGCGAGACGAAACACGCAGGGAAACCCCAGCTGCAGCACCTGTTCAGGGATGAGCCTGCAGCTGCATGTCGCAGCTTCGTGTTCCGTTCATTTTCAGGCCAGTGGCTTGCGGCGATGACGCTTTCGGAAAGAGGGCCGGCAGCGGTGCATACGGAGCTGATGCTGAGGCACCGGCATGCTCCCGGAGATATTATGGAATGTCTTGTTGCCGGTATTTTTGAAATCCTCGAACGCGAAGGCTTGCATGAGTGGAGTCTTGGGGAGGTACCATTTCTGATGCCAATGCAGCCGTCGGAAGAGCCACTCACTTCGATGGAGCAGTTTATGGTTTCATTGGCTTCCTGCTGCAAATATGCTTACGACTATGAAGGCCTTTACCGTTTCAAAAACAAGTTTGCCCCCGAGTGGCGGACGGTTGCGCTGTGCACCAATTGCACACCGTCACCGCTCATGCTCGCGGAACTTGCCACGGCAATGGGCTTTACGGATTTGCTGGTGCATCAGTCTCTCGACCAGTTGCGGCAATGGATTTTTCCTTCCTGAACATACCCGTTTTCGGACGAGCGTCTTGTGCAAAAGCTGAAGTTTCCCGAGATGGTCTGGTGCGAATGCGATGATCTCCATTGACAGCGTCGAACGGGATGAGCGGTTGCTGACGATATGGAGCGATGCTGCCCAATGACGCTCTGGGATACGCCCAAGTTTGCATATCTTTATCTTATATAGCAAGCAGCAAGCAAGCCCATCAATACGCCGGGCTTGCTTGCTGCTTCGCCCGGTATCGTCAATGCAGACCGTTTCAGGAAATTCATCATGTTTTTCGAACTGCTGCCGGTTCAGGCGAACCTGATAGCATTTCTTGTCGAACTCCGCAAGGCTGCGCCCGTGAAACACATACCCGGCTGTTCGATAGAACGCCCCGAAGAGGTACTACCCGACATGACGGCAAACAATTCCGCAAATTTCCTGTTTCCATCGCTACAACCATGAGCATCATTCTCCTCGATATAGGCAACGTAATCGTCGATGTCGATTTCCAGCGATTCTGCAGGTCGGTTGCGCGAGACCGGGAGTCGGGCGCGGCGCGTATTTTCGATCGCTACTGCACAAGCGAGCTGAAAAGCCGTTTCGACAGGGGTCTCGTGGCTCCTTTCGACTATCTCGGCCTGATCGCAGGGGACCCCGACACCCAGCCAATGCCGCTTCGCGATCTGAAAACAGCATGGCAGGATATTTTCAGCCCGAAGCCTGAAGCCGGAGATGCTGTGCGGCGACTTCGCGAAAACCATGCGCTCTGGATCATGAGCGATACCGATCCTCTGCATGTGACCTTTCTTTTCAACAGCTGTCCTGAGCTGAAACAGGCCGAGCAGTACTGGCTTTCCTTCGAACACGGTTGGCTCAAACGGGAGAGGGAGGCATTCCTGGAGCTGCTGGCGGCCGCCGGGAGGGCGGCAGGGGAGTTCATCCTGATCGACGACCGCGAGGATAACTGCAGTTGCGCCGAAACCTGCGGTATCCGGACGCTTCTCTTCAAAAATTGGCCGGAGACTCTCGACCGGCTGAACTACTTGTAAACAGCATCAAACGCGCGCCATGCTCTCCATCACCCCATCCATACAGATACCCGACAGCGAGATCGAGCTGCACGCCATGCGCTCCCAGGGCGCCGGCGGACAGAATGTCAACAAGGTCGAAACCGCAGTTCATCTTCGCTTCGATATCGGGCGATCCTCCCTTCCGGAAGCCTGTCGGGAGCGTCTTCTGCAGTTGAAAGACCGGAGGATCACCTCTGAAGGCGTAATCGTCATCAAGGCGCAGCGCTACCGCAGTCAGGAGAAAAACCGGGAGGACGCGTTATGCCGCCTGCAGGAACTCCTGCAGCGGGCAATGCATGTTCCGGTAAAAAGAAAGCCGACAAAACCGACCAGGAGTTCCCTGGAAAAAAGGCTGGAGAGCAAGACAAGGCGCTCGAAGGTCAAGGCGATGCGGCGGGGCGGGATCGATGAGGGGGAGCGGTAGTCAGTAGTCAGTAGTCAGTAGTCAGTAGTCAGTAGTCAGTAGTCAGTAGTCAGTAGTCAGTAGGCGAATCGTTTCCGGATTTCAGTCCCTCCGGAGCTTGAAGAGGTGGGGGATGGCGGGTTGTGTCTACCGATATTGCACCCCTACGGGGTTTGAAGAGAAGATGGTGTGCCGGTGCCCAGCCCCGTAGGGGCGGCATATCGGTAGAAACGGAGCCCCCCCCAATATGGGTTTTGTGGTTTTTCCCCAGCCCCGTAGGGGCGGCATATCGGTAGAAACGGCATGTTCCCGAAATATGGGTTTTGCGCGTGTGTGTCGCCGGGTTGTCACCCGGCGTAACCGTTATGGCGCTCCTACGGAGCTTGAAGAGGTGGGGGATGGCGGGTTGTGTCTACCGATATTGCACCCCTACGGGGTTTGAAGAGAAGATGGTGTGCCGGTGCCCAGCCCCGTAGGGGCGGCATATCGGTAGAAACGGCATGTTCCCGAAATATGGGTTTTTGTGGTTTTTCCCCAGCCCCGTAGGTGCGGCATGTCGGTAGCGCAGGGTGAAACCCTGGGAGCCGTAGGGACGATATATCGGTAGCGCAGGATGCCCCACAAAGGGCAAATGCAGGGACGGCAAGCCGTCCCTGCGATGGTATCCTACATAACAGGAACGGGTTTTTTCGTTGTTCCGGCAACAAGCACCCGGCTGTTGTCGAGCTGTGCTTTCAGCACTGAAATCTCAGCCAGAAGGTTGGCTTTTTCCCGTCTTGAGAGTCCGGGTTCCGGCTTCGAGGTCGAAAGTGCGGCAAGCGGATTGACCGGTTTGCCGTTATGGATCATGCGGAAGTCGAGATGCGGGCCGGTCGAACTGCCTGTCGAGCCCACATATCCGATAATCTCGCCCTGGCGTACCCTGCTGCCGTTGCCGGCTTTCGGGGCATACCGGCTCAGGTGCAGGTACTGGCTGTGGTATCCCCCCGGATGTTTCAGGGTAATCATGTTGCCGGCTCCGCCTTTATGGCCTCTGAACATCACGGTACCGTCAGCAACGGCTTTTACCGGAGTGCCTGAGCGTGCGGCCATATCCACTCCGCCGTGAAAGTGGCGCGTTCTGCGGATAGGGTGAACCCTGTAGCCGTAACCGCTTGAAATCCTGGAATAACTGCAGGGCTGGACGAATTGTGCGCTTCTTTCGGAAGCTTCGAGTGCATTGCCTTTCTCGTCGTAATGAAGTGGACCCCATTGAGCAGACAAAAAAAGGTCAAGTTTAAGGTGGTAACCCACCGGTTGGTTATGCAGCTTCTTGTTGCTGCCCTGTAGTCTCCGATGACCCTTCGGAGGCACTTTTTTGAGAGAACTTGTCA
>NZ_JAIOZR010000001.1 GCF_021740465.1 Chlorobium sp. | reverse complement strand
ATTCTGGATTTCATCGAAAAAAAAGGAGCATTCTTCAATGCGCATCTCCGGATAGAGTTCCTGCCATGCCTGTAACAGGAGATCGAGTTCCTCTGTTTTCAGATCGAGACGCTCATCTTCGAAGTTGATATAGAGTACCGTGGTTATCGGTATTCCCTTTTGCAGAAGGTCGCTGATGATGTTGAACAGCAGAGAGGTTTTGCCACTGCGGCGTACTCCCACCAGCGTTATGATCTTGCTCGTATCTACAGGTATCTGCTGAGACCGTCTTTTCAGGGTCGGCAGCGGAGAGACATGGAAGTCCCTGATGATCGTTTTTAATGTTTCTTTCTTCATGATAAGGACAATTTACGAGAATATTTCCTTACAGCAAGGAAGATTATTACTGCGATAATCGAGTTCGGAAGTTCTTTTTTTTTTCGGACTCAAATCGGAACAATTACATGGCGGGTTGGAAAAATTGCCATCTGCTCAGATTGACCGGGTTGTAGTCTGAAATTATCCGACACTGGGGCAACATCCGGGAGTGACAGGAGAAACGGTACGATGATGACAAGGATTTCCGTGTGTTGCGCGGGGATTCGTGGTTCAGGCATCAGGAACTTCTTCATCGGTTTTCGAGTTGTTCGTGTCAGTTATCTTTCTGAAAACCTGAACATCTGCTATCCGGAACTCCGGAGCAATACTTCGGGACGTTGATCCGTTGCCAAAAATGCTGTGATCTGGTATCTTGAAATCAGGAGAAAACCCGATTTCCGGGCAAAATAAAAAGGGGGCAAGTGCGATGCCGCGAGGACCGAGACTTGATGCACCGGGAACCCTGCATCACGTGATTATCCGTGAAGAGCAATACTTCGGGACGTTGATCTGTTGCCAAAAAAGCTGTGATCTGGTATCTTGAAATCAAGAGAAAACCCGATTGACGGGCAAAATAAAAGGGGAGAGTGCGATGCCGCGAGGACCGAGACTTGACGCACTGGGAACCCTGCATCATGTGATTATCCGGGGGATCGAGAGGGGCTGCATTATTCGTGACGATACGGACCGGAAAACGTTTCTCGACCGCATGGGACAACAGGCCAGGGGCTCGGGTACCTGCATCTACGCATTCGCCCTCATGACGAACCATGCGCACATCCTCCTGAAAAGCGGTCCGGATGGCATATCCACCTTCATGCGCCGCCTGCTGACCGGTTATGCCCAGTATTTTAACCGCCGACATACGCGGGTCGGGCACCTGTTCCAGAATCGCTACAAATCCATTATCTGCGAAGAGGAATCGTACTTCGACAAACTGGTTGCGTACATCCATCTCAATCCGTTGCGGGCAGGACTGGTCGAATCGTTCGAAGAGCTTGCACGGTATCCCTGGTGCGGCCATGCCGTACTGCTGAACAGGGTCCGGTACGACTGGATGGATCGGGACTACGTGCTGCAGTTTTTCGGTCAGAAGAAAGGGTCGGCACGGAAGGTGTATCTGCAGTTTCTCGAAGAGGAACTTGGTATCGATCGGGAAAAGGAGCTGTCGGGAGGCGGACTCGTGCGCTCGCAGGGCGGATGGTCGAAGGTGCAGTCCATGCGCAGGCGGGGCGAGAATGCGCTTGGCGATGAGCGGATTCTCGGGGGTGATTCGTTTGTGAAGGAGTTGCTGAAGGAGGCCGAAGAGCGCAGGGATGTGCTGCTGCCGGAATACGAGCGGCTGCGCTTGCTCGATGATGATATCGAGCGTGCGTGCAGGGATGCCGGCGTCACTCCGGTTTTCCTCCGCTCCGGGAGCAAGGCCGGCAAGCTGCCGACGCTGAGAAGAGAGCTTGCAAGGAAAGCCCTGCTGGAGTACGGCCTTTCGCTTGCCGAAACAGCAAGACAGCTCGGCGTGACTGCCAATGCCGTGAGCTATATGCTCAAGCCGCAATGAGGCTTTGCGATTTCTGATGACGGCAGGGAATGGGTCCGGGTTCGGTGAACCGTTATTCTTCATGTCGCGAACTGCATCAGCTAATTCCGTTGATTCTCATTGTCATCCGCATTACCGTATTGTCAAACTGAATTATCAGGGGCGTTACTGCTGGAATTCTAATCGGTTTGTCAGTAAAGAAAACCGAAAAGCCAGAGGGGAATGGTGTTGCGGGAGCCGATTTCAAGGTCGTCAGCAACGACGAAGCTGTTTTCGATGCCGCCGATCTGCCGGAATCCCTTGCTTTTACCACCGATTTCGAATGTGTACATGTTGTTGACGAAAAAATCACCCTTGGTTGATACTTCCACTGATGTGTCGAGAATGCCGGGGTGCAGGGTACCGGCGTTTCGAATCTGGTTTACAAAAAACTGTTCCCGTAGCGTTCCGGTGTTGATGTTCTCAGTAATTGCATACATCAGGTTACTGTTTTCAAGAAATATCTTTTCCGGTTTGCTCAGGACTTCATAACCTCTTCCCTGGGAACGGACGAGATTCAGCAGCCTCGCATTCTGAAGGTTTTCCAGGTACTCGTACAGGCGTGCTCTGGAGATTTCCGTTGCTTCGGCCAGTTTTGTGATATTGGGTGTGAACGGTACCGATGTGGCAAGCAGGTAGAGCAGTTTTTTAAGCTTCGAAAGCTGTCGCGTTTCGATGCGGTTTATATAGGGGAGATCAACTTCAAGAATGTGGTTTATAACCTCGCGTAACCGGAAAGGATACGTTCCGCTGCTTTCGAGAAAGAAGGGGTAGTAACCGTATTTCAGGTAATCACGCAGTTCCTTGCGTATTGTAATCTCCTTGCTGATGGTTTCGGCAATATCTCTGTGGTTGTGGAGAATTGCATCGAGCGGATGAACAGGATAATCGGTTTCATGGACAAAGTTGATATACTCACGGAGCGAGAGTCCATGAAGGTTGAAGATAATTGCCCTTCGGCTCAGGTCGGCTTTCTCTTTGGAAATCTGCAGGAGGCTGGATCCTGAAAAAACAATACGCAGCTCCGGGAGGGAGTCGTACATCGATTTGATGTGACTCGCCCAGTCGGGATATTTGTGGATTTCATCGAGCAGCAGGAGCTCGCCGCCAAGTTCATGAAATTCACTTGCAACTTCAAAAAGATTGTGAGCAAGAAAATATGGACTGTCAACCGAGACATACAGGGCTTTTTCCGAATTGCCGTATCGGTCCCTGACATGCTGCAGCATCATGGTGGTTTTGCCGGTTCCGCATGCGCCAAGGATGCCGATGCAGCGTTCATTCCAGTCGATCAGGTCGTGGAGGTACCGCTTTTTAGCGCTTACCGACTCGATCAGCCGCAGCTGCTCCTGTTGAAATCGTTCCATGTGTTTCTCGCGTGTTATATTGTAAGATCGTATAACGTATTATACAATAATAGTGAAATATTGTAATGCGTGTAATACGTTTTTTTTGTTTCGGGGGACTTGATGACGAGCATATTCGCAGAACTCAACGAGAAAGGGGCGTGAACAATTCCGCGAGGTACGAGACTGGATACGTCGGGAGAAGGTGCATCATGTCAAGATTGTGGGCTGTGAGCGGTTGGCTGTATAAACAGAAAGACTTGATGACACGGATTGGCATGAGAATCGGTACGATGATGACAAGGATTTCCATGCGCTTCACCGGAGCTCCTGATTGAGCGATACCTTGTATCTGCGATGTGTTGATCGCTACCCCGACAACCCCGGCATAAGGAACTTCTTCATCGGTTTTCGGGTTGTTTTGGCCTCAGTCAGCTTCCTGAAAACCTGAATATCTGCTATCCGGAACTCCTTGCTTGATGGGCCCGGTGGATGCATGTTGCGACGTACCCTGTGTCAGGAAGTCATCAATGCAATCGTGAACGTTACCTTGAAACCGGATGCATAAGTCCTCGGCCGCTCTTCCTGATAACATTGTCATTTTTGACGGTGTCTGTAATCTGTGCGAATTTTCGGTGAATTTTATTTTTGAGCACGATACCGCCGGGCAGTTCTCTTTCACGCCGGCCCAGTCTCCTCTTGGAGCTTCGTTACTCAGCCATTTCGGTATCAACACTTCGCGCCTTGACACCGTCGTTCTTGTCAGGGGTGAGCGCGCCTTCACCCGCAGCGCCGCTGCCATTGAAATCGCCTCCGGACTCGACATGCCGTGGAATCTGCTCGCCGTATTCCAAGCGGTTCCCGAACCCCTGCGGGATATGATATACGATCTGATAGCGCAGAACCGGTATCAGCTGTTCGGGAAAAAAGAGGAGTGCATGTTGCCGTCCGAAGAGTTGCGCAGGCGTTTTCTCGAGCAACTTCCGGGATAATGAGCCATCCCGAGCGACATCGACCTCATCATCGTCATCGAAAAGGCATAAAAAGCATGTCAGACAACACCCCGGGTGGTTTTTTTGCATATCTCAACTGGCTTCTCAATCCGTTCCACGGACTGGAGACGACTGAAGTCTATGATCTGATTGGCACCACCGCTCTTACCGAACACAGGCTGTATCTGAATCTTGGCTACTGGCGGGATGCCGATACCATTGATGAGGCCAGTGAAGCGCTTGCCCTTCTGGTGGCGGAACGGGGCGGTATGGCTGCCGGTGATGTGGTGCTGGATTGCGGGTATGGTTTTGGCGACCAGGATATCCTCTGGGCCAGGACCATGAAACCTGAAAAAATCATCGGTCTGAATATCACGAGGTCTCAGGTTGAACGGGCCCGGATACATGTTGCGGATGCAGGGCTCCGCAATATGATAGATTTGAGGGAAGGTTCGGCAACAGAGATGCCGATTGCAGATGAATCCATCGATCTGGTTGTTTCTCTGGAAAGCGCTTTCCACTACAGGAGCCGTGAGGATTTTTTCAGGGAGGCGTATCGGGTGTTGCGGCCGGGTGGAAGGCTGGTGACGGCCGACATTGTCCCGACCAAAGACTCCGGTAACCCCTTCAGGCGGATGGAGCAATGGATTTCATGGAGTCTTGTGGCCGGTAAATTCAATATTCCGCAGGAAAACTACTATCTGATTCCCTCATACACCAGCAAGCTCCTGAGCGCCGGATTCGATGGTATCGACATCAAATCAATACGCGACGATGTCTACCGGCCTCTTCATGAGTATCTGTCAAGAGATCAGACGTTTGTCCGCAAGCTGCCTCCGGTTGCAAGGATGCTTGCAAAATCGGCATTGCGTCGGTCAGCGGAGAGTGTCTACGCCGGCCTGGACTATATTCTGTCTTATGCGGAAAAGCCGGAGAAATCCGGGTGACATATGAGAACGGCGAAGTAGCTATCGACCGGCAAACAGCTTCGCTCAGGCGACGATTGTGCCGTTTTCTCGAGAGCCACTGATACACTGACAGAGGCTGCGACGTCGGTGTTTAAACTGAATTATTCATCAACTGCTATCCCGTCATGGCGTCGAGTCATGACTTCATCCATAGAAATCGCCGGGTTGCACCCGGGCGTTACCGATATCTCGCTCCTGCGGAGCTGGAAATATGGGGGGCTGATATGCCCTGGGGTTGCACCCCACGCTACCGATATGTCATCCCTGCGGGATTTGAAGAAAAACAGTGAATATTCCGGGATGCTCCTTATTACTATGACATTTCGTGGGAGCGGAAGATTGAGCGGGGAGAGATCAAGGGGTTTTTCATGCAGGCAGGTTATTGCAAAAGCAATAATATGTAATGCATAAAAAGTGGCACATTTTCATGCGTAATTTTGTGTGATAATGGTATATTTACGGAAGAATGCCCTTTTTCACTCCTGACAACCCAAATTCAGCATGTTTAACCGATCAGCTATCCGGGATATAACCGACTGGTATCAGCGCAAAGACCGGAAGCCATTAGTCATTCGCGGTGCCCGTCAGGTTGGAAAGACAACAAGCGTTCGGCAGGCGGCGGCTGACCTCGATGTTCCGCTCGCAGAAATCAATCTCGAAAAGCACATCACTCTTGAACCACTGTTCAGGAGCTATAACCTGAATGAACTCCTGCTCAATTTTTCGTTTATCACCGGTCGGCAGATCACTCCGGAGAGTAATACGATTCTGTTTCTCGACGAAGCTCAGGCAACTCCTTCAGCGTATGCGTGCCTTCGGTATTTCAGGGAAGAGATGCCTCGACTTGCCGTGGTCCTGACCGGATCGCTTCTTGACCAGGTCTTGCATAACGAAAAACTCCCTGTACCGGTAGGCCGGATCGAGCACTATTTTATGGGGCCACTGAGCTTCGAGGAGTTTCTCGCAGCGACAGATGCATCGAAAGCCCTCGATATTATCGGTATGATGACGCCGGAAACCATGCACATGATTCCGGACAAGGTGCATGAAGAGATGCTTTCACAGGTACGCCGCTATATTCTCACCGGCGGAATGCCTTACTCTGTCCAGACTGCGATTACAACTGATTTTCATCATGAAGCGATCCTTCGGGAGCAGTCAGCACTGGTGCAGACCTACAAGGATGACTTCGCAAAATATGTCGGACGAAGTGACGCTCTGAAACTGAACAATTTCTTTACAGGCCTTATCGGGCAGGTCGGCCAGCAGTTTTCAGCAAAGCAGGCAAATGAAATAGCACTCGGGACCAGTGGAGACGGTCGGCAACTGAAGGCAGCTCTTGAACAGTTTCTCGAAGCGCGTCTTTTTTACCGGGTGCAGCACTCCAATGCGGATGCCATTCCGCTCGGCAGCGACGTCAAAACAAGAATCAGCAAATTACTTTTTGTCGATGTGGGTTTGTTGCTTGCCGTCCAGGGAGTTCCTGTGCAAAGCATCCTCAGCATGCCGTTGGAGCTTGCGAATCGAGGGATTGTCGCCGAGCAGTTCGTCGGTCAGCAGTTGCTCTATTCCAAGCCGGGTTACCTCAATCCGGAACTCTATTACTGGCAGCCCCCGAAATCCGAAAGTCAGGCCGAAATCGATTACCTCTTCGAACAAGGCAGTACCATCTATCCCGTCGAGGTGAAATCCGCAAAAGGCAGTTCCATCAAGTCGATTCACGCCTATATCATCAAAAAACAGGCTGATACCGCATTCCGGATAAGTTCATCAAAACCATCCATTCAGGAACTGACTGCAAAAATAAGTCAGAAGGAAAAAAACTTCAGTCTCATCAACCTGCCGTTTTATATGGTCAACCGTCTTGAACGGTTTACGCGGTTGTTGGAACAGGAGGGTGCCTGAGGGGCGCAGATGACTACGTAAACCAACTTGCTTGCATTCGTAATATTCCTGGAGCCAACGGAATTGTTGCCAGCGTTTTTGCTGGTAATTGTCAGACAGTATTATCGAGGGTGGAGGACAGGGCGGGAAGCGCGTGATGAGGGCCTGTTTTTTTACAGGGATACGGACCAGCAGGAGGTTTATCTTGATATCGAATCAGGTGATACCCTGTATCCTGTGGAGATAAAGAAAACAGCGTCGCCTTCGCAGCATGGAAGGTTCGGGTTTGGTGCGCTTGATAAATTGGGGCGCAACGTTGGTCCGGGGGCGGTTGTGTGTTTTGTGGGGCGTGATGTTCCGTTATCGGAGAGTGTGACGGCGGTGCCGGTGGGGTATATCTGAAGATTGTGGGCCGTTGGCGGTTTGCGGTTGGCTGGAAGAATGTGGGGGGAGATTGTGTCCCCTCTCCGCCGGCTATTGGCGAAAGGAACGTGAGCCTTTGTTTTCCTGAACCTGTGGCTTACGATTAAAAGCTATCCGCTACTGTACTGTGTTCCCTATAGGATACTAATTCCCAAGTGCATCGCCGTTACATGCGGCGACGGGCGTACGAGTGAGGAGTACCGGAAGGTGTTCGGATGACGGACACCTTCCGGTATGCGGTCTTCAGCGTTTTATCAGCCGCAGAAGGGCGATCAGCACGATAGCGCCGATGGTTGCGGTAATGAGGCTGCCGAGCAGCCCTCCGGCGGAAATGCCCAGCACTCCGAAGAGATAGCCTCCAAGCAGCGCTCCGATCACACCCACGACCAGATCGCCTACGAGGCCGAATCCTCCGCCTTTCATGATCTGGCCCGCAAGCCATCCGGCGGCAAGGCCGACAAGCAGAAACCATAGAAGAGACATGATACACTCCGTTTGGTGATTGTTGGTATCGGTTACGGCAGGGTACTACTGGCACTTCTGTCTGAAAAATACGGAATGTTGCAGAAATAACCCGATTGCCTTTTCATCGCGGTTTATCGCCGGAAGGTCATGAGTGCCAGCCGAGCCGGTCTCGATAATTTTAAGGGACAGGCCGGGTCCGTTCGGTTTGTCGGGATTCATCGTTTGCTCCCGCAGGGAGAAAGGCAATACGGAGGTATGGCTGTGGAATCAGCCCGGATAGGACTGATAGACGGCTGCCGTGGATTCGAGGGAGCTGACCCGGACGGCCACGCTGAGCTTTTCGGAGGAGGTGCCCTTGTAGGTGCCCCTTACCGGCGGAACGTCGGCATAGTCGCGGCCGGAACCGATTTTGATGTAGCGCTCGTCGACGATCAGGGTGCTGTGGGTGGGGTCGAAGCCGGTCCACCCTTTTTCGGGACCGCAATAGACTTCACACCAGGCGTGGCTGGCTTCATCGCGGCCTTCCGGAGTACTGCCGCCGCCGAAGAGATAGCCGCTGACGTAGCGGGCCGGAATGCCGAGGCATCTGCATACGGCGATCATGATGTGCGAAAAATCCTGGCATACGCCGCGGCCGAGCGCCATGACCACCGCGCTGGTGCTGTGGACGTCGGTGACGCCGGGTTCGTAGCGGAATGTGGCGTTGATATGACGGCAGATGTCGAGCGCCTGCTGGTAGCTGTCGGTTATTCCCCTGAACGGCTCTGCAAAGCTTCGTATCTCGGGATCGAAATGCACGTAGCGGCTTTCTCCCGAAAAATCCATCAGAAATATCTCGTTCTCTTCGACGGTTCCCACCAGTGCCGAAGCTGTTTCCACAACCGAGGTGGCTACTATTTCGACCCGTTTATGGCTCTGCAGGATATTGAAGTGGTGAACCCTGTTGCCGTAGAAGTCGGTGTATTCGAAAACCATGGCTTCGGGGTTGAGCTGCAGGTTGAAATTCACGCACCGCTGCATGGTGGTGCCGTTTCCTACAGGTTCCAGGCGTACTTCCGTGGCTGTCTCGTAAATAGGGGAGTCGTATTCGAAAAGCGTGGTATGTTCAACCTTGAGTATCATTATGTAACCTACTTATTTCTCAGCGATTTTCCGCAGCTAAACGGCAGGAACTTTATTGTTGCTGCTGCTGTGACTGGCTCCAGTTGGCCCTTCCTCCGGCAAGTCCCGTGAAGGGGAGCGCCTCGGCTATGTCGTGCGGTTCTATTTTCGGCGTGTGGTAGGCAAAGTAAAGCAGATGGATCTGCTCGCCGATCCTGTTCAGTCCGATCTCGATCTCTTCGAGATAGTAGTGCAGGCCTTTGCGGTACATGTCCTCTACGGAGGTGTAGCTGAGCTCCGCCTCCATTTTGCCGATCAGCCGGTCGGCATTGTTGGCGTAGCGGTGGCGCGAGCTGCCGGAAATTCTCCAGAGCGCTTCCTGGGCCGCACAGACGGAAAAGGCGATGCTCCGCGGGAAGGTGCGGTCGAGCACCAGAAACCAGAGGATGTTTTCGGGGTCGATTTTCGAGAGGTAAACCTTCCGGAATGCCTCAAGGGCGCTGCAGCTTTTCAGCACGGCCATCCACTGGATGGTATCGAACGAATCGAGAACCGGATCGTGCTCCCGACCTTCCTTGGGCATGAGCATATGGTATTTCACGTCGATCAGCCTGGCCGTATTGTCGGCGCGTTCCAGATATTTGCCGATCTGGATGAAGTCCCACTCTTCGGTTCTCGAAAAGATGTTGTCGGTGATGCCCTGGAACAGATGCGAGGCGTTCTTGATTTCCCGGTAGAAGCTGAACGGATCGTTATGCACCTGCTGCGGCGTGACGCTCTGCAGGAAGTGGTAGAGATTGTTGACCTGCTCCCACATTTCGCTCGATATGCTGTCGATGATGCTCCGGGCGTTCTCTCTTGCCAGTCCGATCGAGGAGTTGATGGAGAAGCTGTTCTGCCGGTTGAAGACCAGATAATCGGTAACCGTATGGGCGTTGTATTCCGCATAGCGCTCCGTGAAGTTCGCCGGATCTCCGGTGACCCGGATGAGCGGGCTCCAGTAGTTGGGATGGTCGATTTCCGTGATGTCGTTAAGATCGAGCAGCAGGTTGAAATTGACCTCCAGAAACCTGGCGGTGTTTTCCGCCCGCTCGACATAGCGGCTCATCCAGAAGAGTGATTCGGCAACGCGGCTCAGCATGTTCGTAGTACGTTTATGGTTATTCGTCGATCACCCAGGTGTCCTTGCTTCCTCCCCCCTGCGAGGAGTTCACCACAAGCGATCCCCTTTTCAGGGCTACCCTTGTCAATCCTCCCGGTACGATGGTCGGCGATTTGCCGTACAGCACATAGGGGCGCAGGTCGATATGGCAGCCGCCCAGATCGCTGTCGTTGAAAAAGCTCGGATGCCGCGAAAGGGATATGGTCGGCTGTGCAATATAGTTTCTCGGATTCGCCACGATTTTTTCGGCAAACCGCTCACGCTCCTCAAGGGTCGATTCGGGCCCGACAAGCATGCCGTAGCCGCCGGACTCGTTGGCGGCTTTCACCACCAGTTTCTCGAGATTTTCAAGAATGTATTTCAGGTCTTTGGGATTGCTCGCCAGCCAGGTATCGACATTGTCGAGTATCGGCTCCTCGCCAAGATAGTAGCGGATGATTTTCGGCACGAAACTGTAGATGACCTTGTCGTCGGCAACGCCGGTGCCTATAGCGTTGGCCAGCGCCACGTTTCCCTTGCGGTAGGCGTTGATAAGGCCGGCTACTCCGAGTTTCGAGTCGGGACGGAAGACGAGCGGGTCGAGATAGTCGTCGTCGACTCGCCGGTAGATCACGTCAACGCGCTGCAGTCCCCTGGTTGTACGGGTGTATACCTTGTTGTTGTTGACCACGAGGTCCCGGCCTTCGCAGAGCTCCACTCCCATCTGGCGGGCAAGAAAGCTGTGTTCGAAGTAGGCCGAGTTGTAGATGCCCGGAGTCAGAAGCACCACGTTGGGTTCCGGCCTCGATGTGGGGCTGATCTCCTGCAGGGTGCGCAGCAGTTCCTGCGGGTAGTTGTCGATGGGCCGTACCTTGTAGCGGTCAAAGAGCACGGGAAACGCCCGCTTGAGCGCCTGTCGGTTCTGCAGCATGTAGGATACGCCGCTTGGAGTGCGCAGGTTGTCTTCCAGCACCAGATAGTGGCCGTCAGCGTCGCGGATGATGTCGCTGCCGGTTACATGGATATAGACGCCGAGCGGCGGCTTGATGCCCACAAACTCCCGTCTGAAGTGCTTGCTTCCCAGCACCAGTTCTGCCGGCAGAACCCGGTCCTTGAGGATTTTCTGGTTCGAGTAGATGTCGGCAAGGAATTCGTTAAGGGCTGTAATTCTCTGTATCAGGCCTTTTTCGATGTTCGCCCATTCGTGTGAGGGTATGATTCTCGGAATGAGATCGAACGGAAATATCCGTTCGATGCCCTCTTCGACACCGTACACAGTAAAGGTTATCCCCTGGTTTCGAAAGAAGATATTGACAATCTGACGGCGTGTTCGGATGTCGTCGAGAGAGAACTGGCCAAAGCGATGCACCATTTTATCGTAGTGGCCCCTCGGTTTTCCGTCCGGTGCAAGAACCTCGTCGAAAAACCTGTTGGGACAGGCATCGTATCGTTCGAACAGGCTGATCATAACAGATAATCCTTTAGCAGTTGAAAAATCATAACCGGATTATACCTAAACTTAAAATATTACGGGCAATAATAAAATTAATCTTAAAATTTAATACGGAAATGTAGTTAACGCCGTTAAATCATGGCTCCGCAAGCGCTTGCGTGACAGGGCCCCGGGTACGCCCTTGCGGGCATTTCAGCCCTGTTTTATTTTACAAATTAAGGTAAAAAAGCTTATAAAGAATAAATATTCAGGAAAAACTCTATTTTGACATAAATTAACTGTATGATTATATGGTTTTTTCTAATAATGCCGGGTTCGGCAATGAAGCGTGTCATCCGTACGGCTGGCTCTCGGCACCTGTTCCGGGACCGACAAAAGCGGCAGGGCAGTGGTGTCGGAAGATTCCGGCGTGCCGGATTATCCTGATGTGTTCGCCGGCGGTGATCAGGCCTCCTTTACCCTCCAAGACGGCGGCGCACTTCCCGGAATGGCTTCCGCAGCTCTCCGGGAGGGACGGACAATTGGCCGCAATATTCTGCTTTCAGTGCAGGGAAAAGCCGGAAAGAGCTTCCGTTACCGCGACAAGGGGCGGATGGCCACCATGGGAAAAAACGCGGCGATTGCCGAAAAGGGCAATGTGCGGCTGCACGGTTTTTTTGCCTGGATGATCTGGATCGGGGTTCACATCTACTATTCGAGCAGCGTCCGGCACCGCTTTTTCGTACTGATGCAGCGGGCGTGGTCGTACTTCACCTTCGGCCGTGAGGCACGGGATCGTCAGCAAGGAGTGGCGCTTTTACCCCGATCTTCCGGAACGGGCCGAACCGGTCGATCTGAAGGTTCATCCGGGGTGTCTGTACGTTGCGGAAGCGCAGCTTCAGGGAAAATGGGATGATAGGCTGCAGAAGGGGAGGCGTATCTCAGGCGCACCCTTTTCTGCAGCGCTCCTTCACTCCTGAAGGGCCTCCTGGCGGTCGGGGACCGAGGCTTTGACCCTGAAGAGATGGTAGTTCATGCTGTCGCTGAGGGCCTGCAGGCTCGCTTCGATGATGTTGGTCGAAACGCCGACCGTGCCCCAGGTTTCCTTGCCGTCTCCGGTTTCGATGAGCACCCTTACTTTTGCGCTGGTGCCCCGTTTTTCCTCGAGCACCCTCACCTTGTAATCCACCAGCCTGATGGTTTTTATCTGCGGATAGAACCTGATCAGCGCCTTGCGCAGGGCCTTGTCGAGCGCATTGACCGGACCGTCTCCGTCCGCGGCGATGTGTTCGATTTCTTTTCCTACCGAAACCTTCAGCACTGCCTGATCGACGTTTTTCGAGGCCTTGCTGGATTCGATGTACACCTTGGTTTCGAGCACTTCGAAATAGGGTGCGAAGTTGCCGAGTTCCCGGTGCAGGATCAGCTCGAAGGATGCTTCGGCGCCGTCGAACTGGTACCCTTTGTGTTCGAGCTCCTTGATGTTGTGTACGATGGTTTTCAGCAGCTCCCCTTTTTCGGGCAGCACGATGCCGAGTTCCTGCGCCTTGTAGCGGATATTGCTCTGGCCGGCCAGCTCCGAAACCAGCACTCTCTGGCGGTTGCCGACGAGTTTCGGGTCGATATGCTCGTACAGCGAGCTCTCTTTCATGACGGCGCTGACGTGGATGCCTCCCTTGTGGGCGAACGCCGACTTGCCGACGAACGGTGCCTTGCCGTCGGGCGGCATATTGAGGATTTCATATACGAACTTCGACAGCGAAGTCAGCTGTGTCAGATGTTCGACAAAGTTGAAACGGCCATCCATTTTCAGCATGATGTTGGCGATGATGCTGATGAGGTTCGCATTGCCGCACCGTTCGCCGATACCGTTGATGGTTCCGTGAATGTGTGTGGCTCCGGCCGTTATGGCGGCAAGGGAGTTGGCCACGGCCAGATCGCCGTCGTTATGGCTGTGGATGCCGACCGGGCGTCCGGTATTTTCACGCACGCTGCGTACGATTTCCGACACCTCGCCGGGCAGCGAACCGCCGTTGGTGTCGCAGAGCACCAGGCGCGAAGCACCAGCTTCCGCCGCCGAGCGCAGCATTCTGAGTGCGAACTCCGGATCGTCCTTGTAGCCGTCGAAAAAGTGTTCGGCATCGAAGAATACCTCGCGGCCGTGCGAACACAGAAATGATACCGATCGGTAGATCAGTTCGGCGTTCTCCTCCTCCGAAATGCCCAGTCCCTTGACGGTATGGGCTTTCCAGGTTTTTCCGAAAATCGTTATGACCGGAGTTTCCGACTGCAGCAGTCCCTGCAGGTTGGGATCGTTCTCGATGTTCTGAAGGGAGCGCGCCGTCGAACCGAACGAGCAGAGTTTCGAGTGCGTGAGCGGAAGATTGCGCACCTTCAGGAAGAACTCTTCATCCTTCGGGTTGCTTGACGGCCACCCGCCCTCGATATAGTCCATGCCGAATTCATCGAGCTTTTCGGTGATGAGCAGCTTGTCCTGTACCGAGAGATTGATGTGTTCACCCTGCGTGCCGTCACGCAGGGTGGTGTCGTAGAGTTCTATTGCCTTTGGCATTTCATTCATATCGTCAGCTCTTGGCCATTAAATTCTCCTGCCGGGCATAGGCGAAAATGCCTCCTGCCTGGACGATGCTGAACACGTCGCCGAGCGGAGAGAGCGTATAGGCTATTGCGGTGGTAAGGTTGGTTACGGTGTTCGCCTCGATGTCGATTTTCAGCTCGTCACCGGTTTTTATGGCATCAGTGAGCGGCTGTGAGGTTTCGTAGGGAATAACAAAGCCGCCGTCAACACAGTTGCGGTAAAAAATCCGGGCGTAAGACTCGGCGATAATGGCCTTTGCCCCGGCGACCTGCAGGGCGAAAGGGGCATGTTCGCGCGAAGAACCGCAGCCGAAGTTCGGTCCGGCGACGATGACGGTGTAGTCCGAGCGGAAGCTGCCCTCGCCGACGAACGGAATATTGCCCTCGGGAAGGCCGCCCTGCTCGGGCGGCACGCCGGAAAGGGCGTATTTGCCGTACAGCTTCACCTCTTCGGGATCGGAGAGGCTGTAGACGAGATGTTCGGCCGGTATGATCTGGTCGGTATCGATGTTTTTGCCCAGCACGTAGGCTTTTCCCTGAATGATGGTGTCCATGTATTCTTGTTCCTTAGCGTTTCATTCGTTCTCCTGCCGTTCAGAGGAAATCCCTCGGATCGGTAAGTTTTCCGGTAACGGCCGATGCGGCGGCGGTGAGCGGCGAGGCAAGATAGACCCCGGCTTTCTTGCTGCCCATGCGTCCGGGGAAGTTGCGGTTTGTCGTCGAGACCACGACGTCGTAATCGACCGAGCGCCCCACCGTGTCGGCAGGCCCGCCGAGGCAGGCTGCGCAGGAGGGAAGGGCGATGCTGCATCCGGCATCCTCGAAAATCTTTTTCAGCGTTACTCCCTCGAAGGTTTCGCATTCGAGATCGCGGGCGACCTTCACGGTTGCCGGCACGATATTGGTGTGGACGGCCACCTGCTTTCCTTTGAGAATTTTCGCGGCAAGCATGAAATCGGTGAGCTTTCCGCCGGTGCAGGAACCGATGTAGGATTTGGTGATTTTCGTGCCCTCGACGCTTCTGACGGTGGCGCGGTTGTCGGGGCTGTGCGGCTGTGCCACTACAGGCTCCATCTCCCGGACGTTGTAGCGCCTGACGCTGTGGTAGCTCGCGTCGGGGTCGCTCCGGAATACTTCATAGGGCTTGCTGCTGTGAGCCTTCACGTAGGCTTCGGTAACCGCATCGGCCGCTATGATGCCGTTCATGCCTCCGGCTTCGATAGCCATGTTGCAGAGCGTCATGCGTTCGTCTACAGGGAGAGAGTAGACCGCTTCGCCGTCGAACTCCATGGCCCGGTAGGTTGCGCCGTCGGTGCCGATGTCGCCGAGAATCTGCAGAATGAGATCCTTCGCGCAGAGGTATTCCGGCATTTCGTCCTCGAAGGTGAATTTCATGGACTCGGGCACCTTTTCCCAGAGCTTGCCGGTGCCGAGAATGAAGGCCGCGTCGGTGTTGCCGATGCCGGTGCCGAACATGCCGAAGGCACCCGAGGTGCAGGTGTGCGAGTCGGTGCCGAACAGCACGGTTCCGGGGAGGTTGAAGCCCTCTTCGGCAAGCGCGACGTGGCAGACCCCCCGGTATCGGCTGGTGCCGACATCGTAGTAGTTCGGAAGCCCCTGCTCGGCGGCGAATTGGCGCAGCAGGTCAATATTTCGGTGCGCATGTTCGTTGGCCGTAAAAATGTAGTGGTCGGGCAGGACGACGACCTTTTCGGGATCCCAGACTTTCGCGTCGGGGCCGAACTCCTGCTTGAAGATGTCGAAGGTCGGCGGACCGCACACGTCATGGGTGAGCAGGACGTCAACATTGAGCCATACGCTTTCGCCGGCCTCTACGAACCTTCGGTTTGCTGCTCTCGAAAGGATTTTCTGGGTTATGGTTTGTGCCATGGTTTCTTTAACCCTCAGTTCTGTAATGGTTTTCGGTTGTTTTAAGCGCCGAGGTTTCTGACTATAGCCGCGGTCATTTCCGTTGTCGAGACCGCGCTCCGGCCCGTGTTGGCGATGTCGGCGGTTCTGAGTCCCTCGGCCAGGGTCGCCTCGATGGCGCCGTAAATTTCGTCGGCGATATCCGGCATGCAGAAACTGTGTTCGAACATCATGGCGACCGATGCGATGGTGGCTATAGGGTTCGCCCTGTTCTGTCCGGCGATGTCGGGCGCGCTGCCGTGGATCGGTTCGTAGAGCGCATGGCTCTTGCCGATGCTCGCCGAGGGCAGCATGCCGAGGCTTCCGGTGATCATGCCGGCAATGTCGCTGAGGATGTCGCCGAACAGATTGCCGGTGACGATGACGTCGAACTGCTTCGGGTTCCGGACGATCTGCATGGCGGCATTGTCTACATACATGTCGCTCAGTTCGATTTCCGGGAAATCCCGGTGGACTTCATGCACCACGTTCCGCCAGAGCTGCGATACCTCGAGCACGTTTGCCTTGTCGATCGAGGTGACTTTTCCGCCCCGTTTCTGGGCGGCTTCGAACGCGATGCGGGCTATACGCTCCACCTCGTAGCGTTCGTAGACCATGGTGTTCCACCCCTTGTTCTCGTCGTAGCCTCTCGGCTGGCCGAAATAGATGCCTCCGGTCAGCTCCCTGAAGACGATGAAATCGGTTCCGCCTACCACGTCCGCTTTGAGCGACGATGCCTCGACAAGCGCATCGTACACCTTTGCAGGTCTGAGGTTGGCGAAGAGTCCGAGTTCCCTGCGGATTTTCAGCAGCGCGGCTTCCGGTTTGTGTTCGTGCGGCAGACTTTCCCATTTCGGGCCGCCAACGGCTCCGAGCAGCACGGCGTCGCAGTTCCGGCAGGCTTCGAGGGTTTCGTCGGTCAGCATTTCGCCGTGCAGGTCGTAGGATGCGCCGCCGAAAGGGTGCTCCTCGACCACGATTTCAAATCCGTGCTTTTGCGACAGCCGGTTCAGGATTTCCAGAGCTCCGGCTACGACTTCCGGGCCGATGCCGTCACCCGGTATGGATACGATCTTGTACATGCTTGTTGTTCCCGGTCCGTTATTTTTTAATCAGCCAGCTCATCATGTCGCGCAGTTTCGCGCCGACTTTCTCGATGGCATGGCCGCTGTTCTCGGCACGAAGCCTGTTCAGGTTGTGGTAGCCTCCGTTGCATTCGTCGATGAACTCTTTGGCGAAGCGTCCGTCCTGAACCTCTTCGAGGATTTTCTTCATCTCGGCTTTCACCGCCGGAGTGATGACGCGCGGACCGCGGGTCATGCCGCCGTATTCGGCGGTGTCGCTGACCGAGAAGTTCATTCTCGAAAGGCCGCCTTCGTAGTAGAGATCGACAATGAGTTTCAGCTCGTGCATGCACTCGAAATAGGCGAGCTCTTCGGGATATCCCGCTTCGACGAGGGTTTCGAAGCCGGCCTTGATGAGTTCTGCCGAACCGCCGCAAAGCACGGCCTGTTCGCCGAACAGGTCGGTTTCGGTCTCGTTCTTGAATGATGTCTCGATAACGCCGGCTTTGGTGCCTCCGAGACCTTTCGCCCAGGCGAGCGCCTGCTGGCGGGCTTCGCCGGTGGCGTCCTGATGCACGGCAATCAGGCAGGGTACGCCGTTGCCCTGCGTGTATGTGCGGCGCACGAGGTGCCCGGGGCTTTTCGGAGCGATCATGATGACGTTCAGCGACGCATCAGGCACGATCTGCTTGTAATGGATATTGAAACCGTGGGCGAAGGCAAGGGTATTGCCCGGCTGCAGGTTCGGAGCAATTTCGCTTTCGTAGATGGCTTTCTGGTACTGGTCGGGCAGGAGCACCATGACGATATCGGCCCATTTGACGGCGTCGGCAACGGTGTTGACCTGCAGGCCGGCTTCGCGTGCCCGGTCGCACGACGAACTGTCGGGGCGCAGGCCCACACAGACGTTCATGCCGCTCTCCTTGAGATTCAGGGCGTGTGCATGGCCCTGGCTGCCATAGCCGAGTACGGCGATATTTTTTCCCTGCAGATAACCGAGATCGGCATCCTGCTCATAATAAGCGTTCATTTCTTCAAGATGTTTTGATTGACTGTAAGTAAAAAATAGTGCTCAGGATTCACCCCGGTGAATGGCTACCGCACCGGAGCGGGCAAGCTCCCTGATGCCGTACGATCTGAAAATATCAATGGTTGTGTTGATCTTGTCCGGAGAACCAATGACCTCAATAGTAATGGATTTTTGTTTTATATCCACGACTTTGCCTTTAAAAACATTGATCAGTTCGAAAATCTCATGCTGCGTGGTTTTGCTGAGTTTCAGGGTCATAAGCAGCAGCTCCCGCTCGACATGAGGCTGTTTCGTCAGGTCGGTGACCTTGATGGTATCGATCAGCCGGTTGAGCTGTTTGAGCACCTGGCTGACGATCTGGTCGTCGCCCCGGGTGACGATGGTCATCCGGGAAAATTCCGGATCTTCGGTCTCCCCTATGGAGATGCTCTCGAGGTTGAAACCCCGGGCGCTGAACATTGAGGCGACCCTGTTGAGGGTGCCGAATCTGTTTTCGACCAGTACGGATATAATGTGTTTCATAGTGCGTTTCAAACCATTGTTTTCGGGTTCAGCCTCTCCAGCAGCATGTCGGAAATCGAGCCGCCCGCCGGGACCATCGGGAAAACCATATCTTTTTTGACAACCTTGAACTCGACAAATACGGGACCCTCGTTCCATGCCAGCGCTTCCGTGATGGCTTTTTTCGCCTCGACAGGGTTTTCGGCACGCATAGCCCTGCACCCGAAGGCTTCGGCAACCTTCACGAAATCCGGATTGCTGTCGCCGAGATCGGTGAAGGAGTACTTTTCCTGATGGAAGAGCTCCTGCCACTGGCGGACCATGCCGAGAAAGCTGTTGTTGATGAGGAAAATCTTGACCGGTACCTTGTAGTGCACGGCCGTGACCAGTTCCTGGACGTTCATCATGAACCCGCCGTCTCCGCAGAACAGCACGACCGGCCGGTCGGTGACGCCGAACGCCGCGCCGATTGCAGCCGGAAGGCCGTAACCCATGGTTCCGAGTCCTCCACTGGTGATGATCGAGCGGGGTTTTCTGAACCTGTAGTACTGTGATGTCCACATCTGGTGCTGACCGACGTCGGTCGTGACGACCGCATCTCCGCTGGTCTGCCGGGAGACTTCGTCGATGACGTACTCGGTTTTCAGCGAATCCTCTTCGTTCGTATAGACGAGCGGGCACTGCTCCCGCCATTTGCCGATCTCGGCCAGCCATGGAGTGCGGTCTTCGTGCTCCTTCGGCATCGTTTCAATCAGCGTCTGCAGAAAGTGCTTCGCATCGCCGACGACCGGCAGGTCCACCTTGATGTTCTTGTCGACGTTGGTCGGATCTATATCGTTATGGATGATATAGGCCTGCGTTGCAAAGGTGTCGGTTTTCCCGGTAACCCGGTCGTCGAAACGTGCGCCGACGGCAATCAGCAGGTCGCAGTTGTTGACGGCCTGGTTTGCCCAGAAGGTTCCGTGCATGCCGAGCATGCCCATCGAGAGCGGGTGATCGCCCGGAAAGGCGCCCAGTCCCTGCAGGGTCATGGTTACCGGAATGTTCTGCCGGATGGCGAGTTCGCGGAGCTCCTCGGACGCATTGGCGCTGATGACGCCGCCGCCTATGTAGAAGAGCGGTTTTTTTGCCTTTGCTATTTTCTGCGCGGCCTTTTCAACCTGATGCTGATGACATTTGACGGTGGGCTTGAACCCCCTGATTTCAACGGTTTCAGGCCACTCGAAGGCACAGGTCGCGTTCAGCACGTCTTTCGGCATATCGACAAGAACCGGTCCCGGCCGGCCGTTGGTGGCCAGATAGAACGCCTTGCGGATGGTGGATGCGAGCTCCCTGACATCCTTGACCAGGAAGTTGTGTTTGGTTATCGGGCGCGTGATGCCGACGATATCCGCCTCCTGGAAGGCGTCGTTGCCTATCAGGGAACTGGGCACCTGGCCGGTGAAGACAACCAGTGGCGAAGAGTCCATATAGGCATTGGTGATGCCGGTAACGGTATTGGTCGCGCCCGGTCCGGAGGTGACGAGCACGACGCCCGGCCTGCCGGTGGCCCGCGCGTACCCTTCGGCCATGTGGGTCGCTCCCTGTTCGTGACGTACGAGGATATGCTTGATGTCCTTGACGTCGTAGAGCGTTTCGTAAACTTTCAGCAGGGCTCCTCCGGGGTAGCCGAAGATATATTCAACGTTTTCACGCCTCAGACATTCGAAGAATATTTCCGATCCGTTCAGTTTCTGTCCTGATGCAGGCATAGTCGGGTTATTTTGGTTCACAGTAAACAGGGGTTTTCATGATCGCTCCGGTACTTGCCGAAGTAACAAGCTGCGAGTAGCGGGCAAGGTATCCCTTTTTGATTTTTGGTTCGAAAGGCTTGAGCGCGCTGAGCCTTGCGGCCACGACCGCATCGGAAAGCTCCATCGTGATGGTGCGGTTCGGGATGTCGATGGTGATCATGTCGCCGTTTTCAAGCGCGGCGATCGGTCCTTTTTCGGCAGCTTCGGGCGAGACGTGGCCGATGCATGCGCCCCTCGATCCTCCGGAAAAGCGTCCGTCGGTGATGAGCGCTACCGAGCCGCCGAGCCCGCGGCCCATGATTGCACTGGTAGGGGAGAGCATTTCAGGCATTCCCGGCCCGCCCTTAGGTCCCTCGTAGCGGATGACCACCACATCGCCGGCCTTGACGTCGCCTTCCATGATGCCTTTGAGTGCATCGTCCTGCGAATCGTATACTTTCGCCGGCCCGGTATGCTTCATCATTTCCGGACTTACAGCACCGGTCTTGATGACTGCACCCTGCGGGGCGAGGTTGCCATACAGGACGGCCAGGCCTCCCGTAGCGGAGTAGGGATTCTCGATGCTTCTGATGACGCTCCGGTCGAGCACTTCCGAGCCGGAGATGTTCTCTCCGAGTGTTTTCCCTGTAACGGTCGGTGCCGAGAGGTCGAGCAGGCCGTCGATATGGCTCAGCTCTTTCAGGATGGCTGAAATGCCCCCGGCGCGGTCGACATCCTCGATGTGGACATCCATGGTGGCCGGACTGACCTTGCAGATATAGGGCGTTTTTGCCGAAAGGGCATTGAGTTCCGAGAAATCGAAATCCAGTTCCGCTTCATTGGCTATGGCCAGGGTGTGCAGGATGGTGTTGGTGCTGCCACCCATGGCGAAGTCGAGCGCAAAGGCGTTGAGCAGGGATTTCCGGGTGATGATGTCTCTGGGGCGTACATCTTCCCTGACCAGATCGATGATACGGCGGGAGGCCTCCCTGACCAGTTCGTTGCGCCGGGGATCGACGGCCAGTACGGTTCCGTTGCCGGGCAGGGCTATGCCGAGCGCCTCCGAGAGGCAGTTCATCGAATTGGCGGTAAACATGCCTGAACACGAGCCGCATCCGGGGCAGGCGCTGTCCTGGATGGTTTCAAGCTCCGATTCCGTGATCTCTCCGGTGCTGCACTGGCCGACGGCTTCGAAAACCGAGATCAGGTCGACGGTTTTGCCCGAAGGGGTATGGCCGGCTTTCATGGGGCCTCCCGAAACGAAAATCACCGGAATATTGATGCGCAGGGCGGCCATCATCATGCCGGGGGTGATCTTGTCGCAGTTAGGAATACAGACCAGACCGTCCAAGCGGTGAGCCTCCGCGACGGTTTCGACGCTGTCGGCAATGATCTCGCGGCTTGCAAGCGAATAGCGCATGCCGATATGACCCATGGCTATGCCGTCGCAGACACCGATGGTGTTGAATTCGAAGGGCACGCCTCCGGCTTTGCGCACCTCCTCTTTTGCAATTCTTCCCAGCTCCTGAAGGTGCGCATGGCCCGGTATGAGCTCGTTGAACGAGTTGCAGATACCGATGAAAGGCTTTTTGAAATCACTGTTCGATGCAATGGCACCGGTAGCTTTCAGAAGGCTGCGGTGCGGCGCTTTTTCAAATCCGGTTTTTACCGTATCAGATCTCATGATGAAAGTGTTGACAATTAACAAAACAACCCCAGGGCCTGCCGTTCCCGAAGCCATCAGATTTGTTATTGTCAAAAAGGATAAATGGACTTGGGACCGGCTTTCTGTTCAGAGCACAGAAACAATAATCTGTACGGGAAGTACAGATACCGAAACTCCGATCCTGATACTGAGGGTATCGAGCATGCTGCCTGCATTGCCGCTGTTTTCAACAGGGCTCATGACTGCCGCATCGGCAGGAGTGTTTATTGCAGAGCGGTTATGTGTTCCTGTTTCAGGCATGTACTCGGTCAATACAGGTTTTCTTGTAATGCGTTGCACGAAAAGCAACAAAATAAATCCGGCGATAATTTACATTATAGCTTTTATTAAAGCAAACATGAAAAATAGTAAAAAGCTCCTCAGGATTTTTTTATAATTACAGTAACTGTTACCGTAATTATGGTGAATGTCACCCGCACGGTAATTGTTCCTGTTCCAGACGTATCTGCAACGAAAACAAGCAAGCAACATGCTGAATCTTCAGGCACCGCTCCCTCAGGATCTCCCGTCGTTTTTTATGACCATCTCCCTCGTGCTGTCCGTTATTCTGCTGGGGGAACTCCTTATCCGAAGGTTCAGCGTCAGCGCCTTCGTTGTTCGCAAAATCATTCATCTCGGCATGGGTATCGTGGTGTTTTTTGTGCCCTCTTACTTCGCCACGAACTTTTATCCGCTGCTTGCGGGCCTGCTTTTTCTTTTGCTGAACGGTCTGAACCTGTTCAGGGGTTGGTTCCTGTCGCTGCACTCCGATACGGTCGAGCCGGGAGGAGAGCCTGGTCTGAACAGTTACGGATCGATGCTTTTTCCTCTTGTATTCATGCTTCTTGCCCTGTTTCTGTGGGACGATAACAGGTGGATCCTGCAGTCGGCCATGCTCGTTATGGGTATAGGAGATTCGCTTGCGGCCCTTGTAGGCAGCACGGCGGGACGCCGCCATATCGAACATCTGACCGAGAGCCCGAAAACGCTGGAAGGATCGGCAACCATGTTCGTGGTCTCCTTTCTCCTGCTGCTCATGTGCCTGGTTTTTTTCGGCGGCGACATCAACGGGGCCCTTGCTTCGCAGCCTTTCTGGATAATCCTGCTCTTCGCTCTCTTTCTCGCCCTCGTTGCCACGGCGGTCGAGGCACTGCTTTCCAGGGGGCTCGACAACTTTTTCATTCCGGTCGCCATCGCCTATGTGCTCTATGTGCTCGAAATGAACCACACCGTCCAGCTCTGGAACTTTATTGCAGGCGGCCTGCTTGCGCTGTTCATGGCGGTGTTTTCCGTGAAGGTGAAATTTCTCAACAACAGCGGAGCCACGGCGACGTTTCTGCTTGGAACGACCATTTTCGGAATCGGGGGCATCGCATGGACCGTTCCGATGCTGACCTTCTATCTGCTCTCTTCGGTACTCTCGAAACTCGGCAAGAAAAAAAAGGCGAAATTCGACCTGGTTTTTGAAAAGGGTTCCCAGCGGGATGCCGGTCAGGTTTACGCCAACGGAGGTATCGCATGGATTCTCATGATCGTTTTCTCCCTTACCGGTCATCCGGCGGTGTTTTTTGCCTATCTCGGCACGCTTGCCGCCGTTCAGGCCGACACCTGGGCGACGGAGATCGGCACCATGTGGCCGAATCCGAAAGCATGGCTTGTGACCTCATTCAAGGAGGTGCCTGTCGGAACATCCGGAGGCGTATCGGTGCCCGGTACCTCCGGGGCGTTCATAGGATCGCTTTTCATATGCGCCAGTGCGCTCCTGGTCAATGTCGGGTGGCTCTTTGAGTTCGGCGTACTGCAATCGCTTCTGCTTATCGGTTTTTCAGGTCTTGCGGCAAGCCTTGTCGACAGTTTTTTCGGAGCCACCGTTCAGGCTCAGTACTACGACCCCATAAGGGAGAAGGTTACCGAAAGAACGCACAGTGTCGCTGCCGACGGCTCGCTTGTCGAGAACCGGCTGCTCAAGGGCGTTCCTTTTGTAAACAACGATCTGGTCAACACGCTTTGCGCGCTTTCGGGTTCGGCTCTGGCTTATATTGTCGTCGTGAACCTCGGGATTTTTTAATTAACCTCCATTGAACTGATATGGCTGATTCTCAATTCGGGCTTTTTTCGCTTGTTTCGGATTCCGGGCCGGTTGTGCTTGCCGTCCTTTTTCTGCTGCTCTCTTTTTCCGTTGTGTCATGGGCCATCATTGCGTATAAATTCGGCCATATCAGAAAATCCAGGCATGAATCGGATGAATTTCTCGACTGTTTTTTCGAGATCTCAAATCTTGACAGGGTTTTTGCCGAAAGCGAAAAGTACAGGAACGGCTCCCTTGCAAGGGTATTCCGTGCGGGCTATCTCGAGTACCGGGCGACTGGAAAAGTCGGGGAGACAGAACGGATCAGGCGTGCGATCAAACGGGAGGTCAACGTTGAAAACAAGCGGCTTGGCCGTCTTGTGCCGTTTCTTGCCACGGTCGGCAATACGGCGCCCTTCATCGGACTTTTCGGTACGGTCTGGGGCATCATGAACTCCTTCCACAACATCGGCCTGACGCAGTCAGCCTCCCTTGCCGCGGTCGCACCCGGTATTTCGGAGGCTCTTGTCGCTACGGCCGCCGGGCTTGCCGCGGCGATTCCCGCCGTTATGGGCTATAACTACCTGATCCAGCAGATCGGCACTATCGAGCGGGATCTCGAGGATTTTTCAGGAGAGTTCGTCTCCGCATGTCTTGAGAAATCCGATACTCCACCCAGCGCATGATGACATCAGGAAAAAAAGGGTTGATGAGCGAAATAAACGTGACGCCGTTTGTCGATGTCATGCTTGTGCTGCTCATCATTTTCATGGTGACGGCCCCGATGATGACCCATGGCGTGAAGGTCGATACGCCCCAAACCACCCATGAGAAAATGGATATCGATGCAAAGGCCCTCATTATCAGCATTGACGAGAACAGGCAGGTATTCATCAATCAGTATCAGCTTGACGCCGCTGAAGTGGGGGAGCGTCTTCCTGCCATTCTCGATGTGCGGCAGACCAGGGAGGTTTACCTGAAAGCCGATAAATCGTTGCCTTACGGTCTTGTCATGAGTGTGATGGCTCAGATACGGGAAGCCGGTATCGAAAAAATCGGTATGGTCACCGAGCCGCAGCCGGTTCAGGCGGATCGGGAGAGGTAGGCGCAGTCTATGAAAAGAAGTCAGGAATTCAGGATCGAGAGAAGGCGGTTTTCGTTCTGGCTTGCCGTCGCGGCAGGGACGCACCTGCTGGTGCTGCTTTCGGCGCTGGCCTATCAGCATTTTCTCGGAAGCAGTCCCAACCCTCCTAAAATCGTCAATGTCAGCCTTGTCTCGCTTCCCGGTCCGGGGGGGGCATCGCTGCCTGCCGGGGAAGGGGAGCCCGGACCGGCTTCTTCGGAAACAGTGCCTCGGGAGTCTCCGGACGCTGCTCCGGAAGCCGTCAAAACCGTCGAGCCCGAGCCTGTTGCCGTTCCGGTGAAAAAAACGGTTTCCAAGCCGGCAAAACAGAAAATCCCGGAAAAACCGGTCAAGGAAAAGCTGCCGGCAAGGAGTGAGCCGGTTTTGAAGACGCCCGAAAAACCGGCAGATATCGGCAAGGCGCTCGAAAAGCTGAAGCAGTCGGTGGACCGTAAATCGGCGGCATCCGGTCCCGCAAAGCAGGATAACCTCGGCAGTGCGCTTGCCCGCCTGCAGCAGAAGGTCTCTTCGCAGGGTTCAGGCAAAGGTACGGGCGGCGGCGGTTCGGCAGCCGGCAGCGGTACCGGGCGTGGCGGCGGCGGTAAAGCCGATCCCTACAAGGTACGTATCGCCTCGATTATCCAGAAGAACTGGGAGTTCTCATCGCAGATGCTGCAGAACAGTTACGGTATGGAAGTTAAGGTGCATATATTCATTCTCGACGACGGCACGATCAGCGAGATCACCTTCGACAGAAGGGCACCGAGTGCATACCTGAACAATTCGGTGAAAAGAGCGCTCGAAAAATCATCCCCCCTGCCCGCGCTCCCGTCGGATTACGGTTCCGGCGGCATATCGATCGGTTTCGTGTTTACCCCTGAAGGTATCGATATGTAGAGATGGTAACGGAGCCGGCCGGCGTGCAAGGGAGTTGTGTTGATCAAACAGAAGCATGTTATTTCTTGTATGTGTTTTTTATGCGTATATTCCATTTACATGTACCTGTTTAACCCTGTTTAACCGTCGTTGGCAGTTTTCGAGTGCTTTTGGACGGTTTTCCTCGTTGACCCCTGTGTTTAAAAGATAGCATTTTGCACTGATAAAGATATTTAGTAGTATAAACGTAACCGTTAACTGCCTTTTCTATGATCACTTGTGGCATGAATTCAGGAACTTCGAAAGGTGTGATTACCTCACTACTGTTGCTCTGGTGCCTGTTTCTTTCGCCATTTTTTCTGCATGCCGAGGAGCAAGGGGAGTACATTGCGATCCGCAAACAGGGCGGAGGCAAGATTGCGGTTGTTCTCGACCGTTCTGCAGCAAAAGGCGGAAAAGAGTCCGAATGGGCAAGGGAATTCGATAAAACCGTCAAGGACGGCCTGGTTTTTTCCAACCTTTTTACGATCCTTCCTCCACCATCGAATGTTCGTGCCGGGAGTGATGGCAAGGGCGGCAGCGTTAATTTCGGCGCCCTCAGTTCGGTAGGAGCCGAAGTGTATGCGGGAGGGGCAGTTTCAAAAAAAGGCGGCAAGGTCAACATCGACATGGAGGTCTATGATACCTTCGGTACAAAGCTTCTCCTGAAGAAGTCCTACAGCGGCAAGGAAGAACAGCTCCGCTCTCTGGGACATGCATTCTCTGCCGATCTCATCGAGCTTCTGACCGGCAAGAAATCCTTTTTCGGCAGCAAGATAGTTTTCATATCCAGCAAGTCGGGATCAAAAGAGGTATACCAGTGCGATTTTGATGGCTATGGCGTTGAGCAGGTTACCAGTTTCCGCTCTATATCCCTTACTCCGGTGCTTTCACCCGACGGTCGTTATCTTGCTTATACATCTTACACCTCGGGGCGTCCCACGCTCTATATCAAAAACCTGCACGACAACAAGGTTTCGTCGGTCGCCAAGAACGGGGTCAGCGTCGATCCCGCATGGAGAAACGCAAGTGAGCTGGCTACCACCCTCTCATTCGAAGGCGATCAGGAGATCTATCTCGTACGGCCTGACGGAGGTATTGCCAGAAGGCTGACCAACAGCAAGGGTATCGACGTCTCACCGACTTTTTCAGCCGACGGCCGTCAGATGGCTTTTGTATCGTCAAGAAACGGTCTTCCCCAGATTTTCATTCAGGATATGCAGTCCGGACTCACCAGGCGGCTTACCTACAGCGGACGTTACAATACCCAGCCTTCATGGTCTCCTGCAGGTGATAAAATTGCCTACTCGACATGGGAAAAAACAGGGGAAATCAATATATTTGTTATAAATGCCGATGGTTCTGGCTTGAAAAGGCTTACCAGTGGTGTACGTGAAAACGAATCGCCTTCATGGTCTCCCGATGGGAGTATGATAGTTTTCACCTCCAATCGTCAGGGAGGAAAGAAGCTCTATGTTATGAGTTCGAACGGAGAAAACCAGCGGCGTTTATTACAGATGGATGGCGATCAGATGCAGCCGTCCTGGTCTTTGTTCCGTTAGTATATTTTTTCGTTAATAACCTTAAAAAGGGGGAAGCATGAGAACCGTAAAACCACTACTCAGAAGCATGTTCATACCAGGCATGCTCTTTCTTGGAGCCTGCTGCTGCCAGGAAGATGTTGTCGTAGCTCCTGAAGTAATACCGCCGCCGTCTGTCGAGCTTGGCGATATTTTCTTCGATTACGACAAGTCTGAGCTCCGTGCAGAAGCTGTTCAGCAGCTTCAGAAGAACTTCGACTGGATGAAGCAGAACGTCACCGGTACCCTCATTGTCGAAGGTCACTGCGACGAGCGCGGCACCAACGAATACAACATGGCTCTCGGCGAGCGTCGTGCCAATGCAGCCAAGGACTACATGGTCAACATCGGTGCCGATCCTGCAAGAATGCAGGCCGTCAGCTTCGGTGAAGAGCGTCCTTTCGCTCTCGGCCACGATGAGGCTTCATGGGCTCAGAACAGAAGAGCGCACTTCGTCGGACAGGGCGCAGCTGCACCTGCACCTGCTGCAAAATAAGACAGGCAGCTTGCTTGTTTGTAACTACGGGGCAGGCAGTGATGCCTGCCCTTTTTTTTCACGATATAAATATCAGGATACCATGAGAACCAGATTAGGGGCATTGCTTGTAATAGCCATGATGGCCAGTGCCGGATGTTCGTCAAAAAGCGCCGTTACCTCTTCAGACAGCGATGCCGGACAGGGATCTTCCCTTCAGGGCAGCGCATCGGGCGCAAGCCGCGGATACGGATTCGACGAGTATCAGACCGGACCTATCGGAGACGTTTTTTTTGATTACGACAGTTCGATTCTCGCAGCCGAAGCTCAACAGCGCCTGACGGAGAATGCCTCGTGGATGAAAAGCAACTCAGCCAGGCAGGTCATTATCGAAGGCCATTGCGACGACCGCGGTACTTCCGAATACAACATAGCTCTTGGAGAGCGCAGGGCTATCAGTGCCAAAGAGTTCATGGTGAGGCTCGGCGTTGCCGCATCGCGCCTTGAAACCATTACCTACGGAGAAGAGCGCCCGTTTGACAAGGGTCAGAACGAAGAGGCCTGGGCAAAGAACAGAAGGGCTCATTTTATTGTAAAATAACCGGCATGCCCCGCAGTTCGGGGCGTATCCGACGATATGATGAACTAATCCTTATTCCGACCTATGAAAATCAAGGGCGTTTTATTCTTTCTTTTTCCGGTAGTAGCGCTTGGCGGCTGTGCGTCCAAATCCGATCTTGTTGTTGTTTCCGACGATGTCAGAAAACTCCGGACGGAATCGGAAACCATAAAATCACAGTCTGCGGCCTCATATTCCGACGTTCAGCAGGTTCGCGATGAGGTTTCACAGTTGCAGGGCAAGCTCGAGGAGATGGGCTACAGGAACCGGCAGACCTTCGGTCGGCTGGGTCTTGAGGATTCGCTCCTGGTGCAGAAGATGGACAATATCGATACCCGGCTCGGACGTATTGAGCAGCAGCTTGGACTCGGTTCGCAGAAGTCTGCGGTATCGAAGGGCAGCGTGGGTGCTGCGGGTTCTGTTCCCGCTTCAGTTTCAACCGACAGTGCGCTTCTCAACGACGGCGTGCAGAAGCTCTCAAAAAACAGTTACGCTTCGGCAAGGGAGAGTTTTACGGCGCTTATGCAGACCTACCCGAAATCGAGCCTGTTCGACGATGCGCAGTTCTATATCGCCGAAAGCTACTTCAGCGAGAAATGGTACGAAAAGGCCGTTCTGGAGTATCAGGTCGTCATCGCCAAATACACGAAAAGCAACAGGCGTCCGGCAGCACTCTACAAGCAGGGGCTTGCCTTCGAGCAGCTTGGCGATCAGGTCAATGCGAAAGCCCGGTTCAGGGATATCATGAACGTTTATCCGTCTTCGCCGGAAGCGGCCATGGCAAAAAAGAAGCTGCAGTAAAGTCCTTCAGGACTCGACTGGTCGGCGGAACCCCGGTAATTCCGGGGTTTTTGCTTTTCTGTTTATAATTTGTAATTAATCCAGATAATAATATATTCAACGATTAATTATAGATAATTCGTGAGCGAGGCTCAGCCCATTTTTTTTTCTCATCGTCAATCTTTAACCGCATTTCATTAGTCATGAACAGATTAAAAAAAACCATCTCACTCGTCTGTCTCGGCGTTCTGCTCTCTTTTCCCGTTTCAGCCGCCGAAAGCGAGTCGGGAAAAACCGAGATCATTAAAGGGGTGACTTTTTCCGGGCTTGTAGAGGTCGAAGGTACCTACGTCGACAGCGATGGCGCCAGTTCGAGCGATCTCTCTCTTGCAACTTTCGAGCTCGATCTTGAAGCCAGAGTGACTGACTGGCTCAGCGCCCATGTCGTACTGCTCTATGAAGAGGACGGCGACGACGAGCTGCTCGTGGACGAAGCCTACATCAGGATGAAAAAAGAGGATATGCCGTTCTTCGCCGAAGCAGGGCGTATGACCCAGGCCTTCGGTAATTTTGCAACCGGCATGATTTCCGACCCTCTGACCCTCGAACTTGGCGAAACCAAGCATCACGCTTCGCTTCGGGCAGGCTACGAAGCCGATCCGCTGACGGCGTCTCTCGCTCTTCTGAAGGGTGATGTGCAGAAAGCAGGAAAGGATGATATCAACACCTTTGTGGCGGCCATAGGCGCTGCCGGAGAGGTGAGTGAATCGTTCCGCTACGGGCTTGGTGCTTCATATATCAGCAACATCGCCGATACCGATGGTCTGCAGGACGCCTATGAACCCTATGGCCATGAGACCTCGGAGTTTGTCGGGGGATACTCCGTTTACGGTATCGCCGGCATAGGCAGCTTCGAATTTCGGGCAGAATACCTCACAGCGGCGGATACATTCTCCGATGGCGATCTGGCAGGCATGCAGCCGCAGGCCTGCAATTTCGAAATCGGTTATGATTTTCCGCTTCCGCTCCATCTGGCCCTTCGTTATGCCGGCGCGGATGATTTCGAGGTGGAAAAGCAGTACGGAGCCACACTTGCCTATGACCTTGCCGAAGAGGCTGTGCTTGCGCTGGAGTACCTGCACATGAAAAACGACGACAGTACGAAAAGCGATATGGTGACGCTCCAGCTTGCCATGGAATTTTAATAATCGGGGAGAAGAGGTGATGTGTCCATTGGCAATGTTGACCTGCGGTGAAACGGCAGAAATAGTAGGCGTAAGGCATGCCGAGCGGCATCAGTCTGGAGCGTGTGCCCGTCATGGCGAATGCGGCAGTGAAGGCAGGCACCGGCACGGCAGGGGTGAGGCGCGATCGGCCCGCCTTTCCGAGATGGGTTTTTCTCCGGGCCAGGTAGTCGAGGTGGTGCAGAACACTCCCGGTGTGCCGCTGCTGCTCAGGGTCAGGGATGGAAAAATGGCGCTTGATAAGCGAACGGCAATGCAAATAATAGTAAGAAGGATACTCAAATGAATTTATCGGAATTAAGAAAAGGGCAGGCCGGCAGGGTTGTGAAGATCGACGCTGTACCGGCTTTACGTAAAAGGCTTCTCGATATGGGGTTGCTGGCTGGCGAGGTAGTCAGGGTTGAGGGTGTTGCGCCGTTTGGCGATCCTATGGAAGTGTCTGTCAGAAACTACAGGCTTTCGCTTCGAAAAAAAGAGGTTGAAGGAATCCTTGTAGAGGAGGTGAAATGATGCAGACAGAGGAAATGATTGGAGCAGTGGTGAAGCCGGAAGGTATGAAGGTGAAGGGGAGTGTTGTAGCCGTCGTGGGGAATCCGAATTGCGGCAAGACCACGCTGTTCAACATGCTGACCGGATTGAACCAGCGGGTTGGGAACTGGCCTGGCGTGACGGTGGACCGGAAGATCGGTCACTTTACACATAACGGAACACTATATGAGCTTGTCGATCTGCCCGGCATTTATTCGCTTTCGGCACTTTCCCAGGATGAGGAGATAGCCCGGGACTATATTATGTCGGGTGAGGCGGATCTTATCGTCAACATTGTTGATGCTTCAAATCCCGACAGGAATCTCTACCTGACGAGCAGGCTGCTTGAAATGCAGGTTCCGGTAGTCGTTGCGCTCAACATGATTGATGTGGCTGCAGAAAAAGGCATTGAAACCGATGTCGCAGAGCTTTCCATGCGTCTCGGAACAGCGGTTGTGCCTCTGGTCGCATCGCGCGGTGAAGGAATCGGCGAGCTGAAAGCGGCTATTGCCAGCGGGGTTGTTGAAAAAAGGGTGGCAGGCAAACGGGTTACCTATCCAGGCGCTCTCGACAAGGCTATCAGGGAGATGTCGGCGGAGGTTTCCCCGGCAGCCGCAGCGTTGCGGTACGATCCGGCATGGCTTGCTCTCAAGCTGCTCGAAGGTGATCACAGTCTCGAAGCGAAACTCGACGACAGCATGCGGCAGATTGTCGAGCGTCGACGGGAAACGCTGGTCAGGCAGCTCGGGGATGATGCCGATATCGTCATAGCCGATACCCACTACCGTTTCGTTGGCGATCTGTCGGCAAGTGTCGTCAAAAGAAGTGACGATAAGAAGGTGATATTTACCGATCGTATCGACCGGGTGGTGCTTAACAGATTCCTCGGCATCCCGATGTTTCTGCTTGTGATGTATCTGATGTTTCTTTTTACCATCAATATAGGAGGCGCCTTTATTGATTTCTTCGACATCGCTGCCGGCGCACTGTTTGTTGACGGTTTCGGGTTTCTGCTCGCATCCCTCGGATCCCCCGAGTGGCTTGCCGCCATCATTGCAGGAGGGCTGGGCGGTGCTCTGCAGACCATGGCCACCTTCATTCCGCCCATCGGATTCATGTTCATTTTCCTCTCCATCCTCGAAGATTCAGGATACATGGCAAGAGCCGCCTATGTCATGGACCGGGGAATGAGGGCGATAGGCCTGCCGGGGAAAGCCTTCATTCCCATGCTTGTCGGCTTCGGCTGCTCGGTGCCGGCCATCATGTCGGCAAGGACCATGAACGACGAGCGCGACAGGGTCATGACCATCATGATGGTGCCATTCATGTCCTGCGGCGCAAGGCTTCCGGTTTATGCGCTTTTCGCGGCGGCATTCTTCCCTGTTGGAGGTCAGAACCTTGTGTTTCTGCTCTATCTTATGGGAATAGCCGTTGCCGTGATGACCGGATTCATCCTGAAAAATACCCTGCTAAGGGGCGACGTATCCCCGTTTATCATGGAGATGCCGGCATACCATCTGCCGACGCTGCAGGGTATTGCCCTCAGGGTGTGGGAGCTGCTGAAGTCATTCCTTTTCAAGGCCGGGAAAGTGCTGGTGCCGGTCATCATGGTGCTGAGCATCATGAACTCGCTTGGCACCGACGGAACCTTCGGCAATGAAGATACCGAACGTTCGGTGCTTTCAGTTACCGGAAAGGCCATAACGCCGGCATTCACCCCGTTCGGTGTCAGCGAGGAGAACTGGCCTGCCGCCGTTGGGCTCTTTACCGGTATTTTTGCAAAAGAAGCCGTGGTTGGAACGCTCGACAATCTCTATGCGCAGATGTCGTCAAGCGAAGAGGGCGAGGCGGAAAAGGAGGTGTCGTTCAGTCTCTTTGGCGCGCTGTCGGAGGCATTTGCCACGATACCTGAAAATCTTGCCGGTGTGACGGAAACGTTGCTCGATCCTCTCGGCATCTCGATCGGCGATGTATCCGACAGGGCAGCTGTCGCCGAAGATCAGGAGGTCGGCACATCTATTTTCGGCTCGATGGTATCGCTTTTCGACGGAACGGCAGGCGCCTTTGCCTACCTGGTGTTCATACTGCTCTATTTCCCATGTGCGGCAGCCATCGCCGCAGTCTATCGCGAAACCAATATCGGATGGACACTTTTTGCAGGTGCATGGACTACCGGACTTGCGTATTTCTTTGCCGTCATCGTCTACCAGACGGCAACATTCAGCCTTCATCCGGCATCATCGGCGGTATGGATCGGCTGCATGGCGCTTCTGCTTTTTGCGGCGGTCGGTCTGATGTATCTGAAGGGCGGACGTGCTGAAGTCCGATAGGCTTCGTCAAATGAAAAAAAGGGGCGGTTGCGTGCATGGACCGCTCCTTTCGCGCAATCATAACAAGAGGAGGATGGCATGACACTTACAGATCTCAGGGGGTTTCTCAGAGAGAGAAACCGGGTATCGCTCGGTGAAGTTGCCGGGCATTTCAATACCGATCAGGGTACCGCAGAGTCGATGCTCGACCACTGGGTCAGAAAAGGGAGCGTCGAAAAGAAAACCGGAGATGTTTTTTCAAGCACCTGCTGCGGCAAGTGCGGCGGGCACAAGGTAACCTGGTATCAGTGGATCGAGGGGTAAGCGAGCCGGCGGGAACGGATTACGACGAACGGTTTGTTCAGCATTCCGTTTTTTTTGTAACGGTTTTATTAATTATAAAAAGACTAAATAAATAAAAGGAGGAGCTATGAAGCCTGGTGGAGAGAGGAAAAACGGCTGCCATTTTCATTGTCAGGTTCAGAAATGCACATGCGGTGCATTTCATCTGCATTACCGGTATGCCATGGTGGTGCTGCACAAGCAGGCACTCTTCCAGATCATGGAAGAGTGCTATCGGAGGGAAGAGCAGTACGTCGGCGACAAATCGGGATGCAACCCTGCTCCCATGATCATCATGCTTGGAATCGTTTCGCTGATCGTTCCCGAAGAGGATTTCAGCATGTTCAGCAATGCAATTCATGAGGCGGTTTCAGAGGAACTTGGTTTGCCTGCGCTTTTTGGCGAAAGCTCTCCTTTGCCGGGAACGGAAGATGGCGGAATGTAAACAGGAGCACTATTCGATCAACAGTTAAAACACCAAACGGAACATGAAAAAAATAGGCCTTTTCTGGGGTTCGCAGACCGGTAATACCGAAAACGCAGCCGATCTCATTGCCGCCGTAATCGGATACGAACATGTGGACAACTACAATATCCGGGATGTTGGTGCCGATACGCTTGCCGGATATGATTCTCTTCTGATCGGCACATCGACATGGGGAGCCGGGGAGCTTCAGGATGACTGGTACAATGTATTCCCGAGTCTCGATTCTCTCGACTGCAGGGGAAAAACCGTCGCGTTTTTCGGACTTGGCGACCAGTTGAGTTACGGCGACTATTTTCTCGATGGCATGGGAATCCTTTATGAAAAATTTTTCGAAAGAGGCGCAAAGGTGATCGGGGCATGGCCCGCTGAAGGTTATGACTACTCCGGTTCGCGGGCTTTCGTTCACGGCTCTTTTGTCGGTCTGGCTCTCGATGCCGACAATCAGGACCATCTGAGCGCTTCCCGTATTCAGCAGTGGGTAAGCCTGATCAGACCGGCGCTGCTTTAAATGGCGGAATTGCGGCGTGGCCGGCATGAAACAAAAAAAGCTATGCAAAAGGTTGCATAGCTTTTTTTTGTACAGCTGAAGAAAATTCGGACGCTTATTTGAAAAACTCGTTAAGCGTGTAGGTGCGTCTGTCGATTTCCACGCACAACTCTTTGTTGAGCGAGTTATAAAACACCGGTATGTCTCTCATGGTCCACTTTACTCCCCGCTTGTCGAAATCGATCACATAACGGTTTTCGTTATCGAGAACCTTCTGCTCGAGATTGATGGCGATGTCGGGCTGGGTGGTCAGCACATAGATTTCGATCTCTCCGGCAATGAGTCTGCTGATCATCTCTTTGGTTGGAGAGAGCTTCGTTCTGCCGGATGCAGGGCATATTTCAAGTTGAAGGCGGTCGTTCCGGTCTCTCTTGGCCGAAGTAATGAAATATTTTTCGGCTTTATGAACTGCGTTCCCCGACCAGGGACCCGAGGTGCTTGATCGTACCTGGTTTTCTCCGGTAAATGGTCGACTGAGCTGAGGTTGCATCGTTTGCACATGATTTGGATTGGCAAATAAAACACACAGCGGTGTGTACCTTCAACAGTTTCCAAGTTAGCAAAACATCGTCAAATAAAAAAGGGATTCCGGTCGAATCGCCTCCAGTCGATCTCTTCTGTACTTTTCCCGGTTTTTTCGAAGGAGACGGTTTTTTCGCCCTTCGGCAGAAAGTCCTTGCGGCAGGGTCGCTTTTTTTATCTTTGATATACAAAGTGTTTTTCCGTATCTCCTTGCAGTTTCATAGCAGTTGCCCTGTTGGCTAACCCCTTCCCCGGTGAGGAGATTGCTGCTATTCTCTCGGCATGGTATTTTTCCTTAGGGATCTTTTTCAGCGTATGTGCTTTCAGACGCAGAAAAAAACGGCCGGGTCATGACCTGTGATGCACCGGTGGTGTTTCCTCTCTTTCTCGATGAAGTCTGCAGCGGTGAATGCCCGGGGAGCGAAGGGATGCTACACCTTTTTTACGGGAAAATGCTTACCTTCAGCGTAATACCCGATACCCCTCAGAGTTCCGTTTGTAAACCCTGTCAGCCTTTTTGCGGTATGGCCGCCAAACCGTTTCGTTTCAGGAAACGCCTTCCTGCAGGCATAAAAGCCTCATCTGTCGCCGCATCGAACCATGCGGGAGGAGATTTCTGATGGATTCCTTCGGTATTCAGCATTACGCGAGTTTCGTTTCGGCGATCGTGCTTTTCCAGCTCATGCCCGGACCGGGCACTGTGGTGATTCTCGATATCGCTGGGCGGCGCGGCAAACGGGCGGGATTGGCCGCAGTCGCAGGGACGCTTGCGGGCGACTGCGTTTTTACATGCTTGCCGCGGTGACCGGTCTTGCTGCGCTCATGCAAAGCGGGTCTGCGCTTTTGCAGACCTTGCAGTGGCTCGGGGCAGGGTATCTCTGCTGGACCGGATTGCAGCAGTTCCTTGTCGCCGGCAGGGGTTTCGCCGGCGAGCAGGTGAACGTGGGAGTTTTGTACGCTTTTTCCCGCTCTTTCTGCTTCCCGGTGTTTCGGCTTTCACGCTCATGGCCATGATAACATGGTGGCATCCCGGGCTTGTCTCCACGCAGAAAGTTCGGGGTCTGGCACGCCGGATTGCCGGTCTTGCGCTCATCGGCTTCGGCGTCAGGTTCGCCTTCGCCGGCAGGTAGTCTTCTTCGGGAGAGTTTTTTTCTGTGCGTTCGTGTTTGCCGGAAATCCCGGGTTTTTCGCTTTCTATTCTCCCAACGTGATGATGTCGTTCCAGCCAGTGGTGTAGTGCGCTGACTTCATTGTCTGGTTCGGTTTCCAGGCATTTTCGTTCTCTGCGGCTATCCGGACTGCTGCGGGGCCGTACCGGCGGTTGATGTGCTCCATCGCCTCCATGAGGCTCTTCTGTCGGTCATTTCCGGCCGCAGCCTCTGTGTCGAACAGCGTGAGCTCCCGACCGAATGATTGCGCCGGCGTGAGACCGCTGACGATAACACCCGCCTTTTTGTACTCGAATCCTTCCCTGTAGATCGATGCCAGCGCCAGTTCCGCGGCCCGGATTACGGAGATGGTGTCCTGCGACGGCCGGAGCATGGCCAGGGTCCGGGTTCCCCGGTATTTCAGGTGCGGTTCGTTGAACGGGCTGGTGCAGATGAAGACCGTGAGCATCGATGCCACGGAGCCCTCCTGCCGGAGCTTACGGGAGCATTTTCCGGCAAAGGTTGCCACTGCCTGCTGCAGTTCGTCCAGCGAGGTAACCGTGCGGCCGAATGAACGGGAGGTACAGATGCTCTGCTTTGGCGGTCTGATCTGTTCCAGCGGAAGGCATGAGTGACCGTTGAGTTCCTCCTGAATGCGGATTCCGGGGATGTGCAGGTTTTTCCGGATCCACGATGCCGGGGCGAGGGAGTAGTCGAGGGCGGTCCGGATGTTCCGCGTTTCGAGCAGCCGGTTCCATTGCCGTCCGATTCCCCAGATATCTTCAACTTTCAGGGTAGCCAGGGCTTCGGAAATTTCTTTCTGTGTGGAGAGCATGCAGACGCCTTCGTACCCCGGGTTTTTCTTCGCCATCCGGCTGGCCGCCTTGGCCAGGGTTTTCGTGGAGCCTATGCCGATGCTGACCGGAATGCCGGTGTGCTTTCTTACCGTGTATCGGATACGGCTTGCGTGATGTTCCAGTCCGAACCGGCTGAAGCCGCCGAGGTCTATAAAGGCCTCGTCGATGGAGTAGATCTCGATTTCAGGTGCAAGGTCGCCGATTGTGGCCATCACCCGGGATGACATGTCGCCGTAGAGCGGGAAGTTTGCCGAAAAGATCCTGACCTGGTGTTTTTTGAGGATATCCCGGAACTTGAAGGCCGGGCCGCCCATCGGCAGGCCGAGAGCCTTTGCCTCGTCGGAGCGCGCGATAAAACAGCCGTCGTTGTTCGAGAGCACGACCACGGGTTTTCCGGTCAGCGACGGGTTGAAGACCCTTTCGCAGGAGACGTAGAAGTTGTTGCAGTCGACCAGAGCGAACATGACCGGTGGTTTTTTTGATTTGTTGCGTGGTTGGCGGTTGTTTACCAGGAAATTCAGCGGGCCTTGTGGATGACGTAGGTGACGATACCCCAGACACTGAAGTCGTTTGCTTCAGTGATCCGGATCGGCTTGAACCGTTCGTTTGCCGGCATGAGGCAGAGTTCTCCATCCGTTCGGGCGATGCGCTTGACGGTGAACGCTCCGTCAATGAAGCAGACCGCAATATCGCCTTCCTTTGGGTCAAGGGCCTTGTCGATCACCAGCAGATCTCCGTCGAGGATGCCGGCACCGGTCATGGAGGTTCCTTTGGCGCGGGCGTAGAAGGTTGCTGCCGGATGCTTGATGAGAGCCTTGTTCAGGTCGAGCGTCACCTCTTCGTAATCCTCCGCCGGGGAAGGGAAGCCTGCGGAGATACCGGTTCCGGCAAGCGGGAGTTCAAGTTCCGAGGCAAGATCGGCGGTAAAAAAATCCAGCACAGGGCCGGTATGGATTCGGGATAGCTGCATAGTGCAATGTGTTGAGTTTTTTCCCGCTTTGCAAGAGCGATGTTGCAGCTGTAAACCCGATACGGACAAAACACGGGAAGGTGGTATGTCCTTTCGGTAACCGGAATTGGTTCTCAGGCTGTTGAGTCGTTGTGCGAGCGGGCAGGCGGCTTGCCGTGCGGCCAGTGTTGCCGGTAAAAGCGAATGCGGGTTTCAGGCTGGCGCCATGAAACTCACCGTGCTTTTTTGCTTAACGGATGTGAAAATAGAGGAGAGAGCGGGCTGCATGACGGCCAATGACGAAGCGAAGGTTTTCGCTATCCACCTCGACAAGGCGTCGGGAGCCTACGAGTACAGCCTCAGCGTCGATGCCCAGGGCCCGAAAGGCATGTTCTCGGGTTCCCATGTACCTCAACTTCACCGACCAGAGCGGAGAGCGCTACCTGCTGACCGTTTTCGACCATGTCCGCAAGACGCATGCCCTGCAGTACAACAGTGCCGCACGGCGATCATGAAGATTGAATGGAGCAACACCGCGAAATAGCCGTCCCCTTTGCACGGTTCCGTTCCGGTGACGGTGAAACAGGTTTTCATGTAAACAGACGAGCCCCGGGTTTTATCCCCGGGGCTCGTCTGTTTTTTTCGCTCAGTCCGTTACGACCATGTCGGTTCAGCGGCTTACTTGTCGTTGCCGTCGATCACTTCGTACTCGGCGTTTTCGACCTCGCCCTCTCCGCCTTTTTTGCCGCTCTGGTCGCCGCCGCCGGCCGAAGGGCCGGAAGCACCGGGAGCGCCAGCGCCTGCACCAGCATCCGGGGTCTGATAGAGGTTGGAGGCTACATCGCTCCACTCCTTGTTCAGGTCATCCATTGCGGACTTGATCGATTCTGCGGTGCCGTTCTTGTAGGCCTCTTTCAGCTTTTCAAGTGCGCCTTCCATGCGCGGCTTCCTGTCGGCCGGGATCTTGTCGCCAAGTTCGACGAGCTGCTTTTCGGTGCTGAAGATCAGCGAGTCCGCTGCGTTGCGGATGTCGATCTCCTCCTTCTTTTTCTGGTCTTCGGCAGCATGTGCCTTGGCATCCTGCTTCATTTTTTCGATTTCAGCATCGTTGAGCTTGCCGCTGGCCTCGATCCGGATGGTCTGTTCCTTTCCGGTGGCCTTGTCCTTTGCCGATACGCTCAGGATACCGTTCGAATCGATGTCGAAGGTCACCTCGATCTGCGGAACGCCTCTTGGTGCCGGCGGAATGTCCCCGAGGTGGAAACGCCCGAGGGTCTTGTTGTCGGAAGCCATGGGCCTTTCGCCCTGAACCACGTGGACTTCAACGGATGTCTGGCTGTCGGCAGCCGTCGAGAACACCTCCTGTTTCTTGGTAGGAATGGTGGTGTTTGCCTCGATAAGCCGGGTCATAACGCCGCCGAGCGTTTCGATGCCGAGCGAGAGAGGCGTGACGTCGAGCAGGAGCACGTCGGTCACGTCGCCCTTGAGCACGCCGCCCTGAATGGCTGCACCGATGGCAACAACCTCGTCGGGGTTTACGCTTCTGTTGGGCTCACGGCCGAAAAACTCCTTGACCAGGGCCTGTACTTTCGGAATACGGGTTGAACCGCCCACCAGCACGACCTCGTCGATTTCCTTCATTTCAAGCTTCGAGTTTTTAACGGCGCGGTGGCAGGGTTCGAGAATTTTTTCGAACAGGTCTGCGCTCATGGCCTCGAATTTTGCCCTTGTCAGGTTGATAACCAGATGTTTTGGGCCCTCCTGGGTTGCCGTGATGAACGGCAGGTTGATTTCCGTGTCGGTTCTCGACGAGAGCTCGACTTTGGCTTTTTCGGCTGCCTCCTTGAGTCTTTGCAGGGCAATGGCGTCACTGCGAAGGTCTATGCCTTCCTGCTTTTTGAACTCGTCGGCAAGGAAGTCGATGATTTTCTGGTCGAAGTCGTCTCCGCCAAGATGGGTGTCGCCATCGGTGGACTTCACTTCGAAAACGCCGTCTCCGAGTTCGAGAATCGAGATGTCGAACGTTCCTCCGCCAAGGTCGAAAACCGCAACCTTTTCGCTTTCCTTCTTTTTGTCGAGACCGTAGGCAAGTGCTGCGGCTGTAGGTTCGTTGATGATCCGTTTTACATCGAGACCGGCAATTTTTCCGGCGTCCTTGGTTGCCTGCCGCTGTGCGTCGTTGAAGTACGCCGGAACGGTAATGACGGCTTCGGTTACCTTTTCGCCGAGGAAGTCTTCGGCAGTCTGTTTCATCTTCTGCAGGATCATTGCAGAGACTTCCTGCGGAGAGTAGATTTTGTCGTTGATCTTTACCCGCGCCTCACCGTTTTCGTTGATGATATCGTACGGGGCCAGCTTTTTCTCGTTGGGCACCTCGTCATATTTGCGTCCCATAAAGCGCTTGATCGAAGATACCGTGTTTTTCGGATTGGTTATAGCCTGTCGTTTAGCCGCCTGGCCGACAAGCCTGTCGCCCGTTTTGGTCACAGCAACGATAGAGGGAGTCGTACGGTTTCCTTCGGAATTTTCTATAACCGTCGGCTGCGTGCCCTGCATGACGGCTACACACGAGTTCGTAGTTCCGAGGTCGATACCGATAATTTTTCCCATAGTTGTAATTCCTTTTTCCTGATTGTGTATGAATGATTATCCGGCTTTCATCCCCTAAGGGTTGGAAGCCGGACTGGTGAAGCTGTTTACCTGATCGATATTTCCTTGGTTTTCCTGACCGGCTGTGCTTTCGGCAGGGTAACATGCAGTACGCCGTTTTCGAAATCGGCGCCGATATTTTCCTGGTCGATCATCTCTCCGAGATTGAAGCTTCTTGAAAAGCTGCCGTAGGAGCGTTCGATCCGGTGGAAATCTTTTTTCTTTTCTTCTGATTCCTGCTTGCGTTCGGCCTTGATGGTCAGCACGTCGTCTTCGATATTCAGTGCGATCTGCTCTTTCGTGAGGCCGGGAAGTTCGGCATCGATGTGAAAGGCGTGCTCATCTTCCGATATGTCTACCTTGAATGCCGGTGCGCTGGCTGGAGCCATCTGGTTGCCCGACCAGATATCGTCGAAAAGTCTCAGGGGGTCTTTTGCCAATTTTACAAGCATCTGTGTGTCCTCCATGGTGTAATGTTAACTTACGTTGTTTTTTATAACAGTGTATGCATCTGTACATCAGTAAAAATGCAAATAGCATGCCAAACCTGTTTTTGCTGATTCCGGGGGTGTCAGGTGTGCTTGTTTGTCAGAGATATGGTCATTTTGTCATATCCCCGAAAGAGTTTTTCTTGAAATTGTGTCAGAGTTCGTCGGTATTGCCATGCAGCTGCTGCGGGAACGGAAAATTAAGCCCGAGGTAAACGGCCGTGAGAGGCGAGCGGGAAAGGTTGATGGAACACAGAAGGAAATGACAGGGCTTGGGCACGGAGCATGGTGAATGCGCCTTCGGGGAAGAGAGCGTAAGGTTTTCGGGGCGAGGAAGCAGGGGCTCAGGTGGTAAGATTGCTGTTGACTTTCTGAATCCAGCTCAGGCGGTCCTGCAGGTTTTCAACCACGCTTTTCGAAATAAGGTAACAGGCAAAGATAATGCTGTCGTCGGCGATGCGGTAATAGCATTTCAGTCCTTCCTTTCTGCGGTGGACAACTCCGTTGTCGTGCATGAGGGCGAGATGTTTGGAGATGTTCGCCTGACTCGCATTGACCTCTTTAACGATGTCCTGAACGGTGCGTTCCCGTTCGCAAAGCACCCGAAGGATTCTCAGTCTCATTGGCTCGGAAAGCAGCTTGAAGCGGTTCGATACGGCTTCGAGCATTTCATCAGGCATATTGAGATTCCACTTCTTTACTTCATCTTCGGATATCGTAATCGTTTTACCCATAACAATCTTTTTGTTGGCAGGCAGGTCATAACCACCCCGCACTGCAGAATGACGGCCCCATTTGTAGCGTTATAGCTATATAGCTATAAATTCATACTATTCAAACCAAAAAAGCCCTCTTGTCAGGGCTTTTACGGAAATTATGAAATTTGATCGAACAGGAGGGATTCTTCGGTTTGTCGGCTTGAAATGATTCCGAGCTGGAGCACGGAATCGACAAGCGACTGGGGAGCTTTGAATCGTACGATTTTCTCCCGGATAATCAGTTTGGTCTTTTTTGCTTCGGTGAACTCTTCGGCACACGCCATGCACTCGGAAAGATGCTGCTGAAACTCCTGCTCCTCCTTTGGCGTCAGCTCCCCGTCAAGTGCGCAGCTCATCAGCACTCGGGCTTTTTTGCAGTTCATAGTAAAAAAGGTCTGGATGTGTATTGTGTTACTCTTCTTTTTTATCGGTATTAAAGCCATATTTTCTGGCATAGTTTTCAAGTTGACCGCGAAGCAGTTTCCGGCCGCGGTACAACCTTGACCTTACTGTCCCGATAGGGCTTTCCACCATATTGGCAATCTCCTCATAGGTGAATCCCTCGATATCACACAACTGTATCACTTCCCTGAACTCTTCAGGCAGCGATTGCAGCGCCTGATAGACCTCTTCATGCATGAGCGAATGGAAATAGTCCGAATCGGCTTCGCTTGTGTCGCTTCTTGTATCCTTTATCGAATGATAAAAATCCTTTATAAGATCGTAATCAACTTTGCCCGGCTCCCGCGAATTTTTGCGGAATCTGTTGATATAATTATTTTTAAGGATTTTAAACAGCCATGCCTTGCAGTTTGTTCCCCGTTCAAAAGAATTAAAGAATTTGTAAGCCTTGAGGTAGGTTTCCTGAACAAGGTCTTCCGCATCGTCGGGGTTCATGGTCAGATGCAGGGCGTAGTTATAAAGAGAGTTGATGTGGGCAACAGCTTCTTCCTGAAACTCCTGCTGTTTTTTCAGTTCTTCACGGGTAAGGGTTTCCTTGACCCGTTTCTGTTTTTTTTTCTCTGGGGATTCGTTAGTATCCATAACATGTTTTGTTCTTTATACCGGCAATCGTCACCCAACCGTGCAGGTTCAAGGTGTTACGCGGTTAAATAGTTAATTTATAACATTTATTTTAAAGAAGACAAACTCGGCGGGCTATTAAAGGGTCCCGCTGTCATTTGTCGTGACAGATCCTTACCATGGTCGAGGGATGTTCCGCATGACGGGACGCGAGGTTTTGCGGGTTCATGCACGGAGAAGCAGGCTGCACGCGGTACTGATCGGCCGGGGAGTACTAAAACTACAGGTGTTACCCTATGAGTGAGCAGGCGGAAGTTATTGTGATCGGAGCGGGCATCGGAGGGCTTACTGCCGCCGCGCTGCTTCAGGAAAGAGGCATTCGTACCGTGGTTTTCGAAAAAAACGGCTTTCCCGGCGGAAGCTGTTCGTCATTCGAGAGGAGCGGTTACAGATTCGATGCCGGTGCTTCGGTTTTTTACGGTTTTTCCGAAAACGGCAAAAGCGGGACGCTGAACCTGCACACCAGGATATTCCGCAAACTCGGTGTAGAGGTTGCTACGGTTCCGGATCCCGTCCAGATTCATTACCATCTGCCCGAAGGTTTCAGCGTGGCGGCATCATACAGCCGGCAGGAGTTTCTCGACTCCCTTGCCGCCCGTTTTCCTCTCGAGAAGGAGGGTATAGAGGGCTTCTACCGTGAGCTCGAGGAGGTGTACGACATTCTCAGTTCCCTTCCGGCCGGTTCGCTCGAGGATGTTGCGCATCTGGCCTCTGTCGGCGGCCGCTATCCGCTCAAGACCGTCATGCTTGCCCTCAAGACTTTCCGTTCGATGGGTAAAACCGCCCGGAAGTATATCCGCAACGAAGAACTGCTCCGTTTTATCGATATCGAGTCCTATTCCTGGGCGGTGCAGGACGCTCTTTCGACTCCACTGGTCAACGCAGGGATATGCCTTGCCGACCGGCACCACGGCGGCATTAACTACCCTCTCGGCGGATCAGGCAGGATTCCAGAAGCGCTCTGCAGGGGCCTGGAGAAGTTCGGCGGCAGCGTTCGCTACCGTTCGGAGGTCACCGAAATCATCGTGGAAAACGGTATGGCCCGCGGGGTAAGGCTCGCCGGTGGTGAAACCGTTTTTGCAGGGTCGGTCATCACCAACGCCACCGTTTGGGACACCTTCAACCGCATGGTCAGGGATTCCCGCTACCGGGTGCCCGAAGATCGGTTTCTCAGGGCGCCGAGCTGGTTCCAGATGTTTCTCGGCGTTGATGCCTCGCTCATTCCCGAGGGCTTCCACGTGCACCATATTCTCGTTGACGACTGGAACGCTTACGATACGCCCGGCGGCACCATCTATTTTTCCGCACCCACCATTCTCGATCCGTCGCTTGCCCCGCCCGGCCGGCATATCGTGCATGCTTTCGTGACCTCGGAGACCGAAATGTGGGAACGGTACGATCGCGGCAGCGCCGAATACCGAGAGGCGAAGGAGCGCTATGCCGATTCGATCATCGCCCGGACGGAAAAAATTCTTCCGGGGCTCCTGAAAGCCGTGAAGCTGAAAGTTCTGGCGACCCCGCAGACCCACGAGCGCTACCTGAACCGCTGGAAAGGTTCATACGGCGCTATGCTCAAGCCCGGTCAGAATATCCTGCTGAAACCCCAGAACCGTACGCTGGTGAAGAATCTGTTCGCGGTAGGGGACAGCACCTTTCCGGGCCAGGGGGTCATTGCGGTGACCTATTCGGGGGTGTCGTGTGCTTCGCTGGTGGCGCGCAGGCTGGGAAAGCCTCTCGATTATCTGTAGATACCGGCAGGTCGGCCCTCTGCGGGTCGAATTGGCACTCGCGCCCCTCTAAAGGGGCTTGGGCTGGTGGTGGTGCGGCGTTTATCCGGAGCCGAAGACGGCTTCCTGGCGGGTTTTCTCTTCAGCTTGCTGCCAGCAGCATGTCGATCTCCCTGAAAGGGAAATCGGTCAGTTCGGAGAGGATCTTCTTGGTCACATACCCCTTGAACAGATAGGTGCCTTTTCTCAGGCTGTGGCTTTTCCACAGGATGTCGGCAACGGTTTCATGTTCGGTCAGTTTCAGAAGGAAGGGGAGCAGGGTGTTGGTGAGGGCGAACGATGCGGTTTTGGCTACGGCGGAAGGAATGTTCGGAACGCAGTAGTGCGTTACGCCGTGCTTGACATAGATCGGATTGGTATGGGATGTGTGGCGGCTTGTAGCGAAGCATGCACCCTGGTCTATGGAGACATCGATAATGACCGATCCCGGCTTCATCGACTTGATGACCTGTTCGCTCACCAGTGGATGGATGATTTTCTTTTTCGGGCTGAGTGCTCCGATCAGGACGTCCGAAGTTTTTGCAAGCTCGGAAATATAGTGGTCGTTGGCGATCGCCGTTACCAGATGGCGGTTGAAAAAGGCTTCGAACCGTCGCAGCCGGTTGATCTCCTTGTCGATCACCGTCACCTGGGCTCCAAGGCCAAGTGCATCCTGTGCGGCAAACAGCCCAACGGTTCCCGCGCCGATAATGGTCACATTGGCCGGAGGTACACCGGCAATGCCTCCCAGAAGAATGCCGCTTCCTCCGTATCCGGTCTCAAGATATTTCGCTGCAGTCTGGATTGCCAGCGAACCGGCTATTTCGCTCAGGGTCCTTACAATGGGGAGTTCGCCGTCGCGTGTTTCTATGAATTCGAAGCCCAGCGCGGTGACGTTTTTTTCGAGCAGCGTTTTTATGAGATGCCGGCTGATTGTGCCGAGATGCAGCGCCGAAATGAGCATCTGACCGGGTGTGAACAGAGGCAGTTCTTCCTGCTGCGGTGGGGATACCTTGACAATGACGTTCGACTGACCGAAAAGCTCTTCCGGCGAAGGCGCGATGATTGCGCCCGCTTCGGCGTAGTCGCTGTCGGAAAAGTTGCAGAATTGCCCGGCAGTTGTTTCGACGATAACCCTTATGCCGTGCTCGGTCAGTATCTGTACGCCCGCCGGCGAAATAGCCACACGCCGTTCATCCTGAGCTCTTTCCCTGGGAATCCCGAGAGAAATGTTCATGGTTTTTTCCGGCTTGATCAGCCATCGTTCAAGTGTTTTGACGCCAAGGTCAAACTCGAAATCGCAACCGTATCCCATCGAGGGTTCGTTTAGCAAAAGTTATAAGGCCGGGGCAGACCTTGGGCCTGCCCCGGCAGGCAGTGGCTTATTTCACTCTTATGGTTACACTTTCAACAGCTTTCGTCTGCGGCGTATTTCCGGATGTACAGGTCGATCCGGGCAGGCTGAGGCGTCCGCCCGAAACCGTGCAGAGCATGCCGGACGCTGCGTTGAAGATACCGCCGGCCGCTCCGGAAATCAGTGAAACGGGTGCTTGCAACGCACCGGATAGCAGTGAACCACTGCCTTGCAACGCACCCGAGACGAGGGCGACAGGAGCCTGGAGTACCGGAATGGCTTCCATTACTGTATGAACGGCGAGTCCGGCTCCGTACTGGAGGCCTCCCGCGATTTTACCGATGGAGTCCAGTGGATTGAGCTTTCCTTCCCTGACCCGCGAGACGAGATTGGCCGCACCGCCGGGAAGCTTCGTGACGACATTGAACCCTATGGTCTGGGCATAGGTGATGAATCCCGGTACGTTGAGACCGATCACGATCCTTCTGAGGTTTTCGGCTCTTGTGAGCACCCTGATGGTGCCTTCACCGGTTATGATCGTCTGGCACGCCAGCCGGCCACCTTCCTGGAAAAGTTTGTCGGAAATAAAAGCTTTTTCCTCATCGCTCGGCGGTGAAAGCAGCTCGGCCCCTTCCTTTACATACACAAAGCAGCTCTGGCATATGCCGTTACCGCCGCAGATGCATCCGATATGAGCGTTATGGCGCTGTGCCGCTTGCAGGAGAAGGTCGCCGGCCGCCACTTCGCATGGTTTGTCGTTGATGTAGATGATCATGGCTGTAGAGTGTTAGTGATGAACAGGCTGTTATACTACCCCTCGATATAAAATATAATCAATTTCATCACACCGCAATCACCGGGTGACCGGTCACGGGGCGGTTTCGATTGACCGGTGGATTTTGTGCGGCGTATCAAGCAAAAGAGGCCCACCGAAAGGGGCCTCTTTTGTAGGCAAATCAGGCCGGCACACCGTTGCCATTATGAGGCGCCGGGGCCGTTTTTCTGTCTGGCTGTGGATGGCTGGATGCGGTACTGGCGGCGCAGCATCCTGAAAGGAGATGGCTCATGCTTTCCCTGTCGAGCAGTTTTCCGGTGCACGGTTCAGGGGAGAGTGAGCTTTTTCCTTTCCCGGCTGGCGTTCCGAAAAACGCTTCGGCAACAAGCTGGATGGCATCGCCGATACCTTTGACGACGTCGGAGAAAATCTGTGCGAGGTCGAATTTTCCCTGGAGTGTACGGTTGATCTGCAGGGAAACGGTTTCAGGGATTTTCACCAGCGACTCCCATCCCATTATTGCCGAATAAGCCGGAAGCAGGTGGGGAGCGGTTTCAAACATCTCCTTGACCTCCTCGACGGCGCTCAGCACTTTTATGGTTCCGGGTTTTTCGATTGTGGTAAGACAGGCCATTCTTGTTCCTTCCTCGATCAGGCGGTCGGAAAGCATGGCTTTTTCCGTTTCGCTGAGGGGAGAGAGCAGCTCCGCGCCTTCGAGCACTTTTACGTAACAGGTCTGGCAGATGCCGTTGCCACCGCAGAAATATCCTATATGGCTGTGATTGGTGCGTGCAACATCGATAAGCCGCTCCCCGGTTGCAGCTTCACATGATCGGTTGTTTATGGTGATAGTCATTGCTTGTATCGTTTTATGCTTATTCAGTTGAACACTTGCAAATCATGTAACGAGACGGCAATGGTAAAAAGTTGCGGGGGTGTGAAGGTATGGGGGAAAATGTTCAGGAAATCGCTTCGGATTGCGGCTGTTCCTGCGCCGCATCCCTGAGCTGTCGGAGTACGTCGGTGTAAGTCGCAAGAAGGGCCTCCGCCGTAGCGGGCGTGTTTTCGGGCCGTCGGAGCATCAGTTTCATTTTTTTCTCCATCGAAAAACCCGGCCTGAACGGTTTCATCCAGGGTTGCTGTACCGAGGGGAACAGTGACTGAAAAAAGGTCAGATGATCGATGTTTTCCTGGGTGCTGTCGGGCAGGAAGATGGTGAAGAGGTCGGGCTGGATGTCGATTTTCGTGATGCCGGTCGATGCTCCGAGGAGCTTGAGCTTCGAGAGCATGAGCATGTTGGCCACCTCTTCGGGCAGGGTTCCGAAGCGGTCGACGAGTTCGGAACGGATGGCTTCCAGCTCGCTTTCGCTTCGGGCTTTGGAAATTTTTTCATAAAAGCTGAAGCGCTCGTGAACCGCATGAATGTAGTAGTCGGGAATAAGGGCATCGAAGAAAAAGACCAGATCGCAGCTTCCCGAAGGTTTGAGGGGTACGGTGCCTCCTTCGGCAAAAAGGTCCCGGAAGTGCGTCGATTTGAGTTCGGCGACGGTCTCTTCGAGCATTTTCTGATAGAGGTCGAAGCCAAGCTCGTGAATGAACCCCGACTGTTCCGCCCCGAGCAGGTTCCCGGCTCCCCGGATGTCGAGGTCGCGCAGCGCCACGGTAAAGCCGGATCCCAGTTCGGTAAAGCTTTCGATGACGGCGAGCCGCTGCACGGCTTCGCGTTTGAGGGTGTGCAGCGGAGGGGTAATCATGTAGCAGAACGCTTTCCGTTCGCTTCGGCCGACCCGTCCCCGGAGCTGGTAAAGATCGGAGAGCCCGAACATGTCGGCCCGGTTGATGATGATGGTATTGGCGTTCGAGATGTCGAGGCCCGAGCCGATGATCGAGGTCGATATGAGCACGTCGACCTCCTGCTGCATGAAGTCCATCATGATCTTTTCAAGCTGGCGTGAAGGCATCTGGCCGTGCGCGCAGACGATCCTTGCATAAGGCACAAGCTCGCGGAGCTTGTGCTGAACCTCTTCGAGCCCGCTGATACGGTTGTGCAGGAAGAACACCTGACCCTGACGCCGTATCTCCCGTTCGATGGCCGACTGGATGACGGCGGTGTCGTAGTCCGAAATGACGGTTTCCACCGGCTGCCGGTTTTTAGGCGGTGTCGAGACTATCGACAGATCTCTTGCGCCGAGCATCGAGAACTGCAGCGTCCGGGGAATCGGCGTTGCGGACATGGTGAGCGTGTCGACCTCGGGATACAACTCCCTGAGCCGCTCCTTGGCTTCGACGCCGAAGTGCTGTTCTTCGTCGATGATGAGCAGTCCCAGATCCTTGAAACGGACATCCCTGGAGACCAGCCTGTGTGTGCCGATTACGATGTCGATTTCGCCCCTTTCGATTTTCTTCAGCCGTTCCAGCTGCTCTTTTTTCGGTACGAACCGGCTGAGCACGGTTATGGATACCGGGAAATTGGCGAAGCGGCGTTCGAAGGATTCGAGATGCTGGTGGGCAAGAATGGTTGTGGGGGCGAGGATGGCTACCTGCTTTTTCGATTCCACGGCCTTGAAGGTCGCCCGCATGGCGATTTCGGTTTTACCGAAACCTGCGTCGCCGCATATCAGCCGGTCCATGGGGTGCGGTTTCTGCATGTCGGCCTTGACCTCCTCGATCGCCTTGAGCTGGTCGGGGGTCTCCTCGAAAATGAACGAGGCTTCGAACTCGCGCATAAAGATCGAGTCGGGCTCGAATGAAAATCCTGGCTTCATGGTTCGTTCGGCGTAGAGCCGGATCAGGTTGATGGCGATATCCCTGATTTTCTTGCGGACCTTCTCCTTTTTTGCCGCCCACTTGCTGCTTCCGAGTTTCGAGAGCGTTGGGCGCGAGCCCTCAGCTGCGGTGTATTTCGACAGCAGGTTGATGTTCTGGACATTGACGAAGAGCTGGTCGCCGTCCTCGTATTCGACCAGGACGCACTCCTGTTCCGAATTGCCCGCGGTTATGGTTTCAAGGGACTTGAAAATGCCTATGCCGTAATCCTCATGAACGACGTAGTCCCCTATCTTGAGCCGGTGCAGGTCCTTGAGCGAGATGCCCTTTATTTTCCGCTTCCGGTGCGTTCTGTGAGTGTGGAATTTTCCGAAAATATCGGATTCGCTGTACAGCTCGATTTTCCCGAACGAAAAGCCCGAATGGAGGTTAAGCGGTACCCACTCGACGCTGATGCGTCCGGTTCCGGCGCTTTCGTGCAGTTCGTCACCGAGAAACTCGGCAAGTTCGTCGATCTCCCTTTTCGAGGCCGATGCGAACACCGGGCTTCGTTTTTCTGCGGCGTTTTTCTGCAACTCGGCGGCAAACAGGCGGAAGTTGGCCACGAACTTCTGCTGCGTCTGCGAGCGGAAATCGAGCCCGTCGCAGGCAAGCGGCGATATTCGAATCTGGCGGAACTCCGAAAGCGCCTTTTCCAGGGCATCGCGATCATCGGCTGCCTCGAGCTCCATCGTGTCGTCGACGATGACGAGCGCCGAGGGGGGCAGGAAGTCGAGAATGGTGTTCCGCTTCGCTCCTTCGTCTTCGTCGCCGCCGGCGAAGTTGCCGGTGAGGGTTATGGTGCCGAGTGTTTTTCCGGAAAGCTGGGAGTTGATGTCGAAGAGCCTGATCGAGGTGACGGTGTCGCCGAAAAACTCGACTCTCACCGGCTCCTGCACTCCGAAAGAGAAAATATCGATGATCGATCCGCGAACGGAAAATTCGCCCTCATCCTCCACGAACTCGCGGTGCTCGAACCGGTTGGTGCGAAGGAAGGCCTTCAGACGCTCGTAGCCGCATTCCTTGTCCCTATGGAGCTGGAAGAGCTTTCCCGGCACTTCGTTCGGCCGGCAGAGCGGATCGAGCAGTTCGCTGAACGACGAAAGCAGCAGCACCTGCTGGCGCTGGGAGAGCGCCTTCATGGCGGGAGGCATCTGGTCGGAGAGGCTGAGAAAGAGACCTTCGGGAACGAGAAGGCCGAAATCGTTTTCGTACAGTTCGCCCTTTTCCGGTCCGGCGAGCACCAGCAGCGGCGTTTCGGCCTCAAGAAAAAGCGTTGCGGCGATCAGGGATGCGAGGGAGCCGTTGAGGCCTTTTATCCTGACCTGAGTCGGAGGTAGTCCGGTTTCGGTGAGGCTCTCTTCGAGCGACTGCTTCAGCTGGAGGAACGGTTCGCTCTGGCGGATGGTATCGAAGAGGAACGGGAGGGGTTTTTTTACAACCGGCATGCTGTTGCCGTCTAATGCGGATAACGTTTTCATATAAGTCTGACAAACCCTATTTTCAAGCTTGGCCCGGCATTCAGGCCGGACCTCTATAACCCTGGTCTATGCACATTCTCGAACTGAACAATCTCAAAACCTATTATGCTACCGGATACGGTGTGGCAAAAGCTGTAGACGGGGTGAGTTTTTCGCTCGCCGAAAACCGCACGCTCGGTATCGTGGGTGAATCGGGTTGCGGCAAGTCGGTTACGGCACTCTCCATCATGAGACTTGTTCCCATGCCCCCGGGCTACTTCGCCGGCGGGGAAATTTTCTGGAAAGGTAACAATATACTCAAATTGCCGGAAGAAGGAATGCAGCGGATCAGAGGCAACGAGATTGCCATGATTTTCCAGGAGCCGATGAGTTCCCTCAATCCGGTCTTTACCTGTGGCAACCAGATCATGGAGCAGATTCTGCTGCACCGCAGGATTTCGCGGAAGGAAGCCAGGGAGCGTTCCATCGAACTGCTTCATCTTGTCGGCATTCCCGATCCGTCGCAGCGCTTCTCCTCCTATCCCCACGAGCTTTCGGGGGGCATGCGCCAGCGGATCATGATCGCCATGGCGCTCTCCTGCAACCCGGCGCTGCTGATTGCCGACGAGCCGACCACGGCCCTCGACGTTACCGTACAGGCCCAGATTCTCGATCTGATCGGAAAGCTGCAGAGCGATACCGGCATGAGCGTGATGCTCATCACCCACGACTTCGGCGTCGTGGCCGAGCTTTGCGAGGAGGTTATCGTCATGTACGCTTCGGGTATCGTGGAAAAAGGCGCTGTCCGACGGATTTTCAGCAATCCGCTGCATCCCTACACTCGGGGGCTCCTGAAATCCATTCCCCGTCTCGGTTCGCGAAAGGAGAGGCTGCACGTTATCGAAGGGAGTGTGCCGAGTGCGACCCGGCTGCCCGACGGCTGCAGGTTCGCCGGAAGGTGTCCTCTTTCCGACGACCGGTGCCGGAAGGAAAAACCGCCGCTCATCGTCTACGAAGAGGATCATGAGGCTGCCTGCTGGAAGGCAGGAGAACGTTTTCCCGGCGAATAACAACTAATGCAACAACGATGTCTGAACCACTGCTACTCGTCGTCGAGGACGATCAGAACCTTGCCAAACTGCTCGGCTACAATCTTGAACGTGCCGGATACAAGTTTCATCTTTCCGGCACGGGAGAGGATGCTCTCGATCAGCTTGCCCGGCGCAGTTTCGATCTTATTCTGCTTGACATCATGCTGCCGGGGATCGACGGATTCGAAGTCTGCCGGAAGGTGAGGGAGCACCAGCTTCTCAAGGATATTCCCATCATCATGCTGACAGCGAAAGGCGAGGAGATCGACAAGGTGCTGGGTTTCGAGCTCGGCATCGACGACTACGTGGTCAAACCGTTCAGCCCCAGGGAGCTGAATCTGCGTATCCGCGCCATTCTCAAGCGCGATCGGCGGCAGCGGGCCGGTATTCATGAGGTGCTCAGCGCCGGAGGGCTCGATGTCGATATCACCCGCCACCAGGTCACCCTCGAAGGGAAGGCTCTGGTGTTGACCCTCATGGAGTTCAAGCTGCTCGTCGCCCTGCTCAAGCGCCGCGGGCAGGCCCAGTCGCGGGAGATGCTGCTGAGCGACGTGTGGGACGTCGATAAAACCATCAATACCCGAACCATCGATACCCATATTACCAGACTTCGCGAAAAGCTCGGAGAGACCGGAAAAATGATCAAAACCGTCAGAGGACTCGGCTACAAGTTCGAAGAGCAGGGAGAGGAAGCCTGAGATGCTTGCCAGGGTATCGGTAAGGCTCGGCATCGTTTTCGGTCTGCTTGTATTTTTTACCGCAGCACTCAGCTATTTCTCGCAGGGCCGCCTTATAAACCAGCTCCTGCTCGAAGGTATCCGGCAGGAAGTCTATCGGGAGCTCAGTCTCAGCCGCGAAATGCTTGAAAAGAGGCCTGCAGGGTGGGATGCCCTGTCGGCATCCGATCTCTGGGCGGACCGTACAGGAAGGATTCTCGATCTCAGGGTTACCCTCATCACCCCGGACGGGCGCGTAGTGGGGGATTCCTACGTTCCCCTTTCGAATCTCGGATCAATGGAAAACCATCTCGGGAGGCCTGAAGTACAGGCGGCGCTGAAAACCGGGTACGGCCAGCATATCCGCTACAGCCGAACCGTAGGCGAGAACATGCTCTATATGGCCGTTCCCCTCGGCAAGCCACGGCTCTACGGGGTGCTGCGTTTCGCCAAGCCGGTACGCGATATCGGCGCGCTTGAAACGGAGGTGCGCAAAAGTATGGAAGCCGGGTTGTTCTGGGCGCTGCTTTTTTCCCTGCTTGCCGGCCTGATAACGGCAGTTATTCTCGCCCGGCCGCTCAGGAGGCTTGCCGAAGCGGCTGAAAAGCGGGTTCACGGTGATTTCAACGGCCTCATACCGGTACATCGCAACGACGAGATCGGCAAGCTTGCCCGGGGTATCAACTATCTTTCGGAGGAGATCACCCGGCACCGACGACAGGAGGAGTGGTATCAGGCGGTGTTTTCCGGCATACGCGAGGCCATCATTGTAACCAACGCTTCGGGCGAGATCATTCTGGTCAATCCGGTCGCATCCCGTCTTTTCCGTATAGAGAGCTCCATTCGCACTTCGAGGCCACTCAGGACCCTTTCCGACCGGGGGCTTCAGGAGCTGCTCGAGGGTGTTCACGAAAAAAGGAGCACGCTCCTGAAGGAGGAGGTTACGCTTGCGACCGCCAAAGGCACCCGGATCATGCAGATCAGTTCCATGCCGGTGATGAAAGGGAGCCGCCCGGAAGGGACGGTTTTCGTGTTCAACGATATCACCCGGCTGAGGAACCTTGAAAGGATCAGGCGTGATTTCGTTTCGAGCGTTTCCCATGAGTTGCGCACGCCCCTCACCAGCATCAAGGGGTATACCGAAACGCTGCTCGAAGGCGCCATGCACGATCCCGAGCACGCAGCGGCTTTTCTGCAGATCATTCTCAAGGAGAGCGAACAGCTTACGGCCCTGGTCAACGATGTACTCGACCTGTCGAGTATCGAATCGGGCAAAATCCAGTATACCTTCGCTCCCGTGGATTTACGCGGCATTATCGACAGGAATGTCGAACTGCTCATGCCGGCCATCGGAAAAAAACAGATGCGCATGGAACGCAACTATAAGCCGGATGTCGTTGAAGTCTTCGGCGATGCGGGATATCTCGATATCGTTGTGCGCAATCTCCTCGACAATGCCGTCAAGTACGCCGACGACCTGAACGGCCGAATACGGATTTCGCTTTTCCGTTCAGGCGATGAGGTTACCATGGAGATAGATGACAACGGTATCGGAATCGCACAGGCCGACCTCAACCGTATTTTCGAGCGCTTCTATCGCGTCGACAAGGCACGTTCGCGCCGTCTCGGCGGTACGGGACTCGGACTCGCCATCGTCAAGCACATCGTGCTCGCCCACAAGGGGCATGTGGGAGTACGTTCAAGAATCAATCAGGGCTCGACCTTCAGCGTAACGCTCCCGGCGGCAGGCACCGAATTTTCTATCAAGAAGGAAACAATATGAAGGTGTTTATCGAATGGTTGCTTGCAGAGGGTTTTGAAAAAGAGCAGGCTACATTGCTGTCAACAGCACTGCTGGTTCTTGCATCGGTGTTGATCGTGGTGTTAATAGAGTTTGCATCGAGGAGAATCCTGCTCAGGGTGGTGACAGTTTTTACAAGAAAAACACCGACCAGAATGGACGACCTGCTGCACAAGCATCGGGTTTTTTCCTGGATGGTCCGTCTTTTACCGCCCGTTCTGCTCTACAATCTGGTTCATCCGGTTTTTTCGTTTTATCCCTATCTCATTGTCCCGGTACAGTCGTTGCTGTCGATATACTTTACTATTGTTGCCATTCTTCTGTTTCTCGGAGCTCTTGATGCCCTTCTGGAATATTACGACGGGCATCCGGCATCGGATCGGGTTCCGTTGAAAAGCTTCATTCAGGTCATTAAAACTTTCGTGGTGAGTTCCGGGGTGATTATCGTGATAGCGAAGCTGCTGGGGACTTCGCCTCTGGTGTTTTTCAGCGGTCTTGGTGCCTTTACGGCAGTGATCATTCTGATTTTCAAAGACTCGATACTCGGGTTTGTCGCGGGTATCCAGCTAACCACGAACAATCTTGTGAAGCCGGGCGACTGGATCGAAATGCCGAAATACGGGGCAGACGGAGAGGTGAGCGACATTTCGCTTGTAACGGTTTCGGTGCAGAACTGGGACAAGACTATTACGGTTATACCCGCTTATGCGTTGATTTCAGAAGGGTTCAGGAACTGGCGGGGGATGAGCGAATCCGGCGCGCGCAGAATCATGCGTTCGATCAACATCGACATGCGGAGCGTGCAATTCTGCGATGCGGCCATGCTCGAGAAACTGCGCAGCATCGTATTGCTTCGCGAATACCTTGATGCAAAAACCAGAGAACTTGAGGACTACAACAGTCGCTTTGCTTTCGATGCCGCAGTTCCGGTCAACGGTCGCCGGTTGACCAATCTTGGTACATTTCGTGCCTACGTAATGGCCTATCTCCGCACACACCCCAAGATCAACACCGATATGACTCTTATTGTCCGACACATGCAGCCCGCGGAAAACGGTATTCCCGTCCAGTTTTATGTGTTCTGCAACGATGTCGCCTGGGGGAATTACGAAAATGTTCAGGCCGACATCATGGACCACCTGCTGGCAGTGCTGCCGTTTTTCGGACTTCGGGTTTTTCAGAAACCGTCAGGTAACGACCTTACTGAAGCCGCAAGGGTGTTCGGAGGCCAGCAGCAGGATATCGCCCCACAGCCTTAAAGCACAGGGTTTCCTGTGACTCCGGCAAGGTTTTCGAACCTCCGGTTCTCCTCGATGATGTGCCGGTGCAGGGGGATGTTGATCTGCGGACAATTACACTCGCCGAAAAAACCCGCTTCAGATACCTCGTGGTTCGGGGTCATGCACTCATGGTCGACGACGACGACCTTGTAGGCTACAATCAGCAGTGATCCGTAAAGATCGACGTTGCGGTGGTAGATGCCGATAAGCCGTTCCACCCGGCCGTCGAGGGATGTTTCCTCCATCAGCTCCCGCAGGCACCCCTCGTGCGGTTCTTCGCCCTCTTCAAGAAATCCTCCGGGAAGGGCCCATTCGTTGATTGCCGGTTCGTGAGCCCGGCGGATTACCAGGAGCTCGTTGTGCCGGTTTACCGTATAGGCCACGGCAACCGGCAGTGGGTTCCGGTAGTGAACCCACCCGCAGGAGGCGCAGAACATCCTTGTCCGGCCCTCTATTACGCCCTCTGAAAGCGGCTTGCCGCATACCGGACAAAATGAGTATGAAATCATGGTGTTATGGAGAAACTTTTTGCCTGAGGCTTTGATTTAGTAGGTAAAACGTTTCAGTAACATAAATAAGTTTCACCGATGGCACTTCTTTCTCCAGGCTCTGCAGCACCGCCGGTTTCAGGGCCCGATCAGTTCGGCAGGCAGATTTCCCTCGAAGACTACCGGGGGAAAAAAGTGGTGCTTTACTTCTACCCGAAGGATGATACGCCGGGATGTACGAAGGAGGCTTGCGCTTTTCGCGATAATTTCCCTAACTTTATAAAGATAGGAGTAGAAGTCCTGGGGGTGAGCATCGACAGCGGTGCAAAGCACGCCAAATTTGCCGACAAGTACCAGTTACCATTCCGTCTTGTGGCCGACGAAGAGAAAAAGATCGTCGAGTCGTATGGCGTGTGGGGCAAAAAGAAGTTCATGGGAAAGGAGTACATGGGTACCAGCCGGGTAACCTATCTTATCGATGAACAGGGAATGATTGAAATGGTATGGCCGAAAGTGACGCCGGCCTCGCATGCAGAGGAAATATTGAACTATCTGGGTAAAAAAACGTGACATCTGGCATGGTAAACGAATTCGAGCATCTCAGGCCTGGCAAGCTCCTGCTTGCGTCGGCCAATCTACTTGAGTCGAACTTCAAGAGAACGGTTCTGCTCATGTGCGAACACAACGAACAGGGCTCCATGGGCTTCATTCTCAACCGACCCATGGAATTCAAGGTATGCGAAGCGATAGCCGGTTTCGAGGATATCGAGGAACCCCTGCATATGGGCGGTCCGGTACAGGTCGATACGGTTCACTTCATCCACTCCAGAGGCGAGAGCATCGACGGCGCCGTGGAGATTTTCGACGGCATATACTGGGGCGGTGACAAGGACCAGCTGAGCTTTCTCATCAATACCGGCGTGATCCATCCGGGCGAGATCCGTTTTTTCCTCGGCTATGCCGGCTGGGGAGCGGGGCAGCTCGAACAGGAGTTCGAAGAGGGCTCGTGGTATACTGCAGAGGCTACCAGGGAGGTGGTTTTCGGAGGAGAATACGAGCGCATGTGGAGCCGTTCGGTTCGTTCGAAAGGCGGCGAATACCGCATTGTTGCCAATTCTCCGGAACTGCCGGGTCTCAACTGACTGCCGTTCAGCCGCCGAATACAGTGAGGAGGATTACCACGACGATCCAGGAGATCACTCCCCAAACGAGAACCTTTTTCGACGAAATGTTTTTAAGCATGCTGCAATCTGAACGTTAGGTATTGTTTTGCGGTTATTATTTGAATGTATATATATGGTTGCCATCGGGCAACACTGTTCTTTGCATGGTATTGGGGATGACAGGCTTTCGACAGGGCAGGTGTGAAATAATGCTGCACTCCGAGTTTCAGCATGGACGGACTCGTTAAAGAAGTCTATGTAACAAATAGATGCAGACGATTATTCGTATGCAATGGCTGCCTGATTAGCACAAGTTAATTAATCGGCCATCGTTTTGCGGCGGAGGCGCTTACTCTGAAAACGCAAAATGGCATAATCCGCGCTTGAGCTAACGCTCGCGCAAGTAAGCTTCATTCGTTTTTGCCTGAAGGGGCGGATGAATACACATTCAGGATAAGGAACCGAACGCTGCCGGAGGTGTACATGGTTCACGAAAATTCAAACACCGGAGATGAGTGTGGTGGCCTTATTGAGCAGTGTTCTGGACGCGGGTTCGAGTCCCGCCATCTCCACAAAACCCCGGAAAAACCCGTCGCAAGACGGGTTTTTCGCGTTTTGGTCTGTTCGGTTTTCAGGTTTTCGGAAACGAATATGCGTTTCGAATCATGATGAAGAAACACCGTCGTTCCATTTGCCTGCAAGGCTACGATTATTCGCAGTCCGGGGCATATTTTGTTACAATATGTACGCATAATCGTCAGTGCCTGTTCGGGGGGCCTGTTTCCGGGTTAGTCCCACCCATAATCCTGTCGTAAAAATCCGCCGTAACCAAATATAGCAATGCCGGTTCATGCAGTTCCTGTCCAACGCAGCAGAGAAGGATATTGCAGCGCAATTATTGGGAACATATCGTGCGTACCGAACAGGAGTTGACCCGCCTCAGGGAATACATTAGAAACAATCCGTCCAATTGGCAATCAGACACATTGCATAATTCCCCGTAGGGGCAGGTCCTCGTGCCTGTCTGGAAGTGAAATGGTTCAATCCGTATGGAATGAAATTTCCGGGAATAACGCCGATCCGTTCGTAATTATGCCCGATCATGTTCATGCAATCGTGGTTCTATCGCGATTTCGCGGATGTGGTGCATAAAAAGGATGGCAACATAGTACATCAATGTGTTGTTGTGGTAATTTATCTGCAATGAAAGGCGATCGAAAGAAAACCGGAGAAAAAATTTTAATTTCGCCTCAAATCCGATACGCTTCTATGTGCGTCTTTTTTTACCAAAACCAATAGTGCACTTTTGGCTCTCGACTATACCACACTGGAGCTTCTCCGCCAGAATCATCCTGCATGGCGGCTTCTTCGCGCCCAGCATGCGCCACTGGTAGCCAGTTTTCTGCACCGGGTGTTTATTGTTCCCAATGTGCGGATACTTTCCCAGGCAGATCTGGTCGAGGCGCTCGAAGACGAGCTGTTCGCCTTGCGCCAGCAACAGGGTGCAGATCTTTTTCCCGGTACGGCTCAAAACTATCTGAACGATTGGGCCGACAACGAGAAGGGATGGTTGCGCAAATTTTATCCGGAAGGAACAGACGAACCGCATTTCGACCTGACTGCGGCAACCGAAAAGGCGTTGTCCTGGCTTGATGGGTTGAGCGAGCGTACTTTTGTCGGCACGGAGTCGCGACTTATTACCCTGTTTGAACTGTTGCGCCAGATGAGCACGGGAAGCCAGGCCGATCCTGAGGTACGTATTGCGGAACTCCAGGATCGTCGTCAGGAGATCGATGACGAGATCGATCGCATCCTTGCCGGCGAGATATCGCTGCTGGATGATACGGCTCTGAAGGATCGTTTCCAGCAGTTTTTGCAACTGGCACGTGACCTCTTGTCCGATTTTCGTGAGGTGGAGCATAACTTTCGTATTCTCGATCGCCGGGTACGTGAGCGAATTGCCCTCTGGGAGGGATCGAAGGGTGCGCTGCTCGAGGAGATCATGGGAGAGCGCGATGCCATCGCAGATTCCGATCAGGGCAAAAGTTTCAGGGCATTCTGGGATTTTCTCATGTCGCAGTCCCGCCAGGAGGAGTTGAGCCTGCTTCTGGAAACGGTGTTGGATTTGCCGCCGATTGTGACGATGCGCCCCGACAGCCGTTTGCGGCGCGTACACTACGACTGGCTGGAGGCAGGAGAGCACACGCAGCGGACGGTGGCCCGGCTTTCCGAGCAGTTGCGCAGGTTTCTCGATGACAAGGCGTGGCTTGAGAACCGGCGTATCATGGATATTCTTCGGGGGATTGAAACCCATGCGCTTGAGTTGCGCGAAGATTTTCCTTCGGGTGGCTTTATGCCTCTCGAGGGTTTTTCGGCACTCATCGAACTGCCTTTCGAACGGGCGCTTTATCGACTTCCATTCACTCCATTGATTGCCGGCATCGCCCTCGACGAAGGGGATGCGGAGATCGATACCGCAATTCTTTACGCCCAGGTGACGGTCGATCGGGCCGAACTGTTGCGAAATATCCGGATCGAACTTCAGACGTGCAGCCAGATCACCATCGGGGAGGTGGTTATGCGTCATCCGTTACGAAACGGGCTGGCCGAGCTGGTTGCTTATCTGCAGATTGCCGGGGAGTGGCCCCGGAAGACGGTGGATGAAGGTGAGGATGATGAAGTCAGGTGGCAGAGTGCGTCGGGAATCACCCGGCAGGCGACCTTGCCTCGTATTATTTTATTGAGAAACTGATGATGAACCATACAGACATAGAAAACAGCTATCCTCCCCACCCGGTTCAGGATCTCTCTTTTGTCGTGATTCCTCTTTTGAAGGGGGTGATCTACCAGGATGAAAGCCCTGCATTATGGAACTCTCTGTTTAACCTGTCGTCAGCCGTGCGTGATTACGTGGCGGTGCTTGGTCTGGAATTGATTTTCGACGAAGCTGAAGGGTATGCTTTTTTGCGTTCCCGCTCTGAAAGCGGAGCAGAGGGGACGATTCCAACTCCCCGCCTGATGGCACGCCGTCAGCTCAGCTATCCGGTCAGCCTGCTCCTGGCGCTGTTACGCAAAAAACTTGCCGAATTCGATGCCGGTGCCGGAGAGACGCGACTGATTCTGTCGAGGGATGAAGTAGTCGAACTGATCCGGATTTTTCTCCCTCCCGGCAGCAACGAGGTCAGGCTGATCGATCAGGTGGATGCCTCGCTCAATAAAATTGCCGAGCTTGGTTTTATCCGCCGTTTGCGGGGCGAGAGGCAGATGATCGAAGTCCGCCGGATCATCAAGGCTTTTATCGATGCCCAGTGGCTGGCCGATTTCGATCGTCGGCTCGACGAATACCTGCAGCGTCCTGCGGAACCGATGGAGGGTCGCGATGAGTGAGCTGCTTGAAATGGGATTTGTTGCCGATGATCGTCTGGCCGGTTTTCGATTGCAGCGTCTTGAGGTTTTCAACTGGGGAACCTTCGACGGGCGAGTCTGGACGTTGCGGCTTGGAGGAAAGAACGAACTTCTGACGGGGGATATCGGATCGGGAAAATCGACGCTGGTCGATGCCGTGACCACGCTTCTGGTGCCGAGCCAGCGTATTGCCTATAACAAGGCGGCAGGCGCCGATACCCGCGAGCGTTCGCTGCGTTCCTACGTGCTTGGCTATTTCAAGTCGGAACGTCAGGAGAGCGTCGGAGGCGCAAAACCGGTCGCCTTGCGCGAAATCAACAGTTATTCGGTGATTCTCGGCGTGTTCCATAACGAAGGGTATGACAAGACGGTGACCCTGGCCCAGGTTTTCTGGATGAAGGATGCGGTCGCACAGCCTGCACGTCTGTATGCAGCATGCGAACGCGACCTCTCCATCGCTCGGGACTTTACGGGCTTCGGTACTGATATCGCCGGTTTGCGCAAACGACTGCGCAGTGAAGGCGTTGAGCTGTTCGACAGCTTTCCGCCTTACGGGGCATGGTTCCGTCGCCGTTTCGGCATCGACAACGAACAGGCGCTCGATCTGTTCCATCAGACCGTTTCGCTCAAGTCGGTGGGCAACCTGACAGATTTCGTGCGCACGCACATGCTCGAACCGTTCGACGTGGCGCCCCGCATAGCCGCTCTTATCCAGCATTTCGAAAATCTCAATCGTGCTCATGAAGCGGTACTCAAGGCTCGACGTCAGATAGAGATGCTGAACCCTCTCGTGGCTGATTGCGATCGTCATCATGAGATTGCCGCGACAGCCGACAACCTTCGCTCATGCCGCGAATCGCTGCGCCCCTGGTTCGCAACGCTCAAGCTCGACCTGCTCGACAAGCGTCTTGCCTCGCTTGATGAGGAACTGAGTCGACACAGTATGGCTGTGGAGCGCCTGCAGGAACAGCGCCGGTTGCAGCAGGAACGTGAGCGGGAGTTGCGCCGCACCATTGCCGAAAACGGAGGCGACCGGATAGAGAGCATCGGCGCCGAAATCCGCCAGAAACAGGCAGAGCTTGAACGGTGCCGCCAGAAGGCGGCGCGGTATGAGGAGCTTGTTCGTCAGCTCGGGGAACATCCCGCTTCGAACGTGGATGAGTTCCTTAATCAGCGATCCGCTCATGGCGATATGCGCGAGGAGTGCGCAGACGGAGAGGCGAGGGTCCAGAATGATCTCAACGAGGCGGGTGTCCTTTTTACCCAGGGACGGCAGGAGCATGAGCGGCTGACAGCCGAAATCAGAGGACTGAAAGCACGGCGCAGCAACATCGATGAGAAGCAGATCGCCATTCGTCGTTCGCTATGCCATGCGCTGGATATTGCGGAAGATGATATGCCGTTTGCCGGCGAGCTGCTGCAGGTGCTCAAGGAGGAGCGGGAGTGGGAAGGGGCTGTCGAACGTCTTTTGCGGAACTTCGGTCTCTCCCTGCTGGTGCCTGACCGTCATTACGGCGCGGTTGCGGAATGGGTCGATCGTACCCACCTTCACGGAAGGCTGGTCTATTTCCGGGTGCGGCAGCAGTCGCAGGGGGGGCGGCAGCCTGATCATGAAGCCTCTCTCGTGCGCAAGCTCGCCATCAAGGCCGATTCGCCCTATTTCGACTGGATGGCGCAGGAGGTCGCTCATCGCTTCGATCTGGTCTGCTGCAGGAACCAGGAGGAGTTCCGGCGCGAGAAAAAAGCCATTACCCTCACCGGACAGATCAAGGCGCCGGGCGAACGCCACGAAAAAGACGACCGCCATCCGCTTGACGATCGCAGTCGCTATGTGCTGGGGTGGAGCAATGCCGCCAAGATCGCAGCGCTCGAAGAGAGTGCCGTGCGGCAGGAGAAGCATCTTGCCGGACTTGCCGGTCGGATGTATGCGTTGCAGCAGGAGCAGAAAGCTCTGAAAGATCGCCTCACCGTCCTTTCAAAGCTCGACGAGTATCCCGATTTCCGCGATCTTGACTGGCAGCCGATGGCCGTCGCCATCGCCAGGCTCGAAGCGGAAAAACGCCATCTCGAAGCAGCTTCGGATATTCTGAAAACCCTTGCCGGGCAGCTTGCCGAAGTGGAGGGCGAACTGCAGGCCACGGAGCACCAGCTCGACGAGCGCAAGGACAAGCGGTCGAAAACCGGGCAGAAGATCAGCGGGTTCAGGGAGTTGCGGCAGCAGGCGGAGGCGCTGCGGGACGAAGCCGGCGCGGAGGCAGCGGGGCAGTTCGCCCTGCTCGAGTCGATGCGCGACGAAGCGCTTGGCGGGCAGCCGCTGACGGTGGAGTCATGCGACAACCGCGAACGGGAGATGCGCGATTTTCTGCAGAACAAAATCGACTCGGAAGACAAAAAGCTTTCCCGCATCGCCGAAAAGATCATCAGGGCGATGACCGAGTACAAGGAGGAGTGGAAACTTGAAACCCGCGAGGTCGATGTGAACATTGCCGCCGGATTCGAGTACCGTTCGATGCTCGATCAGCTTCGGGCGGACGACCTGCCTCGTTTCGAGGTTCGGTTCAAGGAGCTGCTCAACGAGAATACCATCCGCGAAGTAGCCAATTTTCAGTCGCAGCTCGCGCGCGAACGGGAAAGCATCAAAGAGCGCATTGCCCGCATCAACGAGTCTCTGACGCAAATTGACTATAATCCCGGCCGCTATATTACCCTCGAAGCGCAGATGAGTCTCGATGCCGATATCCGCGACTTTCAGTCGGAACTGCGTGCCTGCACCGAGGGGGCCCTTACCGGCTCGGATGACGCGCAATATTCCGAAGCCAAATTCCTTCAGGTACGGCGGATCATCGACCGGTTCCGTGGTCGGGAGGAGCATGCGGATCTCGACCGGCGCTGGGCCGCCAAGGTTACGGACGTGCGCAACTGGTTCGTATTCGCGGCGAGCGAACGGTGGCGCGAAGACGACAGCGAGCATGAACACTACGCTGATTCGGGAGGCAAATCAGGCGGTCAGAAGGAGAAACTTGCCTATACCGTGCTTGCCGCAAGTCTGGCCTATCAGTTCGGCCTGGAGTGGGGGGCGGTGCGTTCGCGGTCGTTCCGGTTCGTGGTTATCGACGAGGCATTCGGGCGCGGTTCCGATGAGTCGGCCCAGTACGGTCTGCAGCTTTTCGCACAACTCAACCTGCAGCTGCTGATTGTCACTCCGCTTCAGAAAATCCATATTATCGAGCCCTACGTTTCGGGAGTGGGTTTTGTTTATAACGAGGACGGACGGGCTTCGGTGCTGCGCAATCTCACCATCGAGGAGTATCGCGCAGCGAAACAGGGAGAACCAGGATGAACTGGACGACTCCTGCTGATCTGAGGGCCCAGGTGCAGAAACTCTGGGATCGCGAACGGCTGCTATCAGCTCTGATGGATGGCGAGGAGCTTTTTCCCCGACGTCTGAGCCTGAAAAGACCCGATTCACGGCAGCTCAGCGAATCGTTTTCCGAGGTCCGCGACTGGATTGCGCAGCTTTCGGGTGCGGCGAAGCACTACCGGATCGTCTGGCGCACGTTCAATCATCGCGTTCTCGGTGTCAACGAAGTTCCGGCGGAACTATGGATCGATTCGCTTCGGGATGCGCTGGCCTTCATCGGCAAGGTGCGCGATGCCGAACGGTTTACCGATCTCGTTCGTCTGACTCGCCAGAGGCAACCCGAACTGATTCCGTGGCTCCGGAAGCGTCCGTTGCGCACACTTGAACTTGCCGAATCGTGGCCGAATCTTCTGCAGATCGTCGCCTGGCTGCAGATGCATCCGCGTTCGGATATTTATCTGCGTCAGGTCGATCTCCCGGGCGTGCACAGCAAGTTTATCGAAGCGAATCGTAGCGTGCTGAGTGAGCTGTTCGACCTCGTGCTTCCATCGGACGCTATCGATGCCGAGGCTTCAGGTGCAGGGGGGTTCTGCCGCCGTTACGGATTCCGGGAAAAACCCTTGCGGGTACGCTTCAGGATTCTCGATTCGGATCTCGCACTCCTGCCGGTTGATGCCGATCAGGATATTACCCTGACGCAGCAAGTCTTTGCCGGGCTCAACCTTGCGGTTGATAGGGTGTTCATTACCGAAAACGAAATCAACTTCCTTGCATTTCCCCCTGTTTTCCGCTCGATGGTGATTTTTGGAGCCGGTTACGGTTTCGAGAACCTTGCAGACGCCCAATGGGTGTGCGAGCGGAAGATCCATTACTGGGGGGACATCGATACCCACGGCTTCGCCATTCTCAATCAGTTGCGCGGGTTTTTTCCTGAAGTGAAGTCACTGCTGATGGACAGAGAGACGCTTCTGGCTCACAGAACGCTATGGGGCGTTGAGCCATCACCCGAGACCGTGGAGCTGACAAGGCTGACCGGTGAGGAAATGGCGCTGTACGACGATTTGCGCAGTGGCAGCCTGGGTGAGCGGGTCAGGCTGGAGCAGGAGCGCATCGGGTTTGATTATCTGCTTACTGCACTTTCGAAATTGTGACGTTTTTTCGGCGAAGCGCAGGAACAGTTGGTTGGTGGGTTGTGTTCCGGTAGTTGCAAAATGCTATAAAAAATGATTTTTTAGCCACGGGTTTTGAGCGGAATGAGGATGGGAAGGGGCGCGATCTGAAACAAATTTTGGAAGTCACATGTTTCAGCTGGCCGACGAGTTGAATTCCACGAGTTTTTTCCAGTCGATGGTCCCGTTGTCCTTGCAGTATTCGCAGGTAAAGGTCTTAGTGAACATGTTGATTCTCTGGGCGTAGGATTGCTGAAATTCATCGTTTTTTTCTTTCGCTTTATGTCCCAATGGTTCGATGATTTCTGTGTAAAGTTCGGCATTTCCAGAGATGAATTCCCAAAATTTTTGACCGCAGTACTTGTAATAATCCCCTTTATCGGGATTGGTGCTCTTTCCATAGCAACAGCCGTTGATCGCAACAACCTGCAGTCCTGAATTACTGGTACGAAGCGTTTTAGCCGCTGTTCTGAAGTCGGATTTCATTTTTTTTATCTGGCTTGCATTTCCCCAGTTCGGGCCGGACTTGATGTTAACCATGAATCGCTGCCCATCGTTATCAAATTCAAGATCTATTCCATCAATTCCTGATTTCCAGCCCCCATAGACTTTTCCGTTGATGAAAATTGCAAGTCCCTCAAGCCAGTCGCCGAAAATTGTTTCCTCGTTCGATGAAATATGAGCATCGACAAGGCCCCTGATGATTTCCTCGGCAGTCAGAACGTACTTCGCCTTGAAAAGGTAGGGATTTTTTCTCTTCAGGACTTTTTTCAGGCTCAAGCCGTCGAGGCTTGCAATCCTTTTCTGGTGAAAGGTACCGATATTGTTTTCAACGTATGTCGATACGTCGTTCAGGGATTCATACAGACATCAGTATTTACAGGCTTCTCCGGTCATTTCGTCACAAAACCATCACAAAAACGGAAAAACAGCCCCAGTGAGACAACAAAAAAGCCAGGAAAATACGTTCCCGGCTTCAATTCTTCTTATGACTATTGCTGATTAAGAAATTTACCCGCAAGCCATACTGGTAGATGGTTTCATTTCGGACACTCATCAATGAAATACTTTTTGTAAACCTGAAACTCCCGATCTAAGCCCGATAAAACCCCGAAAAGACACTACTGTAATTCATGCCCTGTCTAATTTGTTTTCTGACCGATAATATTAGAGTGCTGAAAGCCACATTTCCTCGTTGATAATTTTTACGATACACCCTTTTTGATCCCGATTGAGTACAGCGTTTTGTATTTTGAGCCCATAATTTGAAAATTTCCAATCTCTTGAGGATAATGCCCCTATTACAAGGTAATTCAGTTTTTTTGTAACTGACTTCATCGGTATGCCACCTCGTTTAGAAATGAGCGCTTCGCACTCTTTACGTTCTCCGTGCAGAAATGTTCCCGTAAGGCAGAAAGTACGTTCTGAGAAGATGATTTCAGCATCCGAATCAACAGGGAAACGGGTAGATAAGCCCTCAGTGATACCCTGAGCTATAGAATCACCAAACAATGAATTGATAGCATTCTTCAGAATCGTTCTTTCATTTTCCGTTATTACTCCATCCTGTAAAACAGCTTTTAGTTTTGAAAATAATTCAGAACCCGGCCAAGAATTTCGCAGAAAAGTGTTTCTATCAAGAAATTCGGCAAGGTATTCGATTTCAGTATCATTCAGGATACGGTCGGAGCTGATTCCTTTGCAAATACCAAGTAATAATTCATGACCATTTTCAGGGCCATAGTTTACTATTAGCTTGTCATTGTCGTAAACAAGAATACTTGCAGCTGCTCGGATACCCGCCACTTCTTCATGTGAAACATGGCATTGTTGGCATATCTTGCGGATTTTTTGTTGTAGCGAACCCATTAAGGCATTTCTGAATAACTCTTCATTTTCATCTATCCATACACTGAGAAATCCGATTTCAGAATCAGTGATAACCGTATCGGATTGGATACCCTCAATGATTCCCATCAGGCTATAGAGGGCTTTTCTACGATTCGCATAATAATTGAATGCTATGTTTTCAGGCTGGCCGTTCTGATCAAGATTGCAAGTACCCATTTTGATTCTCTTTAATGTTATGCTGCCAGACAATAATTTTTTTTAGATAAGATATTCATATAAAACAAAAAAAGCCGAGAAATACGCTCCTTGCAGTCATCCTGAACCTGCCCGATACGTCTCTTTATTTGTTCGTTTATTCGTTCCTTTGTTGCGTTTTGGTGGTATATCGCCAACGCTCTGAGCCTTAACCCCTGAGTATAAAGCTTTCCGGCCATTACTGGAATTCTTGCCTATCCATCGAATGCAAAAAACGCCACCTCTCTCATGAAAAACGACGCTCATAAATCGCCCACGTTGAACGATCTCGCGTAAAGCCATATCATTCATTACCCTGCATCCGGCCCCTGCTGGCTATCTCGGCTGAAAACTCATCCCACTCACTGCTCGGCTTTTGCTTCTCCGGTGCCGTCACTTTCGACCTTGAGACAGGCGACAAACCGAACTGAAGTCTCATCGCGTTTATCAGTTGGAGCATGTCTCGCGCAATCTGCCACGCCGGGTTTTTCACTTGCGCGCCGTCCTCTCTTGCGCTGTCCACGACAAAGCACCCGCCAATCTCCTGCATCAACGCTCGGTAGTCTGCGACAAGCTGGCAATAATCCGCCATCATAGAAATATCGGCAACCGTCAGAACTCCGTTCTCGATAAGTGGAACGGCTTCCTGTCGCCAAACTGCCCGCGCCGCCGGTGTAAGATGTTTCGGTGGTTTGGTGCTCGCTGCCGGGAACTCAGGTTCTCCGTCGTGCCGTGCAGGTCTGTATGTGCCTTGTAAGATGTGCATTTGCTTCGGTAGTCTTTTCATTGGTGTGAATCGCTTGTTGGTTGACAAAAATACTCGAAATTATCGGCGCACTAAAAAAAATCCCCAGCAGTGTTATTCTGGCAAGCCCGTTTTTAAAAGTTTCTTTCCGCCCCCTCCCTTCCCCGTCGCTCCGGTCACGTGATCTCGTACTCGTCGCCGTATCCATCCGTCCGCCGTCCGTCATTGTCGAATTCGATACCTTCAGATTGCAATGTTCCCGTAATATGTAGAACCTGATCCGCTACGATCTCCGCCACGTGCAGCGCCATATCCGGGTTTCCTGATACCCAAGAGTTATATAAGCTCAGCATCAAACAACGCACCTCCTGAGAGTTGATAAAGTCTGATTCAAAGGCTCGCCGGGATACATCGGCAATGGTCTCAGATAATTCAGGAGTTAGGAGCGGGAAGATTTTCTCAGAAAAAACCGGCCCCGTTTCCCTGAACGCTCTGTCTGCTATCCTCGTAACACTCCCCCAACTCTCTCTTTTTCTACTCATGTGCTTTCCCGTTTGTCCGGCTCGTGCCGATTGTTTGTAATGTAAAACCTTCATCTGAACCCCGATCCTTGCCGCCATATCGGCGCGCTGCTGGATCTTCTCGCTGGCTCTCCCATAGCCGCCGTTCTATCTCAAGCTGAAAGCGCCTGCCTGTTTTCCATCAAGAGATAATCTGCCAAGTCCAACCCTGCAGCCCTGTCCGTGTCGGTTGCTCGTCTCTCAAGAATATCACTCACCGTAAAGCCAGGCATTCCCTTTGCAATCTCGCTCCATTTGTCGAACGCGCCCAAGTCAGGGAATAACGTTACCTTGCGGTTCCGCAATACTCGCAGTGCCTCCCGTGTCTTGTCTGTATTGCCTCTCTTGCCGCCGAGCGCCAGCCATGAGTATTCCGGGATGAATCCTGCAGCAACGATAGCCGTCTTTTCGCTCTCAACAAGGGCAACGGGCTTTTCTTCCCTGATAAGCAGGTGCTCTCCGAACAGGCACTGTTTCAGGTGGAAAGGCTCGATATTGAGAACCTTGTGTACCCAATTGGTATGATTAAACGGTTCTTTCACCCTGCGCCCCGTCTCTGCGTTATAGAGCATGATTTTCCCGCTCCTGATCCTGCCTGCAACGTCCTGCTGCCAGAATATCGAAGCTCCCGGCCAATGCTTCGACGTGCCAACGTGATAAGCATCGACAAGCTCGAAAGCTTTCTCAATCCCGAACACGCTGGCAAGCCACCACGCGAAATTGTTCTCATTGTAATTCCTAAGGCTCTTATTCGCCATCTCTGCATCAATAAGCGAAGGCTCAGGCTCAAGTATCGGCCCCTTTCGTCTCGGTGCTGCTGGCGGCCTTGCGCCTGCCTGCCTTAAGTACTCACTCGGTCTCAGGTGATAACCGCATGAATCCTCTCTGTCGCATCGGCCTACATCGTCAGCAATCTGTTCGCCGGTCACGGTATCAACGTACCGAACAAAGCGCCGCTGCTGGCATGCCGGGCAGATATGTTTCGATCCGCTCCGCTCCAAGTGATAACGGTACTCAAACATTACGCTCAAAAAAAAGATTGTTTTACCACTGTCATAAATGTCACTTTTGTCACTAAAACGGCTCCTCATCCGCGCGCCGGGAACAACCGAAGCCCCACCCGGTACCCCTCTTGACCTTCTCAAACCCGCAAGCCTCCAAACGCTTTGAGAAATTCCGCTTATTTAATTCTCGGTAACCGTCATCAGCACAAAAGCTCTTATAGCCTTTGTAGAGGTCTCCCAGTGTCTCGAAGCCAACACCTGAAGGCTCAAGCGCTCGATCGTCAACGAACATTTGAACAGAATCGCTTTCACGTTTATACTGATCGACCGCGTGCCGTGCGGCATCGCAATTGCTGAAGTTTTTCTGTTGGAGTAACCGTCGCAAGCCTTCTAACGCCCAATTAAAAACGCCCGGCAATTCCGAAGCAATTATCTTACCGGCCAACTGCTTGTCCTGCTCGTGCTCAGGAATCGTAACCGTGAACGGAATAATCAGGAACCGCCGAAAATATGCGTTCGTGTGTTCAACATCTCTCGGCAGTTCGTTCGCATTGAAAATCAGTTTCGCGTATTCCTTCAGAATAAAGGGTTTCCCGTACGGTAACCTCGCTTCGACCGGCTCACCTGAAACGATCTGTTTGAATATGCTTGCTTCGACCTTACTGTTAATCTCAGAAGCGTAATTCACAAGCTTATCCGCAAGCATCGCCCGGTAGTAAGCATTTCGGCTGTCGGTCAAGCTGGCAAGGCTGTAGCTGCTGGCATTGTCTGACCCAAGCAGGGCAAGAAGTATGTCGAAAAAGACGCTCTTCCCGTTCGCGCCGCCGCCGTAAAGCATGAGCGCCTTTTCGAGTTTCAACCCACGGATGAAGACGTAACCCACGAACTCCGCTAAAACTCGCTGCGAATCCGGATCCGGTAAAACTCTCTCAAGGAACGACCGGAACAAAGGCGCCTTAGCATCCTCCCTGTACTCGAATGGTAAAACGTGCGTCAGAAAGTCCGCGCGCCGGAACTCTCGTAACTGCTGGCCGGACTGTGTAATTTCGAATGTCCCGTTCTGCAGGTTGATGAGTGTTCGACCCGTGCCCATGTCCGGCTGGGTTAGATGCGCCTCGCTATGAAACTGCTTTAACAGCTCTGCCCGGAATTTGTAATCATCTGCCCGATACCTCGGAACGCCTGTCCGGAGCGCCGCCGTACCCAAGAACGCTTCCATATCGTCATCCTCGACCCGCCGCCAATGCGACCCGGTGAAAACATAAACCGCCCCGTTTCTTTTGCATAAGCCCCAGTTCTTGCACTCAGCCAAACGGACAACGCTTTTGATAGAATAGATTCGGTGATGAACTGCTCGAACCTCTCCGCCGCCCGTGAATCCGGTAAAATTGACCGGCTCGATCTGCTCAAGAAGCTGCTCAAGAATCTCATTTGGTGACAAAAGTGACATTCCAGACAATCCCAAAACATCTTTTTTTTCTGGCTCCGACTCAAACGCTTCGGCTCTGATCTCGTCAATGATACTGGTCATAATCCAAGCCCTCCCATGAATCGGTTGAGCTGAACAAGGAAAGCTCTTAACCTGAGAATCAGGCTATCGTCGAATAGCCCGGTCGAATTCTTGCCGTGTGGGCGCTGTTGATTTGTCATTGACCTGCCCTCCGTTCGCAACGCGCAAGAAGCTTGCCATCTGAGCCGACGAAGTAGCTGAATCGCAAGCGTGACGGGAAGTCCTTCAGGAGCACGTAAGCATCAATGCAGGCCCGCCGGACATTTCGCTCGTAGGTCTCGAAGGCTTTGAAATTATCGGCAGGCTGGATATTTTGAGACTGTTCCCGCTGGTCTCGCCCATCAGCATCAATTTCCTTCTTAAGCCTCACCTTTCGCCCGGTGAGGCTTTTGCTTTTTCGCGTCATCGCTCAGCCCTCCCCTTGCTCGACGCTGCCGCTCTCGATCCATTGCTGAACCTTATCCACGGGAAAAAGGAGTCTGCCGTTTGGCGCTTTCTGGCAAGGAATTTTCCCAAGCATCGACCACTTGAATACTGTCGATTTGGAAACAGTCATGCCCGCATAGTCATGCAGGAAAGTGACAAGCTCAGGAGTAGAGAAGAACTTTTTCTCAGGTCTGGTAAGAAGTGTGCTTTCCATAATAGCAACATGTTTACTTGAAGTTCTGTTAACTGCAAGTGCATGTTACTAATGGATTTATAGGAAGGACGAATAGGTATAAGGTGTCCTTATTTCTACCTATTCTTTTTCTCGTTCAATTGCCTTTTGTATGTCTTAAATGCCTGCTCAAACACTGATAGCGCAACCAAAACTGGAGACTCTTTCTTAAAATCATCATATAGCTTTGCGATATAACCTGTCTTGGTTTTCGCTCCAACCGGTCTCCGCCCTCCTTTTAATGGGAGATAAAGCAGTTGATCATCAGGAGCCGCCAGTTTATGGCGTTCTTCGATGAACTGTAAGCATCGGGATTCAGCGTTTAAACTGTGTGCTTGATCGACTGGTTCCGATAAATCAGCCGGGAGCCGCCGTAGGAGATTATGAGCCTGAAACATGAAATACTGCTCATACGGCATCAATCCTTTTTTTAAGCTCCATTCTCCCGAATCGACAAGTTCTTTCGTCCACCGGCTGGCATCAGCCTTACTCGCCATTCCTAAAATGAGCCACCCCCGAACCCTATCGCTCAACAAAGAATCAATATCCTCCGTAGTCGCAACATCAGACAGCTTTTCCCGGAACGTCTCGACCTCAGTAATGCGCCGATATCCTTCTTTAACTATCCGGTCATGCTTTAAGCCCTCATCTGTCATTGCGCCACAGCAAAGCTGTTGTTCCCGGTGAAACCTCGCTTTGCCTTGCTCTTTCTCAATAAAGGATTCCGCTGCATCCTGAAGAACCTTGATGACGCCCCAATGAATATTCATATCATCCACTTGTTTTATTGTTGTTTACTGAACCTCAATTGCAAGTTCAACCGCTGTATATCGCTGCCCGTCGAACAGATAGCGCCCGTCATCATCCCGAGGCAACGATAACGCCGCTGCAATCTTCTGGCCTTTCACCTCAAGCGCCTTAGATAGCGTGCTCTTTCCCGTGCCGGCTGCTGCTGGTGGCGCCGGGAACACTGCCTGATCCGCCGGGAATGACTGAAGCACGTCTGGTAACGACTGAACCGCTGCAAGCCTCTTGGAATCAACAAGCCTTATATATCGCTGCGTAGTCCCTATGTCCGTATGTCCTAACAGTTTTGAAACCGTATAATGATCCACGCCGGCAGTAAGCGCCGATGTGGCGAAGGTGTGCCGGGAAACATGGAAGTGTAACCGAAATTTCAACCCTGCCGATAATCCCCAGACGTGAAGAATCTGCCCCAATCGGCTCCGACTCGGAAGGATGAACACGCTATCGCTACCCTCTGGAGCGAATTCCGCATAGATCCCCCGAACAGCTTGCAGAACCTTCACGGCATCGGCAGTAAGAGGATAGTTTTCATACTGGCCCGTCTTAACCTGCTGAAAGCGGATGTACGGGACTCCATTGACCAAAGAAACCTTCTGCCATGTGAGCGCCTCAATATCTGAAATTCTTAGCCCGGTGAAGCAACCGAAAAAGAACGCTTGCTTAATCATCTCATTACTGCATTCCGCCCGATGCAACGCCTTGAGCTGCTCGACCTGAAGGAATTCCGTCTCAATGGCAACCTTCTTTATTCCCGATACTTTGCCGGTAAAATCCTGCTCGATGTACCCAAGCCTCCAAGCTGCCCGAATGACTGTTTTCACGGAACGGAGATAATCCGTCGCCGTGTTCTGGCTGATAGTCTCAATAGTCAGTAGGTGCGCTTTGAACCGTTCCAACCAGATAGAATTCAGTTCACTGAACAATAGCTTGCCCCCGGTGAACCGCTGGAGAATCGGTATAACATTCATAAAAACGGAATGTCTCCCTTTTTCTGCGTAGCTCCGATAGTAATCAAGAAAATCATCCGTCTGTCTTGCTTTCCTGCTGAATGTGCCGGCAGGATCCCGCTCAAGCTGCTTTTCAATCTGTCGTCGCTGCTCTTCCGTCTCAGCCTTCGCTTTGGCGTACGCCTTACGGTCTTTCTGGCTTGCCTTTAATCCGGTAGACTGCCGGAAACGCCCGAAGTCTTTATGATAAACGTCTATCGAAAACGCTATATCTCCCGACGCTGCTTTTCGCTCGATAACCTTCACGCCCATATCGCCGATTCCCCTGTTTTTGTGACACGCCTTGTGAAATCTCACAAATTAATCACAAAACCATAAGAAACAAAGCGAAAAGTGAAGCAATCAAAGGATAGGGAGGAAGGCTGTAGAGTATTGTAATCAGTAAGAGAAGGGAAGAAAAGGGAAGGTATCGTAATACGTCAATATACACGGTACAAGAAATTCAGGGAGATTTGTTGCATAGCTGTTCTTTTTTTCCAGCAGGTAAAGTTCCGTCGGTTCGAGTTCGTTTCTGACCATCTCGTAGTACTCAGGGACAATTTCTATGCCGATCGAGTTTCTTTTCATTCTTTTGGCTACAGCGTTGGTTGTGCCGGAGCCCATGAACGGGTCGAGTACCGTGTCGCCTTCTTTGGTGAAGAGCTTGATGAACCATTCCGGAAGTCCTTGCGGAAATGCAGCACTGTGGTTTTTGTTGTTACACTCGGTTGCCAGATGGAGTACATTTGTTGGATATGCCTTTTCCCGGTCAAGCCAGTTTGAAATGTTTTTCCCGAATCCACTGCCGACTTTGGATTCATCACGGGTTTTGTCTGTTTCACTGAGCCTTTTGAGACGGCTTTTCGACCACTCGCCCATAGGAACCATGACGGTTTCCTGGTTCATGTAGAACTGCTTGCTTTTATTGAACTGTATCAGTCTTTCCCAGGAGTCTCTGAACCGGTTTGGCCATTTACCGGGATAGCAGTTTTTTTTATGCCAGATGAACTCCTCGGTCCAAAACCAGCCCTGTTGTCTTTTCATCTCAAGGATGAGCTCCATCACGTAGATACTTCTTTCTCCGTTGACAACCTTTTCCTTTATGTTGAGAACAAACGTGCCGGTAGGTTTGAGGACTCTCAGGAGTTGTTCAGTTATAGGCAGGAACCACGCAACGTATTTATCCGGATGAATTCCGCCATAGGTTTTTTCTCTTTGATCTGCATATGGCGGTGAGGTGAATATCAGGTCTACCGAGTTGTCCGGCAGCTCTTTGAGGATATTCAGGCAGTCACCCAAATAGAGATCGGTTTTAATTTCCATTACTTCTCGTATGAATCAGGTTCAGGTTTTTGCTGTGATATTCCATCATGCAGGGCAGGGGAGGCTCATTATCGCTACCGGGTAAACTTACATTTTTTCCCTGATTTTTTTGCCTGAGCCATTCAGATTGCTGGTGAGTTACATGCGGCAAGTTCCGGGTTTTCATGCCTGAAGGTTTGCGTTACTGCGTTTACCTCGTTGGGTGTTCAGTTCCAGTCATCAGGGCTTCCCAGAGATCCGGAGCCCTGTCCGTCAAACGTATTTTCAGGCGGGGAAGGGAGGTTACTCCCCGGCGGTCTTGAATTCGGAGGTGGCGTGGAATTCAAGTTCGTACGGAACTCAGGGTCGTGACTGAAAACATGAAGTTTAATTGCAGTGGGGTATATTCCAATGATGGAGCATACCCGAACAACTGAACAGGATTAGAGCGAGTTCCTGTCAGCCGGTTCAACTGTTTTTTTACGTGTCGTCGTAATGGCCGCAGAGGGAAAGGATGTAAACGATGACAACGTTTTCGTCGATGCGATAGATGAGCCGGTCTTTTTTGTTCAGTCTTCTCGACCAGTATTTCGACAGCTCTCCTTTGAGCTGTTCCGGTTTCCCGCTTCCTTTCGTTGGATGTTCCCGAAGTTCGTTGAAGATTTTTTCGATCTTGCGCTGAACGGACTTGTTACCGCTCTGATGCCAGTGTTTAAGATCGCTGTCGGCCCTTTGGGTTACGATTATGGAATATTTTCCCATAAGTCCCTGACGTCATTGACCTCACGGATGCGACCCTTGGCAATGTCATCCTCTGACTCTTTCAGTACGCTGAGGAGCTCCTGATTGGAATAACAGGAGTCTTTGTCACTGATCTTGCGGGCGGGAATGATTTCATAGGTTTCGCTTTTCCCGCACTGAATGATGACTCGTTCCTTCTGGACGAGGTTCAGATACTTCCGCAGGTTTTTCCGCAGTTCGGTTGTGCTGATTGCGATCATGGTGATGTGCTTTATGTGTTACCTCATAATGTACAAAACAAATCAAACATCCATGCTATCAGCTTCCGAATCGAGCCGAGCCACCTGATGAAGATCACGCTACTCCTTTCCGGAATTACGGCAATACCGGGGCATGAGCAAGTGCTCTGCGCGGGCTGGCAAAGAGGGAAATCCCGGGTCGGGGGGAGTCAGGGTCATAGGTGAAATTGTATGATACGTAAAGCCCGTCGCGAGACGGGCTTTGGCATTTCAGGCGGGAGAGGAAATCACTCCCCGGCGGTCTTGAATTCGGAGGTGGCGTGGAATTCAAGTTCGGGGTAGTCCTCGCGGGCGACCTTCAGCATCCATTCGCTTTCGGCCAGGAACACCGGGTGCTCTTCGCGGTCGAGCGCTATGGCGGTCGATTTGCGGCGCATGAACTCCTCGAGCTGCACCTTGTTGTCGCTGGTTATCCAGAATGCCTTGTGGTAGCGGAGCGGCATGAAGTCGCACTGGGCGCCGTACTCGTGTTCGAGGCGGAACTTGATGACGTCGAACTGCAGTTCGCCCACCGTGCCTACGATTTTGCGGCTGCCGTACTGCACGAAGAGCTGCGCCACACCCTCTTCGGTGAGTTGCCGGATTCCCTTGTCGAGCTGCTTGGTCTTGAGCGGGTCGCGGTTTTCAAGCAACTTGAAAATTTCCGGCGAAAAGCTCGGAATGCCCCGGAACTGCAGATCCTCGCCTTCGGTGAGCGTGTCGCCGATTTTCAGCGAACCGTTGTCGTACAGGCCGATCACATCCCCCGGCCAGGCTTCGTCGATCACGCTTTTTTCGTTAGCCATGAACTGCGTGGGGCTCGAGAACCGGATTTTCTTGCCGAGGCGGGTGTGGTAGTAGAACTTGTTGCGCTCGAACTTGCCTGAACAGATTCTGAAAAAGGCGGTCCGGTCGCGGTGGTTGGGGTCCAGATTGGCGTGGATCTTGAATACGAAACCGGTCATGGCCTCTTCCGAAGCTTTTACTACCCTCTGTGCGGCCTCCCGCTCATGCGGGCTCGGGGCTATGGCCAGAAACGTTTCAAGCAGCTCCTGTACGCCGAAGTTGTTGATGGCGCTTCCGAAAAAGACCGGCGCCAGAAGGCCGTCGCGGTAAAGCTCCGGGTTGAAGGGCTCGTAGACCCCCTCTATCAGGGAGACCTCCTCCCTCAGCCTCTCGCAGAAGCTTTCCGGAATCCACTTTTCCAGTTCCGGATCTTCGGGGCTTTTGATCTTGATGAGCGTTTCGCCGATTCTGGTGGCGTTGGCCTCGAACAGGTTCAGCTCTCTCCGGTAAAGGTTGTAGACCCCTTTGAAGGTCTGGCCCTGGCTGATTGGCCAGGTGAGTGGACGGACTTGTATCTGAAGCTTGTGTTCGAGTTCGTCGAGCAACTCGAAAGGGTTTTTGCCTTCGCGGTCCATCTTGTTGATGAAGATGATGACCGGAGTATTGCGCATCGAGCAGACCTCCATAAGCCTTTCGGTCTGGGCTTCGACGCCCTTGACGCAGTCGACGACCAGAATGACGCTGTCGACGGCCGTGAGGGTGCGGTAGGTGTCTTCGGCGAAATCCTTGTGGCCGGGCGTGTCGAGAATGTTGACCCTGCGCCCCCTGTATTCGAATCCCATCACCGAGGTGGCTACCGAAATGCCTCGCTGCTTTTCGATTTCCATGAAGTCGCTGGTGGCCGTCTTGCGGATCTTGTTGCTCTTGACCGCTCCGGCTGTCTGGATCGCGCCGCCGAAAAGCAGAAACTTTTCGGTAAGGGTGGTTTTGCCGGCATCAGGGTGGCTGATGATGGCAAAGGTTTTCCGTTTTGCGGTTTCCTTATTCAAGGCTGCGTCCATGCTTTGCTCAGTGTGTTTCCGCTACTGCGGAAGGTGAAAAATCGCTGTAAGCCGCAAAGATACAAAGATAGGGGGTAAAAAAAGAATCGACGGGTTCATGCACTTAGCGTACAATACCGTATTTTCAAGCTTGATCTGATGTTACCAGCTTTTATCCTTAACCCGATTCCGGAGGCAGCGTGAGCGGACTTGAAAAACTTCTTGACCAGATCAGCGGATATGTCTGGGGCGTGCCCCTGCTTGCCGTGCTGTTCGGCACCCATCTGTTTCTTACGTTCAGGCTTGGATTCATCCAGAAGCACACCTTCAGCGCCATCCGTATGTCGCTTACAAGAACAAGGGAGGGTGAGGGTGAGATCAGCCACTTCGGCGCTCTGGTGACGGCGCTTGCCGCCACCATCGGTACCGGTAATATCGTCGGTGTTGCCACTGCGGTAGCCGCAGGAGGACCTGGTGCGGTACTCTGGATGTGGCTGACCGGCGTGTTCGGTATGGCTACCAAATATTCCGAGGCGCTGCTTTCGGTGAAGTACCGGGTCGTGGGCGGGGACGGGACGGTTTCGGGCGGACCTATGTACGTGCTCGAGAAAGCCATGAACATGAAGTGGCTCGCCGTGCTGTTCGCTGTGTTCACCGTAGTCGCATCATTCGGCATCGGCAACATGGTGCAGGCCAACTCCATAGCCGCGATGGTCGAGAGCAATTTCAATATTGCCCCCTGGATCACCGGCGTGCTGCTTACGGTGTTCACTGCGGTGGTGATCATCGGCGGCATCAAGTCGATCGCGAAGGTGTGCGAGTACCTGGTGCCATTCATGGCGCTGCTCTACGTTATCGGGTGCTTTGTGCTGCTGTTTCTTCGCCAGGACTCGCTGCCCGAAACCCTGCAGCTCATCTTTTCGTCGGCATTCAACGGCCAGGCCGCTCTCGGCGGATTTGCCGGAGCGGGAGTGCGGGAGGCCATGCGTTTCGGTATCGCTCGCGGCCTTTTTTCCAACGAATCGGGACTCGGCAGTGCTCCCATTGTCGCAGCAGCAGCACAGACCAGCCATCCGGTGCGCCAGGCGCTGATTTCGGCAACCGGTACATTCTGGGATACGGTTGTGCTGTGCGCAGTTACCGGCATCGTCGTGGTCAACTCCGGCATGTGGCAGAGCGGGCTGAAAGGTGCGGAACTTACCAACGCAGCCTTCAACGAAGTACCCTATATCGGCAATGCCGTGCTTACCTTCGGGCTGCTGACTTTCGTATTTTCAACCATTCTCGGCTGGTCGTACTACGGCGAAAAAGCCATGGAATACCTGTTCGGCAAACAGCTTGTCGTGCCCTACCGCTGGGCATGGGTAGCGGCGGTCATGGTCGGTTCGGTCGCTTCGCTGCAGGTGGTCTGGACCTTCGCCGACATCGCCAACGCGCTCATGGCTCTGCCGAACCTTGTGTCGCTGCTGGTGCTGAGTCCTGTGGTCGCTGCCGAAACGAGAGCGTATTTTCAGCAGAAAGCCGAAAGCTGAGATTCTCTTGCCGTCTCTCTTGAAGCCTTTGAAAAAAAATGCTATAATGCCACGGCTTTTCCGTGTTTGACCTATAACCAATTCAAGACATCCGTTATGAATTTCAATCCCTGGCATCATGTTGAGATAGGAGAAGATCAGCCTAATATTGTCAATGCCATTATCGAGATTTCACGAGGCAGTAAAACAAAGTATGAACTGGACAAGAAGACCGGCATGCTGAAGCTCGACCGGGTACTTTTTTCCTCGGTATTCTATCCTGCCAATTACGGCTTCATTCCCAAAACGCTCGGTGACGATCACGATCCGCTCGATATCGTGGTGATTTCCCAGTGCGATATTGTTCCGCTGTGCCTGGTGAGGGCAAGAGTGATCGGTGTTATGCGCATGGTCGATCATGGCGAGGGCGACGACAAGATCATTGCCGTTGCCGAAGATGACGTGAGCATGAACGGTATCAACGATATCGATCAGCTTCCTCCGTACTTCAACTCCGAGCTCCAGCACTTTTTTGAAGAGTACAAGGCTCTCGAGCATAAAACCGTTCTTGTCGAGCAGTTCCAGAATGCCGAAATCGCGCGCCAGAGCGTGGTGCATGCCATCGACAACTATAACAAGGTTTACGCATAAGCGGTTTTGTTGATGAACCCCTGAAGTTGGGGTTTCGCTGCATCCCTGTTTCCTGCCGCGAAGGGTTTTTCCGCTTGCCCTTCGCGGTTTTTTTTGTCGCCTGCGGTTTTTCAGGAAGAGAGAGGGGGCGCCTCCGGTCGGGCTAAACGAACGAACTGCCGGCTTAATCCGTTTCTACTGTATAGTTTTTGTTTGCCGTTCCCCGTCTTTCCTAACTGTTGAAAAACAGCGGTTATGAACAGTGTGATCTCTCCTGAAAAATATCGTGTTCAGCAGGGTGTGCCGATGGATCTTTCGGTACTTCCCACCCTCGAGCCTCCTCTCTACTCCTCAAAAAAAGAGTGCACTGCGGTGCTCGACCGGCACGTCAGACAGCTCAGTGAAATCCAGCAGCGCCACTATGCCGACAACCGGTATGCGGTACTCCTGATTTTTCAGGCCCTGGACGCCGCAGGCAAGGACAGCGTGATACGTCATGTCATGTCGGGAGTCAATCCGCAGGGGTGCCAGGTTTACAGTTTCAAGCACCCTTCGCCGCATGAACTCGATCACGATTTTCTCTGGAGAACCAACTGCGTCCTGCCGGAGCGGGGGCGCATCGGCATTTTCAACCGCTCCTATTATGAAGAGGTGCTCATCGTGCGTGTCCACCCCGAAATTTTCGTGCGTCAGGGGATTCCCGAGGTGCGTATGAAAAACGGCGACGTCTGGAAACAGCGATACCGGTCGATCAACGAGCTTGAACGGCACCTCTACCGGAACGGCACCCGGATTCTGAAATTTTTTCTGCACCTGTCGAAGGAGGAGCAGCGCAAGCGTTTTCTGGAAAGGATCGACAAGCCGGAAAAGAGCTGGAAGTTCAGCATGGCAGACATCGGAGAGCGCCAGTACTGGCGTGAATACATGAAGGCCTATGAAGCCTGCCTTTCGGCAACCAGCACCAGCTACGCTCCCTGGTACGTCATTCCGGCCGACGACAAGAAGAATACGAGGCTTCTGGTCTCGCGCATTATTCTCGACATGTTTCAGGGGCTTGACCTCAGATTTCCCGAAGCCGACGCCCGGAGGTCGGAGGAGTTGCGGGAATGCCGCAACATGCTTCTGCGTGAGGAGTCGTGAAGGATCGCCCCGATCAACGACAACGCCATGCAGCCATGAACGACAGACGAGAAAAAGACTCCATGGGCGAGGTGCTGGTGCCTGCCGCGAAATACTGGGGGGCACAGACGCAGCGCTCGCTCATGAACTTCAGGATAGGCCCTCCGGGTTCGATGCCCCGTGAGGTGATAAGGGCTTTGGGGTATGTGAAAAAAGCTGCGGCAATCGCCAATTGCGAGCTTGGGGTTCTCTCTCCGGAAAAGATGAATGCGATTGCTCTCGTGTGCGACGAGCTCATTCGGGGAGAACTGTTCGACCATTTTCCGCTGGTTGTCTGGCAGACCGGATCGGGCACCCACACCAATATGAACGTCAACGAGGTGATCGCCAACCGTGCTCATGTGCTGCTCGGAAACCGCCAGGGAGAGGGCCAAAGGCTGCTGCACCCCAACGACGACGTCAACATGTCGCAGTCTTCCAACGATGTTTTTCCTGCAGCCATGTACATCGCCGCCTTCAGCTCGCTCTCGGCGAAAACCCTTCCCGCCATCCGGCAGCTTCATGCAGCGCTTTCGGAAAAAGCAGAGGCGTTCGAAAGAATCATAAAGACCGGACGTACGCATCTCATGGATGCGGCTCCGCTGACGCTCGGCCAGGAGTTTTCCGGTTATGCCGCCCAGGTTGCGCACGGTATCGGCTGGCTCGAAAGTTCCCTACAGCCTCTCGCCATGCTGGCACTTGGGGGCACCGCGGTCGGTACCGGCCTCAACGCTCCGGCGGGGTTCGCCGAAAAAGCGTGCGGGAACATCGCTTCGCTGACAGGTTATCCCTTTATGGCGGCCCCCAATCCCTTTGCCTCGCTGGCGTCACACGATGCGCTTCTGGGTTCGCACGGAGCCCTGAAGCTTCTGGCCACAAGCCTCATGAAAATCGCAAACGATATCCGGCTTCTCGCTTCGGGGCCGCGCTGCGGCATCGGTGAGCTGGTGCTTCCTGCAAACGAGCCGGGTTCGTCGATCATGCCGGGAAAGGTCAATCCCACGCAGGCCGAAGCACTCACTATGGTGTGTGCGCAGGTAATGGGTAACGACGTAACGCTTTCGGTGGCCGGATCAGGAGGCATGCTCGAGCTGAATGTGTACAAACCAGTCATGATCACGGCCTTTCTGCAGTCGGCCGAGCTGCTGGGCGATGCATGCCTGTCGTTTACCGCAAGATGTGTTCAGGGCATAGAGCCTGACAGGGAGGCTATCGACGGTCATCTGGCAGGTTCCCTGATGCTTGCAACGGCCCTCAACCCTCACATCGGATACGACAGGGCATCGGAAATCGCCTGGAAAGCCTTTCAGGAAAAGCTTTCACTCAAAGAAGCCGCTCTTTTGAGCGGTTATGTAACGGAGGCGGAGTACAACAGGTGGGTGAATCCCTCGGCCATGACCGGTATGGGGCTCCGGAATGAAAACGGGTGAAAAATATTTGTGTTTTCCTGAACAAAATCGCCTTTTTTTTTGTTGTGTATTAAAGGTTGTGTGGTTATTGTTCTTTAGAGGTTTTCTCCCTGCTACCGGCTCGTTCATGTAAAACTGAGAGAGCCGGTTTTTATTTTCAGGCTTCAGGGCGCTTGTATCTGTTCCGACATAGTTCGCAGTTTTTTTCTTTCTCTTTTACAGATATTCCGTTTTTTCGACACCTCTGTTTATCGCTGCCGATATTAGCTCCGGATGTTCAGCAGGTTCATTTCGGGCACCGTCCGGTGATGCGGTCGTACCGCCGAACGTATGAATCGGGATGTTTTTTTTGCGGTGAAGTATTCTTTTCTTACTCCTGCCGTATTGCGCCGGATATTTGTTGACAACCTCCAGGGTTCTGGGGTAATACGGCGTCTCATGCCGGAAAAATTATTGCGTCAGAGCAGTACCGGCAGGATTTCCTTGTTTGCTACATAAATGTTTTTAAACAGGATAACCGGTTTTTCGCGTTGTTTCCGGAATACGCCGTATTGCGTTACTCATGCAGTTAAAGCCGTTGCCGGGGATGTTGAAAAAAATGTGGATAACCTGTTGGTAACTTTTTTTCTGCAGCCGCCGGACGATGCGTTTTTTGCCGGAGGGCTTTAAAGACACAGAAATGTTCTATATTTGCGGGGAAGATCGGACGGTCGGGCGGGTGATCCCCGTCCTTTTTTATGATATTTTTTTTCTGCACTCACTCATGATCGAACTCGGAAACGCGGAACTTCGGCGGCGTGCCGCCGGCATCAGGCTGGTCATCTCGGACAATGACGGCGTATTCACCGATAACGGGGTGTATTACGGCGAGACGGGAGAGGTGATGAAACGCTATTCCATCCGTGACGGCATGGGTGTCGAGAGGCTCAGGGATCACGGTGTCGATACCGCGATCATGACCGGCGAGGTGTCGCCGAGCATTGCCCGCCGCGCAGAAAAGCTGCGGATGCCGCACCTCTATCTCGGCGTGAAAGACAAGCTTTCAAAACTTCCGTCGGTTCTCCGGGATACCGGCCTGGAGCTGCACGAGCTCGCTTATATCGGCGATGATGTCAACGACCTCGGCATCATCGGGGCTATATCCCCCCGGGGCATTACCGCATGCCCCGGCGACGCCATGTCTTTCGTGGAGCCTTTTGTTCACTATGTCTCCCGGCAAAAAGGGGGATACGGAGCCTTCAGGGATTTCGCCGAATGGCTGATCGCCCTCCGGACGGACGCTCCGCTGCCGGCCTGAGCCGCACTGCGGTCTTCGCAGGTTTTTTTATTAATTTTTTCAAGGATTGTATGGCGGAAGTAAAAATCGGAAACAGATATGTCGGAGACTCTCATCCGGTATACGTTATCGCTGAAATAGGCATCAACCATAACGGGTCGCTCGATGTGGCGCGGCAGCTCATCGAAGGGGCAGCCCTTGCCGGATGCGACGCCGTGAAGTTCCAGAAGCGCACGCCGGAGCTTTGCGTGCCTGCCGACCAGCGCGATATCGAGCGCGATACCCCCTGGGGCAGGATGCGTTATATCGATTACAGGTACAAGGTCGAGTTCGGCCGCGAGGAGTATGCAGAAATCGACGCATTCTGCCGGGAGAAAGGCATTCACTGGTTCGCGTCCTGCTGGGACGAGGAGGCGGTCGATTTTATGGAGCAGTTCAACCCGCCCTGCTACAAGGCTGCGTCGGCTTCGCTCACCGATCTGGCGCTTCTGAAAAAAACGGCATCGACAGGACGCCCTCTCATCATTTCCACCGGCATGTCGACCATGGAGGAGATATCCATGGCGATAAGCGAGCTCGGCATCGCCAACCTGCTTGTGGCGCATACCAATTCAACCTATCCGTGTCCGGTCGAGGAGCTGAACCTTCGCGTGATCGAAACGCTGAAAGCCGCCTGGCCGGATATACCGGTTGGCTACTCGGGCCATGAGGTCGGTCTTGCCACCACATGGGCGGCCGTGGCTCTTGGAGCCACCTTCATCGAGCGTCATGTCACGCTCGACCGCGCCATGTGGGGATCGGACCAGGCGGCCTCGGTCGAGATATCGGGAATGAGCCGGCTTGTTTCCAATATTCGTGATATCGAAAAAGCCCTCGGAGACGGTCTCAAACGGGTCTATGAGGGTGAAATGGCTGCCCGCAAAAAACTTCGCAGGGTGCAGTAGCCCCCGGAGGGCCTGATTGACCCGCAAGTCGCAGGGGCTCATTGCAGCTGAAGCCGGCCCTTCGCCCTGCGGGTCGGTTACGGGGCGTTTGTTATATTTCAATCCCTCGCTTAAATTTACCCCTCGATTGCATGGCGCGGAGCACATGCCCTTGTTTTTGTCTTTTCATTCCGATGCCGGAATGATTTTTCTAATGAATTAACCAAACCAGTGTGCAATTATGAGCAGCAACAACGGTTCATCAGTGCAGGAGTTCGAATATAAGGCCGAAATGAAACAGCTTCTGGACCTCATCGTCCATTCGCTCTATACCCATCCGGAAATTTTTCTCAGAGAGCTTATTTCCAACGCTTCAGACGCCCTGAGCAAGGTGCGCTTCAATGCGCTTACCGACCAGGATCTTCTGGAAGGAGAGGGCGATCCCGGAATCAGGATAACCGTCGATCCGAAGGAGCTTACCTTCGTTATCGAGGACAACGGCATCGGCATGAGCGAGGAGGAGCTGATTGCCAATCTCGGCACCGTCGCCAAATCCGGGACACTCGGTTTCATGCAGGCCCTGAAGGATCAGCAGAAGGAGCTCGACGGCAATCTGATCGGCCAGTTCGGCGTGGGTTTCTACTCGGTATTCATGGTGACCGACGAGGTGACGGTTGAAACCAGAAGCGCCAGGCCCGGTTCCGAAGGCTACCGGTGGCGTTCTTCGGGAGAAGGCACCTACACCATCGAAAAGATCGAAAAAGCCGGACGGGGCACCACCATTTCCTTCAGGCTCAAGGAGGAGTCGAAAGAGTTCGCCGAGGAGTACCGTATCGAGCATATCATCAAGAAGTATTCAAATTTCGTCGATTTTCCCATCACCCTGGGCGGAAGGCAGATCAACAGCGTGACGGCGCTCTGGCAGCGTTCGAAGAGCGAAATGAAGGAGGAGGAGCTCAACGAGTTCTACAAGTTCGTCGCCAACGATTTTCAGGACCCTCTCGACTATCTGCATGTTTCCGTCGAAGGCATGGTGAGTTTCAAGGCGCTGCTTTTCCTGCCGAAGGAAGCCCCGCCAGAGCTGCTCTACCGCCAGAGCGAGCTTGAAAACCGCGGTCCCCAGCTCTACGTAAAAAAAGTGATGATCCAGCACGAGTGCCGCGACCTGCTGCCGGAATACCTTCGTTTTCTGGTTGGCGTTGTCGATACCGAAGATCTCTCGCTCAACGTATCGAGGGAGATCGTCCAGTCGAGCCCGGTGATGGCCAAAATCCGCCAGATTCTCACCGGAAAGATTCTCGGCTGGTTTGAGGGCCTGGCCAAAGAGCAGCCCGAAAAGTTCCGCACCTTCTACAAGGCGTTCGGGCCCATCGTGAAAATCGGTCTGAACACGGATTTCACCAACCGCGACAAGCTGATCGAGCTGCTTCGTTTCGAAAGCACGAAAACCGCTCCGGACGAGTATGTCACCCTCGGCCAGTATGTCGGGCGGATGGCACCGGATCAGAAAGAGATATACTTTCACTCCGGCAGCAGCCGCAGCCAGCTGCTGGCGCATCCCAACCTCGAGTATTTCCAGGACAGGGGTATCGAGGTGCTGCTGCTCAGCGACCCCGTCGATGTGTTCGTGATTCCCTCCATTCACGAGTATGAGAAAAAACCTCTGAAATCAATCGAAAAAGCCGATATTGATTTCACAAAAACGGCGGAGAATGATGGGAGCGAGCCGCTGCCGGAAAACCTGCTGCAGCCTGTTCTCGGGCTTTTCAGGGATGTGCTGGGAGACCGGATCGAGGATGTCGTCGAGTCGCACCGGCTGGTCAGTTCTCCGGTAACGCTGGTCAGCGGAAAGGATGCGCTCGACAGCCAGATGGAGCGGATGATGAAGATGATGCAGGCCGACATGCCTGCCGGCAAAAAGATTCTCGAGGTTAACACCTCCCATCCCATTATCAGGAACCTTTCGGGCATGTACATGGCCAATGCCGCCAATCCGCTCATCGGAACGGTTATACGGCAGCTTTACGACGCGGCGCTGCTGCACGAGGGCGGGCTGGATTCGACTACCGAATTTCTTTCGAGGATGAACGAACTGATCGAGGCGGCAACCCTGCAGCGCTAAGCGGGTCCGTTGAGGCTTTAACAACTTTTTAACCGGTTGATTTGTGAAACAGAGCAGGGATTTCGATGCGCGGGAGGTAGCCGTTTTCCAGAAAAACGAGATCACCGAGCATTTCATCTACAAAAACCTTTCCCGCAAAGTGAGCGGGGTGAAGAACCGCCGCATTCTCAGCCAGATCGCCGACGACGAGCTGCGGCACTACAACGTCTGGAAAACCTACACCCGCAGGGATATTGCGCCCAGCAGGATGAAGGTTTGGTTCTACACCTTCGTCAGCATGGTGTTCGGTTTTACCTTCGGCATCAAGCTCATGGAAAAATCCGAGCAGAACGCCCACAACGCATACAACCGCATGCCGGGCAGCTTCAAGGAGATAAACGGCATCATCCGCGACGAGGAGGAGCACGAACAGGCCCTGATAACCCTGCTCGACGAAGACCGCCTCAAATACACAGGCTCCATCGTGCTCGGCCTTAACGATGCGCTTGTCGAGCTGATGGGCGTGCTTGCGGGTCTGACCTTCGCCCTGCAGAACACTCCGCTCGTGGCGCTGACCGCCTCGATCACCGGTTTCGCCGCAGCGCTCTCCATGGCGGCTTCGGAGTACCTGTCGACCAAGTCGGATCCGGGCGGAAAAAATCCTCTCAAGGCGGCAATATATACCGGCGTAGCCTATCTGCTCACGGTGCTGGTGCTGGTGACCCCTTACCTGCTGTTCGACGATTTGTATCTCTGTCTCGGCATGGCTTTCGCCGCAGCCGTCTGCATTATCGGTTTTTTCAATTACTACATCTCCGTTGCCCGCGATCTCTCCTTCAGGAGCCGGTTTTTCGAGATGGTCGGCCTCAGTTTTACGGTAGCAGCACTCAGTTTTGCCGCCGGATACGGCATACGGCTGGCTTTCGGCATCGAGGTTTAGACTTCCTTTTCGTGCTCGGGTAATCATGCCCCGGAGGTTCCGTTCAGAGCGGCGCCTCCGGGTGCCGCAGGAAATGCACGATGCCCCGGTAATCGACATCCCGGCCTGTATCGATGAGGATTTCGTCGGGGCGTTCCTCTTCCGGGAGCGGTTCGGCCGCCTCGAGCTGTCGCTGCAGTACCGCTTCATCGGCTTCCGAAGGATCTCGTCCTTCAAGGAACCTCGCCTTTACCCTCTCGCGGAGTATCGCGTCGTCGGCATGAAAATGCAGGATGGCGAAGGGGCAGCCGTATCGGGCGGCAAGCTCCCTGAACCGCCTCCGCTCGCCTTTTTCGAGAAATGTCGCGTCCACCAGAACAGGAAAACCCTCTTCAAGAGCTGTTGCCGCGATCTCCGCAAGACGCCGGTAGGTAGTTTCGGTGAAAGAGGCCGTATAGATGTCCAAACCGTCGCGGTTACGGCTGCCGGCATCCGGACCGATGCCGGCAAGCCGCTTTCGCTCGATATCGGAGCGGATATGAACAGCCTGCATCTGGCAGGCTATCTCCCCTCCATGCGTGCTCTTTCCGCTGCCTGAAACACCGCAGGTTATCATGAGCCGGGCCGAAACCGGCAGCGTATAGTGAAAGGCGTGACGCACATAGGAGAGGTGTTCCTCCCGGATGGCGTGCCTGCGAGCTTCATCCGCTTCCTGTTCGTAACGGATAGCGGTTACCTTTGCCCGTACCGTTGCCCGGTAAAGGCTGTAGAAGCGCAGGAGGCGCAGGCTTTCGAAGTCGCCTGTAGCCGAAAGCCAGCCGTTGAGGAAACGCCATGCGAGCCCTGGGTTGCCGCTGTGCTCGAGATCCATGAAAAGAAAGGCGATATCGCTCGTTACGTCGATCATGGAGAGCGCCGGGCTGAACTCGATGCAGTCGAAAATCAGTACCCGGTCCTTTTGCCAGACCATATTGCCGGTATGCATGTCTCCATGGCAGTGCCGGATGAATCCTCCTGCTTTTCTTTCCAGAAAGCGGGCGGCAAGGCGGCGATGCTCATCGAGCGCCCACCTCCTGATTTTTTCGAGCAGTACTTTTTCGGCATCGCAGGCAACGAGCTCTTCGGTATGACGGAAATTTTCAAGCAGGGGCAGAATCAGTTTTTCCGGCCTGCCGTACTCCGAATCCGGATCCGCATGCGGTATGGTCCGATGAAATGCGGCAACCGTCCGGATGATGCTGTCGATATGTTCTGCATGAAGCCGGTTTCCGGCAAGCAGCCGGTCGAGTTCAAATGCACGGTCGAACTGCGCCATTTTTACGGCATACTCGATTGCCGTGCCGCTTCCCCCTATTCTGAGGGCTTCCTGTGAACGGGTAACCGGTACGACATCGAGGTAAAGTTCCGGTGCGAGCCGTCGGTTCAGGCGCAACTCTTCATGGCAGAAGTATGCCCGTTTTTCGAGGGTGGAAAAGTCGAGAAAACCGAGATTTACGGGCTTTTTAATCTTGTAGGCCCAGGTACCGGTCAACAATACCCATGAAATATGGGTTTCCACCACCGTTATGGCTTCGGTCGGGTGGGGGTAGGCATCCGGCCGGATCAGTGCTTCCAGAATGGCTTCCATGTTGCTCCTCTCCTCGGGTAACGGGATTTTCAGGGGCTCGTCGCTCTGCCGGTAATTAAATCAAATATAACAGCCGAAGAAACAGGAGCATCTCTCTTTCTCCGGTTTTTCCTCCGGAGACGGGAGTGCGGCAATGAAGCATTCTCTGCAGACGCTGCAGGAGTACGGATGTTTTAACCGGAAAAAAATGTAGATTCAAGGTTTGAAAAGCAGCGCCCACGATTCTTTTTTTCACCTGTCATCAGGCACCTCTTATGATCCATCTTTCAAAGATTCTCTGCCCGACGGATTATTCGGACACCTCGGACAAAGCGGTCAGGTATGCTATTGACTTCGCCCGCAAGCTTAACGCTCATGTCCGGTTTCTGCATGTTCAGCCCCCTGAAAACATCGCCATGAAAACCGCGGCGAGCTACGGCCTTAACCTCGCTGTGCAGGAGAACGACGACGTTATTCCGCAAGCTTTTGCAGGAGTGCTCATGGCTGAAAAAAAGAACGGTCTGTGTGCCGATATCCATGTGCTTCGAGGAGAGGCTTCAAAAGTGATAAGCGATCATGCAACTGCATGGGGAGCCGATCTGATCATCATGGGTTCCCACGGAAGAACCGGCATCATGCGCCTCATGGTGGGCAGCGTGGCCGAAGCGGTTTTCCGGTCCGCGGGTGTTCCCGTGCTGCTGGTGAAGCAGTCGGATTCCGAAAAAGCCGCAAACAACTGACCGGCCGCGCGGCTGCCGGTTTATTAACAGCATCTATCCTTTCAGTGCCATGAACAATTTCAGGGAATCAGTACTCGCGCTTATTACCGAAACATCGGCAAACCTGCCCGGCGACGTGCGCCGAGCCATCGCAGGAGCTATCGATCGGGAGGACCCCGCATCGCAGGCAGGGCTCGCCATGTCGGCCATCTCGGTCAACATCGACATGGCAGTGGACAACGTATCGCCCATATGCCAGGATACCGGCATGCCCACCTTTTTCATCCACTCTCCCCGGGGAGCCGACCAGCTCATGATGAAGCGCGAAATCGAGGAGGCCGTAGCCGAGGCCACGCGCACCGGAAAGCTTCGCCCGAACGCGGTGGATGCCCTCAGCGGTAAAAACTCGGGCAACAATCTTGGACGGCATGTGCCGGTCATCCATTTCGAGCCGTGGGAAAAGGATGAAATCGAGGTGCGGCTGATCCTCAAGGGAGGGGGGTGCGAAAACAAGAACATCCAGTACTCGCTTCCCGCGGAAATTCCCGGTCTCGGCAAGGCAGCACGCGACCTCGACGGTGTACGCAAGTGTCTTCTGCACGCGGTCTATCAGGCGCAGGGCCAGGGGTGCAGCCCCGGCTTTATCGGTGTAGGAATCGGCGGCGACCGCACCAGCGGATACGAACTTGCCAAAAAACAGCTCTTCCGTCGGGTTGACGACACCAATGCGGATGCCGAACTGCAGGCGCTCGAAGAGGAGATTCTTGAAAAAGCCAATACGCTTTCCATCGGACCCATGGGATTCGGGGGAAAGACCACCCTGCTCGGCTGCAAGATCGGCGCCTCACACCGGGTTCCGGCAAGCTTTTTCGTTTCGGTGGCCTATAACTGCTGGGCCTATCGCCGTCTCGGCGTGCTCGTCGATCCCGAATCGGGATCGATCGTCAGCTGGCAGTACCGAGACACCGACGAAATCCGGCGAATGGCCCGGGGCGAAGGCATTCCGCTGACCGGCAGGGAGGTCGTACTGCAGGCTCCGGTCGGTGAGGACGAGGTGCGCAGGCTGCGGGTCGGCGATATCGTCATCATCAACGGCGTCATGCATACCGGTCGCGACGCCTTTCATCATCACGTCATGCACCACGACCTGCCGGAGGGCATCGATACCCTGGGCGGCATTCTCTATCACTGCGGACCGGTCGTCATGAAAAACGAGGACGGCAGCTACCGCGTAACCGCCGCAGGACCGACCACCTCGATCCGCGAAGAGCCCTACCAGGCCGATGTGATCGAAAAACTCGGTCTGCGGGCCATTATCGGCAAGGGGGGGATGGGCCCGAAAACCCTCAAGGGGCTCCAGGAGCACGGTGCGGTCTATCTCAATGCCATAGGAGGCGCCGCACAGTACTACGCCAAATGCATCCATACCGTCACGGGGGTGGATTTTCTCGAAGAGATGGGGGTTCCCGAGGCGATGTGGCATTTCGAGGTGGACTCGTTTCCGGCAATCGTCACCATGGACGCGCAGGGCAACAGCCTTCACCGGAAGGTGGAGGACGAGTCGTTCGGTCTGCTTGGATCGATGGCCTGAGCTGTTTTGAAAGTGGATTAATCTGCGTACATTGAAATTCAAAATTTATAACAATTTTAAATACTGAACAGTATGGTTCTGGATGGATTGATTCTCATGGTTATCGGTATGCTGACGGTATACCTTTTTCTCGTTGTGATGAACATGCTGATAAAAGCCCTCTCATCGGTTTTCAGCGAGCATGCCCTTCAGGAGGAGAAGATGCTTCTCGAAGAAGCCGAATCGAAACGCCGGAAAAAGAGGGAGAAAGAGATGAAGAAAACGGTCATGGCGGCTTCTCCTTCGGCCGACGAGGCCTCACGCATGACGGCCGTGATTACCGCAGCGGTGCATGCGCATGCAAGCCGGTAAAGGGCATATCGGCGGCGGCGAGGGAGTTTTAATTTTACCAAGCGTATAAAAACCAGACGAGGTTTATGAAAAAAATTCGGTTTATGGATGTATCCTTCCGTGACGGCTTCCAGTCCTGTTACGGTGCAAGGGTGAAAACTGCGGATTTCATTCCCGCGCTCGAAGCGGCGGTGCAGGCGGGTACCGATAACTTTGAAATCGGCGGCGGCGCGCGTTTTCAGAGCCTGTACTTCTACTGCCAGGAGGATGCATTCGACATGATGGATACGGCCAGACGGATCGTCGGCCCGCACATCAACCTGCAGACCCTTTCGAGGGGCGCCAACGTGGTCGGACTGGTATCGCAGTCGCGCGACATCATCGACCTGCACGCCCGCATGTTCAGGAAGCACGGCATCACCACCATCCGTAATTTCGACGCCCTCATGGATGTGCGCAACATCGCCTACTCCGGCCAGTGCATCCACAACGCCGGACTGAAGCATCAGGTCGTGATCGCCCTGATGGGCCTTCCTCCGGGACTGAAGGAAACCTACTGCCACACCCCGCAGTTCTATCTCGACAAACTCCGCGAGATTCTCGATGCCGGCATTCCCTTCGACAGCGTAGCCTTCAAGGACGCTTCGGGCGCCACAACTCCGGTTGTGGTTTACGAGTCGATCAAGGGCGCACGTAAAATGCTGCCCGAAGGCACAGTCATCGAGTTCCACACACACGATACCGCCGGGATGGGTGTCGCCTGCAACTACGCGGCCATCGAGGGCGGAGCGGACATCATCGACCTTGCCATGGCCCCGGTCAGCGGCGGTACGGCAGAGGTCGATATTCTCACCATGTGGCACCGTCTCAGGGGCACCGACTACACGCTCGACATCGATCACGAGAAGTACATCGAGGTCGAGGCTCTTTTCATGAACCAGATGGACAAGTACTACATGCCTCCCGAAGCCAAGGAGGTGAACCCGCTCATACCGTTCTCCCCGATGCCCGGAGGCGCGCTGACGGCCAATACCCAGATGATGCGCGATACCAATTCGCTGCACCTTTTCCCCGAAGTGATCCGCAACATGCGCGAAGTGGTGGCAAAAGGCGGATTCGGTTCTTCGGTTACGCCGGTTTCGCAGTTCTACTTCCAGCAGGCGTTCGCCAACACGGTTCAGGGAGAGTGGAAAAAGATCACCGACAGCTACGGCAAGATGGTGCTCGGTTACTTCGGACGTACGCCGGCTGAACCTGATCCGGAAGTGGTTCGCCTCGCCTCCGAGCAGCTCGGACTGCAGCCCACCACCGAAGACGTGCACGACATCAACGACCGCAATCCCGAACTCGGCATCGCCTATAACCGCCAGCTGCTCGAAAAAGCCGGTCTTCCGGTAACCGAGGAGAACATCTTCATTTCAGCGACCTGCGGTGCCAAAGGCATCTCCTTTCTCAAGGGCGACAAGCCGCTCGGCATCCGCTTCAAGGCCGACGTCGAGGCTGAAGCCGCAGCAAAGGCCGCTCCGAAAAACGCTTCTTCACCAACCGTATCAACCGCTAAACCAGTAAAAACAGGCATGTCATACTATATCATCACCGTGGACGGCAAGTCCTACAATGTTTCGGTTGCCGACGGTACCGGCGCAGTAAAATCAGCCGCTCCGGCGGTTCCTGCCGCAGCGGCTCCCCAGGCCGCAGGAGAGGGGACTCCGGTAGAAACCTCGCTGCCGGGTACCGTTATGGCCATCGAGGTGGAAGTCGGAGACACGGTCAGGGAGGGTGATGATGTGGTGATCATCGAGGCCATGAAGATGGAATCGCCGGTGAAGGCTACAAAAAGCGGCAGGGTGGTTTCGATCGATGTCGCCGTCGGCGATACCGTGGCCACCGGCGACGTGTTGCTTTATATCGCATGACCCTGGCCAGTAAACTCTTAATTTTTAATGGTTAAGCATAACATATTCATGCGTAAAATTCTTTTTCTGATGCTCTCCCTGCTGTGCTTCACCACGGCGGGGCATGCGCAAGGTTTTTTTCGGACCGAAGAGGGCATTGTAACCCTTGCGGTGCCTGAAGATCTCGAGCTGGTGAAAGTTCCGGTGCGCGACAGCCGGATGCTGAAAGTCGGCGACGATGTTCGCCAGGGCGATTTTCTCGGGCTGTTCGCCGACCAGCACCACAACAAGATCACGGTGAGCGCGGGCGTGTCGGGTCATGTTACCTACATCAACGAAAGCCTCTACAACAAGTACACCAGGGTTCCTGCCGGTGCGGTGCTGCTGAAGATCGAGAAGCAGGATCTGCTGACCAGTGTGCAGGGATCGAGCGCCTCGACGGAACGCCTTTCACTCAAAACGGTGTTCGGCAATCTTATCGAAAGTACCGGCGTCTACGCCCTGATCGTCGACAGCAGGCTGACCTGGACCGAGGGGCTTGGCCGCATACTCATGATGAGCGTCGGCGCTCTGCTGATATACCTGGCCATCGCCAAAGGCTTCGAGCCGCTGCTTCTGATTCCCATCGGCATGGGTGCCGTGTTTTCCAACATTCCTCTTGCCTACATCAACGACGAGGGCGGCATTCTCTACTATGTCTTCAACGTAGGCATCCAGAGCGGCGTCTTTCCCCTGCTCATCTTCATGGGTGTCGGCGCCATGACCGATTTCGGACCCATGATCGCCAACCCGAAAACCAGTCTGCTTGGCGGCGCCGCACAGCTCGGTATTTTCGGCTCACTGATCGGAGCCCTTGTGCTTTCCCAGTATGTTCCGGGCATCAACTTTTCCATGAAGGATGCCGCTTCGATCGGCATTATCGGCGGCGCCGACGGCCCGACCTCCATTTTCGTTGCCTCACGCCTCAGCCCGGCCCTGCTCGGCAGTATCGCAGTTGCGGCATACTCCTACATGGCGCTCGTACCGATCATCCAGCCGCCCATCATGAAGTGGCTCACCACCGAGGAGGAGCGCAAAATCAAGATGAGCCAGCTCCGTTACGTTTCAAAACGTGAGAAGATCCTCTTTCCGATCATCGTCATCGTGCTCTGCGCCCTGCTGCTGCCTTCGGCCGCTCCCCTGATCGGCTTTCTCATGTTCGGCAATCTCATGCGGGAGTGCGGTGTTGTCGAGAGGCTCAGCGATACGGCTCAGAACTCGCTCATCAACATCGTCACCATCTTTCTCGGTCTCGGCGTCGGCAGCAAGCTTTCCGCCGAGAAGTTCCTCAACATCGAGACGCTCGGCATCATCGTGCTCGGCCTTATCGCCTTCTCGCTCGGTACTGCCGGTGGCGTTCTGATGGCGAAGTTCATGAACCTCTTCCTGAAGCAGAAAATCAATCCGCTGATCGGTTCGGCTGGCGTGTCGGCGGTGCCGATGGCCGCACGCGTATCGAACAAGGTCGGTCTCGATGCCGATCCGCACAACTTCCTGCTCATGCACGCCATGGGTCCGAACGTTTCGGGAGTTATCGGTTCAGCCGTTGCAGCCGGCGTACTCCTTGCGGTGTTCATGTAAACCGGGGTTGTCAAGGGGCATACAAACAGAAGAGGCTGTTTCGAAAGCAAGACCGAGACAGCCTTTTCTGTTCTGCCCCAGGCAAACCTGAAGGGAAGGGGATCCCGGTAAGACCAGCTCTTGAAGACCACCCGGCTATGCGATTTTTTCCCATAGATTTAAGATGCCAATAACAACGCAAAAAGGCCACCTTTTCAGGTAGCCCTTTTGCGTTGTCGGCTATCGTTTTGGGACAGCCTCTTTTCTTTTCATGGCTTTTTTAGAGCGGAGCTGTTTCTACAGCGTTCCCTTTGTCGAGGGCAGATCCTGGCCGGTTATGGCCACGGCCATTTTCATGGCATAGGCAAACGCCTTGAACATGGCCTCGATCATGTGGTGGGTGTTTTTTCCTTCAAGAATCGCCAGATGGATGTTGGCATGCATGGTTCTCGACAGGGACAGAAAGAAATGCTCGACCATTTCGGTTGAAAATCCACGGATAACCGAACGTTTGAAATCCGCCGAGAAGGCGCAGTAGCTCCGGCCGCCGAGATCCAGGGCGCAACGGGCAAGCGTTTCGTCCATGGGGATCATGGCCCAGCCATAGCGCTGGATTCCCGTTTTGCTGCCAAGCGCCTGATTGAGGGCGGTTCCGAGCACCAGCGCGATATCCTCTACCGAGTGGTGGTCGTCCACCTCCGTATCCCCTTTGCAGTCGAGGGTGATGTCGATGCCCGAGTGTTTGCTGAAATTGGCGAGCATATGGTCGAAAAAGACCACTCCCGAACGTATGCTGGCGGTGCCGGTGCCATCGAGGTCGATGGTGGCCGTAATATCGGTTTCCTTTGTCGTTCTTGTTACGGTTGCCTTTCGGTCAGCGGTGTTCAAGGTTTGCAGCATGAGCGGTCAGCGGATAAATTTGTTGATGATGAACAGCACGAGGCTCAGGAGTACGGACAGGAGTATCGATGATCCGACAGGGAAGAAGAGCTGGAAGTTTTCCTTTCTGATACGGATATCGAGAGGAAGGTTGCCGAACCAGTTCAGCCATCCCGGTGTTCCCGCTTTTTCTGCAGCCATAAGCAGCAAGCCGAAAATAACGGCACAAAGCCCGGTCAGAACAAGGAATTTCCCCGCGTCAGTAAACACCAGCTTGGAAATATTTCAAAAGTTGCTAAATTAAGGCCTTTGTCAGTGATAAGATACGATATTTGGAACATTAATACAGCGGCTGGAAATGCATGTCTTTCTTGTAATTGTCGGTTTGCTTGCTTCGATTCTGCTTGTAGGGTCGGTTTTACTGCAAAGCCCGAAAAGCGGAAGCGGTCTTACCGGCGGTATTGCCAGTTTGGGTACGGTTCAGACTCTCGGAGTCAGAAGAACAGGTGACTTCCTCAGCAAGGTTACGGCTGCCCTGGCTGCCGTCGTCATGATTGCTGCTTTCATAGCCCAGTTCACCCTTCCGGCAAGAGAGGCAAAACTGAAAGGGTCGAAAAGCATTCTCCAGGAGAGCGCGCCGGTCTCCCCGGTTGTACCGCTCAAGAGCGTTCCCTCACTTCCGAAAGCGCCGGTTTCTCCGCTACTTCCTGCTGCTCCGGCGAAATAACATACTTTACGGTAATGCACCCGTGGCTCAATCGGTAGAGCAACTGACTCTTAATCAGTGGGTTGGAGGTTCGAGTCCTCCCGGGTGCACCAGCAATATAAACCGCAGTTCCGCAAGGAGTTGCGGTTTATCTGTTTTTAGGGATGCGTTGTAATATTACCGGAAAGCAAATTTTGTCGGACATGTCAGACATGTTCGCTGGAAGTTGAATTATATCAGTTTTGCGCTATTGGCGACTTCGGAGGCATTCTGTTGTTCCATGGCGGATACGAGCGGCTTGTCAGTTATAAGGCGGCCGAAGGCAGTGTTTATGACGCCACTTCGGATATCTCTATAAAGCCATTACAGCTATTGCGTGTTCAAATTGCTGCGTTGGTCGGTGTTTGAAATCATGTACTTGTGGGTACACTTTGGTTTCTGCGTTCTGTCCTTCCTTGTACTTTGATCGCTTCATCATGTTTTATAGGGGTGCCTGTTTGTGTTCTGTGACAGGTGTATCGACAGCAATGAGTCAGGTGACAATATCCTGTGCGGCATCAAATATGAGTGGCTGCGGAACCCTTAAACATGACCGATAAACGACGGGCAAGCTTCTATCAGCTCATGGTCTGCGAATTGAAACCATGGACGGCCAGGACATTAAAAAAAACATATTCAGAGCATTTTTACTGTTTACCAGCCGAGACGGTGCAGACTAACTTTTCAGCTGTCGGGTGGCGTCGTTGGATGTTTGGAGCTGAAGCCCTTAATTGCGCTTAATGAGATGCTGGCCCGCCCTAAGGATAACCGCTTCAACTATTTCAAACACCAGGATTCAAGTGCGGTATCTGAAGGGTTGAGCTGCAAGATCCGGCTTATCAAGGCCTCTGCGCGAGGGGTTCACAGCTTTGAGAGTGGCAATCAAGTGTTGCTGTATTTAGCGATCAGCTTTCCCGTTAAATTTTGCGAAGAACCTTTTCTTATTTGAAATCGCTCAACTCAGAAGAATCTATGAAATCATTCAAGTCATTTTACAGGCAGGTTGAGGGTCGGGTGGTAACATTTATCCGGCAAATGATAGGGCAGGAACCACGAAATTCGGTGGAGGTTCATTGCAGCAAGGAGCGCATCGGCAACTGGGTTATCTGTCCGATCGGGATTTCATCTTCAAGCAGGATACTTTCCCTTGGCGTCGGAAAAGATACGGGTTTTGACAGGGAGTTGATTGAGAAATATGCATGCAAGATCCATGCATTTGATCCAACACCATTAACGTTGGACTGGATCAGAACCCAAGAGTTTCCGCCGGAGTTTAAGTTTCATCCGTTTGCAATCGGAAACAGGGATTCTGTCATGATGTTTTACCACAGGATAATCAAGGGGAAACGGTCTGAAACCATGATGACCATGGTTAATGAAGGTTCTGGTGAGTCCACGGGTATCGAGGTGGGAGTTAAGCGCATGACGACCATTCTCCGTGAGCTTGGTTTTGATGGAATAGATATTTTGAAAATGGATATCGAGGGTGCCGAATATGATGTAATACAGGATATCCTTGATTCAGGAATTACTGTTTACCAACTTGTGGTAGAGTTTCATCATCGCTTCAGGACTCTTTCTGTGGATATGACGATATCGATACTGCAGAAGCTGCATGCAGCTGGATTTCGTATCTTCCACATATCCGAAAAATGCAAGGAGTATTCGTTTATACACGAATCGACCTTGAAGCAATATCTTGCAACCGGGAGTAACATAGTTCAAGCATAAGCGAGATATTTACAGAGATTCCGGCAAGAACAATCGCCACAAGAATTTCTTTGATGCAGGAGGATGCCCGGATTCTGCATTCAGGGTTGGAACTCATGTCGCACAAAAAGCAATGGCCCTCACGTGGAATGTTTTGGGCATATTACCGGGTTCGCCGGCGGAAAAGCTCAGTTTGTGGAATTTTTCCGATGGAGTGCCGGCAACCATTTATATACGATCACCGACACCCTGGATGAACACTTCCCGATTCCAGGGCCGGTTGTTGCGCTCGATAAAGAATTTCGGTATTTCCTGTTGCAGTACCCGTAAGGGTGCGTTACTGGTTTTGCTTTTCAGCCAGCAAACCTGTATGACTGATTGTTCGGTTTTTAGAGCGGCAGAATACTTAAACTCTGTTTTATCCTCTTCTTTTACAATGATAAACAGTTTTTTGTACCGAAAAGCGTTCCTGAAAGCGCCTTCTTTTTAACCCCATTATTGCTACGCGCCATTCGGGGGATTCTTGGCCTTGAAGTCATAACTGAAGCTTTTCCGTTTCTTTTAGCTCATACCGGTTCCTTGCTTTTTGGCAGGTTACCAACTTATATTACCGTCTAAAAACAGGGTGCCATTTCAGTTTGCCACCGGGTCTTTTGAACTATCCGCAATTGAAACAGCACAGCGTGTCTCCCCGGATCCCGAACAGACATTACAAGTTATTCTGTTAATGTCAGTTATTACGCCAGCTCGTAACACTGGCCTTCAAAGGTTGTATAAAGAGCGAACAACAGCTATTCTTCGCTGCTTTACTGATGGGCAGGAATTGACTCCTGTTGAGGGCAACAATCTCCCTGGCAGGATGAAAATAATCATACAGTTCGTCATTGCTTCTATCGATACGAAGCATCCATTGCATTTGGTTACCCCATGATTCCGGTTTCCATAAAGGGCTGCTTTTATTAATGATCCTGAATGCAAGAAAAATATTATGGGTCTATACTTTTTATCTCATAGCGTGTTTGTTTGATGAGAAGCTCCGGCAAGGACTTGCAATTCTCTTCTTTTTTTCTATAAGGCAGCATCATAAGATGATAGCGAAAATACTCTGTAAAAAGTGTGATTTTTAGAAATGACGAAAAAAATACTACAGTAAATCAGGTCATTGATTATGTTCGGCTGCCCACTTTCGTCAGGAAGCTGAACCTGAACTTGTTGTCCTTTTCACTGGTCTGAAAAGAATACTTCCTGCGCCTTCTCCTGAAGCGCAATTGCTTTAAGTCGATCACAACCCATCTCAGTCCCTTTGGCCGTTCTCTCTTCCTGCAAATAAGATGCTTGTGTGATATGAGAGTAAATATTTTTTCTTGAGACCATTTATGGGCATGAAAACATTGTCGGGTGGTTTTATTTCCCTGAATGAGACAGCTCCTATAATAAATTGATGGTTGTATTCCGGAATTTTTTATTGGAAAAAATTTTTATATTGTATTGTTCTCGGTATCTCTTGAAATATTATAATCACGAATTATTATGCAAACCATTGCAGAATTACAGGCCCAAATGGCTGCAATCCAGAAACAGATCGAAGAGCAGAGAGCGGCAGGTAAGAGGGAGGCTATCAGCGCGATAAAAGCGAAAATGGCTGAGTTCGACATTACGGTGGAAGACCTTCAGTCGAGAGGTTTTTCAAGAGGTTTTAAAGAAAAAAAACCATCTGTGATCAAATATCGCAAAAGCGATAGTGAAACATGGGTAGGCAGAGGCCCCAAGCCGGCTTGGGTTAAGGATGTCGAAGCTGCCGGCGGAAAAATCTCCGATTATCTCGTTCAGTAGGGACTCTTAATTGCAATTCCGGCAATCTCCGCGAGTAAAATTGCTTGAGATTGCCGGAATATGCCTTTCTCATTCCTGTACGATTACTATACCGAAAAGGCTATTGCGATATGTTCGCATAATTTTGCGGTTTTGATTGAGAGAGTCCTTGGTATTGATTTTATCGAAATTTTACCTCATTAGCCACATAAGCGATATCCTGTGCTATTGGACGCATAAGATGGTATTTTCCTGCCTGTTTATACTCCTTCGCAAGTCGATCTGTTTTTTTGTGAATTTTGTGTTTATCAGGGTTGCAGCGGTACTCGACCTCTGTACGGTTTGTCAAGTATCTGATCGGTGAAACGTGTGGCGGTTTTTTTGCTTCGATATGCCTTTCTTATGGGTTTTCGGCATTATATTGCCTCAACGTTAGAAAACCTGATGACACCGAGGACGACCATCCGTCTATGAACATTATTGACCGCTATATCCTCAAGTCCCATGTCGGACCATTCTTTCTTTCTTTTTTCACAATAATATTTGTTCTCGTCCTGCAGTTTCTCGGAGGGTTCTCGGACCGTTTTCTGGGCAAGGGCATCGGCCTGGCCGATATCGCTGAGCTGGTAATGCTGCAGTCGGCCTGGATGATTGTATTTGCCGTGCCCATGGCGGTGCTGATTTCCGTGATCATGGTTTACGGTGCCATGACGAACGCATCGGAAATGACGGTGCTAAGGTCTTCGGGGCTCTCCCTTTTTCGTCTCGCGGCTCCAGTAATGCTTGTTGCTTTTGGGCTCTCGTTGCTTGTCGAGCGCTTCAATAATGTTGTGATTCCTGATGCCAATTACCGCTCAAAAGCTCTCATGGCCGATATCCTGAGAGCTAAACCCTCCTTCGGTCTCACGGAAAACGCCTTTTCGAGCTTTATCGACGGTTATTCCATTTTTGTCAGGCAAACCGATGAGGCTTCAGGGGAGATGAGGGGGGTACGGCTTTACGACCTGACGAGGCCTGGACACCGAACGATGGTAAGCGCCGAAAAGGGCATTATCGGGTTTTCACCTGATGACCGTTATCTCGTGATGACGCTTTTTAACGGGGAGCTGCATGAAATCGGGTATCCTGAGCTGATACAATACCGGACGATGAGTTTTGCACGCCACCGTATTGTTTTCGAGTCTTCAGGATTCGGTTTCAGCCGGACTTCAGAAGACCGGATGAGGGGTGATGCACGGGAGCTTTCCGCTGGTGAGCTGCTTGCTGCAGGAAAAGTCCTGAAGCGTGAAATTGCCGCTGTGGAACGGAGTTCAGCCTCTGCCGATACGAGGCAGGAAGTTCGGCGGCGCCTTGTATTGCTGCAGGAGAAATACAATGGGTACATGGCGGAATTCCATAAAAAATATGCTCTTCCGGTTGCCTGTCTGGTTTTCGCCTTTGCCGGTGTGCCGCTCGGGGTTCTTGCAAGACGAGGTGGGTTCGGTGCGGGTGCGGGGCTCTCCCTCCTGTTTTTCGTGCTCTACTGGTACATGATCATTTCAGGCGAAAAGCTTGCCGAAAGAGGTCTTCTTGATCCCGCACTCGCGATCTGGTCAGCCGATGCGATTCTCGCACTGGCGGCTTTTTTTATGATCCTGCGTTTGAACGGTTCGGTGGCGGCCGGTTCCCGGTAATATCCCTCTTTCAGCCGCTACAGAAAAAAAGAAATTCCCAGAAATGTCAGTGAAATCAGTGCTGCCGATGTGATGTTCATGATCATGCCGGCTTTTATGACGGTTTTCAGTGATACATGGCTTAGTCCGCCGAAGGCCAGCGTGTTTGCAGGAGAGGCCAGGGGCGTCATGTATGCAGCGCTGGCTCCGACGGTCAGCGAGAGCAGAAGCAGGAGCGCGCTGAGCGAGGTGTGCGGAGCCAGAGTTATTATCAGTGGGGCGAAGATGGCCACGATAGCGGTATTGCTGAGCAGTTCGGATGAAAAGACCGCAGCGATGTTCATGGCGGGAAGAAACAGCATCGGGGTTTTCAGTGGCTCAAGAAAACCGAGGACAAGCTCACCGAGAGCGGTTATGAGGTAGCCGTCGCTTTCAGGCGTTGCGGGATTGTCGCCGACGTTTACGGCAAGATAGAGGATCGAACCGAAAATTATGATGAGCAGCAGCCCGAAATAGGGGATGTCGAGGATGATTCTGTTGATGGAGAGTACGGCATTGCCGTTAGGCGTTTCAAGGCTTCCGGGTTGCTCTCGAAACAAGCGACCCCAGACGGTATCGAAAAGTTTCTGCAGCATTCTTTCCGCAAAGAAATGGAATTCGGAGAGCGGAATTCGCAGATGCCGTTCTATCTCTATCGACATACGACTGAAGAGGAGTACCGGGGATACGGCCACGAAGAAGATGAGAAAGACCGCGTTTTTGCGGATGCTGCGGGGTGAATTTTTTTTTTCGGGATAGAGAAAGGAAAACAGGGTGATGAATACTCCGTAGCAGAGAAAGGAAATATCTATCCATGACAAGCCGGATAACAGCGGAGCCGGTTGCCGGAAAAACTGTATTCCGGTCATGGTGGTGATGAAGAGCATGTTGATGGCGAAAAACAGCAATGGACGATGGGGGAAGAGGGCTGTTTCGGAGTTTGTGGAGTAGACAAGTGCTGTTTCGCTGCAGTTTCGGGCCGCATGGAGAAGTATCATGCGTCCGGCAGTTACGATCAGCATCGAAACCGGCAGGCCGACCATCAGCCAGGAAAAGAAGTTGACCTGTTCCCGGTTTTCGATATGGTAGAATTCCAGCAGGCCTACGGCGAAAGCGTTGAGCGGATTGCCACTGAGGGATGCAAGTCCTCCGGTGGTCGCACCGAAGGTCAGGGCAAGATAGAACATCGTTGCAATCTCTTTTTTTGACGCACGATCCTTGAGAAAGCCCATAAGCCGGTTGATGACCGGAAGCAGGGCAAGCACAACGACGGTATTGGAGAGAAATATCGAGAGGCCGTAGGAGATCAGGAGAACCGATGTCAGGAGCGAGCGGAATCCTGATCCACCGTGCCGGAGCAGAAATGCGATGAGCCTGTAATGGGTGTTCGTTGCAATGAGCACCTGCGAGAGCAGAAAGCCTGTTGTCAGGATGATGACATTCTGAAGCAGGTTCATTGGTTGATAATCTATGCTTTAGAAAAGCGATCGATTTTTTCCACAGAGCTTCTTTTCATTGTTGCACACATAATAAGCAGGGAGGTCTACAATTTTCAGAATCGTTACACAACCGTAACCGTTACCCAACACTGATTTTCTTAATTGCCTGAAATGGTTGGAAACTGCATTCCTCCGGTTTTTTCGACAGAGAAAAAGGTAATGAAAAAATCATGCAAACCCTTTTCAGGCCCCTTCCTTACCTGACCTTCCCAAAAGCTTTGCTGCTCAGGCTGCTTATGGTTCCCAACCTGTTTCTGAACCGTGCGACGGGGGTGGAAAACCTTATGCAGTCCACTTCGGCAATCTATGTTTTCAACCATAACAATGCTCTTGAATCGTTGCTGGTTCCGGTTTTTCTCATGTTTCATCTCGGGGGCAGAACGGTCAGTTTTGTCATCGACTGGATGTACGGGAAAATTCCCGTGCTCGGCTGGCTGATGCGATTGACCGATCCTTTGTATGTCTATCATAAACGCTCAACTGTTTCGCTGATTGAGAGAAGACGGCCTGCATCACCATCTTCAGGAGTTGTCGAACGCTGCTGCGCGAGGCTTGAAGAGGGGGGCTGCATCGGCATTTTTCCCGAAGGCAAAAGAAACCCTCATCCCGAACGGCTTGCCAGGGCAAAGCCTGGTGTCGGCCATATAGCTCTCCAGACCGGAAAACCGGTAATACCGGTGGGCATAGATTTTCCCTTGCGCAGGCAAAAAGGCCGAATACCGGTTTTCGGCAGAATGGTTCTTACAGTCGGTGTTCCACTCTACTTCCCCGAATGGTCGGAGCGGTATTTGGCCCTTAAGACAGGAGGCGGCAAAGATGCCGAGAGTCGCAGGCAGATGCATGCTCTGGCGGAAGCGGTGACCAGCGCGCTTATGCAGAAGCTTTCGACGTTATGCGGGAAAACCTTCGGAGATCCCCAGTCTCCTCTTTCAGGCTCGTTCGCTTACAACCATACAACCAGTAAAAAGGAGCTGCCATGTCCGGTATAACTGTTCAGCGGGTATTGGGTCCTGAGGACCGCCAGGGGGTTATCGACATTATCGAGCAGGTTTTCCTGAGGGAGAAAAACTGGATCAGCAGCGCGCACACCCAGATCCCGGAGGAGCTTGCAGCCGAGCAGCATTTTTCCTGGTTTCTTGCCAGGGTGAACGGACGTCCCGCAGGTGTGCTCAGGCTGCTTTATGACCCATCGCTCAACCTCCCCGAGGAGTACCAGGTGAGCTTCATGCCGGGTATCGATGCCGAATACCTGAAAAATCAGGGCAGGTATGTGGAGATAGGTCGCTTCATGATTCCCGGTGAATACCGGCGAAACCACCGGATCGCGCTTCGTCTCATGAGGGCTGCAACCGAAGAGGTTGTCGGGCGCGATTACACCCATTTCATTACCGATGTTTTTGAAAACGAACAGCACTCACCCCTGAACTTCCATACGAGGGTACTCGGATTCGAAGTGATCGGCCGGCATCTGTTCGGTGATCTGAACTGCAGCAGCACAAGGATCATTCTCACGCTCGATATCCTGAAACTCTACAGCCGGGTCAAAGACAGCAGAAGCAGAATATACAGTGAGTTGACCGCAGGCCTGCACTCCCTTCTCGAGTACAAGAAGCGAAAGCTGCAGGCGGACATTTCGAAATCGTAGCACATTTTCCGCTAACACATATTACCGGGAGGAGACCCATGCTGCAGCTCGATGAACTGAGAGAGAATATAAAGGCCGAGTTTTATGTGCACGAAGAGCTGAAGCAGCATGACGTCCACAAGGTCAACGCACGTGCTGATATCATCATCAAGCCTTCAGGTCGCAAGGACCTGCAGAAGCTGCTCTTCCGGCTTGAAAAAAACGGTTATCCCCATATCGTCATCAACTCGAAGGGTAGGGTGGTGTTTCCCGACGAACGGTTTCGGGGAGCGGTTATTGTGACGGATATCAAACTGTAGGTGTGCCTTTTTCAGTTGGCCGATTCGCTTTTTATACGGCGCTTGTCGAGTTTGCAATCTTGTAGCACTCCCTTAACGATTCCTCAACAGAAGGAGTGGTAGATTAGCCCACGAATCGGAACATGCACGAAACAGCATGGAAGTATTCATGAACGCATCACACTAACCAATCCTACTCTTATTATGAAAAAAGTCGCTTTACTGGTCGGTCTGGCAGCTGCTCTCGGCTTCAACAACGCTGAAGCTGTAGACTGGAACTGGAAAGGGGATATTCGTTACCGTTACGAATCGACATTTACAGATAATGAAAGCAATGATAACGATCATAGCCGCGATCGTCACCGCATGCGTGTGCGTGTAGGCGTTTACCCGTGGATAAACGAGGAGCTTTCCGCCGGTGTGCAGCTTTCTACAGGAGGTACCGAGCCGACATCGCGTAACGAGACCTTTGATGACCTTTTTGCTTCTGACGGCATCTATCTGAACGAGGCCTATATCGATTATCATCCGATGTTTCTGAACGGAGAGGTCAATGTCATTCTCGGTAAAAGGGATGTGGCCAAAACTCTCATAGTGATGAAGGACCTTGTCTGGGATGGAGATCTCACTTTTGAAGGCGCTACCCTGCAGTATGGCAAGGATGCCGACGGCAAGGAGAAAGATGGTATCAGCGCTGTTGCCGGTTACTATCTGATCGATGAAAACAAGAGCTTGACTACAAAAGAGCAGGATGCCTATATCTTTGCCGGTCAGATTGCGTACACCGGTGAAGTGAGCGATTTCGGTTTCAAGATCGGTGCCGGCTACTACGATTTCGTACACCTTGACGGTTACTCTGTTGATGCTGCCGTAGTATCGAAGCCTCTTTCAGCTGCATTTACACCGCTTGATTTCAACATCGTTGAGTTTTTTGCAAGTGTAGGCGGCAACATCACCGAAACGCTTCCCTGGAAGGTTTACGGCCAGTATGCCTTCAACACGGCAAAGAATGAGGATTTCAGCGCCATTGACGATGACAAGAGAGACTCGTATCTGATCGGCCTGCAGATCGGTAATGCCAAGAATCCCGGTCAGTGGGCTCTGAGCGGTGAGTATGTCTCGATTGAGGAGGATGCGGTTGCCGATATCACCGATTCTGATCGCAATGGAGGCAGCTTCACCGATCTTGAAGGTTTCAAGATCGGCGCGATGTACCATCTTGTCCAGAATATGACGCTCGGAGCGACCTACTACAATTTCAACAAAATCGATGTTGACGATCCTACCAATCACCTCTTCCAGGCTGATGTAGTGGTGAAGTTCTAAGTGTTTTGTGTGGTTGTTCTTTTTCTCCGTTCGGGTTGTGTGTGTCTGTTCTTTTACGCAGCAATGCTGCCCATGAGGCGATGGGCAGCGGTGCTGTATGCCCGGAGATTTTTCGAAATGTCTTTTTCTGGATTCCAGTATTTATCCAACATCAATAAAATCAAATAGACAAACAATGAATCTTTTCAGGAAAATAGTATTAGGTGCCGCGGTTCTCGGTTTCATGGCCGGAGGAACTGCTGAGGCTGCAAACAAGATCGTGATGGACGGTTCCACTACGGTCGGCCCGATTGCAAAATCGTTCGCGGCATATTTCACCAAAACCACAGGTGTTCAGGTAACGGTCAGCGAGTCCGGCTCGGGCAATGGCGCGAAAAGCCTTATCAACGGAACCTGCGATATTGCCAATATGTCGCGCGAAATGAAGGACAAGGAAGTTGCCGCCGCAAAGAGCAAAGGGGTAAAGCCGGTCGAGCATATCGTTGCAATGGATGGTCTTGCTATTGTAGTTCATCCGAGCAACCGGGTCAATGCGCTATCCAAAGCCCAGATTCGCGGCATCTATAACGGCAAGTATACCAACTGGAGCCAGGTCGGCGGTCCGAATGCCGCTATCGTGAAGATACAGCGCGAATCGAACAGCGGTACGCAGGATTCTTTCAAGGAACTGGTTATGGGCAAGGATAACCCGATTTCAAAAAAGGCTGAAACCCAGGCCAGCAATGGAGCCGTGAAGAACCGTGTCGCTTCGACCCCTGCCGCTATCGGTTTTATTGGTCTCGGGTTTGTGGATAATGCCGTGAAGGCAGTGATGGTTGATGGTGTCGAGCCTGACGAAAGAACCGTAAAGAATGGTACATACCCGATTACCCGTCCACTTTTCATGTACACAAACGGCCAGGCGACCGGTGTTGTCAAGCAGTTCATCGATCTGAAAAATACGCCTGAAGGAAAGCGCATGATCAGTGAACTTGGTTATGTGAACCGCTGAGGACAATCTGTTTTTCTTTATGTTGTTCTCCTTTCCTGTTCTTTGAAAAAGCCGCCTTTTCCAGGCGGCTTTTTTGTTTGTGTTCCTTTTCGTAATTCCTCCGGCTTTTCATACCTTTATCGACAGGACGATCAACAACATAATCAACGGATATCAAGATGAAAACGATGAAGCATGTTCTGCTGCTGGTGGCCTTTTTCGCCGTGGTGCTCTCCTCTCCGCTGTCTGCGGCGGGCAAGAGTATCGTTTTGGACGGTTCCACGACGGTCGGTCCTCTTGCGAAATCCTTTGCCGCATACTTTACGAAGAAGTACGGCGTCAGGGTTACCGTAAGCGAATCGGGGAGCGGCAACGGCGCGAAAAGCCTCATCAACAAGAGCTGCGATATCGCCACTATGTCGAGGGCGATGAAAGCCCAGGAGCTTGCTGCGGCAAGGAAAAAAGGCGTCAATCCTCTTGGACACACGGTGGCGCTCGACGGCATCGCCATGGTCGTTCATCCCGGCAATCCGGTCAGGAACCTGACGAAAGCGCAGATCGCGGATATCTACAAGGGGCGTATTACCAACTGGAACCAGGTCGGCGGTCCGAACGCCCGCATCGTAGTGATCCAGCGGGAATCGAACAGCGGCACCCAGGAGGCGTTCAAGGAGCTGGTAATGGGCAAGACCGCGCAGATTTCCAAAACCGCAGAGACGCAGTCGAGCAACGGAGCAATCAAGAACAGGGTGTCTTCGACCCGCTCGGCCATCGGTTTTGTGGGTCTCGGTTTTGTTGACCGCTCGGTCAAGCCGGTTGCGGTCAACGGCGTGCTTCCTTCTCCGCTCACGGTCAGGAACAGTACCTATCCGGTTTCCCGTCCGCTCTATATGTACACGAACGGCCAGCCTGCAGGTTCGCTGAAAAAGTTCATCGATTTGCCGAAAACACCCGATGGAAAGCGGATGATCGGTGAGCTTGGCTTTGTTGTCAAGTAAAAGTCGACTGTCGATTTTATTGTATGTTGGTTAAGCCGGTCCATAGTTATGGTTCCGGCTTTTTTTATGGTGTACCCTGGATGATTTGTTGCACAGTTGTAACATAATCCGGTTTTTTTCTTCATTGAAAGGGTATAGATTAGGGCGGTCATAACGATGGGCAGGAGCAATGATGCTCAGGGTAAATCCGGTAATAAATTGCCACCATGATGAGTGAAGATAATTTAAAAGAGAGCGGGCGTTCGGGAGCCTTCATAGTCAGCGCTCAAAAAAGGAAGATGCAGAAGCTTGCCAAAACGGGAGGCGAGTCGATTCTTCTCCTGATAGCTTCCTTTGTAGCAATTGTTGTGCTCTTTATTTTCTATTTCGTTGCTGTTGACGCAGTGCCCTATTTTCAGCTTCGGGGATTCAGGGAGTTTTTTACCAGCAGTAACTGGTATCCTGCCGATGAGCCGGGCGAGTTCGGCGCCCTGGCCATAATCTACGGCAGCGGCATGGTCACGCTCGGTTCAACGCTGCTTTCGGTGCCAATGGGTATTGCGGCGGCCATATGCCTCAGCGATATTCTTCCATTTTCAGTCAGGCAGTACGCCAAACCGGTTATCGAGATGCTTGCCGCCATTCCTTCGGTGGCATTCGGTTTTTTTGCGCTTGTGATTTTTGCTCCACTGCTCCAGACTCATGGAGGGCCCATTCTCATGTGGGCATGGTGGATACTTGCCGCTCCGTTTCTTTTGCTTGCCGTCATAATCCTGTCGGATCTCCTTACCGCAAAAATCGAAAACCAGAACCGTCGTCAACAGATATCCCTTGTGCTTCTTGCCGTTTTCGGAGTCGGAGCGCTTGCTTTTCTTTACTGGGTGGGGTCGGTATTGCAGGGAATGGAAATAATCACCGGCACCAATGCCCTCAATGTTTCGATCATTCTGAGCTTCATGGCCCTTCCCACCATCGTGAGCGTTTCGGAAGACGCGCTGCAGGCGGTGGGACGGGACCTGCGGGAGGGGAGCTATGCGCTTGGCGCGACACGTGCCGAAACCATCGTTAAAACCGTACTTCCGGCAGCCAGCAGCGGCATTCTTGCGGCGGTCATTCTTGGAGTCATGCGGGCTCTCGGCGAAACCATGGTGGTCTGGATGGCTTCCGGAAACTCTTCGCATATTCCCGAGCCCTGGTTCAACTACCTCGAAGCGGTCAGGACGCTTACGGCAACCATCGCAGGCGATATGGGCGAAGCCGACCAGGTTACCGGTTCGGCCCGTTATCATGTGCTTTTTGCTATGGGCCTTCTTCTTCTCGTCATCAGTTTTATCTGCAATCTGGTAAGCGAGCGGATCGTTGTGCGTCAGAGAAAGATTTTGTCGGGGCAGTGATGATCGTGATATATGCGTGTGTCGTTTTTTGTAATCAGAATCTGCAGTCATGAATCTCGGAACAAGAAAAATACTTGACCGTTCATTTACCGCTGTCGGTTTCGGCTCGATTGCGGTTATGGGTATCGCGCTTCTCATCGTTCTGGTGCCGATAATAACCAACGGCATCGGGTCGGTATTCTTTACCGGAACCATCGAGCATCGGAACATGCTTTTCAATGAGTTCGGGCGTGGAAACAGGGAGGAGCTTGCAAAGGAAAATGCAGCATCGGAGGTATATCGCAAGCAGATCTACGGCATGCTTTCTGCATTCGAGGCTGAACTCGAAACCATGGATTCCGAAAAAAAGCAGGATTATCTTTCGAAATATGGCCCGGTAAAAACAGCTCTTCAGACCTTGATAGGGCCTTTGCCCGGTGAGGCTGAAGCGATTCTTACCCGCTATAAGTACGGACAGACCCGCTGGGGCAAGGCGGAGGAAAAGCTGCATGAGTTTCTTTATGAGACCAGGTGGGACAACTCCAACCCTGATGCCATGGCGAAGGAGTACTTTGTCAGCCAGGCAACGGAGTTTGAAGGTACCTCACTCGTAAAACTCTTTCCTTTTGTCGAGGAGCATCTTGAAGATGTGCTTCGTCCAAGATTTACGGTTTACTGGGGATTTCTGACGGACAGCTCGGTCGATTCCCATATTTTCGGAGGTATCTGGCCGGAAATTCAGGGAACGTTTTTTCTCGCTGTCGGCGCCATGCTTTTTGCTTTTCCTCTTGGAGTTATTGCGGCCATCTACTTTACCGAATATGCAAGAGAGGGTTTTTTCAACAGTATATTGCGTAGTGCCAACAGCACGCTTGCGGGAGTTCCGAGCATCGTCTTCGGTCTGTTCGGTCTGGCTTTTTTTATCAATACCCTGAAGGTTTCTGAATCGAAAAGTGTTTTGGCCGGTTCACTGACGCTTGCCATCATGATTCTTCCGACCATTATCCGTGCAGCTGAAGAGGCCATTCTTTCCGTTCCGAAAACATACAAGGAGGCCTCTCTGAGCCTTGGTTCGACAAAGTGGAATACCATCATGACCGTGATTTTGCCTGCGGCGCTGCCGGGCATCATTACCGGCGGTGTTATCAGTCTTGGCAGGGCGGCAGGCGAGACTGCCCCTATTATTTTTACGGCAGCGGTCAGTGTCGGTTCGGCGATCGGTCTTGCCGATGTGTTTTCATCACCGACTCCGGCTCTCTCCTGGAATATCTACAATCTTGCCAGCGAACATGAGGCTGCCGCTGAAATCCGGCATGTCCAGTACGGTATGGTGCTTGCATTGGTCAGTATCGTACTCATGCTGAACCTGTCGGCAATTCTTCTGAGAGCACGTATTTCCAAAAAATTAAAAGGCTGAGGAACAATGCACATGACAGCAGATGCACGTGAGGTATCGCAGACCGCGTCTGGAGCGGCAGCAACGCGTGATATTTACCTGCCTTCTGAAAGAAAGAAAATATCAGGAGGCGGAACTCCTCACGTTGTAGCAAAGGATTTCTCTATTTATTACGGCGAATTCGAGGCGGTCAAAAAGGTCAATGCCGATATCCTTTCGAAATACGTAACGGCGATAATTGGACCGAGCGGCTGTGGAAAAAGCACCTATCTTCGTGCGATAAACCGGATGAACGATCTGATTCCGAGCTGCCATACAACCGGGGCCCTTCTTTTTGACGGGGAGGACATTTATGGTAAATTTACCGACGAGGTGCTGCTTCGTAAAAAGATCGGGATGGTGTTTCAGAAACCGAATCCGTTCCCGAAATCCATTTTCGACAATATTGCCTACGGGCCGCGACTGCATGGCATCAACGACCGCAAACAGCTTGCTGAAATCGTCGAGAGGAGCCTGAGAAAAGCCGCCTTGTGGGATGAGGTGAGTGACAGGCTCGACAAGAACGCTCTCGGTCTCAGCGGCGGACAGCAGCAGCGGTTGTGTGTTGCAAGAACGCTCGCGGTTGAACCGGAAATACTCCTGCTCGATGAACCGACCTCCGCGCTCGATCCAAAGGCGACAGCAAAGATCGAGGATCTCATCCAGGAGCTGCGGGGCAGTTACACCATCATGATCGTCACCCACAATATGCAGCAGGCATCGAGGGTATCGGATTACACCATGTTTTTTTATGAAGGGGTTCTGGTTGAATATGCTCCTACGGCCCAGCTGTTCACCAATCCGAAAGACAGGATGACCGAAGATTATATAACCGGAAGATTCAGCTAACGAAACCACTTTACCGTCATGTCAGACAGACCGGTTCATGAACTTATCAAAGAGCTCTCCGAGTCGCTTGTTCAGCTTTCAAACAAGGTGCTGCAGAATTTCTACAACGCCCTTACCGCAGTAAAGAATCAGGATGAGCAGCAGGCAAGGGAGATCCGGCTTATTGACGACGAGATCGATCTGAACGAAGTTCGTCTTGAAGAGCGCTGTCTTGCCTTTCTCGCCCTCCAGCAGCCTGTAGCTCGGGATCTGCGTACCATTGTGACCATCATGAAAATCAATGACGATCTTGAACGTATCGGTGATCTGGCGGTTCATATCATCGAACGTATGCCGGAAATCAACTCGGAGATGCTCGACAAATTCGATTTCGAGACGATGGGCCATCATGCCGGAGAGATGACCGCAAAAGCAATCGAGGCATTCGTCAACAAGGATCGAATTCTTGCCGACCGGGTTGAGGCCATGGATGAAGAGATCGACGCCATGCATAGTGCGGTGTTCAAGAAGGTCGCCCGGCAGATGAAAGACAGTGATGCCGATATCGACCAGCTTATCGCGGCGCTCAGCATTTCCCGTTATATCGAACGAATGGCCGACCATGCCACGAGAATAGCCGGTGAGGTTATCTATCTGGTTACAGGTGAAATTGCCAGGCATACGGAAAGCGGTACGTATGAGAAGCTTATTCAGTCGCTCAAGGATTGAACCGGAGGATACGGAGATCTCCGAAAGGTGCGATTTGTTTTTTTTCCTTGAATTAACCCTTGCGGGAAACTAAATTGAAAGCACTTTTTCTCCATCCGGTTTTTTAACGCAAGCATGGTAGTGTAATCATATGGCAAATCTTTTAGGCAAGTTTTTCGGAGAGACACCGAAATCTGTCGAGACTCCGAAAGCGTTTACTATCCAGATCGATCCGGCCAAGTTCAATCTTTCGACCAAACCTGACGGCCCGGTTCATATTCAGCTTGAGTCGCTCAAGCAGAAGCTTACCAAGCTTTCCTCGAATGTCGAAAACAACCTGATGCTCAGCATCCGCGCGTCAACCAAAAAAAATGTTGAACTTGCTGCATCGGCCTTCAAATTCGATGAGGAGTATATTCAGAAAGGAAAGTTCGAAGTAGAGTATCTTACCCTTGCCTATGCATCGTTCCAGAATCTCAATGACGAGCAGATTGCGATAGTCAATAACGCCCGCATGATCCTGAAGGAGCTTGAAAGACTCGCGCAGTTTGCGCTAAATATTGCCGAAAAGGCTGCACATGTGCAGTTTGCCAACGTTCAGGAGCTGCACAAGGACGAATACGGCCTCAAACCGATGGGCGACATTACCGCTGAAATGATCAAGAAAGCCGTCGAGGCTTTTGTAAGCGGTAACTCGAAACATGCCAGCGAAACACTCGACATGATGAAGGAAATACAGGATCTGTACGATAAGGCGCTGGTCAAGATCAAGTCTTCGGTTAATGATCAGAATATCACAAACCTGACCGGTATACTCTCGATTCTCAACCATGTCAAGGCCTCCGCCGATATTTCCTGCTCCATATCGCGCCACTTCTGCTGACGGAGCCCGATGCTTTTCGAACCGATGTTATTGCAAAGAGAAGGCGGAGCTTGGGTTCCGCCTTCTGCGTTTCAGGGATTATGCGAAGAGGGAAGCGGTACAGTTCCCCTTTTTTACGATCAGGATATACGATGAAACAGAAAAAACTCGCGATAGTCATTCTTGTCATTGCTGCACTATCGGGCCTTTTCTGGTGGCAGCAGCACCGTTCCGAACCTTTGCGGCAGGATTCGGCCTATTCGCTTGATGTTCCGGTAACGGTTGTTCCGGTACGGCTGGCTGTTGTCCGTGATTCGCTCGCACTTACCGGTACGGCGGAAGCCTTCAGGGATGTCGAGGTTTTTTCGGAAACCGGCGGTCTGGTCAGAAAAGCCATGGCGGAAATCGGCGACAGGAAAGCCTCGGGAGAGGTGCTGTTCGTTGTCGATGACGAATTGCAGCATTCGGCTTTGAAAAAAGCGAATGCCGCGTTCGAAAAAGCCGATCTCGACCATACCCGTTATCTTAATCTGTTTCGTGAAGGCGCTGTATCGCCTTCCGGTCTTGAGGTCATCCGGCTGAAACGAGAAGAGGCGGAAGCCGATCTGATAGAGGCTCGCAGGAAATACCGGGATACACGTATCAAGGCACCGGTATCGGGAACCGTTACCATGAAGATCCTCGATGAAGGCGAGATGGTTCAGCCTGGCATGAAGGTAGCCAATCTGGTCGATCTGTCGCAGGTTCGCATCAGGTTTTTTCTTTCCGAAAGAGAGGTACGGGGCATTGCTCCAGGGTACCCCCTCGAGATACGGGGTAGCGACGGTGCAGGCCCCCCGGTACTGCAGGGCAGGGTTACTTCGGTAAGTGGCAAGGCTGGCCGTGACAAAACCTACGAGGCCGAAGCCGTACTTCCGAACTTTGAGACCTCGCCTTTGAGGGCTGGAATGTTTGTCAGGGTCATCCTTGCCGCAAAGGAGAGTCGTGAGGCTCTGGTTGTTCCCAGGACAGCGCTTGCCGGAAGTATTATGAAGCCTGAAGTGTATGTGGTGCGAAACGGCGTCGCCCGTCTTCGAAAGGTAACTGCAGGCAGCGAGTTCCAGGAGCAGCTTGAAATTCTCGGGGGTCTGGCCGCGGGCGAACAGGTGGTGACGAGCGGGCAGAATGAACTTCACGACGGTACGAAAGTAACCATCATCCCGCAGAAAAACATGGACAGCGCACGATGACCCTGACCGAACTTGCCATAAAGCGGCCGAGCCTCGTTGTCGTTATTTTTTCCGTACTCGGTATTCTGGGTTTTTTCAGCTACAGGCAGCTGCAGTATGAACTGCTCCCGAAAATGACGCCGCCGGTCGTTTCCATTTCTGTGCAGTATCCCGGCGCTTCTCCCGGTGAAGTGGAAACATCGGTAACCAAGCCGGTTGAAGAGGCGGTTTCGGCACTTGAAAAAATCGTGACGGTTTCGTCGGTATCTTCAGAAGGGCTTTCTGCCGTTACCGTGGAATTTTCCAACGATGCCGATATCGACAAGGCACTTCAGGATGCCCAGCGCAAAGTCAATGAAATTCGTGAACAGCTGCCCGACGACGCCAGGGAGCCGGTGATCAGCAAATTCGCACTTGATGAGGTGGCAGTCCTGCGCATAGGCGCAACATCCTCGCTTCCCGACACGCGTTTCTACCAGCTGCTCAAGGATGACATCAAACCGCAGCTTTCGAGTATTTCGGGTGTAGGCCAGGTCTACCTGACCGGCGGCCGGGAACGCGAAATCAGGGTGAACCTCGATATTGGCCGTCTTCAGGCATACAATCTTACGGTAACGGATGTGCTCGATGCAATCGACCGGGCGAACCTCGATTTTCCCACGGGAAAAATCGATGCTTCCGACCGGCAGTTCACGCTGCGTCTTGCCGGAAAATTCAACGGTCTCGGCGAGATGGAAAACCTTGTCATCCGTTCTTCCGAGCCGGGCAGCGATATCCGTCTGAAAGATGTGGCCGAAGTCAGCGATGCGTTCAGGGAGATCACCACCATGACGCGGGTAAACGGCAGAGGCGCCGTCGGCATCATGATCATGAAGCAGAGCGACGCCAATACGGTCGATGTCAGCAGGCAGGTTCGCCAGAAGCTGAAAGAGCTCGAAACGCTTTATGGCAACAGGAATCTCCGGTTCAATATCGCCCAGGACGCCTCGACCTTTACTGTCGAAGCCGTTACCGCCGTGCAGCATGATCTTGTGATCGCCATACTGCTTGTCGCTCTGGTCATGCTGCTCTTTTTGCACAGCGTGAGGAATTCCCTGATCGTCATGCTCTCGATTCCGACCTCCCTGGTAACCACCTTCATCGGGATGTATGTGTTCGATTTTTCCCTGAACCTGATGACGCTGCTCTCCCTCTCTTTGGTTGTGGGTATTCTGGTCGATGACTCGATCGTTGTACTCGAAAACATCTACCGGCACCTTGAAGAGGGCGAAGCCCCCCGGAATGCGGCGCTCCGTGGCAGGAATGAAATCGGATTTACCGCGCTCTCGATCACCCTTGTCGATGTAGTGGTCTTTCTTCCGCTCTCGCTGGTCAGCGGCATCGTCGGGAACATTCTCCGCGAATTCGCCATTGTCATGGTGCTCTCCACCATGGTCAGCCTTTTCGTCTCCTTTACCGTTACACCGCTTCTCGCCTCGAGGTTTTCACGGGTTGAACGGCTTCAGCCCGTCAATGCACTTTCCCGCTTCGCAATCGGCTTCGAACATAACTTTCAGCGTCTTCGGGAGTGGTACGTAACCTCGCTCCGCTGGAGTCTCAGGAACGGATGGAAAGTCATTGCCGGTTCGACGGTGCTGCTCCTGCTTTCGTTCAGTCTGCTGGTGTTCGGGTTCATCGGCGGGGAGTTCATCGAGGTTTCCGATCGGGGAGAGTTTTCCGTGATAATGGAATATGAGGCGGGTACCCGACTCGACGAAACCGACCGCATGACCAGGGAGATCGAACGCAGGATATCCAGCATGCCCGAAGTCGAAAAAATATTGGCCAATGTCGGAGCCTCGAGCGAAGGCTTTTTCAACCAGAGTGCCGATAATGTTTCCGAACTCAATATCACCCTTGTTCCCAAGCAGGAGCGAAGCCGTTCAACCGACGACTTCATGCAGGATATCCGCATAAGCCTTCGGGATATTCCCGGTCTGAAGGCAAGCATCAACCCCATCGGCATATTCGGAACGGCAAACGAGACGCCGGTTATTGTCGTTTTAAGCGGACCCTTCCGCAATGAGGTCATCCTTGCCGCCGAAGCGCTTCGCGACAGCCTCCGCAATACACCGGGGAGCGCGGATGTCAAGCTTACCGCTTCGGCCGGAAGTCCCGAAATACGGGCGAAGATAGACCGGGAAAAAATGGCCTCGTTCGGCCTTACCATTGCGGAGGTCGGCGCCGCGCTTCGTACCGCCTATGCGGGAGACGATGCGGGAACCTACCGGGAGGGTGACAATGAGTACGACATCCGGGTCATGCTTGACGAATATTTCCGGCGGGATACCCGCACCGTCGAACAGATAACTTTCCGTACCCCGAGCGGGGAACAGGTACGTCTCGGCCAGTTCGTCACTTTCGAGCAGGATCGCGGCTATACCAGGCTCCAGCGGAAGGACCGAAACAATGCTGTCTGGGTAAAAGCCCAGGTTATCGGCCGCCCGGTGGGCAGTATTGGTCAGGATATCGAACGCATCATCGCGGGCATGAAGAAAAACGGCGTCATGCCCGCGACGGTCTCCCATGCATACGAGTCCGACCTGAAGCGCCAGGGGGAGTCATTCTCCACCCTTCTCGTCGCGTTTCTCGTAGCCATTGTTTTCGTCTATCTCATCATGGTCGCCCTTTACGACTCCTATATCTGGCCGATGGTTGTGATGTTCTCCATTCCGCTTGCCGTGATCGGCGCGCTTTTCGCGCTTGTGGCCTTCGGCAAGTCGCTCAGCATTTTTACCATTCTCGGTATTATCATGCTGGTCGGTCTTGTCGGCAAGAACGCCATTCTGCTGGTGGATTTCATTACAAAGTTCCGCAGTGAAGGCATGGAGCTGCATGCGGCCATCATTGAAGCCGGTCGGGAACGTCTGCGTCCCATTCTGATGACCACCTTTACCCTGATATTCGGCCTCATGCCCATCGCGCTTTCGGGAAGCTCGGGCTCCGAGTGGAAATCAGGGCTTGCCGTTGCCTTGATCGGTGGTCTCGGAAGCTCCATGTTTCTCACTCTTCTGGTCATACCCGTTGTGTATGTCGGTTTCGACCGGCTTCGGAGCAGGTTTGATAGGTTCATGAACCGATGGCGTCCTTCGCCGGAATCCTGAAAAAAAGCCTCCAGGCACGGATGCTCTTTATCTGATGTTTTTTATTAACCGCCGTTATATGATTCCTTTACGACTGAACTGTTATCTTGCAGTATAGGATTACGTTTTCACTATCGTTGCGAAGTATGAAATTATTTGCGGAACAGGGCAGCGTAATGCTTTTCAGCCGGCTTGCCCTTGCGTTTTCATGGATCTACCAGGGGGCGGTCCCCAAGCTTGTGTGCAGAAGCGACGGAGAGACCGATCTTCTCGGCCATGTTATTCCTGTATACCAGTGGGCATGCATGGCGGTGAGCTGGATGGGCGCAGGAGAGATCGTTTTCGGCTTCCTGCTGCTTGCGACCCGGCGGATATGGATATTCCATCTCAACATCGCCGTACTTTTTTCGTTGTTGATCTTTGTGCTGCTCTTCGAGCCGCAGCTTTTTACCGAGCCGTTCAATCCTCTGACGCTCAATGTCTCGCTCATCGCGCTTTCGCTTGTTGCGATCGCTGAGTTGAAAAAAATGAAAAACTGACGAAAATCCGATCTTCATGGACCACCTCCACCAATCCGACAGCCCGTTAGAAAGGGTCGTAAAGCGTTTTTTTACCGTCTCGGTAGCCGTTATAGCCGTTGCGGCTTTTCTCGGCGCAGCAGGGGCCTTCACCGGAAACCCCTTTCTTTACCGCATCCACCCGTACATCTTTTTCATCGGCTTCGGCAATCTCGCCATTCTGCTCTTCAACCGCTACCTGACAGCCACCATCTATCCCGAGCTGGTCGTCGATCCGGCGAAACAGATGCGTTATATCATTTCCGTGCTGCTGGCGCTTGTTGCCATTACCGTCGCCGTTTTCATGGAATGGCCCCTGCTGAAAGCCGCAACAGGGCTTTTCCTCATGATCCTCGTTTCCGGCCCGCTTCGCGAGATATTCACGACGCTTTCCGTCGGAAAAATCTGGAAAGAGGTTTCCGTGCGCTACTACATTTTCGATGTGCTTTTTCTGCTCAATGCCAATCTCGGGCTCTTTACCCTCGGCCTGAAAGAGGCCTTTCCCGAAAGCGGCCTCATTCCGTTTTTCGTCACCCAGTCATCCTATTTTCTCGGCTCCTCGTTTCCCCTTAGCATCAGCGTCATGGGATTTCTCTATACCTATGCATGGAGAGACTCATCGAAAAGAGAGCTGATCAAAACCCTTTTCAGCCTCTGGTTTTATATTTTCGTCGGGGGCGTCCTGATTTTTCTCATCGTTATTCTCATCGGCCATTATTTCGGCATGATGCTGGTCAGCCACATTCTTCTTTTCGGTGTCATGGCATTGCTCGGGGGGTTCGCCCTCTATCTCTACAACTTTTTCAAAGCAAGCTTTCACCATCCGGCGCTTGCTTTTCTTCTGAGCGGTCTGGCCCTGCTTTTCGCAACCAGTGCATTCGGCATCATGAACATTTATTACATCAAGGGGATTCCTTTCGGTTATCATCCTCCTATCCGCATCGATAAAATGTGGATCTATCACTCGCATACCCATGCGGCCCTGCTCGGATGGATCACTTTTTCCTTTATCGGCATGATCTACATCGTCATTCCCTCGATCCTCAGAACCGGTTCGCTTGAGAAGCTCAGAAGCGAACAGGCTTTGTCGGCGTTGCTCGACACCATAACCATGAAAAAGGCATTCAGGCAGCTTTCGCTCATGCTACTCTCGTCGACCGGGGTGCTGCTCGGGTTTTTTCTCGACAACGATATACTGCTCGGAAGTGCGGGAGTGGTTTTCGGGTGCTGTGTGGCTTACCTGCTGAAAAATCTCAAAACGGAGTTTTACCGTGAAACCCTTACAACACTTGAGACACATGCAAAGTAATACCCGTCGTCATATCCGTCCGCTTCTTCTTTTCTGCACTCTTGTGCCGCTTTCGTCCGTTCCGGCTTCGGCATTCAATGCCGCCGATTTCCATGCGCTGAAAGCTGGAGTGAAATCATGGAACAGTTACAGGACAGGGCTTTCGGGACGTGTTGCCGATCTTTCCGGAGCCCGCCTCAAAGGCATGAACCTGAGGGGTGCGGACTTGAGCAAGGCCGATCTTTCCGGCGCCGATCTCGCCAGTGCCGATCTCAGCAAGGCCAGGCTCGATCATGCCCGACTCGACTCGGCCGTGCTGCATTCGGCAATGCTGGTCGGGGCTTCACTGGACGGAGCGAGGCTTCCTAATGCCGATCTTGAAGACGCCGTGCTTGAGGTAGCGTCGCTCAAAGGCGCCTTTATGCAGACCGCGGTACTCAAAAAAGCAGACTGCTCCGGTGCCGATTTCAGTGGCGCCGATCTTCAGGAGACGAATTTTCGTGAAGCGAGGCTTGCCGGCGCACTGCTCACCGGTGCGGATCTCCGCGCGGCTTACCTCTGGAGGGCCGACATGAGCAGGTCGGACATCAGCGGTATCAGGGTTTCGTCCTCCACGGTGCTGGCTTCCGGCAGCTATGCCTCTCAGGCATGGGCATCGGAGCATCGCGCGGAGTTTATCGACGATGCGCCCAAACCCGCTCCGGTTGTTGCCGGAGGGGCTGATGCCCGCCAGGCTTTTCCTGCCGGATCAGGAAAGGACAAAAATCCTGAGTCCGGGAAAACAGGATCGAAAGGGAACCTGTGGCGCATGTCCGGTTCCGGCGCCACTGTCCTCTATGATCAGGTGCTCTACAAAAAACTGAAATCCGGGGTATTCGCCTGGAACGATATGCGCAAGCGTGACCGGTCGATGGAGGTAAATCTCCGTGAAGCGAAGTTCGATCAGAAAAACCTCAGTTACGCCGATCTTGCCCATGCGAAGCTGCAGGGCGCAAGTTTCAGGAAAACCGATCTTTTCGATGCCGATCTTCGGAACGCCGATCTCTCGGGGTGCGATATGCGTGAAGCGAATCTTGAAAAGGCCGATCTGGGCGGAGCCGATCTTTCCGGTGTGAACCTCTGGCGGGCAAATCTCAGCCGGGCGCGTCTTAACGGCGTGAAGGTTTCCGGTTCTACCATCCTCGATACCGGCAAAAAGGCCAATCGGGAGTGGTGCGGACGGCATGATGCCGTATTTATTCATGAGTAAGCCTGATGGCTTAAGAGCTGTTTTTATGGAGGTATTATGATGTTTTCCCATAACCGGCCAGTGGTGTCGGTCGCTGTACCTATGTACAATAACTCCCGTTTTATCGGCGATACCATCCGATCGATTCTCGGGCAGTCTTTCACCGATTTCGAACTTTTGATTTATGACGATCATTCAACCGACGATTCACTGGAAATTGCCGCATCGTTTTTCGATTCCCGTATAAAGATTTTTCGGAGCCAGGTAAATCTCGGGCCCGAGAAAAACTGGAACCGCTCGATCAGCGACGTCAGGGGCCGTTATGTCAAGCTGGTATGCGGCGACGATATCCTTTTTCCCGAATGCCTTGAAAAGCAGGTCGCTGTACTTGAAAATCCTGTGCATGCAGGGGTCAGCCTTGTCAGCTGCCAGCGAACGATCATCGATCCCGAAGGCAAACCGCTCATAAAAAAAGTCAACTTCATGTCCGGTGGCCGCATCGATCCGGTCGATGTGATCAGAAAGATGATCCGTATGGGCACCAACATCATCGGAGAGCCGGTCTGTGGCCTCTATCCGGCTGAACTTATCAGGAAAATAAGCGGCTACAGCGCCGTTGTACCCTATACCATCGATCTTGATTTCTGGATGCAGCTGCTCAAGCACGGCGATCTTTACATGATCGATGAACCACTCTGCGCCTTCCGGATATCGAACCTTTCCTGGTCGTCGAGAATAGGGGAGCTGCGCCACAGCCAGTTTCTCGAGTTCATGGAACAGGCAGCTTCCGACAAAAGCCATGAAGTAACGGATCTGGATATGTTTATCGGCCGTATCAACTGTGCCGTCCAGTCCATGACCAGTCTCATGGGCTTCAAGCTCTTCGCCAACCACGAGTGACACAGAGGAGAACACAATCATGAGGCTCAGGGGTAAAACGGCGCTCATCACGGGAGCGGCAGGGGGCATCGGGAGCGCTGTTGCGCTCTGTTTTGCCGAAGAGGGCGCCACTCTTGTGCTGAGCGATATCGATCTCGACGGTTGCCAAACCGTATGCCGCGAGATCAGGGAGCATGACGGCAAGGCATGGGCTGCCGGAGCGGATGTGATCAGTGAAGAAGAGATTGTCGACCTGTTTGCGGCGATACGCAAAACGGAAGGCCGGCTCGATATTCTTGTAAACATCGCCGGGGGCGATCTCGATCCCTTTTCCGGGGCCGACTCGATCAGCAGCGAGGCGATAGACCGGAACCTTTCGCTCAATCTCAGGTCGTGCATGCTCTCCTGCCGGGAGGCCGTCAAAATCATGCAGCCCCGAAAGTACGGACGGATCGTCAACATGAGTTCTCTGGTTTACCGGGGTGCCGAGCAGCAGTTTTCCTATGCTGCGGCCAAGGGTGGCATTGCCTCATTTACCCGTTCCCTTGCCCTGTCGCTCGGCCAGAGCAATATCACCGTCAATGCCCTTGCTCCGGCTCTTGTCGATGTTCCCGTATTCCGGAAAGCTCTCGGTTCCGAACGCTGGGAAGCCTTGTCCAGGGAGTGCGCTTCCCGTTATCCTCTCAAACGGGTTGCCCGCCCTATAGATGTTGCAAAAGCAGCGCTGTTTCTCGCTTCGGACGACGCATCCTTCATAACCGGTCAGATTCTCGAGATTTCCGGGGGCGCGAGACTTTAGGCGTGGTTATGATTACTGCCCTGTTTTGCCGATATTGACAACAGGCGGTACCCTTTACCCCGACTGTTTGTTTTTACCAAACCCTAAAAGGAGACAGAGGCATGTCAATAGAATCCGCAAGGCAATTTCTTGTACAGCTGACCGAAGAGGAGGATTTTCGCGACAATCTGGTGCGGCAGCTTGCCGAAAAGCGTCGCGAGCTGGTCAGCGCTGCCGGTTATGATTTTACCGAAGAAGAACTCGAAGCGGCAAAATCGGTTCTGCCTCCCGGGGCTCTCGGCCATGTTGCCGGATGGTTCTGTGATGTTGAAAATGACCGGACGCCCCTGCGCGGCAGACGTTGCGGCGGGGGTCTCTGGCATTGAACGGTGGCTTTCAGCGTTCCGGTTCCCTTTTTCCCTGTTAACCCCTATTAACGCCTCAATACCATTGTCATGAAGCCGATCTGCATCAACAACTACTGTTTCGACCGCGTTCACATCTGGGTTCAGTACGACTGGCTGGTTCCGCAGTTCGTCGAACTGGTTATTGAAGTGTTCTACCCGAAAAACAGGGACGCCAACGGGCTTGTTATGTTCAGCCACGGCTTTCTGATCGGCAACGATCTTCTTTTCTATCCGAAGAAGGTTGCCGGAGCGCTTCTGAACGATAACCCGCTTTTCGGCATCAATCCCTCTTCGTATTACAACTACAGCGAGGCTATCGTTGAAAGGAACTGGGCCATGGGGTTCGTTACCGCCGCACACATGCAGTCGGCTCTCATACCGTGGGTCGATCTGGGAGGGAACCCGAGAGTGGGGCAGGAGGCATACGCCGCTGCTTCCTATCTCATCAAATACGGGGCTACGGACGAGTTCTATAAAATAGACGAGCACAACAGTACCCGCAGTATTCATGACCGTGAGATTCTCAACAGGACCCGCTTCATGAAGGGTAACAATGTCATTTTTGCCGGCCATTCCGTCGGCGGAGCGCATGCCCAGGCCGCTGCGACAGGTTTCGAGAATCTGCGGAAACTCGGCGGAAAAAACTTCCGTCCTTTCAATCCGGTGATTTATGACCGCGAGTTCCTTCCCGCATATTCCGAACGGATGGAAAAGTGGAAACCGGAAGACAGGGCCAACCCTGTCGGCCTCTTGCAGCTCTCACCGGTGGATATGAAGATCCCGCTCATTGCACCCGGCATGGAACCGTACCGCAAAATCCTCTCCCGAACCGGGATGCCGGAACTGATGGTGGTTGGCCAGTGCGACTGCGCCACTCTGGAGAGCTCCAATCCACCCTCCTGGTCGCCTACCGCAGGCACCGCAACCCAGTTCACCCAGCTCTTTTCTCCCGAAAGCTGGTCATCGGTCGCCCGTATCGAAAAAGGCGCCCACTGCGGCTATCTCACCGAAAAGAGCGAGCTGTGCAAGCAGGCCGACAACCCCTCGAAGTGCACGCTCTGCCCCGGTGTGGAAACCTATGAGCCCAACGGAGCCGAAACCGCGTTTACCATCGAAATGTTCAAGCGATTCATAAGGATGTATCCCGATGCAGGCGCTTTTCCGGGCAAGTTTGAGGAATGGAAACAGAGTGATTTCATCCAGTGGCTTAACAGGGAAAGCCCCGATGGTATCGTCAGGCTGGTTCCGTTCGCCGACGGGCAGTATGTCGATTTCGCCCGGTAACGAAATGATTCTCCGCGGTTTCCCGCAGCACTTTCAGCTGCAGGATGCCGCGGCATCGATTTCGCTTCTCTTGCCTCCGGCAGGTTTCCTCTTGCGGAATTCTCAACAGCTCAAAAAGGTTTGTAAGGTTATCGGATTGCAAATCAATCCGTTGGCAGCTCTTTCCGGTTTCCGGTTGGAGTTGGAATTGAAAATATTTGTACTTTCCAGTCGTCAAAAAACCTCTGCAGGGTGAAGAGAGGCGACGATCAAGGATTTGAAAAGGTTTTATCAGCATGATGCTAACTACCGGCCCCGAAACAGCAAAGCTTTCGCATGCTGTTCCAAGGGAAATACCATTCAACTATACTTCTGCTGACGACAGGCAGGCTATTGCCTCGCTGCTTGGTCGCGATATTGTAAGAACGCTCGACGAGCTTCGCGAACACAGGGTTACCGGTCGTTCGGCTCGCCTGCTCATGAGCAGTATCGGTGAAATTCTCATTCACCGGCGCAATCCCTACCTGTTCCAGGAACTGGTGGATTCGCCGCAGCGCCGCCAGCGCCTCTTCGAACGTGCTGCAAAGGATCTCGATATCATCGCAAACTCCGCAAACGGCGAAACTCGCGTGATTACCGTGGTTGCTGCCGTACGTGAACAGCTTGACCGCTTCCGCACGGCAGTGGAGAACACTCCCGAACTGCGCCGCAGGCTCAAGCGGGAGCTCGGTGCTGTGGTTGGGGTGAAAAACGTGCTGTTCGATCCCTTCTCCCTTGCTGCCCATGCGACCGACGCTACCGACTGGCGACTGCATCTTCCCGTTGCCGTCGTGACTCCCTCAGAGGAACAGCAGGTGGCTCCGCTCATTACGGCCATCGCCAATCTCGGGCTCAAGATCATTCCCCGCGGTGCGGGTACCGGGCTCACCGGCGGCGCGGTTCCGCTCCGTTCGCGCTGTGTCATCATAAATATGGAGAAGCTGAATCGGAGCCGGGGCATATCCATGCGCGATTTCCGTCTGGACGACGGCTCCGTGCGTCAGGCTCCGGTCATAGAGCTCGAGGCAGGCGTCGTTACCGAAAAGGCCATGCACGAAGCCGAAGAACAAGGGCTGGTTTTCGCGACCGATCCGACCAGCGAATGGTCGTGTACGGTGGGTGGCAACATCGCCGAGAATGCCGGCGGCAAGATGGCCGTGCGCTGGGGTACCTGCATCGACAACCTTCTCGAATGGCGCATGGCAATGCCTTCGGGAGAGCGCTGGACAATCAGGCGGACCGATCACCAACTGCGTAAAATCCTGCATGAGGACACGCTCTCTTTCGAAGTGCTCGATGAAAGCGGAAAAAGGCTTGAGAGGATTGAGCTTCGCGGAACCGATATCCGGAAAAAAGGGCTCTGGAAGGACATTACCAACAAGGCTCTCGGCGGAGTTCCGGGATTGCAGAAGGAGGGAACCGACGGGGTGATCACCTCCGCAGTGTTTGTGCTCTACAGGCAGTATCCCGAAAAGAGGACGCTCTGCCTGGAGTTTTTCGGCCAGGATATGGACGAAGCCAGCAGGGTGATTGTGGAGCTGTCGAAGATTTTCCCTCTGCCGTTCAACGACGAAGAGGCGCTGCTCGCGCTTGAACACTTCGACGACGAATACGTGAGGGCTATCGATTACAAGGTGAAGGCTCCGCGTCCCCAGACTCCTAAGGCCGTGCTCCTGATTGACATTGCCGCCCGCACTCCCTCTGAAGTACAGCGGGGCATTGACCGGGTAGGGGCCCTGCTCGAACACCACCCGAACACCCTCATGTTCCTGGCCCGCGACAATGCCGAGTCGGTGCGCTTCTGGGCCGACCGCAAGAAGCTCAGCGCCATCGCCCGACGTACCAACGCTTTCAAACTGAACGAGGATATCGTCATTCCTCTTGAGGCGCTTGCCGAATTCGCGCGCTTCATCGACCATCTCAATACCGCCGAAGAGCGCTACTCGCAGCTCCGTTTCATCGAGCGGGCCTCGGAGATCCTGCAAACCGCCAGAGTGAACGAAGACGGCGGGCAGTTCGCCTCCAAAGTGCCCACTGGTCTGGAGCTCTGCGGCGAGTTCCGCAGGAGGGTGCTTGATGCGTCGGACGAATCGCTGCGTTCCCTGGCGATTCTGCATGAACTTTCCGGGGAGCTTTCCGAGCTTCTGCAGGGTTACCCGAAAATCCAGGGCGCGGTGGAGCAGGCCAACCACTATATCCGGAACAGCAGGATTGCCATCGCCACCCACATGCATGCCGGCGACGGCAACGTGCATGTGAATATACCCGTGCTCTCCAACGACCGGGTGATGCTCGATAGGGCCGACAAGGTGGTCGATCAGGTGATGGAAAAGGTTGTCTTTCTCGGTGGCGTAGTTTCGGGCGAGCACGGCATCGGTGTCACCAAGCTGAAATATCTGGATGCCGCCATTGTTGACGAACTTGTTCGATACCGCCGGAAAATCGATCCCAGGGGGCTCATGAATCCGGGAAAGCTCGAGGATATGGAGGTGCTCGGCCATATCTTCACGCCATCCTTCAATCTGCTCGAGCTGGAAGCGCATATTCTCAAACGTGCCAAGATCGAGGAGCTTTCCAAAAAAGTCGATTACTGCATCCGGTGTGGAAAGTGCAAAACTGACTGCTGCGTCTACTACCCGGCCCGGGGCATGTTCTACCATCCCCGCAACAAGAATCTTGCTATCGGCTCGCTAATCGAGGCACTGCTCTTCGATGCCCAGCGGGAGCGTTCCACCGATTTCGAACTGCTCCAGTGGCTCGACGAGGTTGCCGATCATTGTACTATCTGCCATAAATGCCTGAAACCCTGTCCGGTCGATATCGATACCGGAGAAGTTTCCGTACTCGAGCGCGAACTGCTTGCCGGAAGGGGGTTCAAGCACTCCTCGCCGGTAACCGAGATGACCCTGCACTATCTCGACAGTCGCTCGACGCTTTTCAACAGCGTTTTTCGCAATACGGTGCTTCGTTTCGGCGGAGCGGTACAGCGGGCCGGCAGCCGCATTACCGCACCGCTGCAGCCCGAAGACGATCCTCCGGCACTCTATCCGCTCAGGATGTTGCGCTCATCGGTGCCGCCGGTGCCACGGAAAACCCTTCGTGACGTTCTTCCCGAGTGCGGACAGGACCAGGTGCTGGTTTTCGAACCTTCGGGCGTAATCAACAGCACGGTTTTTTATTTTCCGGGATGCGGTTCGGAACGCCTCAACTCGACCATCGCCATGGCCGCGCTTCATCTGCTGATTGAAACCGGCACACGGGTAATTCTCCCGCCACCTTTTCTCTGCTGCGGTTTTCCGGCGCATGTCAATGCCAAGAGCGATCAGTATTCGAGCATCGTTCTGCGTAATACCGTGCTTTTCAGCCAGATTCGCGAAATGTTCTCCTATCTGGATTTCGACGCCTGCGTGGTGACCTGCGGCACCTGCCTTGAAGGACTCGACGCCATTGAAACAGGAAAGCTTTTCGGGGGAAGGATCATCGATACCGCTGCCTACGCTCTCGAGAAAGGGTTCAGGCTGCAGGAACCGGGTGGCAGGTATCTCTATCACGCTCCCTGTCACGATTCGCTGGGAGGCAAGGCGCTCGATACCATCGGAAAGCTCGGAGGGTTCGAATCTGTGAAGGCTGTCGCTCACTGCTGTTCCGAGGCAGGAACTCTCGCGCTTTCAAGGCCGGACATTACCGATGCCATGCTTCACCGCAAGCGCGACGCTATTCGGGAAGCCATGAACGGATCGGGGGAGAACGTGATGCTGACCAACTGTCCATCGTGTGTACAGGGACTCGGCAGAAATCTCGATCTCGGCATCGTGCCGAAACATCTTGTGGTGGTGCTTGCCGAAAAGCACTCCGGCCCGGAGTGGCTTGAAAAACTGTACGTCCAGGTAAACCGGGCGTCGGCAGTCAGCTTCTGATTTCCTGAAAGGGGGAATAGCAGGCCGGTTACCTTGAGCAACCTGCAACGGGGGTAACATATGACTATTGAACTCTGGCATACCCTGACTTCAGAGGCCGTGCTCGTTCGCCTCGGCGTGACTCCGTCCGGACTCGGTTCCGAAGAGGCGGATCGCCGCCTTCGGGAGTACGGCCCCAACATCCTGCAGTCGAGGAAGGGCGTCAGCCCCTGGAAGCTGCTCTTCGACCAGTTCAAAAACGTCCTGATCATAACTCTGCTCCTGGCCACCGTGCTGTCGGCTTTTCTCGGCCACGGCCTGGAAGCCGCCGCGATTGCCGTGATCGTACTCTTCGCCGTCCTGCTCGGCTTCATTCAGGAGTTCAGGGCGGAAAAAGCCATCGACGCGCTTCGGAGCATGGCGGCTCCCCAGGCACGAGTGATCCGTGACGGCAGGGAGCAGCTCGTTCCGGCCTCAGAGGTTGTGCCTGGCGATATGGTGATGCTCGCCGCAGGAGACCGCATACCCGCCGATGCCCGGCTGGTTGTGTCGGTCAACCTGCAGGTCGAGGAGGCATCCCTGACCGGCGAATCCCTGCCGTCCGAGAAAGACGCCAGTGCGCTTTTGGCAGGAAATGCCGGAGCCGGGGACCGCAGGAACATGGTGTTCGCCGGAACCTCGGTGAGCTATGGCCGCGGGTCGGCGGTGGTGGTGGCTACCGGAATGCAGACCGAGTTCGGCAGGATAGCAGCCCTGCTCCAGCAGGTTGAAACAGAAAAAACCCCGTTGCAGAAAAATCTCGACAAGGTAGGCGCCGCTCTTGCCCGTGCCGCGCTGGTCATCGTGCTGGTGATCGTGGCTCTTGGCCTGTTTCGCGGTCAGTCATTTATCGATATGCTCATTTTCGGCATAGCACTGGCCGTAGCAGTAGTGCCCGAAGCGCTTCCTGCCGTTGTCACCATCTCGCTGGCGCTCGGCGTACAGCGCATGGTAAAGCGCAACGCCCTCATGCGGAGGCTGCCCGTCGTCGAAACGCTTGGCAGCACCACGGTGATCTGTTCCGACAAAACCGGCACGCTTACCCGCGATGAAATGACCGTCCGGGCCCTCTACACCTCCGGCACCATGGTCGAAGTCGGCGGATCAGGCTATATTCCCGAAGGTGGGTTTTCGGTTGCGGATGGCGGGCCCCTTCCCGGCAGCCTGCTTCGCTTTCTCACGGCGGGCGTACTCTGCAGCGACGCCCGATTGCTGAAAAACGAAGAGGGGGAGTGGGATATCAAGGGCGACCCCACCGAGGGGGCGCTCCTTGTTGCAGCCGTGAAAGCCGGGCTCGACATTCCGGAACTGCAGGAACGTTTTCCCCGCCTCGACGAGTTACCCTTCTCCTCCGAAACGAAGCGCATGATCACCCTGCATGACGAAGGCGGGGTTCCTAACGCCTTCATCAAGGGCGCTCCGGAAGTGATTCTTCAGGACTGTGCGACGGTGGTGACGCCTGTAGGCGTAGCTTTTCTGGATTCCTCCATGAAAGAGCGGCTGCACGCCGAAGCTGAAGCCATGGGCCGAAAAGCCCTCCGGGTGCTCGCCATCGCCGAAAACCCCGGTGCGGAGATCGGTACGGCTTCCGTCGGCATGAATTTTCTCGGATTCGCCGGAATGATCGATCCTCCGAGGCCCGAAGCCGCAGAGGCCGTGCAGCGCTGTATCGAGGCAGGCATCCGCCCGGTTATGATTACCGGTGACCACCCGGTGACCGCTGAAGCCATTGCCCGCGAACTTGGTATTCTTCGCGACGGCAGGGTGGTGGCAGGAACCGCACTGCAGGAGATGAGTGACGAGGAGTTACGCCGATCGGTTGGAGGAATCAGCGTGTTCGCCCGCGTAGCCCCCGAACACAAGCTTCGTATTGTCGATGCCCTGCAGAAAAACGGCGAGATCGTTGCCATGACCGGCGACGGGGTCAACGATGCTCCTGCGCTCAAAAAAGCCGACATCGGTATTTCCATGGGTATTACCGGCACCGATGTTTCCAAGGAGGCCTCGGCCATGATGCTGACCGACGACAACTTTGCCTCGATTGTCGCGGCGGTCGAAGAGGGGAGAGGAATATACGACAATATCAAGAAATACCTGACCTATCTGCTCTCGTCAAACATCGGAGAGCTGGGCCTCATGGCAGGCGCCTCGCTGTTCGGTCTGCCGCTACCGCTCACCGCCGTACAGATTCTTTACGTCAATCTCGCCACCGACGGCCTTCCCGCACTTGCGCTGGCCGTCGATCCGCCCGAGAAGGATATCATGAAACGCCGCCCGAACGATCCCCGTCAGGGCATTTTCACCCGTTCCGTGCTTGCGCTCATGCTTGCCGGAGGCATTTGGTCCACCGTGGTGAACATGTCGCTATTCAATTGGGCTCTTCACTCCGGGCGCCCCTTACGCGAGGCGATGACCATGACCTTCGTTTCCCTGGTGCTGATCCAGTTTTTCAAGGCTTACAACTTCCGCTCCGAAACCCGTCCGCTCTATTTCAGGCCGCTGGCCAACCGATGGCTGAACCTCGCCATCCTGTGGGAGCTCATTCTGCTGGCTCTCATCATCGCGGTTCCTTTTCTGCGGATACCCTTCAGCACCTTCTGTCTTACGCCAGAGGACTGGCTTATCGTGCTGCTTTCGTCGCTCACCATCGTTCCGGTCATCGAGCTTGTGAAACTGCTGATCCGCAAAGGGGTGGTTTAGGAAAGGACAAGTAACAGATGTGCCAAGTATCAGTGGCCTTCGGTGGTACGCTGTTCGTTTTCTCTTGCACTTTTTTAGGCTGAAACCCCGAAAATGCGTTAATTAAGGCTTATATCCCATCTTTTAGACCATCAACAAAATCGGATTACACCTTTGAAGAACAGTTTCAGGAAAAAACCTCTTGCGCTGCTGCTCGAAGAGATGAACGGCGAACACCGTCTGAACCGCATTCTCGGTCCCGTGGCCCTCACAAGTCTCGGCGTAGGAGCCATCATCGGTACCGGCATCTTCGTGCTGATCGGCGTCGCCGCCCACGACAAGGCAGGCCCTGCTGTCACGCTTTCTTTCGCCGTGGCTGGACTCGCCTGTATTTTCGCGGCGCTCTGCTATGCCGAATTCGCCTCCATGGTGCCGGTTGCCGGTTCTGCCTACACCTATGCCTACGCTACTCTCGGGGAACTTTTCGCCTGGATTATCGGCTGGGATCTCATTCTTGAGTATGCCGTCGCCTCGGCTACGGTTGCGCACGGATGGTCCCACTATTTTCAGGACTTCATAAGCATATTCGGGCTCGGGGTGCCAGCGCTGTTTTCCCGTGCACCGCTCGATTTTGATCCTGAAACAGGCATGCTTGCCCTCACCGGCTCGCTTTTCGACCTGCCCGCAGTGCTCATTACCGCGATCATCACGGTGATTCTTGTCAAGGGTATCAGGGAGAGCTCCGGGTTCAATACAGCCATGGTAATTGTAAAGGTCGCCATCGTTCTGCTTGTCATCGTACTGGGCTCGCAATATGTCAATCCGGAAAACTGGCAGCCTTTCGCCCCCTTTGGATTCTCAGGCCTTAGTGTTTTCGGCCATCTCGTACTTGGAGAGCCCGGTATTGGAGGGGCGCCTGTAGGCGTGCTGGCAGGGGCGGCCATGATTTTTTTCGCCTATATCGGCTTTGACTCCATCTCCACTCATGCAGAAGAGGCGCGGAATCCCCAGAAAGACATTCCCATTGGTATCATATCTTCGCTCATTGTTTGTACCGTACTTTACATTGCCGTCGCCGCGGTCATCACTGGTATGGTGCCCTATAACGAGATCAACATCGATGCGCCGGTATCGCACGCTTTCAGCCGGGTGGGTCTCGGATGGGCGCATTTTATCATTTCACTGGGAGCGATAGCAGGCATCACATCCGTGCTACTCGTCATGATGCTAAGCCAGCCGCGTATCTTCCTTGCCATGGCGCGTGACGGACTGCTGCCTAAAAGCATTTTCGGGGCCATTCACGAAAAGTTCAGAACCCCCTGGAAATCCACTATTCTCACCGGTATTTTCGTGGCAATTATGGGCGGGCTACTGCCGCTCCGGTTGCTTGCCGAGCTGGTCAATATCGGTACGCTTTTCGCTTTTGTCGTGGTCTGTACGGCTGTGCTCATCATGCGCCGCAAGCACCCCGAAGCCGAACGCCCTTTCAAGGTGCCCTTTGTGCCTTTCGTGCCGGTTGCCGGAATTCTTACCTGTCTCCTGCTCATGTTCTCTTTGCCAGCTGAAAACTGGATCAGACTTCTGGTTTGGCTGATCATCGGCATCGCCATATATTTCATCTACGGAAGGCGCCATAGTGTGCTGTGCGGAAAGAAATGAACTGTGTTTGCAATGATGGAGCTGTTCGAATCAAAACAAACCAGGCATGTAGAAAGGTGTGTAAAAAAGGCAATAATGGTGAAAGATCCGTTGAAAAGATTATATTTCAATTCGGATGTAAGCGATTTTATTGATCATTCACGGTGTTGATCAGGCCGCTTTATGAACCTGGTCGGTGTTCCGACATGTCAGCAGGTTTTCCTGTGGGCTCTTTAGCTGTTCCTGTTTTTCTGCATGCTTGAACACATGGCTGCTTGACAGGGGGATTCCCGTCTCCTGGACGCAAACAGTTGCGCATGCAGTTCGTTTTTCCTGGCTGGGCCGGTTACGGACTGCCACTCGTCAAGGCTTCAGGTGCTATCAGGGCCTCGGATTCCTCACGGTATTTTCTTCTCATTTTTTTGATAATGACAGCAAGAAATGGGTATTCATTCCGTGATGCCCGCACTCCTCTCGGGAGAGTGATCATCGCTCGCAGATGATGGGAAATGCTTGACAGGTTAAAAAAAATTTCGCTTCACACTGATAGAACATTGTTTGTTTTTGGCATGAAAAACCCTGTTGTTTTCCAGTGATTCAGGAATTGACAGGCACTATTGTTACGTAAATATGATCAGATCTCAGAAGAAGTGGAAAATAAAAATATCAAGACAGACCGGCACTGATTTTGGTAGCAAGTGTGTTTTGAAAATTGTATTTCTGCAGGTAATATATTTGCTTTTTACTGCTTTTTTCTTGCCTGTCGCTATAGCCGCGGACAGGTCTTCGCAAACCTACATACAGAATTATAAGGATATAGCTATTTCGAAATCAGATGAATACTCCATACCTTATAAGGTTATTCTTGGTATAGCTATTGTTGAGTCTGGTTCCGGTCAGAGCAGGACTGCAAAGGAGCTGAATAATCATTTCGGTATTGTCGGGAAAAATAGCCTCAAGCGTAAAACAAGATATCGTCAATATGGAGATGCTAAAGAATCATATGATCATTTTTGCCGTTTGCTCAGAAAAAAAGAGTTTTATTCTGGAATGAAGAATATCCGGGATCATGAGTTATGGGTACGAGCAATAAGCCGGACGGGATATTCTGAAATGCCGTTAGTCTGGGAAAAAAGGGTTTTGGGTGTAATTGATGATATAAATATTTTATAAATCTGTTTTTTTGATGGAGAATCATAACCATAAAGTCCTCCATTTTACAGTAATATCTTTTTTGTTTCTTTTTCTTCTGTCCTGTTTTAGTGATTATGTGTCACAATACTGGAAGCAGGTTCTTAATATTGACATTCTTTCTGATATAAGGCGCCAGCCTGAAAAGCAGTATAATTTAAAAGAAAATAAGCCTGCAGATGCTCAGGATGCAGCTGATATTGATAGTGTCGATTTCGGACAATATCAAATACCGGGTGTGATTGTCAATTTCCGGACAGATACCAGCAGTGCGGTTTTGCCGAGAACAATGTATAAGCTGAATGCCTTGATGAGGGGTGAAAAGGTTAAACTGCGCATAGCCTGGCTTGGGGATTCATTGATTGAAGGTGATCTGATAACACAGACAGTTCGGGATCTTCTTCAGGATGATTTTTGTGGAAATCGGGGAGTTGGTTTTGTTCCTATCAAGTCAATAACAGCAGGTTTCAGAACCAGTGTTACGGCGGTAACAAACGGTGCATGGAAGGACGATAATTTCAGAAACGGAAAGAACAAGGAGCTTCAGTTCCTTTCGGGACACACATTTTACTCAAGAGGTGGGCATCTTCTTCTCAAAGACAATACGATAAAGGATACAACACAGATTCTTGAAAAGTGGCTTGTATGCGGTCCTGCATCAAAGGAGGGTGCAGTTGTTGTCAATGGAGAACGGCTTACTATCTCAACACCTAATCTGTTTAACAGGATATTGCTGGAAAAATCGATGGCAACAAAAGTACGGGTATCATTACAATGTGATGGTATTCCTTTGTATGGTGTGAGTATTGAACCGGAATACGGAGTTATCATCGATAATTTGTCCTTCAGGGGAATCAGCGGGTTCGAGCTCGGCAGAATTGACGGTTCTTTTCTTGAGGATATTTCAAGTAGAGGGCAATATGATTTGATTGTGTTGCAGTATGGGGTGAATCTTATGTTCAGGTCGCGAGACACAAACTATGACTATTATTACAAGGGTATGGACCCGGTAATAAAAAAAATGAAGCAGTATATGCCCAATGCTGAGTTTATGGTGGTAAGTAGTTCGGACAGGGCATTCCGCTATGGATCAAAATGGAGTTCTGCTATCGGTATTGATTCGCTGGTTGCAATACAGGCAAAACTTGCTTTCGAAAACGGCATTCCTTTTTTTAACCTTTATCAGACAATGGGAGGCAGTGGGACCATTGTCAGCTGGGTCGAGAACCCCGAGCGTCTTGCAGCAAAGGATTATATCCATATGTCCCCACGTGGCGCAGAAATACTTGGGAGATTTTTTTATAATGCCTTTAAAAATGACTACACCAAATTTGTGTGTCGAGAAAATAGCTATCAATGATAAGTCATATTATTGATTTTGATGCCTTGCTTAGGCAGTTGCTTTACGATCCACAGAATCCACTTCTGTTTAACAATGGTTTTTTTGTTTACTTCTTTTTTGTTTTCATACTTCTTTACTATCTGTTCAGGGAATATTATATTGCTCGTGCTGTTATTTTATCTGTATTTTCTCTTTACTTTTTTTATAAGGCGAGTGGATCATTTGTGCTTCTTGTGATTGTTTCAGCTGTTGTGGATTATGTGCTATCAAATTTTATATATAGGCAAAACAGGACATTGGTAAAGAGATTGTTGCTGATACTGAGTATTGTAATCAATCTTGGGCTGCTTTTTTATTTTAAATACACGAATTTTTTTATTTCAATAAGTAATGATTTTTTTGGTAGTAATATTCATCCATTAAATATTGTTCTTCCGATTGCTATTTCATTTTATACATTTGAAAATTTAAGTTATACAATAGATGTTTATCAGGGAAAAATTGAGCCGGAAAATAATTTTTTAAATTACCTGCTTTTTCTTTCTTTTTTCCCGAAACTCGTTATGGGTCCGATTGTCAGGGCGAGTGATTTTATTCCGCAGTTGAAGCGTCCTTATTATGTTGGAAAGGATGACTATGCAGAAGGATTATATCTTATAATATCGGGGCTGTTTAAAAAAGTTGTAATATCTGATTATATATCTGTCAATTTTGTTGATTATGTTTTTGGTGACCCATCGCTGCATACGGGATTAGAGTGTCTTATTGCTGTATATGGTTATGCAATGGTTATCTATTGTGATTTTAGTGGATACAGCGATGTGGCCATAGGTATTGCAAAGTGGCTCGGGATAACGATACCTCCAAACTTTCAATCCCCATATGCAAGTGTTTCAATTACTGATTTCTGGAGAAGATGGCATATATCTCTATCGAGTTGGCTAAGGGATTATCTTTATATCCCACTTGGTGGTAATCGATATGGAAAAGTCAGGACACATGCAAATCTCATTGTAACCATGCTTCTGGGAGGTTTTTGGCATGGTGCGAGCCTGAATTTTATCCTATGGGGAGCCCTCCATGGCTTTGGTCTTGCATTCAATAAAATCTGGTCAGGTTTCAAGGCAAACCATTCATTCTCATTTCCGTTGCCGTCTGTTACTCGACTCATTTCTGTGTTATTGACTTTTCATTTTGTATGTTTTGGATGGATATTTTTCAAGGCTTCCAGTTTTGATATTGCATTCAGGATGCTTAATCAAATAGTATACAATTTTTCATTTGATGGTATTATGCCATTTTTTTTGAACTATTATCAAGTGCTTGCAATGATTTCGCTGGGCTTTTTTCTTCATATGCTTCCTGCTAATGTGAAGGATGTTGTGAAAAGCAGATTGGAGTCCATGCCTGTTCTTGTCGGAGTTACAGTATTTCTGATGTTTGTTTCTGTATATGCCTATTATAAAACAACAGAGCCCATAATGCCTATATATCTTCAGTTCTGATTTATATACTCCTTCTTGATGTTTTGTGTTTTGCTTGTAATTAAGAGGTGTTATATGGTAAAAAAATATTTTTTCGTAGCTGTTTTTATTCTTTTCAGCATCCCGTCAGCATTATACGGGCGCAATGTATCATTGCCTGTTGTGTCCGAATTGTTCCAGGATAGTGTCCGTCAGGTTTTTGTCAATGGAGAACGCAATCGTTTGCACAACTCCAAACAGCTCCATGGACTGGCAATAAAGTTACAAAAGACAGCAGCAACAGCTGCTCGTGTGGTCCGGTTTATTCATATTGGAGATTCACATTTACAGGCGGATATGATGTCGAAAGTCCTGAGAGAGGGTTTGCACAGTCGTTATGGAAATGCCGGACGAGGGCTGATATTTCCTTATCAGCTTGCCCGAAGCAATGCTCCTTCAGATGTAATGGCTACCTCTGGAGTGCCCTGGAACTATTCACGTCTCACAGAGTTGAAGCCGAAAATCGATTGTGGTGTGTGCGGTTATGCAATAAAAACCGATTCACTCCAGGCATCTCTTTCCATTGGATTGCGTTATGCCCGGATTGACGATGATGGCTTCGATATGGTTCGTTTATTTGTCGGAAATACAACAGGATGTATTGATATAGGCACTTCAGGATACAGAAAAGAAACGGTATGTCTGGAGCCGGAAGATGTCAATGGCAAACTGATGGTTGATGTTGGTGGCAAGACAAGGAACATAAGTATTGCAAAGAGTGCAACGGATTCCACCGGATTAGTTTTTTATGGGGTCTCATTCGAGAACAAGAATGCAACAGGAGTACTGTATCATACCATAGGGGTCAATGGTGCTGACTTCGATTCCTATCTGAGAACGCCGCTTTTCTGGCAACAACTGCCTTTCTTACAGGCAGATTGCTACATTATATCTCTTGGAACCAACGATGCGCAGAACCAGCAGCTGAACCCTGATGAATTCAGTTACAGAGTAAATACGATGGTATCGAAACTCAGGGAAACTTCACCTGGTGCCGTCATTATTCTGACAACTCCCCCGGTTTCATATTACAGACGAAACTATCCAAATCCTGTACTTAAAACAGTTTCTGAGGAAATATGCCGGCTCGGCAATACAAAAAATATCTGTACCTGGGATCTTTACAGTATTTTAGGCGGCTTTTCAGGCGCTGAACTGTTTCGCAGAACAGGACTGCTCCGGCCGGATCTGGTTCATTTCAGCAAACAGGCATATCAGCTTCAGGGTGAGATGCTGCTCAAGGCTTTGCTGGATGCCATCGATGAACAGAACCGTGATCATCACTGAATTATCCATTCCGTGCCCTGTAGCATCAATCATTAAGTTTTCTTTGTTATAATCGCAGATTTTTGCGATCAATGGCAACGCTTCATATCTTTATCTGAAAAGAGCCTTCAGCGATGCGCGTCCGTCTTTCCGCGTATATATAGCCAGCGAGCTTCAGCAGTATTCCGCACGACTTTTTCAATCGAAAACCCCTGTCTGCAATGGCTGCCTCCGGTTCCCCGAAATCCGAAATCCGCTTCGCCGTCGTCATGTACGGCGGCGTATCCCTTGCGATCTACATGAACGGCATCGCCCATGAGCTGCTGCGCATGGTCCGTGCGACTGCTACGGGGCAGGACGGCGTTACACCGCTCATTCCTTCGGGGATGCTTGATCGAGTGGAAACCGTCTACCGGAAGATTGCCTACCGCCTTGCCGGCGCTACGAACGTAGATGAAATGCTGGTGCGCGATGCCGCATTGGAACGCAAATTCACTATTGATGTCATTTCAGGTACCTCGGCAGGAGGGATCAATGGCATTTTTCTTGCCAAGGCACTTGCAACCGGTCTTGGCATGGATGATCTCAAGAATCTCTGGATTGCCGAGGGTGATGCCGCTTTACTCATCAACGACTCAAGGTCTGTGAAAGATACCGTGCTGAAGGTCGAGCGCTCGCCCCAGTCGCTTTTTAACAGCAGAAGAATGTACCAGAAGCTGCTTGAGGCGTTTGAAAAAATGGATGATGCAAGACAACCTGGATCCGGCAATTCTCCCTCCGCGTATGTGCGGGAACTCGACCTGTTCGTTACCACGACTGATATTCTTGGCCTCATCCTGCCCATCGAATTAACCGACAGCACGGTTTACGAACGCAGGCACCGCAATGTGTTCAGGTTTTCAAGTTCGGATACAAGCCAGACCACCTGGAACGATTTCGTGAAGGAGAACAATCCCATGCTGGCTTTTGCGGCCCGTTCCACCTCATCGTTTCCCTTTGCTTTTGAGCCTGTCATGCTTAGCGATATCGACGAGGTGCTCAGGCGGAAAGACTATGGCGAGGAGTTTCTTTCGAGTGGTGATCGATGGAAGCGGTTTTTCCGCGGATATCCCGACAAGCCTGCTTCAGGTTGCGTTTCATACCGCAACCGGCCGTTTGGCGATGGGGGCTATCTCGATAACAAGCCATTTTCCTATGCTGTTGAAACCATCTCGGCGCGCCACTCCGATCTGCCGGTCGAGCGCAAGCTGCTCTATATAGAGCCGGTTCCCGACCATCCCGAATCCGATCCTGAAAAAAACGGCCGGCCAAACGCGATTGAAAACAGCATTGCCGCTCTCCTGAAACTGCCTCGTTACGAAACCATACGGGGCGACCTCGAAAAAATTCTCGAACGAAACCGACTGTTAGAGCGGATAGAACAGATTACCATAAATCTCGATGCTGACAAACTGCAGTCCGGGTGGGTCGCTCCCTATGTCTATGTCTACAGGGCCTGGCAAAAGAAAATCGAAAAAGGCGAAGATGCCGGAGCCGAGCCGTTCTGGGCAAAGCCAGGTCTCAATGACAGGGAGTGGGGAATGCTCGACATGGCTGATATGACCCTTCGAAAAGGCCCCGGGTATGCGGCATACCAACGGCTGGAAATCGAATCGGTAACCGATGATTTCGGCACATTGCTTGCCCGTGTTGCAGGGTTCGACGAACAATCCGATACGGCACGAGTGTTCAGAAACCTCGTGCGTGCATGGCGGGAAGAACGGTTTGTCAGATACCGGGGATCGGAGTACGATACCGACCGGAAAGAAGATGCTCACACGGAAATGCCTCCACGTACCATGAACACTTTTTTGCACTGGTTCGACCTGACATTTCCCCTCAGGAGATTGCGGTTTCTTAAGCGCCGCATCGACCGGTTTTATGCCATGGATACAAAGGAGCTGTCAAAAGATCTCGAAAAGTGGCTTGACGAACCGGTTCCTGCCGGCTCGGACGATTGGATTTCGTCCTTCAGGGTCGAGCTGCTCTCGGCAAGGAAGGATGCTCTTGCGATGCAGAGCCGACTTATTGAAGTGGGCCGCGAGCTTCGTTCGCGTTTCAGGCCTCGCGAAGGAACGGACGGGAAAGATGCCAACCCGCTCTATGATCTTGTGGCGGAGCTTGTCGATGCTCTTTCCGGAAGCGACGATGTTCGTCTTTCGACGTCGATGCAAAGCGGTTCCGCTAAACAGACGGGTGATGATCGGGATGCTACTTTCAGGCCGGTTATCGATTTTTTTCTCGGTTCCGGACGTTCCGGGGGCAAAAGCGCGCAACAGGCAAGCGAGGAGGTGGCCGCCGGTTTTCTTGAAGGCAACAAAAAGGTAATCCGGCTGCTCGACAGGATTGCCATCAAGGTCAAAAACCGGTTGACCCGGGCTATAGAGGAAAGCGACGGAGTGTGTCGAAAGGCACTTTGTATCGACGAAACCGTTACAAAGAATTCTGATTTCGGCGCAACTGCCGCCCGTTCTGTTCTCGGTAACACCTACCGGAGCTATAGCGATTACGATATGGTGCTTTTTCCCATCCTCTACGGCACAGCCGCCGACGAAGGAACCAGAATCGACGTGTCGCGCATCAGCCCTGAAGACGCGACTTTTCTTGTGGACGAGCGGAAAGACCGTCTGAAAAAACTTGCAGGAACAGCGCTTGGCAATTTCGGTGCTTTCATGGAAGAGCGGTGGCGGCGCAACGACATCATGTGGGGCCAGCTCGACGGGGCGGAGCGCATCATCAGGGCGCTTCTCCCCGATGCCGCAGATGCCGATTCCTATATCGGCGAGGCGCATGCGGCAATCGTGCTCGATACGATGAGGGAGATGGGACCGGACGAATCGAAAGACCTGCTCGTTGAAGCCTTCATGCGCCCGGCTTCCGGCAAGCCTGTTCCTGAGTCGTTTGTGTCGTTCATCCGCAAGCTGAAAGCGTATACAACGAGAATGGCCCGTTCGCGCTATGACTATTCACAGGCGTTTCGCGACATCGATGAACGGGAATTGCGTGATCATTACCTTCGGGTGTTTCGTTCCAACCATGTGCCTGAACCCGAAGCTGCGCTGAAAAATGCAGCAAGGGCAACCACCGTGACCGGCAAAATCCTTTCGGGTATTGCCGATCAGTACGGTGTTGCGGGAAAGGGGTTACTTGCCGTGATGATGCGTGCTGGCACATTGCTCTGGTGGCTTGTTGAGGCTTCGGTGCCACGCAGCATGACGAACCTCGTCTTCAAGCACTGGATGCAGCTTCTTTACCTGTTTGAAACACTGCTCCTGATACTCGGCCTCCTGTTCGTGAACCCAGGAGTTCAGCGTCTTGGTCTCACGATTCTCGCCCTTACCGGCGCTGTTCATTTGACCGTGCTCTGGCTGCGTGACCTGTTGCTTTTCAAGAACAAGTGGGCGCTTGTTTTTAAAAGCCTCGGAACAGCGCTGATACTGGTGCTTTTGCTTTCGGGCATCGCTTCCATCGTTGCGGTCAGCGGCTTGCAGCAAGAGTGGTGGGGAGTGGTTGAGGGAGTGCACAAGTGGTTCGTATCGATGAATTTGTGGGATTGACAATAACTGACAAGAGATACATGCCATGATTACCCCTTCAACACTGTTGTTTCTCCGAGGCCTGAAGGCCCGGAATACCCGCGAGTGGTTCGAGGAGCACAGGCCGGAGTTCCGGGATGCTTACGGAGAGGTGATCGGGCTCACGGCTGAGATGCTTCGGGAGGTTTGCGCCTTCGATCCCGCAGTTGCCGCGTCGGGTCTCAATCCGAAAAACTGCATCATGCGCATCTACCGCGACGTGCGCTTTTCAAAAGACAAGTCGCCCTACAAAACCAATTTTTTCGTGTTCGTCAACCGTGGAGGGCGCAGGAGCCCGTTCGGCGGCTACTACGTGCATATAGGGCCGGAAGGGGAGTCGTTTGCCGGAGGCGGTGTCTACATGCCCGAACCAGCGGTGCTTGAACTTCTGAGGGAAGAGATCGGCGGGCATTTCAGCGAGTGGCGCTCGATCATTTCGCATGAAGCCTTCAGCAGGGAGTTTCCCGAAGGCGTGCTGCCTTCGGGACTTCTGAAAAGACCGCCGAAAGGGTACGATGCCGACGACCCGGCCATTGACTATCTCAGGTACAAGGGGTACTACACCCAGCGTTTTTTCAGCGACGCCGAAGTGACCTCGCCGGGCTTTGCCCCGAGGCTCGTCGCACTCTACCGGACGGTGAAGCCGATGGTGGATTTTCTCAACCGGCCGCTGTAGCGAACTGTTATCCGTTTCCCCCATAACCATAACCATAACCGTATTGCCGTCCATCATGCATTCCCCCTCATCTTCTGCCGTCGAGCCTGCCGCCTACCGCAAGGCCGCATGGCATCTCGTGCCGTTTCTCTTTTTCTGCTACATCCTTGCCTACCTCGACCGGGTCAACGTGGGCTTCGCAAAACTGCAGATGTCGCGGGACCTCGGTTTAAGCGATATTGCCTATGGCACCGGGGCTGGGATCTTCTTCATCGGCTATCTGCTTTTCGAGGTGCCGAGCAACATCATTCTCTCAAGGGTGGGCGCGAGGATATGGATAGCGCGCATCATGATCACCTGGGGCATCATTGCCAGTCTGCAGATATTCGTCGCAGGCGAGCACGCTTTCTACCTTTTGCGTTTTCTGCTCGGGGTCGCCGAAGCGGGCTTCTTTCCCGGCATAATTCTCTACCTCACGATCTGGTTTCCTTCGAAGTACCGTGCGCGCATGGTTGCCTGGTTCATGACCGCGGTCGCCATTGCAGGCGTTGTTGGCGGGCCGGTTTCCGGTGCCATTCTCAAGGTCATGGACGGGTTCGGCGGGCTGCAGGGCTGGCAGTGGCTCTTCGTGCTCGAAGGGCTGCCATCGGCCGCGATGGGCGTTGCGGTGCTTTTTTATCTCGACGATTCGCCCCGCGACGCCTCATGGCTCGACACTGAGGAGAAGGAGCTGCTGCTGCGCCGGGCGACCCTCGACGAGGAGCGGCGGCTGCAGGGCGGTTCGGCATCACGTACGGCGGGATACGCCATGAAAAACCCGAAAGTATGGGGGTTCAGCGGAGTGTATTTTCTTGTGGTCATGGGGTTGTACGGCATCTCGTTCTGGCTGCCTCAGATCATTCGTGACACCATCACCACCGACGAGCGGGCTATCGGCTGGATATCCGTGATTCCCTGGTTCACCGCTGCCGTGGTGATGGTGCTCAACGGCGTGCATTCCGACCGGACCGGTGAGCGCCGCTGGCATGTCGCGGCGCCCTGCCTGGCTGCTGCTGCGGCATTCGCCCTTTCGGCCATGCCGCAGGTCGGAGGGTGGTACGGTATCGCGGCACTCTCGGTAGCCACCGCAGGCATCATGTCCGCGCTCTCCTGCTTCTGGTCGCTGCCATCGTCAATGCTCGGCGGCACGGCCGCCGCTGCCGGCATCGCGGTCATTAACTCGTTCGGCAATATCGCCGGATACGTAAGTCCTGAACTGGTCGGGAGGATACGCGAAAGCGCAGGGGAGCGGATGGAACTTGTGCTCGCCATGTTCTCCCTCTGCCTGCTTTTCGCGGCGCTTTCCACCCTTGCGGTTACGCGAGGAGCTTTCGGCTTTTCCGGCGAGGCCGCCGGAGAAGGGGCGTGAAGGATTGTCGTATTCTACCGACATGCCGTCCCTGACGGGACTTGTAAAGGATGTTTCTTGTCAAGCTCCGAAGGGGAGGCTGGTTGGTGTCACAGGTTACGAGCCCTGCGTGTTCATGACGGGAATACGCCGTAACTTCCTGAAAAATATCGTTGAAATTCGTGTCTGCATTCAGGGAACCCCAAACCATGAACCGCAATGCTTGTAAATATGGAAGATCAGTTCAAGGGACTGCCGATGGCGGATCTTATCGGCGGGCCGCTTCAGGCCGCATGCGAAGCACAGATGCGCCTTGCTGAGGCCACCGCTGATTTCATCAGGAGTGTCTGCTTCGACATCGACCCGACAGGACAGCGTCCGCCCGTCATGAGGGTGGAGTTTGTCCGCCCCGAAGCCCACGAACCCGAATATCTGCATCTGCCGCTCGAAGGTCTTGGCAATGCCGAGTTGTTCGACAATATCGAAAAGCTGAAAAGTGCCGGGATATAAAGGCAAGCCTGAACAGGCATGATGTTTCGTTCATTTCGCCGCCACAAACGGAAATATCAGGATGACCACCTTGCTTCTTGATAATGGTGCGGATATCGGCCGGTATCTGATTGAAAAAAGTGCCAATCCGGATTTGTGCGACCGGAACTATGAAACACCGCTTACATTTGCAAAAAAGCATGAGCTCCATGAGTGCGTGTCGATTCTGGAGAGGGCGCGGTAATCGAATGCAAAAAGGTTTTTTCCTAAGCCCCGCAGAGGCGTAAATACCGGTAGCACAGGGTGCGACATATGTAATGGAAAGCCGTATTTGTTGGGGGATTGCCGGTATTCTACCGATATATCGTTCCTCCGGGACTTATGGGTGTTTTTTCTTCGAGTTCCGTCAGGAGCGACATATCGGTAGCACGGAGTGGTGCCCTGCGTTTCACGTTCATATCTACTTGTTCCTGCAAGACTGAGGGACGCAGTGCAACAAGATATAAGTCTCGGATTGTCGCAGAATGGTGGCGGAAAGGCTCGAAAGATTTGAGCAATCAGGTTTCCTCCGCAGGTTGGTCGATTATTTCAGATGGACAAGGGTTTTGGCGATCCGGTCGCGCAGGCCGGGCGAGACGGCTGCTTCGTCGGCATATTGTTTCCATTGAGCTACCGTTGCGTTGATTTCGTCGATTACTTCCGAGGCCTTTTTGTTTTTGATTGATCTGCCGATTTCAAGAAGGTCTTCTCTGGTGATGTCCGTCCGTTTTCCGTTGATGCTCAGGGCATGCTGGCTTACCCATCGATGATCGGGCTGGTATGCGTGGCAGAGATCATAGGCCGGAGCCAGTTCCCACCGGGCATCCTTTTTCAGCCTGAACGAAAAGTTTTTGGTGTGGTCGTCGCAGTTTCGGGCCGCCACGTTGAAAACCATTCTTCTGAACATCTGCTCGGCTTCGGGATAGGTCAGTTTCAGTTCGCGCATGGTCTGAAAAAGCTGCTCATAGCTGAAACTCGTTACCGAGATGTAGTCGAAGTGCTTCAGAGCGCTGAAGGTTTGTATGTGATGTTTCGTTGAACCGCCTTCCCGGTCGAAGCGTTTGGTCATAAAGTGAGCACGGCCGTTTTCTTCCAGCAATCGTGACGGCATCATGGTTATGCCGCAGGCTGTGGCCATGTTGCAATACGCCATTTCAACCCTTCCATAGCCGTGGCTCGTGCCCAACTGAATGTCGCTCACGCCGTCCAGCTTGACGAGCCAGTGCTCGAAGCCTTTTGGGGCAGTGGACTGTCCTGATCGGACCTCGCCTGTTTTTTCGTTGTACGCAATGACGGCCTTCGGCCTTGCCCCCCCGGCAGACGTGCCGATACGGAGCAGTTCCGGTATGGCTTTCTCCTCGTCCGTCCTGAGGTTGGCGGCAAAAGCCTCTTTTCCGGAGAGCATTTTTTTTGCCATGTCCACCAGGCTCTCTATCTCTACGGCGAAGGTCCGTTTGCTCTCTTTCATGGTGGCGGGCTGAAACTCCAGGGCGCCCATGCCCCGGGTTCCGATGAAGCAGAGCATCTCCACCGGATTCATGCTGTCCTGCGGACGGCCCTGCCAGGCAAGCCACTGGTTGATCAGTTCGTTTCCGTAGCGGTCGGGCAGCACATCGGCCAGTAAGCCGGGCAAGCCCCTGAAAGAGTCCAGGGCAGGTTCGGCTTTTTTGCGCAGGGCCGGAAAGCCGTAGATGTTTCTGGTATCCGAAACAGGCATTTGCAGGGGTGAGATATCCCATCCCTTCGATTTGAAGCCGGTATCATATTCAAACGCAGCCAGTCCTGCGGCATCGTTCCATGCCACCGCACCGACCAGTTCTTCCCATATGCTCACTTCGGCTACGATCATGTTTCACCATTCATATTCCGCTGCATTTCCGTCTTTTTTTCCTCGTGCCCGCTGCCGTTTCTCTTTCTGCATTCTGGCCAGCGCGAGCGGGCTGATGCGCTGCTCCACCACAAACGCCTCCATTACCTGCAGCTGGTCCAATACCCTGAGTACCTGAATCAGGGTGCCGAGGGTAATCGATTCTCCCCTTTCCAGCAAGCTCAGGGTCGAGCGGCTGATGCTGGCGGCATGAGCCAGTTCATCCTGGGTCTTGTTCTGCTCCATGCGGTGGTGCCTTACAAAAGCTCCGATATGCCCGACCAGTGCATTGTCGCTCATTGAACGCCATCTTGTGAATGAATTATCAGTCATAAAGCTGCTTTTTATCGGTAATGCATGAATTATCATTTGTAAGATATCACTTTTTTTGTTTCGAGTAAATAATATGAATGACTAATCATGCGTAAGGCATGAATGATGCTTTATGTGCATGATTTATCACTCGCAATTACCTATCGAGATTCTTTTCCTTTACGCTTTGAGACGTTGATCCGTAAGTTATTTATGACGGCAGCCGAGCATTATTTCAGGCGGATAAGGGTTATTGGCGATAAAAGCCTTTTACGATAGCTTCGCTTTTGTGAGACAGGATCGTTCGGAATATCCGGATAGCCGGCAATCCGAATTCTGACGACAGGGGAGAGTAGCCCGCAGGAGAATGGAGACTTGGGGAACGACCGAATCTGCATACTTGTAATTATGGAGAAGAGAGGTCCGGCAATCGTGTCTCATTCATCAACTCCTGACAGGGAGGCAGCCATGAACAGTCCAACGGAAATGCTTGAAGCTGAACACCGGGTCATTGCCCGGATTGTCGGTATTACGCCGCTCCTTGCCGAGAGGCTTGAGGAAGGCGGTGTCATCAAGCCGGACATTCTGCAGGGCATTGTTGAATTCATGCGGATTTATGCCGACAAATGCCATCACGGCAAGGAAGAGGATCTGCTGTTTCCGGCGCTCGGAGAGAAGGGTGTTCCGATGCAGGGATGCCCTATTGGAGCTCTCGTCGCCGATCATGTTTCGGGAAGGTCGCTGGTCAGGCGCCTCGCCGAATCTGCTGAAGCATATGTCAGAAACGAGCCGGAAGCTTACGAAGGACTGATCGGCAGCCTTCGCGGCATTGCCGATCTTTATCCCGGCCACATCTGGAAAGAGGACTATCTGCTGTTTCCCATGACCAACAAGGTGCTGAATCCTGATGAGCTTGATGCTCTGTATAGTGAATTCGAGAAGGTCGATCTTCGCATCGGCCATGATAGCCTCGAACGTCTGGCCCGGCTTGCCGGTGATCTTGAACGGCAGTTCGGTTGAACTGTTTTCGGAAAGCGGTATGCTTGAAAATAATGGCTGCTCGGCAACGAACAGGAGAATTGCAATGATTCAGAAAAAGATTGCAGTTGTTGTGGGAAGCCTTCGCAGGGAATCCTTCAACCGGAAAATGGCAAGAGTGCTCATCGCGCTTGCCCCTGCATCGCTAACGCTTGAAGTAATCGAAATTGCCCAGCTTCCGCTCTATAACGAGGATCTCGATACCGACAGGCCCCGCCGTCCGGGTGGAGTTTCGTGAACGGGTAAAAGCGTTTGACGGGATCCTGTTTGTTACGCCGGAGTACAATCGGTCGGTACCGGTGGTGCTCAAGAACGCAATTGACGTGGGGTCGCGTCCCTACCGGAAAAGTGTCTGGAACGGAAAACCGGGCGCCGTGATGAGCGTTTCTCCAGGGATGATAGGGGGGTTCGGCGCAAACCACCATTTGCGGCAGTCGCTGGTGTTTCTTAACGTTCCGGTTTTGCAGCAGCCCGAGGCTTACATCGGCAACGCATCCGCTCTTTTTGACGAGAGCAGCAATCTTGCGAGCGATTCGTTCAGGGAGTTCGGAACGAAGTTTATGCAGGCCTACGCACTGTGGGTTGAGACCAACACTTGCAGCAAAGCTCAGTGAGTTTTTGGGAAGATCTGGTTATATCAAACACTTGGCACGATAGGGGGAGTTCGATGAGCGTTTCAAAGGCTTTTGCCATGTTCATGCAGGAGGCTCCGGCTCACGCCGAGGCATGGATGCAGGCCGCTAAAGCGCTGGATGCAGCCAGCGCGCTCGACAGGAAAACGGAGGAACTGGCATATTTGGCGGTTCTTGCCGCTACCGGCAATATTTCAGGGATTCCGTTCCATGTGCTTTCCGCCAAGTCGCAAGGCGCCTCGCGTGAGGAGGTGGTGAGTGCGGTTCTTGTAGGCCTGCCCGCTGCCGGGGCGGTGGTGATCGGCGCCCTTCCGCCTGCGCTGGAGGCTTACGACGGCGAAGGGCAGTAACGGTCTTTGCCGGTGAACGGTTTTTTTTACTCGATTCCGGTTACCTCTCCCTCCAGATCGTAGGGCGTCGAGTCGGTGATACTGGCTCGGCAGAACATGCCGGGTCGGACGTCGAAGCCAGCGGTTTCGAGGATGCATTCGTTATCCACTTCCGGGGCGTCGTACTCGGTGCGGCCGAAGGCCGTCCCCTCTTCCACCTGATCGACGAGCACCAAGATCTCCTTCCCCTCGTACTCCCGGTTCTTTTCCTGCGAAATGGATTCCTGCAGCTCCATGAGTTCCGCCACGCGGTCCTGTTTTTCTTCGGGGTTAACATTGTCTTCGAGCAGGTATGCGGGCGAGTACTCCTCGTGGCAGTAGGGAAAGCAGCCGAGTCGGTCGAAGCGGCTCTCCTCGACGAACCGCAGCAGTTCCTCGAACTCCTCCCTGGTTTCTCCGGGGTAGCCGGCGATCATGGTGGTGCGGAGCCGGATGCCGGGGTTCCGTTCGCGTATGGATTCGAGCAGCCGGAGGGTTCCGGCGCGGTCGATGCCCCGGTTCATGGAGCGAAGGATGCGGTCGCTTATATGCTGCAGCGGCATGTCGAGGTAGTTGCACACGTTTTCCCGCTCGCGCATGGTGTCGATCACCTCCATAGGAAAGTTCAGCGGGTAGGCGTAGAGCAGGCGGATGCGCCGGAACGCCATGTCGGAGAGGCGGAGCACGAGATCGTTCAGGAGCGGCTTGCCTCCGAGGTCGCAGCCGTATACGCTGATGTCCTGAGCTATGAGGTTCAGCTCACACACTCCCGACTCCTTCAGGATCGAGGCTTCGCGCAGCAGTTGTTCCGGCTGCTGGCTTACGTAGCGTCCGCGGATTTTCGGGATCGAGCAGAACGAGCACTGCCGGTTGCACCCTTCGGCGATTTTCAGGAACGCGTAGTGGGGCGGTGTGAGCAGCATGCGCCGGTCGAACAGCTCCTCGCGGTACCCGGCTCCGATGGCCTGAAGCACTTCCGGAAGTTCGCGGGTTCCGAAAAAACCGTCCACCTCGGGCATCTCCTCCCCCAGTTCTTTCCGGTAGAGCTCCGGCAGGCAGCCCATTACGTAGACCTTTCGCACCATGCCTTCCTGCTTTTTCCGGATGGCGGCAAGGGTTTCGGCTATGGACTCCTCCTTGGCGTCCTGGATGAAGCCGCAGGTGTTGATGAGGATGATGTCGGCGTCGTCGGCAACCTCGGTAAAAATCATACCGCTCGCGGCGGCCTGGGCCATCAGCCTTTCGGAATCGACGGTGTTTTTAGAGCAGCCGAGACTCAGGAGAAAGATGTTGCGCATGGTTATTTCAGGGTGTTGCCGTTGAACTCGCGGAGAAACTCCTTCTTCCAGAGGGTGAAGGTGCCGTTCTGTATCTCTGTCCGGGCGGTTGCCGTGAGCCACATGAAGAAGGAGATGTTCTGCATGGTGCAGAGCGTGAGGCCGAAAATTTCGCCCACGTTCAGGAGGTGGCGGATGTAGGCGCGCGAGTAACTGCGGCATACCTCGTTCGGGAAGCCTTCGTCGATGGACCGGAAATCCTCGGAGTACCTGGCAGAGCGGAGGTTCATGGTTCCCTTGCGCGTGTAGACCCGGCCGTTTCGTCCTTCCCGGGTGGGGATCACGCAGTCGAACATGTCGATGCCGCGTTCGATGGCGTTGAGAATGTTTTCCGGCGTGCCAACGCCCATAAGGTAGCGCGGCTTGTGCTCCGGAAGCAGGGTGTGCGAGAGTTCCAGCACCCGGTACATGGCTTCGGCGGGTTCTCCCACCGCCATGCCGCCCACCGCGTAGCCGTCGAAATCGAGATCCACGAGAGCTTTCGAGGAAATGGTTCTGAGGTCGGCATGCACGCCTCCCTGGGTGATGCCGAACTGGTACTGCCGGTGGCCGTAGAGCGGGCTGGTGCGAAGGAAGTGCGTTCTGGCGCGTTCGGCCCACCGCAGGGTGAGTTCTCCTGACTTTTCCACGTAGCTGCGCTCGGCGGTGGATGGAGGACATTCGTCGAGCGGCATCATGATGTCGCTGCCGATAATGCGCTGCGTATCCACCACGTTTTCAGGCGTGAACTGCAGTTTCGAACCGTCGATGTGCGATTTGAAGGTAACCCCTTCTTCGGTGATCTTTCGCAGATCGGAGAGCGAGTAGACCTGATAGCCGCCGCTGTCGGTCAGGAGGGGGCCGTTCCAGTTCATGAACCGGTGCACGCCTCCGGCCTTAAGGATGATGTCGTTGCCCGGCTTAAGGTAGAGGTGGTAGGTGTTGGCCAGAATGATATGGACGTTGAGCCCTTCAAGGAGATCGGTCGGCACTGACTTCACGCTGGCTCTCGTGCCTACAGGCATGAAGATCGGGGTGGGGATGGCGCCATGATCCGTATGGAGCACGCCGCATCGCGCTGCTGATTGCGGATCGGTGGTGGTGAGGCTGAATTGCAAGTTCATGACGGTTTTTAAGTGGTACCCGTAAGGGTTTAGACCGCCAATCTAACGACTTTTTGCGGGAAGAAAAAAACGGAGGCGTCCGATAGCCGGGAAGAGCAAAAAGATATTCTACCAGTCGTAGCCGAGTATGCGCAGGATGCGCCGGGCGTCCTTGTCGCCGAGTCGTGCGGCCGTGCGGGCATCTGCGATAGCACCTTCCTTGTCGCCGATTTTGCGTTTGGCCGCAGCCCTGCTTCCGAAGATTTTCGCGGTACCCGGAGCAAGTGCGGAGGCCTTGTCGTAATCTTCGATTGCTCCGCGGAAGTCTCCGCTGTGGTATTTTTCCTTGCCGCTCCAGTAATAATCGTCTGCTGTTTTCACTCCTTCGGGGACGTCTGCGGCCGAGAGTAGCAAGCTTAGCAGGAGGAGAATGAACGGTATGGGGGTATTTTTGTGATCGGTCATAGCTGTCCGGTATTCATACGAATTTACCTCAATGATACGTATCGAACAAGATAGAGAAAGGAGATTTTTCTATATCATTATCCTCTTTTACCGGATTTCCTGAACCTTCCTGCAGGCCATGAAAATCAAGCCGGTTTTGAGGAAGGTTCTTTTCAATGCCGGGAAAGCGAGTTTCTTTTTTTATTTTCCCTGAAATCTTTACGTGCCGTTGTGGCTCGTATCAATCTTAATCATTTTATCGATGAACGTTCTGGTTACCGGAGCTGCGGGTTTTATAGGATTCCATGTCTGCCAGCGTCTTCTTGAACGAGGAGAGAATGTTACGGGTCTCGACAATCTCAATGATTACTATGACGTGAGTCTTAAAGAGGCCCGCCTCAAGCTTCTCCAACCGTACGCGAATTTCCGTTTCGTGAAAACCGATCTGGCTGACCGGCAGGGGATGGAAAAACTTTTTCGTACGGGAAAGTTCGATAAAGTGATCAATCTCGCGGCCCAGGCGGGAGTGCGCTACTCGCTCATTAACCCTCACGCCTATATCGAAAGCAACATCCAGGGTTTTCTGAACATTCTCGAAGGCTGTCGCCATAACGGCGTCGCTCATCTTGTGTATGCTTCGTCGAGCTCGGTCTATGGGGCCAACGAAACCATGCCGTTTTCCGTGCATGACAACGTTGACCATCCGCTCTCCCTCTATGCGGCCAGCAAGAAAGCCAACGAGCTGATGGCGCACACTTACAGTCATCTCTACAATATACCCACAACCGGGCTGCGTTTTTTTACCGTTTATGGTCCTTGGGGACGCCCCGATATGGCGCTTTTTCTTTTTACCGATGCCATCCTGAACAACCGCCCGATCCAGGTGTACAACTACGGGAATCACCGCCGTGATTTCACCTTTATCGACGACATCGTCGAGGGGGTGATCCGCACGCTCGATCACAATGCCGAAGGCAACCCGGAGTGGTCGGGGTTACACCCGGATCCCGGTTCGAGCCGTGCGCCCTGGAAGGTGTACAACATTGGCAATAGCAAACCGGTCAACCTGATGGACTACATCGCTGCGCTTGAGCTGCAGCTCGGAAAAACAGCGGAAAAGGAGTTTCTGCCCATGCAACCGGGTGACGTACCTGATACCTATGCCGATGTCGACCAGCTCAAGCAGGATGTGCACTACAAGCCCGAAACGCCTGTCGAGGAAGGGGTAAGGCGGTTTGTGGCGTGGTATCGGGACTATTACGGTATCGCTTAAGCGGGAAGAGTATAGTAGCTTATGGTACCTTCCGTTCGCAGTGTGAGAGCTCCCGATCGTACCAGAGATATGAGTCGCTCTCTGGCTTCCCCCAGGGGAATTCCTGCCATCTTTCCGTATTCGCCGGCGGTGATCTGCCTTTGCTGCTGCAGGTAACCAAGCAGCATTTTTTCTGCAGAGCCGAACGACAGTTTCAGCGGATTTTTTTTCGACTGCATCAGGATTATCCTGTCGTCGCAGAGCGCCCGGTTCCGGTTTCCTTCGCGGGTGTATACCCGTTTTTCCGTCACGGATTTTCCGGTGCGGGGGTCTGTCGCCTGTTCGATGTGATAGTGCGGTTTGTCGGGACTTTCAGGAACGAGCACCATGAGCACCAGCCTTCGTTTGAACTCCTCGTGGTAGATCTCGATTTCCGGTTCCGGATCGATATGCAGTTTTACTCCTTCATCGACGATTTCAAGGATCTCTTTTTCGCTGTGGATGCCCACGATCCTTTTGTCGTCGTCCACTCCGATGAGAATGACGCCACCTGAGGTATTGGCGAAAGCCGTGATGGGTTTGGCTATTTTGGAGGGCGAGTGAACGAGCCTTTTGAACTCGGTCTGCCCGTTTTCTCCCTCTGCTACGAGTTCAGAGAGGGAGAGCTGCTGGAAACGGCTGCGGATAGGGGTCATAAGGGGCCTGTTCAATGTTGAAAGGAACCTCGGTTGCGTCCTGTCGATCTTTTGCTCCGGCTGTTCCGGTCATGCCCCCACTGTACCCCTGCCGGCATGCCGCTTCTAAAGAGTTGATGGAGGGGGGAATCCCGTAATCCTATTCCGGTTTCAGATGCGGGAAGAAAATGACATCGCGGATCGACTCCTGTCCGGTGATCAGCATCACCATGCGGTCTATGCCGATGCCGAGCCCGGCGCAGGGGGGCATGCCGTATTCCAGCGCCCTGAGGAAGTCCTCGTCCACCACCATGGCTTCCTCGTCGCCGCGCAGGCGTAATTTCGCCTGCGCTTCGAGGCGCTCCCGCTGGATGACCGGATCGTTCAGCTCCGAGAAGGAGTTGCAGAGTTCCTTGCCGCCCGCGATCAGCTCGAAGCGTTCGACGAAGCCTGGTTTGGAGCGGTGCTCCTTGGCGAGCGGCGACATTTCGGTTGGGTAGTCGGTAATGAATGTGGGTTGAATGAGCTTCGGCTCGACAAATTCACCGAAGATTTCATCGATGATCTTTCCTGCGCCGATTTTCGGGTCGAGTTCCAGACCGAGATCCTTTGCCGCCGAACGCAGTTCGCTTTCGTTTTTGCCGCTGACGTCTATATTGCAGTAATCTTTGATGGCGTCGACGATGGTCAGCCGCCTGAAGGGCGGTTCAAGGGAGATTTCGTTGCCGAGGAAGCTGGTGGTGTGAGTTCCGTTGACGCCGAGGGCGGTGCGGTAGAGCAGTTCCTCGACAAGCTCCATCATCCAGTTATAGTCCTTGTAAGCCACGTAGAGTTCAACCTGGGTGAATTCGGGATTGTGGAACCTGTCGATGCCTTCGTTGCGGAAATCCTTGGCGAACTCGAAAACGCCGTCGAAGCCGCCCACGATCAACCGCTTGAGGTAGAGCTCGTTGGCGATGCGCAGGTAGAGCTGCATGTCGAGCGCGTTGTGATGTGTCGTGAAGGGTCTTGCTGCAGCTCCGCCGTAAATCGGTTGCAGAATCGGGGTTTCAACTTCGAGCCACCCCTTTCCGGTGAAGAAGCCACGCATGAATGTGACGATCGCCGAGCGCTTGATGAAGGTGTCGCGGACTTCGGGGTTGACGATCAGATCGACATAACGCTGCCGGTAGCGAAGTTCCTTGTCGCTGAATGCGTCGTATACAACTTTCTGGCCTTCGACTTCTTTTTCCTTTGCGACAGGTATGGGACGCAGCGATTTGCTGAGCAGTTCGAAATGGAGGGCGTGCACGGAAATTTCGCCGGTTTTCGTCCTGAAGCTGTAGCCTTCGACTCCTACAATATCGCCGATATCGAGCAGCTTGAAGGTGCTGTAGGCGGCATCTCCCACCTCGTCTTTTTTCAGATAGATCTGGATGCGGCCTTTCGAATCCTGCATGTGAAAAAACGAGGCTTTGCCCATCTTTCGGATGGTCATGATCCTTCCTGCTACCGATACCGGCGTCTGTTCTTCATCGCGGAATGCTTCAATGATATCGGTCGAAAAGGTCGTTACGTCGAATTGGCAGGGATAGGGGTTGACTCCTGATTCCATGAGGTGCAGCCGCTCGTCGTAACGGCGCTGCATCTGGTCGTTGAGGGAAAGCTGCGGTTGTTCCTGGTGCTGGTTCTCTTTCGGCATGATGGCGGTTGAAATGAATAATGGTAATTTGCAATGATGACGGTGCCGACGCTCTTGCGGCTCGCATCGCTATGATACTCTTGTTTTGTACCAGATGCCGGGAATGGTACGGATTTTCTGGTAGAACGAACGGTATGCCCTGCGGGAAAAGACATCGTAGCCGTTTTTTTCGATAGCCTTGAGGATGTTGCAGTAGTTCTGGCTGCTTACCATGACGGCGAAGCGGCTCTCTTTTTCAAGCATGGGAATGCCTTTTTCGGCGGAACGGTAGTAGCTTCTGGCCCGTTCGATCTGGAACTTCATCAATTCGAGGAAGTTGCCGTTCATGGTTTTCTTCATGAACTCCTCCTCGCTGTAGTTGAACCGTTTCAGATCCTCCATGGGAAGATAGATCCTGCCGCGGTCGATATCCTCGCCGATATCGCGAAGGATGTTGGTAAGCTGCATGGCTATGCCGAGTTCGATGGCGTGCTGCAGCGCCTGCCGGTCGCTGTAGCCGAAAATTTCGGAAGTCATGAGCCCGACGACAGAAGCGACCTTGTAGCAGTAGACGTAGAGATCGTCGAAGGTTTCGAATTTCCTGAACTCGATATCCATGGCTACGCCGTCCATAAGGTCCAGCGGGAGCTCTATGTCGATGGGGTAGGTTTTCAGTGTGTCGTGCCACGCCATCATGATCGGGTCGTCGGCGACCTCTCCCTGGTAGCAGCTTTTCAGCCTTGTTTTCCAGTTTTCCAGCAGGCCGTTGATCTCCTGCCGGGTGATCTGTCCGTTGGTGAGCTTGTCTTCGGCAAGATCGACAAGGTCGTCAACTGTTCTGAGCAGGGCGTAAATAGCAAAAATAGGGTTCTGCTGGCGTTTCGGCAGGAAAAGCGTCGCCAGATAAAATGTTTTGGCGTGATGTTTCGATATTTCTCGGCAGTACCGGTATGCATTGTCGAGGGTGAGCGTTTTTCCGGTCCCCTGCAGGGCAGTCTGTCCATTATAACGGTAATTCATGTAACATGAGTGCTTTACTATTCAGACTCCATTTCCCGGTACCGTAGGCGTGCGGCGAAAAACCCCTTTCGGCAAACGACCTCAAGGCTTGTTTCCCTGGATGCTTATGAGCGCAAAAATGTGTAACTTTTAAAGATAGAGAAACGTTTTTCTCTGTGTTGCATCAAGATATAACAATGCGTCAAATATCACAAAAAGCCGCATGGCACCTTGTTGTAATTCCTTTACTTACGTAATCGTTACCCTTTCATATTGAATACATTTGTACTTGATCGCCCACGCGAACGGGCGGTGCTTATTGGGTTGTGTACCCCTCCCGAGATACCGCGGCAGCAGGTGGAGGAGTATCTTTCAGAACTTGCTTTTCTTGCCGATACGGCGGGAGCGGATGTGCTCGATACGATTATCCAGGAGCGCAAGCTGCGCGATCCGGCCTATTTTATCGGCAAAGGCAAGGTCGAAGAACTCGCCGGGTACATCAAGGAGAATGCGATAGATATCGTTATTGTCGATGATGACCTCTCCCCAGGCCAGGCAAGAAATCTCGAACGGGCATTCGAGTGCAAGGTGATCGACCGTACCGGACTGATCCTGCAGATTTTTGCGATAAGGGCTAAATCCGCTCGTGCTAAAATGCAGGTTGAGCTTGCCCAGCTCGAGTACATGCTTCCCCGGCTTTCCGGCCAGTGGACTCATCTGTCGAAACAGAAGGGAGGTATCGGAACCAAAGGTCCCGGAGAAACGCAGATCGAAACCGACCGCAGGCTGGTGCGCAACCGGATTTCGTGGCTGAAGAAAAAACTGCGGGAGGTTTCGCTGCAGCACAGTACCCAGACGCAGGGTCGCCGCCTGATTCCCGGAGTTGCCCTTGTGGGCTACACAAACGCCGGCAAGTCCACGCTGATGAACGCGCTTTGTCCCGAAGCCGGGGCTTTTGCCGAAAACCGCCTGTTCGCCACGCTCGACACCAAAACAAGGCGTCTGGAACTGAAAATCAACAAGCTTGTGCTGCTTTCCGATACGGTTGGATTCATCAGAAAGCTGCCGCACAACCTTGTGGAGAGTTTCAAATCGACGCTCGACGAGGTGCTGCAGGCCGATTTTCTTCTGCACGTGATTGACGTGAGCCATCCGGGTTTCGAGGAGCAGATGCAGGTGGTCGGCGAGACACTGAAGGAGATAGGGGTGCAGCACGACAACATTATCGAGGTTTTCAACAAGATCGACGCGCTCGAGGATTCGGCCGTGCTTAGGGAGCTGCGTACGCACTACCCCGACGCGGTATTCATATCGGCGGCTCGGGGAATCAATCTTTTCGCCCTGAAGGAAAAAATCAGCGACCACCTGGCAAAGGATTTCAGGGAGCGGAAAATCCGCACCCACGTGTCGAACTACAAGCTGATAGGATATCTTTACGAACATGCGGAAGTGATTGAAAAGCATTATCTTGATGAAGAGATCGAACTGACCTACAGAGTGCACAAAAACAGTATCAAGCATATCGACGCGCACATCAACGCTTTCCGGGAGATGGAGCATGCCGCTGCAGATCTTTAACACCACAAGGAAGCCTCTTCCGGAAGAGCTGCTTGAGCGCGCAATCGGCGATGTTTTCGCTGCCGAGGGGTTCAGCGCGGAGGATATTGTGGCGGTCTATTGCGGACGCAGGATGATCCGGAGCATCAACCGGGAGTTTCTGCAGCACGACTACGCTACCGATACCATCACCTTCCGCTACAACAAGGGACGTGAGGTGGAGGGGGAGTTCTACATTTCGCTCGACGTGATCGAGGAGAACGCCCGCCGTTTCGGCTCGGATTTTCTTCGGGAGCTGCTGCGCGTGACCATCCATTCGGCCCTTCACCTGATCGGTTACGAGGATGGAACGCCCGAAGATCGCCTCCATATGCAGGAGAAGGAGGAATTCTATCTCGATCGATGTCGTGATGCCGTAAATCCGTAAACCAGAAATCCGGTAATCAATGGATAATCAGGATTTTTCCGAATCGCCGCTCGAAAAGCGCTCGCCCCTGAAACGTTTTTTTTTGGTTGCCCTGCCGGTTGTCATGCTTCTGCTTGGCGGCGGCATCGCTCTCGTTTACTACCTCGGAGAGCTCCGGCTCCGGGATGCCGCCGAAAAGGCATCGATCGAAAAGCTTCGATATGAAGATGCCCTCGACGAGCGCGCGCTCGCCCTGCAGCGCTCCGACGTCAGGCTTTTCGCCGTTCCGCTCGCCTGGGCGGTTCGCCGGGAGCTGATGCAGCAGAATTACGGGCAGATCGACGAGTATTTCAACGAACTGATCGCAAGAAAGCAGTTCGGTGTGCTCATGTTGCTCGATCCGGATGGAACTGTCAGGGTCTCTACCGACAGGAAGTTCCTGGGGCGTGCATTTTCAGGGCTCTATCCCGGCATGAATGCCGCTTCGGAGGAGATCGTTTCCTACTCCCTTTCCGAGGGAAGCAGCCTGTTTCTGGTGCCTGTTATGGGGTTGAACACAAGAATCGGCACCATTGCGTTTGTATACTCGTTCGAGCAGCTTTCCCGTCCCTGAGGAATTTTTTTTCGTCACTTTTTTCAACCATAACCATTTTACGGACATGCGTAAACTGTTTCCTGTCGTTATTCTGGCCCTTTTTGCCGTTCTCTCGATGGGAGCGTGCGGCAACAGCTCAAAAGACGGTGAAAAGCCTGCTGCCGAAAGCGGCAAACCGGGCGGTTCCCTTCTTCCTTTTTCACGTGAATTCGAGGGCGTGCTTACGATGAAAACCACTATTCCCGAGGCGGGAACCACCGAAACGAAAATGTTCATCGCCAAGGAGGGGGTGCGCATGGAGACGAAATCGAACATAAAAAACATGCCCGCGGGCCTGCAGATGGTGATCGTTTCTCCCTCTGAAACTCCCAATCTGGTCTATCTCATCAACGAGAGCAGCAAAACCTATACGCTTATCGATACCGACGAGATGAAAAAAGAGGCCGCCGGAGAGGGATACTCCGATTTTTACAAGGATGCGAAAATCGAGAATCTCGGCAAGGAGAGCGTCAACGGCTACTCCTGCACGCACGTCAGGGTGACCAACGGTGAAAATGTTTCGGATATGTGGGTTTCGAAGGATGTGCTCGATTACGCCACCTATGCACGGATGCAGAGCACCCGAGACAAGGATATGCCGGAATTTGCCAAACGCATGAAAGCCGCCGGTTATGACGGTTTTCCGGTGAAAATGGTGCAGTCACCTTCCAACGTCACCACGGAGCTGGTCAAGGTCGACAGGCAGAGCCTCGATGCATCGCTTTTTGCTGTGCCTCCCGGCTACACGAAAACCGAGTTGCCAGCCATGAATTACGAATCATCCCCAAGGCAGCGCGAAGAGGTGGAGGCGATGATGAAACAGATGCGTGAGAAAATGAAGGCCCAGCAGGGTCAGTAGGAGGTAACGTCGTTCCTTTGTCGTGAGGCTCGATTGCTCTCAAAAAAACCATCAATTAAGTGATCATGAACCTGTATATCAACGACCAGCCTTGCGAAGCCGCAACAGGGCAGACTCTCGGTAAAGCGGCTCGCCTCAACCACAGTCATGTGGGTTATGTGTGCGGAGGGCACGGCATCTGCCAGGCCTGTTTCGTGACGGTGCAGGAGGGCGGTGACCAGCTCTCAACGCTCTCCGACGTCGAAAAGGCGTTTCTTTCAGACCGTCAGATAGAGGCAGGGGGACGGCTGGCCTGCCAGGCAACCATCATCGGAGAGGGTACCATCAGGGTGTTATCGCGTCCCGAAGAGGCCAAGCGTCTTCTTATGTCTAACCCGCCGGGATTGTTCGCCTACGGGGCTGAAATGGGCAGGGATGTCGCCTCGCGTATCGTGCCAGGAGTAGCCAATCTTGCCGGAAGGCTTCAGAGAGGCGAACTCGGAGGGCCCGGAGCCCTCGGTGATCTGTTCGAGTCCGCAGGGGCTGCGGTTCAGCTCGTTCTCAGCGATGGCCCGAAAATGATGCCGTTCAGGGAGCAGATCATGGCGCTGCTCGGAGCGCTTCCTGTAACAGTGCCGTTCCTCGCCCTGCAGCAGCCGGCGGCAAAACCTGAACTGATCTCGCTTACGGTCAGCGCAAAAGCTTCCCGGGCATCTGCAGCTCCTGCAGGCAAAGCGGAGCAGGAAGTGGCTTCATTCGAAGGTGTTCCTGAGGCCCAGGCACTGAAGCTCATCAGTGCAGGCGTCAGAAGTTTCGACGACCTGCTCCAGCAAGGCAGCGACAGAGCCGGGCGCAGATCGCTTTCATCCTCGACCGGCCTGGACGAAGAGGTTGTCCTGACTCTTGTGAACCGTGCAGACCTGGCAAGGATCAGGGGGGTCGGCGCATCCTATTCCGAACTGCTCGAGGCTGCAGGCGTTGATACCGTTCCCGAGCTTGCCCAGCGCAACCCGGCAATCCTGCACGCGAAAATTCAGGAGGTAAACACGAAAAAGAAGCTGGTACAACAGCTCCCGTCGTCCTTGCAGGTCAGGGAGTGGGTCGATCAGGCCAAATCGCTCGCCCGTGTCGTGACCTACTGAAGGGCGTTACGTTCAGAAGCCGCTTATCAGCAGTTTTTTCAGGAGGCTTCCGTGCAGGCGGGGGCCTTCTTGTGTTATATGTTTACGCGGCCTGGATGTATTCCGAAGCCAGCACTCGGGCTTTTTCGTACCGCCGTTTTTTTCTCATGGAGGGTTCGGGATCACCGAATATTTTCCAGCCGCAGCTTCCGCTGCATGAATCAGTGCTGATGCCCATGAACCCCCACACATCCTTGAGCGGATAGCCGAGAGCGATGCCGATTTCGTGGGGTATTGAACCCGATGCATGCCAGCGGCTTGCCACTTCTGCAAGAAATGCAGTGCTGTCGAGGCCAAACGGATACTTCAGGACGCAATGCAGGATATTTTTCGATGCAGCGGCAATTTGCCGGTCAACGGCAGCTGCGCGGAAAAGGATGATTTTCAGAGAGTGACCGTTATCGGAAAGCAGCAGGTGTTCAAGATCCCAGGAACGGCAGAATGACGCCGTTACCTCCTGGCATGCAGGAGCGTTCAGACCGAACATGTCTTTTTTCATGATGATCAGTTCGCCGGGTTTTTTTGCGAACAGTACTCCTGCAACATGGACGAATATCCACTTTTCGAGCAAAGCCTTTGTGTCGAGGTAATAGCAGAGTTTCTGCTTCCAGTGTTCCAGCTTCAGCTGATCTGCTTTTGAAAAACAGTGCGTCATGGTTTTCGGATTGTCGATCTGTTTCTTTGTTGCAGCATACGAAATGACTGTTAATTTGTCCGAAAGAATTATATATCAATTTATAACTAATATTAAATAGACAAAATAAAAATAATTTACTGTTTGTTTTTTGTGCAAGTCCGTCTTGTATTTATCGTCATTTTAAGGCAGCTTCATCACAGGTTGCCGCCGGAGTGGGGAATTACGGCTTTTCTTCGGCGAGCCGTCAGGCATGGGGCACAAAAGTGGTATAAAATGGATAACCGATGGAGATTTCGATGCTTCTCCGGATAATTGCTGCAGTTCTGCTTGTTACAGGTTATGCAGGACTCATCATTCCCGCCCTGCCGGGCATCGTGCTGATTTTTGCCGGATTTGCGGTGGCGGCATGGGCCGAGAACTTTGAGTATGTCGGATGGGGAACCCTCAGCGTTCTCGGCTTGCTCACAGGGCTGGCCTACCTGCTTGACGCAGTGGCCGGGCTTGTTGGGGCAAAACGTTTCGGTGCCGGGCGTTCCGGACTTGTCGGGGCGGCTGCCGGTACCTTTGCCGGTATGTTTTTTGGTATTCCGGGGCTTGTTGCCGGTCCGTTTCTCGGAGCCGTGGCCGGAGAGCTTCTTGCCCGCAAGGACTTTCGTTCGGCCGGTCTGGCCGGACTGGGCGCATGGCTCGGTCTTGCCGCCGGAGCGGCCGTGAAGATTGCCATTGCCTTTGCAATGGCCGGCGTGTTCGTTTTTGTGCGTTTTTTGTAAGTTTCGGGGTAAAGCGGCGGAGGCAGCACGGATCGGGATTGTTATTTACTATTAAAAGCTAAACGGGATAACGAAATGGAAGAGAAGAGCAGTCAGGAAGCGCAGCGGGTCATCGTTACCGATATCCGTATGCCGTTCTGGTCGATGGTCGTGTTCATGATAAAATGGGTGTTTGCGAGCATACCGGCAATGATCGTCCTGTCGGTGATCATGACCATTCTCATGTTTGCCGCCGCAGCCCTGACAGGGTCGATGTGGAACATGCACGGCATGTTCGAACAGGGCGGCCCCTCGTTCTGATCATCTCCTTTTATTACAGTAATCCATCAATGAGGAGCTTGCGCATATAAGCCTTACGCTCGGCACACGACACGGTTGCGTGATGCAGTCGGAAATCCGGACCATGTCGATAGCCTGCACGAAAGCCGGAGGCATCAATCTTTCCCAGGGGGTCTGCGATACGCCGGTTCCTCCCGAGGTATCCGGCAGTGTGGCCATGGCTGTAGCCGATGGATTCAACACCTATACGCACTATGCCGGGCTGAAAGCCCTGCGTGAGGCGATTGCCCTCAAGCAGAAGCGTTTTTCCGGCCAGGATGTCGATCCCGAAAGCGAGGTCATCGTCAGCGCAGGGGCTACCGGAGCCATGTACTGCGCATTTCAGGCGCTGCTCAGCCCCGGGGACGAAGTGATCGTGTTCGAGCCGTTCTACGGCTATCACGTCAGTACGCTTGTCGCCGCCGAGGCGGTGCCGGTATCCGTGCCGCTTGGCTTGCCGGGATGGAGCTTCACTTCGCACGATCTCGAACGTGCCGTTACCTCCAGAACACGGGGTATTATCGTCAACACGCCGGCTAATCCCTCAGGCAAGGTTTTCAGCCGCGAGGAGCTCGATGTGATCGCCGGTTTTGCCGAGCGGTACGATCTTTTCGTTTTTACCGACGAGATTTACGAGCATTTCCTCTACGACGGGCGCCGTCACTCTTCGTTCGCCACCCTGCCGGGAATGAAAGCCCGAACGATAACGATTTCAGGTTTCTCGAAAACCTTCAGCATTACCGGCTGGCGTCTGGGTTATGCGATCTGTGACGCCCGCTGGGCCGCTGCTATCGGCTACTTCAACGATCTGGTCTATGTATGTGCCCCTTCGCCCCTGCAGGCCGCCGTGGCAGAAGGCATGAGTCTGCTCGATGACAGCTACTACCTCGCGCTGTCGTCGGAATACGAAAAGAAGCGGGATCGTTTCTGTGATGCCCTCCGTCATGTCGGACTCGCTCCCCATGTGCCGGATGGAGCTTATTACGTGCTTGCCGATACCAGTAATTTGCCTGGCCATAGCGCTACGCGGAAAGCTATGTACATTCTTGAAAAAACCGGGGTTGCAAGCGTACCCGGCAACGCTTTTTTCAGCGAGAAACGGGGTGCCGATCTCGTGCGTTTCTGTTTCGCCAAGGAGGATGCTGTTCTCGATGAGGCTTGCCGGCGCCTGGCGCTTCTCCGGAAAGAGTCCTGAATCTTTTTTTCGTTGCCCGAGGGAACATCCTGAGGGTTTTCCTTTGTTAGCAATCGGCAGGGCTGTCAGTCTCTATCAGTCAACCCGTCAAGGATAAGGAGTGTCCCGGATGCGTCATGTTTTCTCTTTTTTTGTCGCGCTGCTTTTGGGTAGCGCTCTTTCGGGATGCATAAGGGTTTCCACCCATGTTACTGTCAGGCCTGACGGCGGGGGCAATGTCACCGAACGGGTGCTGATGAACATGGCTTTCATGAAGACCATGATGAACGGTTCGGGGGATGCGAAGAGCAACATGCAGACAGCCTCGTCTCCCGATCGGAAGGCGCTTGAAAAGAGTGCTGCCGCGATGGGGGACGGGGTACGTCTGAAGAGCTTCCGCCACTATCAGGAGGGTGATTTCGAAGGCTATGAGGCGGTTTATTCGTTCAGCGACATCAACCGCCTGAAAGTTTCTGGTCGTCCTGACGAGAGCCTCGCGTCGGACTCCCTTGCCAAAGGAGGGACTCCTGCTGCAAGAGAGCCGATTCTTTTCCGCTTCCGAAAGGGTGTACCTTCAACGCTTGTGATCGTGATGCCGGAAGAGAAGAGCCTTCTCGAACCGGCTTCAAAAAGCAGTACTCCGTCGAAGCCTCCGACTCCCGAACAGCAGAAACTGTCGCTTGCCATTATCAGGGAGGTTTTCAAGGGTACTCGCATGACGCTTTCCGTTGGAGTTGACGGAAGCCTGGTGAGTACCAATGCAGTGTGCCGTGAGGGATCACGTATTATTCTTGCCGATGTGGATTTCGACCGGCTGCTCGGCACGGAAAATCAGGATTCGGCACTTTTGAATCTTACCGGTTACGGTTCGTCACCCGATTCTCTGACAGAGATGCTCAACCGCGTTTCGGGACTGCGGGGTGAAACCGGAAGGGAGGTTACTGTTCTCTTCAACTGAAAAGCGCCTGGTGGATAATTAACGTGGAGGGCTGTTGCTATGAATGTTTCCGACGATGTCGATGTACAGTGCCCATATTGCGGTTCGGTTTTTACGGTTGCCATCGAGGCGTATGAATCCCGGCAGGAGTTTGTGGAGGATTGCGCGGTTTGCTGCCGTCCCCTTACAATTGTAATTACCTTCGATGAAGGGGGCACGGCTCACGCCGGAGTCCACGGAGAGGATGAATAAAAAAAGCCGAAACCGAAGCTGTAAGCCGAATTCTGTGAATCGTCTTCCGTGGAAGTCGAAACTGCAGCCATTTATCTGATGCGGCTTACCCGAAAACTCTCCCGTTGAGGGAATTGAACGGGCCGCTCTTTTTCCCCCTGAGGGGAAAAGTTTTCCTATTTAGCCTTGCTTCGGGGAGGTTTGCCAGGCATATCCCGTTGCCGGAATATCCGGTGGTCTCTTACACCGCCGTTTCACCCTTACTCCGGTTTCCCGGAGCGGTCTGTTTTCTGTTGCACTGTCTGTGAAAGCGGGTTTTCCCCACTCTCCCCGGGCTTGAATCGCGGTTGCTCCGGTTTACACCGGCAGCTCCTTGACTCTCGACCGGCACCCTGCCCTGTGAAGTTCGGACTTTCCTCTGCGTAACCTTGAAGTTATGCAGCGGCTGCACGCTTGCGGTTTCAGCAAGTAAAAAGAACTGAAGAGAGACGGAAAAAATTCATTCGGCAGCTTCATCAAACAGCCTTTCATGAACGACAATTCTTCCGCATGATTCACAAAGGTAAAATCCGCCCTGCACAATCATGGTGTGACGGTTGGTGGGTACCCTGGTGTTGCATCCGGAACAGGCGTTGCGGTTCAGCTTTACAACGGCGTTCTGCAGAACACCGCTTCTGAGATGATCATATTTGTCGAGAAGGCGTTTGGCTTCCTTAATGATGAGTTCGCGCTGCTCGTTGATTTTTTTGTTCAGTGCGTCTACTTCGTCGGCTGTTTCAATGACAATGCTGTCGAGCTCCTCTTTTTTCTGTCCAACCTGCCGGCTGAGATCCTCGAGCTGCTGCATAAGTACATCGTCAGGCATCATCTCTTCGGTTATCTCGTCGTAACGGTTTTCATCGATAAGCTGTCGTCCTTTCTGCTGAATTTCCATGGTTCGCTGTTCAGCATGAGCGATATCCTGAAGCTGTATTTCTGCCTGGGATATTTCCTTTTCTTCGTACTCTATCTGTTTGGAGAGTGCGTCATACTCTTTATTGTTGCGGGCAAGAGTCTGCTTTTCCTTGAAGGTTCTGATTTTATCCCGGCACTCGTTGATGGTTTCATTCAGCTTTTGCCGGAGTTTCAAGTGATCGTCAGCAATTTTTTTGCGTGCCTCGATCTGCCGTTTTGTGAATGCCAGGTCTTCGTCAAGGGCAATGATCTCTTCCGGTAAACCTTTCTGAAGGCTGATAATGTTCTCGATCTGGTTGTCAAGGTGCTGAAGCCTGACAAGAAGGTTGATTTTTGTATGATCCACTATTGCCTTTGTTTTGGATTATTGAAGCATAAAAAAAGCACCTTCTCTGGAAAAGGTGCATACCTTGATTGAGCTATGTGTAAACAGTCCGGATTCGTACCCTTCGCTGCGATTGTTACCTGCTGTCGTCTGCATCTTGCTTTGGAAGCTTTTTGGTGCCCGAAAGGAGATTCGAACTCCTACACCTTGCGGCGCTCGTCCCTGAAACGAGTGCGTCTACCAGTTCCGCCATTCGGGCTTCGCAGAATTAAAACCAGACCAGATTATAATAAACCCTTTTTCGATGTATTAGTCAAAAAATAAGTTACTTAATCTCTTTATGCAACGTGTGGCGCTGCATGTTTGGATTGTACTTTTTCAGCAGCAGGCGCTCTGTGGTGTTCTTCTTGTTTTTGGTTGTCGTGTACCTCGAAACGGTTTTTCCTTCTTTTTTCGCTTCGGTACACTCGATTGTTACTACAATCCTGTTTTCTTTTCCTTTTGCCATCAGAAACCTCAGTAATAGATATTTAGTTAAGAGGCATGAATATAAGGCTTCAGTAAGGATTTTGCAAGTTCAGGTTTTTTGTTTCTCTTCTTCCGGGAGAAACACTATACTATAAACCGTTCTCAAGGGTATCTCCATAAACTGTCGTGAGCGGTTCGAGTACAGGAAGGACGGAACCCCGGAAACCGGAGTGTACATCGCAGTGCATGATGAGTTCGGGTAACGCAAAACGGAACAGTCTGATGGAGATGGCCTCTCTACGATAACCATACCAGTTGAAGCTTTGAGTGAACGTACTGTTTTTCATTATCAGGACAATGTGCTCTCCTGTGAGGATGTCCGCCTTGACGAACTTGCCTCAACCTACGGGACACCGCTTTTCGTCACTTCGAAGAGAAGTCTTGTGGAGAGTTGCCGGGAGTTCGAGTCTGCATTTGTCTCTCTTCCGCATTTTACCTGTTATTCGGTAAAAGCAAATTACAATCTCACCGTCATCCGTAACTTTGCGGAGATGGGCTACGGCTGCGACGTGAATTCCGGAGGTGAACTGTTCCGTGCACTCAAGGCTGGTGTTCCTGCTGAAAAGATCATTTTTGCCGGAGTGGGCAAGCGTGCCGATGAAATTGCCTATGCGCTCGATGTTGGTGTGCTCATGCTGAAGGTCGAATCGCTGGCCGAAATCGAAGCTATCGACCGCATTGCCGGAGAGTTGGGCGTGATGGCTCCTGTGGCGCTGAGAATCAATCCCAACGTTACTGCCGAGACACATCCCTATATTACCACCGGTGACAGCAAGGAGAAGTTCGGTATTGATGAGGCCGGTCTTGAAGAGGCTTTTTCACTGCTGCACCGCCTGAAGCATGTCCGCCTTGTCGCTCTCGACATGCATATAGGCTCCCAGATTTTCGATCCGGAATACTACGTAGCGGCGACAACCGTATTGCTCGATATTTTCGAAACAGCAAAATCCATGGGGTTTGCCATAGATTTTCTCGATATCGGCGGCGGTTTTCCGGTTACCTACGATGCCCGCAAGCCGGCAACCCCGATTGCACATTTCGCCGAGAAACTTGTTCCCCTGCTCGCTCCGACCGGTGTCAAGGTTATTTTCGAACCGGGCCGTTTTCTTGTGGCCAACGCATCGGTGCTGCTTACCAGGATTCTTTACAAAAAGCGCAACCACACAGGAAAGCGGTTTTTCATAGTCGATGCCGGCATGACGGAACTCATCCGTCCAGCGCTCTACCAGTCGCACCATGAAGTACTTGCCGTTACCCGGCATGAGAGCACTGTTGTGGCAGATGTTGTCGGTCCGATCTGCGAGTCGAGCGACTTTTTCGCTCGCCAGCGCACCATCGATGATGCCGGTGAAGGGGAGCTGCTTGCAGTTATGTCTTCAGGCGCCTATGCCGCAGTGATGGGCAGCAACTACAACGGGCGACTGCGCCCTGCCGAGTTGATGGTTGATGGAAAGGATGTACTGGTGATACGCCGGCGTGAAACTTATGAGCAGCTTATCGCGAACGAGGTGCTCTGAGCATGCAGAGAGAGTATCCCGTTTGCGATGCCTGAATGTGTTCCCCCTGACTGGCCTTCGAGAGCGAGGCGGTGAGACGTCCGTCAGATTCTGCTGATGTTTTTGAATATCTTCATCGTCGCATCGGCAAGGTTCAGGGTGTAGAAGTGAATGCCCCGTACCTGCCGATCGATCAGTTCCTGCACCTGTGCAGTGGCCCAGTCAATTCCTATTTTCGCAACGTCGCCGTCGTTTTCGGTTTCAAGCACCTTTTTGAGCAGGTGTGAGGGGATGCGTGCGCCCAGAGCCAGCTCCGACATCCTGATCATCCCTTTTTTTGTGGTGACAGGCATGATGCCCGCAATGATCGGCACATCGATGCCCGCTATCCGGCAGCGTTCTACAAAATCGAAATAGTCGCGGTTGTCGAAAAAGAGCTGGGTTACGATGTAATCGGCTCCGGCGTCGACTTTTTCCTTGAGGAGCTCTATCTCTTTAAGGCGGTTCGGGGTTTCAGGGTGTCCCTCGGGAAAACCGGCGACACCTATGCCGATGGAGGGGAAGTTTTTCCTGATGAACCGGACCAGGTCGATGGCATGCGGAAAGTCCTTGATGGCTTCGGCAAGCGTTGCCGCACTTGCCGGCTTGTCTCCCCTGAGTGCCAGAACATTGGTGATACCGTGTTCAAGGTAGTGCTCCAGGATGGAAGATGTTTCCTCCCTGTCCGAACAGATGCAGGTCAGATGCGATACCACGGTCAGTCCGGTTTCCTTCTGGATTTTCGTGACAAGATCGTGGGTTCTCGATCGTGTTGAGCCTCCGGCGCCATAGGTGACGCTGACGTAAGAGGGGTGCAGGTGGTTCAGGTTGGCAATGGTCTCAAAGAGCGTGTCCCAATCTTCGTCTCTTTTCGGCGGAAAGAATTCAAAACTGAATACGGGTTCACTCGCGGAGTTCAGGATCTCTCTGACAAGCATGTAGTGAATGGGCGTTTACGGGTTTTTCAAAGAAAAGAATATACAAAAACAATGATTTGCGTAAGTTAATTAATTGAGGATACTGTAAAGAGCACTCCAGTCCTGTTGCCATGACGGATATCATTGCGCCATATCCTGCCGTGCGCCTGCTGCTGTTCGTGGTTGCCGGAATTCTGGCCGGCACGGCCTCTTTGCTGCGGCTCGACGTATGGCTCCTTATGAGCCTCTTCTTTTTTCTTCTCATGCTTGGCGCATTCGTTTTTGAAGCCGTCCGGTTGAGGCACCTTCCGTTTCCTTGCGCCGGAACCGCTATAGCCTATCTGCTTTTCGTTTTTTCCTCCTTTGCGGCCTGCAGTCACTACCGGTTCAATATGGTGCCCGATAGCAGTTTGCTTAACTATACCGGCAGCCAGGTGCTGCTTTACGGCAGGGTAGAGGGGCGGCCTTCGTGCTCCGAAAAGGGAGTGGCCTGGACGATGACGGTGAAGGAGGTTTTCGAACATGGACGGACCGAGCGGCTTTCCGATCGGGCTAAAATCTTTATGAGAACCGGAGCCGGGAGCCCTGTGGAACTTCGTTACGGCGATATGGTGCGGGTGAAGGGCACGGTGCGGACGATTCCCGGAGCGGCAAACCGGGGAGAGTTCGACCCCCGGCCTTACGCCAGGATGCAGCGCACCTTCGTGCAGCTCTACTGTGCCGGTCCGTGGCACCTGCAGCTCGAAGGGAAGCGGTCACTCAATCCGTTCGAGAGGTATGTGGTCGCTCCGCTCTACAGCTACATTGTGGGGTCCGTCGACACTCTGATTCCCGCAGGCGGAGAGCGGAAGCTGATAAGAGGGGTGCTGCTCGGCGAAAGGGAGGTGCTCGACCGGGAGGTGTTCGAGGCCTTCAAGACAACCGGAACCGCCCATGTGCTTGCCGTTTCGGGTCTCAATGTCGGCCTGCTCGCTTTTGGCATTCACCTTCTCCTGCAGCGATTCAAGATCACCACCGCGGGTCGCTGGTTTTCGTTCATTCTGATTGCTTTTATCCTTGTGGTATTCAGTTACGTCACCGGAAATTCGCCTTCGGTAAAGCGGGCGGCAATCATGTCGATAGTGCTTTTCGGAGGCGAAACCCTCGGCAGAAGAGCCTACGGGGTGAACTCCCTGGCCATTTCCGACATCATCATTCTTCTTTTCGACCCCTTCGATCTCTTCAACCCCGGCTTTCTCATGACCAACGCCGCCGTGCTGGCCATTCTTCTCGTCTATCCGATCCTCTATCCCCCAGGGCATCAGGAAGAGGGTATGTTTCAGGCTGCGCTCAGGTTTTTTCTCGGCAGCTTTTTTGTGAGCCTTGCGGCCATCATCGGGGTTTCACCCGTCATTGCCTACTATTTCGGTACCTTTTCCCTGGTGAGCCTTGCCGCGAACCTGCCGGTGGTGTTTTTTTCCACGGTGATGATGTACGCACTCATGCCTATGCTTCTTTTCAACCTTTTCTCTCCTTTTCTTGCCTCGCTGTTCGGTATGAGCGGCTGGCTTTTCGCTCGCCTTACCCTTGATTCGGCGCTTTTTTTCAGCCGGGTACCCTTTGCCTCCGTGCCGCTGAAACCCGATTTTCCGGAAGTTCTGATCTACTATGTCACATCCGGAGCACTTGTCTGGTTCTTCTACCGGAAAGCGTGGGGGAGGTTCGCCATCGCTCTTCTGCTTGGTTGCAATGCGCTTCTCTGGTACGGCATGGTGGACCGGACGCAATCGGGCAGAGGGTTGGTGACTGTGAACCTCGGTCGGAATCTTGCCCTGCTCTATGCTACAGGCAGCGAAACCGTGATTGTCGATGCGGGAAAAAGTGCTCGCGATTCCGGGCGCATCATGCGCCAGATAGAAGAGTACCATTTTCCGCCGCCTGCGGCAGCGGTGCAGTTCCATTCGAAGGATTCGCTTTTCAGCGCTATTCCGGTTCGGCTGCGGATGCCGGTAGATCAGGATCGTCTGGCGCTCTCCTCGATGATAATCAGCAGGCCGATGGAGAAAGTGCTCTCAATCCGCAGCCGGGGTCGTTCGCTGCTCTATGTTTCGGGCACCAGCCGCTTGCGGGAAGAGCCCGCATGGAAAGCCGATGTTGCGATCCTCGGCGTCTACCGCTTCCGCGAAAAGCAGGAACAGCAGATAACCGGATGGCTGAACTATGCCCGGCCGAAGCGCTGCATCCTCCTTGTCGGCTCTTTCCTGTCGAAGCAGGACAAGAGCGCGCTCGTCCGATTTGCCGATCGGAGGCCGAACATCGAGATTCGCCGTTCCGACCGCCAGATCGTGATTCCGTAGCACACAGGCTTCAGCGCCGGCGGCGCAGGATGTCGGCAGAACATGACGTCCAATTCGGGAAGGAAACCGAAACCCGTATCGGGGGTGGGTGGGCTTGTGCTGCATGCCCGCAGCTCTTCAGGAGCAAACGGAGGTTCGCTGTTGTTGATGGTTTCCTGCATGAAATGCTGGCTATAGGTAAGATTCCGCGAATACGTCAGGTTTATTCTGGTAGTTCAACTAAAGGGAGGAGACGATGAAAAAAATCATTATGACAGGGTTGATTCTTCTGGTGTCCGGTTGTGCTCCTTACATGCACGACCGCGACGAACGACGCAACGAGAGGGATTATCCGCGGAAAGATGGGCGCAACGATCCTGACGACAGTGATGGCCGCAGCGATCAGAACGACAGGAAACCGCGTGACGATAACCGGTATCAGCCGGGTTACAAATAACGATATCCTGTTCGGCAAATTCTCCTGAAAACCATCATGACTTGCCGGATTTCATGAGCCAGTTTCTGGCCGATTCGAGGTCGGTGAACATGCCGAGGATGAGGCCCCGGTTGACGACAACGTTTTCGAAGAATTGCGCATCGGCAATGAAGGCCGGATTATAGACGATTGCGATTCTGGCGACTTTCGGCGCATGTGCAGAGAGGAATTTGCCCGCTTCGTAGGTATCGACGGTGCCGAGCCGGTACTCGAGGGCGGTTTCATCGCACAGTACAAGGGTGGCCCCATGCTGAAGACAGGCCTCGATTACCCCCTGCGCGTAATCCTCCACATCAGCGAGGCTTTCGTCGAAACCCGAAGCCTTTACCAGAAGGAGCTCGCCGTAGATTTTTGTGGTGTATCGGATACTCATGCTTTTTTTGTAGAGCCTGTTTGCGGCGTTTTTTCGACTTATTTGTTATTGCTGCCGCTGAAGATGTTGTTGACGACGAGTTTGTCGATGATTTTCGTGACGTCGGAGGAGAGTCCGGGAGGGTTGATGCGGCTGATAACCTGGGCAAGGGTATAGATCTTTCCTTCCAGAGGGAGGAACTTGTTGACCACCACCACGTTGTCTTCCCTCAGGCGGCATTCTCCGCCGAGAAAATTTCCCTTCTCGTATCGCAGGCCAAAACCGATCTCCTTTACGGTATTTTCAAGCAGGGTGAGCTGTGCGGTTTTTTTCATGACTGCCTGGTCTCGGGTAGTGGTCTCAGCGGTTCAGCATCAGGAGATATTTCAGAATGGGTGCAGCATGCAGGGACTGAAGCATCTCTCCCTGGAGGACGATGGTCTTCAGCTCCTCTATGCTTACCAGATGGACGGAAATCTCCTCGGTGGCGTCGAGCTGCCTTGGCCCCAGAGGTTCCACTCCTTCGGCAAGAAAGGTGCAGGTGAGGTTGTTCTGCAGGGCGGGGTTCGCCGACAGCTCCATCCAGGGCGTCCATGTTCCACCCCCGAATCCGGTTTCTTCGAGCAGTTCGCGCTGCGCTGCTTCGAGCAGCGATTCGCCGGGCTTGTCGTGAACGCCTGCAGGAAGCTCCCAGTAAACCCCTCCTATTCCGTGCCGGTACTGCCGGATCAGCACAGCATGGCCTTTTCCGGTCAGGGCCAGTACGTTGGTCCAGGGTGGGTACTCCCAGATGTAGTAGTCGTCGATAACCCTGCCGTTCGGAAGTCGTACCCTGTCCTGGCGCATGGTGAGCCATGGGTATCGGTAGAGGTATTGTGTGCCGAGTTTTTCCCATGCACCCGGTTCAGGCTGGCCGTTCATGTCTGTCCGCGCATTCTGGGGTCGAGGGCGTCCCGCACGCCGTCGCCAATAAGGTTGAAGCAGACCACCGTGGTGAGAATGGCGATGCCGGGAAAGGTCGATATCCACCAGTGGTTCAGAAGGCTGTCGCGGCCTTCGTTGATGATGTTGCCCCAGCTCGGAGTGGGAGGCTGTACGCCGAGACCGAGGAACGAGAGGCCGGCTTCGGTAAGGATGATGCTGCCGATACGGAGGGTTGCTGCAATGATGACCGGTGTGAGGGTGTTAGGCGCAAGGTGGCGGAAAATGATTCTCATGCTGGAGAGTCCGAGCGCTTTGGCCGCAAGAATGAACTCCTGCTCCTTGAGCGAGAGTACCTGGCTTCTGACGATGCGGGCTACCCCCATCCATCCGGTGAAGGAGAGCGTGATGACGATCAGATAGATCGAGTTACCGAATGCGGCTATGATGATGAGAATCAGGAAGAGCGCGGGAAAGGCGATCAGCACATCGACGATTCTCATGAGCAGCGCATCGATCCAGCCTCCGAAATAGCCAGAAGATATGCCGATGACAGTTCCGAGGGTAACCGAGATAAGCACCACAAGAAATCCGATGGAGAGCGAAATGCGCGAGCCGTAGATCACCCGGCTGAGAATGTCGCGTCCGTACTGGTCGGTTCCGAGCACGAACGTTCTGGTGATCTCCGGAGCTTTTCCTTTTCGGTCGGCAAGTTCCTCAACAGGCATGGTTCTTGTTCTCATGCCCTGCAAAAAGGTGACCGTGCCGTTTTCGATGCGGTAGCTGTCGATAAATTTCAGGGCATGGGGTTCGTTTCGTGTTTTCAGGGTCCTGAGATCGTCGATCAGGGATGCTGCCATGCGGTCTTCGGTGTTTTCAGCCTTTGCGACGGGCATCACCTGGATTTTTGGCTGCCGGAGTACCAGCGCCTGCAGTCGGGTCAACGGCGGCTTATAGGCGGTAACGAGAAAATCCTGCTGGTCGTAAGGGCTGAATGGTGCAAGAAAAGGGGCAAGAAACGCTACGGAGTAAAGGACGAAAACCACGGCGGCCGCACTCTGGGCGATGGTGTTGCGCATGAATGCCTGCAGGCTGATGCTTCCGAGGCTGGATTCGTTGCGGCTCCCGTCTGAATTTTGCCGGGTGGCCTTCGCCGCTGATTTTTTTGAAATGAGGGCGAGCGCAGGCAGCATGGCCAGAAGCACGATTGCCGAAATCCAGAATTCGACGATCTCGATGCTGAAAATTTCCCTGAGCCTCTGGGGCGCCGTCACCAGCAGTGCTGATGCGAGGGCAAGTGAACGGAGACTGATAAGCACCAGGTCCCACTGCAGGATCAGGATGAAGAGATAGGCAAGAAATGAGCAGAGCAGAAAGATGCCCTGTCCTTTTCTTTGACGGCTGATAAGACCGAGTCCGGGGATGAGATGAAGAAGCGGCAATGCTCAAGTATCTGATTTATGGTGGTCGCTGCTGCTTTGTCCGGCAATTGTGTTTTTTTCGCTTCAGGTCCCCAGGAAATCATCACTTTCCGGAGCGGTCCGGCGAAAAAACGCTTGAATCAGCAATAGTGGGTACCAGTGCGGTCCTGTGAGACTGTGTACTGCCAATATTGTTTCAATTACCGTAAAAAACAATACATGCAGCTCGAAAACCCTCCGGCGAACAAAAAAAGCAGCTTTCCGTTTCGGGGAAAGCTGCTTTTTGAATGCATGTTCTCTTTGCAGTGGAAAGGATGCGGTGTTTTTCAGGCTTCAGTAGCAGCTTCTCCGGCCGCCTCGGCTTCCTTTTTCGGTGCAAGAACGCTCACAACCGGCGTATCGGGGTCATCCATGATGCTGAGTCCGGAATAGGCGTCCATCGGGATCTCTTTTACGTGGATGATATGGCCGATTTCCAGAGCGGTGACGTCGATGGTGAGGTGATCCGGCATATCGGCAGGCATGCCTTTGATGGTCAATGCATGCCGGATAATCTGGATTTTCCCTCCTTTTTCGACACCTGCGGCGTTGCCGCTTACAGCTACAGGAACTTCAAGTTCAACGATTTCATCGGCTGCAAAGAGCTGAAAATCGGTATGAATGATACGGTCGCTTACCGGGTCGAACTGTACGTCCTTGATGAAGGAGCGCATTGTTTTGCCGTCCGGAAACTGGAGGTCGATAATGTGTGATTCGGCCGAATGAACGAGTTTGTTGAGTGCGATCTCGTTGACGCTGACTGCGACGGTCTCTTCACCTTTATGATAGATAACGGCAGGAACGATGCCGCTCTTGCGCAGTTTTGCCGCTTCGTTTTTTCTGACGATGCGGGATTCTACCCCTAATGCAATTGTTTCCATGCTCTTCCTTTATATCTTTTCTGCTTGTGATTTAATGATTGTTCGTGATTTTTTCGCTGATATTCTTGCTGTCGAACAGGCAGCTGACCGAATCGTCTTCGTAAATCCGCTTGATGGCTTCGCCGAACAGACCGCTTACCGAGACGGTTTCGATTTTGGGCGAATATGCGTGATTGGTGACCACCGAATCGGTAACGATCACCTTTTCGATAACCGATGCATCGATCCGCTCTATGGCCGGTCCGGAAAGGATAGGGTGTGTTGCCGCCGCATAGATGTTCAGGCCGCCTGCTTCGCGTATGGCTTTTGCCGCATTGACCAGCGTGCCTGCAGTGTCGATCATGTCGTCGACAAGCAGGACGTTTCTTCCGCTTACATCGCCGATGATGTTCATTACTTCTGCTACGTTTGCTTTCGGACGCCGTTTATCGACAATCACCAGATCGGTGCCGAGCTCTTCGGCGAATTTTCTTGCAAGTTTGACGCCGCCGACGTCAGGAGAGGCAACGACAAGGTTGTCGCGGAAATCTCTGTGCCGGATATGGTCGATGAGCACGACGCTCGAGTAAAGGTGGTCAAACGGAATATCGAAAAAACCCTGTATCTGCGGGGCGTGCAGATCCATTGTAAGAATGCGGTTCGCTCCGGCTTCGGTAAGCAGGTTGGCGACAAGTTTTGCTGTGATGGCAACCCTCGGCTTGTCCTTTCTGTCCTGTCGGGCATAGCCGTAATAGGGGAGAACCGCCGTGATCCTTGCTGCAGAGGAACGCCGGGCAGCATCGATCATGATCAGCAGCTCCATGAGGCTGTCGGCAGGCGGATTGGTGGACTGGATGATGAACAGATCCGATCCCCTGACCGATTCGAAATAGTTTACTGAAATTTCCCCGTCGGAGAAATTTTCGACTTTTGCATTGCACAGCGGCATGCCGAGATAACGTGCTATTTTCTCTGCGATAGCCGGGTTGCTGCGCCCTGCAAAAATTTTAATTGGTTTTGCCATTGCGTCCTGCATTTTCACTATGAAACGGGTTATATTATGGCAGTATTTTTTTCATTTCCTGGACGGCCGTGTCTTTTTTTTCTTTTCGGAATCGAGGCCTTCACGGGACTTCGAATATAATGAAAAAGGCTTAAAAATTAATTAATTTTTTCCTCTTTGTACGGCATTGTTATCTACTTGTAAAATATGTTAATAAGTGAAATCAGGGACTACCTCGGGCAGTTTTTCGGAAGCGTCGAACTGCATGGCTCCAGCGATGGCGTAATTTCCGGTCCGGGAAAAATCGAAACTGCGCAACCGGGTCAGGTCACCTTTGTGTCGAATGAAAAATATCTCAGGTTTCTCGACGGGACAGAGGCATCTCTGGTGATTGTTGGTCAAGGAGTCGATGTTGAAGCCTATCTGGGACGTACTTCATTTATCAGGGTAGGTGATCCCTATACTGCGTTCATGCTCCTGCTTCAGAAGTTCTACAAACCCAGAACGATTGCCGGGCCGGGTATAGCTGCGACGGCGGTGATCGGCAGGGATGTACGGCTTGGAATCGGTGTCTCGATAGGTGAGTATGCGGTTGTAGGTGACGGTTGTTCGATCGGCGACAATTCGGTGATCGGGCCTCATTCGGTTCTGCTTCATGACGTTGCCGTCGGCAGCGGGACGGTGATCAATGCGCATGTGACCTGTTACGATGGCACCGTTATCGGCAGCCGTGTAATCATACACTCCGGCAGTGTTATCGGGGCAGACGGATTCGGTTTTGCCCCGCAGGAGGACGGTTCATATCTGAAAATACCGCAGCTCGGCATTGTCGAAATCGGTGACGATACTGAAATCGGAGCAAACACCACAATCGACCGGGCTACGATGGGAAGCACAGTGATCGGAAAAGGGGTGAAAATCGATAACCTCGTTCAGGTGGCACACAACTGTCGTATCGGAGATCATACGGTCATTGCTGCCCAGGCGGGAATATCCGGCAGCGTTATCCTCGGCAAATGTTGCATGATCGGCGGGCAGGTTGGGTTTGCAGGTCATCTTGAGCTTGCCGATCGCATACAGGTAGCAGCAAAATCCGGTCTTTCCAAGTCGTTTCCTGATGCCGGTATTGTCTTGCGCGGTACTCCGGCTCAACCCATGAGGGAACAGCTCAAGCAGGAAGCTCTGGTGAGGAGTCTCGGTTCTATGAAGGAACGCCTTGAAAAGCTTGAAGTTGTGCTCAGCCTTATGAAGCAGGACTGAGACGGTTTACAGTCCCGTGCTTGTTATCCTGACGTACTCCCTCTGCGGATTTCCGTTTTCCACAGAGGGAGTTGTCTGTTTATGACAGGTTTCTTGGTACCTGAGAGGAGTGGTGGTGTACTATAGGTTTTTCGCAGGCGATATCGATAACGAAGCTGAACCGGGAAGGAAAACTCAGCAGCACCTGATCGACTTCGAATTCAAAGGAGTAGATACCGCTAAGGGTATGCAGGGTTTCACTCAGGGGTTGTTTTCTGAGGGCTTTGTTGTGGAGCCTTACACCAAGGCCGTCTCTGGTCGCAAGCTGTTCGAAATAGCCTTTTATCCCTTCATGGGAGGTTACCGTATGGGGAGAAAAGGTTGGAATCAGCACGGCATGTTCATGGTAAAGGGCCGCTATGTCATCAGGGTTTCCGCAGCATACCCGAGAAACCCACTGGAACAGCACTTCTTCAGGATTGTTGAATAGCATGGTGATAAATGTTGTTGGAAACGGCAGAGTCGATTTGCCCCAAATATAGCCCGAGTTTTTTTTTCGGCAATAAAAAAAGCCTGAACGTCCGGCCGGACGTTCAGGCTTTGATGGTTAAGGTAGCCATCGGCGCCTGAGAGAGGCTTACATCCTCAGTTCTCCGGATTGTGCCTGCCGTTTCAGTTCGTTGTTGGCGTAAATAAGGATTTCAACGCGGCGGTTCAGGCGGCGGCCGGACTCGGTTTCGTTGGTGGCAACCGGTCTGGTTTCACCGAAACCTACAGCTGAGAGCCTGTTGCCTGAAACTCCATATGCCCTCAGAAGGTTCGAAACCGCATCTGCGCGGCGCTCGGAGAGAATCTGGTTGCTCTGTTCGTTGCCGATGCTGTCGGTGTGGCCCTCGATCACCACATTGGTGTCGTCATAGTTGTTGAGAATTCGTGCGAGCTTCTCGAGATTGTACCGGCTGGTGGAGGTTACGGTCGATGATGCGGTGGAGAAAAGAATCCCTGAATCGAACACGACCCGGATGCCTTCGCCTACACGTTCCACGGTTGCTCCCTCGACATTCCTGTCGATTTCGGCAGCCTGCTTGTCCATATAGTTGCCGATAAGAGCACCGGCAGCGCCGCCAATAACCGCGCCAAGAATAGCTCCTTTGGCCCAGCTTCCCGATTTGCTGCCGATAATGCCGCCGAGCAGGCCGCCTGCGGCAGCGCCGTACCCGGCTCCACGGCCGGCATTTGTCGTGCTCTCGCATCCCCAGGTGAGGGAAGTCATGGCAATAATCAGAAGCAGGGCTACCGGTTTGGTCAGTTTTTGCAGATGTGTCATGGTTTCGATGTGTTTAACAGTTGGAGCTGAGCGGTCATGAAAAAAATCAGTGCAAAAGCATTCATTTCCGGGAAGCGGAATACATCAATGATATAGATTCAGCTAAGTGTATTATCAGCGATGATGTTATAAAATACCTGCATCTGTTCTTAAGTTCCCCGATCCCTCAAGAAAGTCCCCTGGAGGGCCGGTTTTTTTCGCCGGGTTATTATAGTGCCCGCTGCAGCTCTGCGACGCTTTGCATACACATTCGCAGCAAATTTTTTACAGGGGGATTTCGTTCTTTTCCGGAATGGAACGAGTCTCACAAATCGAATGGGAGGATTTCTTATGCCCGAACGAGAGGTCTGGAGCGCAATGCTCGAAGAGCGGCTTCCGGTGGAAGCGCAGGCGGTTGCACGCAATCTGGCCATTACCTCCGGTTATGCAACATGGTATCTTGAAAAGCCAGAACTGTTCAAGTGGGCGGGAATGGCCGCGTTTGCATCGAGGCAGGTAGGTCTTGCTCTCATCATGTTCGAACTAATGCAGGCTCCTTCGATGGACGTGCAGCAAAAAGGGGGAGCGAATGCCGGTATTGGCGAGCTTATCGGTGCACTCTTGCGGACTCCGATATTTTTCGCTTCGTCTCTCCATACGTTTGCGGCCGACCGGCTGCTATTTTCCGATTTTGATGTCATACGAAGGGGAAACAACAGCATCTACCGTGACATCGCCTGGGCTCATGCGGCTTACCTGCACGGAGGCATCGATGAGGTCGAGGCTGGGTGCTTCAGTGCGGACGAGTCGTTCATGCTTCAAGGATTTCGCCTGATCGACGAGGGACGGCGGGAGCTTGCGGCGAATCACGGCAGCATGGTGGCTCGCAGCCTTATCAGGGAGGGAAACATCCTGCTGCTGCGGCATGAACAGCAGCATACCCTTCAACCGCTCTTCGAAACCGTATCGCCTGCAGGAAGCATCGTGGTTTCGTTCGGCAGCGAACTCGATTTTTCGTGCGGAACCGAAGAGGGCCGGTTCCGGAAGGCTTCGTTCGCGGGTTTTGCCGGTTTCCTCGAAACCGCCGCCGGTCTGCGGAGCATTACGGTCGAGAAAGACCGGTGGGCCTGGATAGAGCGGGAGGTGCTTCCGGCATGGGAGGCTGCCGAAGGCTCTTTCTGCAGGGGATCGGCCATTGAACGGCAGCTTCTCGGCATGGCTGCACAAGAGGGCGACCCTCTTCGCTCCCTCACCATGGCGGCGGGCGCTCTCTCCCGCAATCTTGGCGGCGGGTGAAGGTTCTGCCGACAGCCCGAGTGTCGGGCTTATTTCGGGCGGAGTGCTTCTACGGGATCGAGACCGGCGGCCTTCCATGCCGGAAAGATGCCAAACGCCATGCCGATAATCGAGCAGACCACGAGCGACACGCTTATCCAGAGCAGGGGAAAGATGAGCGGAAGGTTGAGGTTTGCGGCAATGATATTTCCTGCGCCGATTCCGGCGATAATGCCGATGAAGCCTCCCGTCAGGGAAAGAGTAAGGGCTTCGAGCAGAAACTGGTTGCGGATGCTTGTGCGGGGTGCGCCGATTGACTTGCGGATGCCGATCTCCCTGGTTCTTTCGGTTACGCTGACCAGCATGATGTTCATGATACCCACCCCTGCGGTGAGCAGCGCCATGAAGCTGATGATGAATGCCCCGATGCTGATGATGCGCTGAATGTCGCGGAACGAATCGATCAGGGAGTCGTTGGTTCTTATCTCGAAATCGTTGGGTTCCTGAATGGTAAGTCCTCTTGCAAGACGCATGGCGCCTACGGCCTGGTCGATGGTTTTCCGGTACTCCTCCTGCGAAAAGGCTTCAATGGTTATGCTGAGTGTGCTTTTTTCGTTGATATGGTCGAGGTAGCGGGTGATGGGAATGACCACGATGTTATCCTGGCTCTGACCGAATGCGGCTCCTTTTTTTTCAAATACACCGGCTACCGTATAGACCTGCCCGTTGACCCGTATCGTTTTGTTCAGTGGATTCTCTCCGGCAGGAAAGAGTTTTTCGGCCAGTTCTCCGCCCAGAACCGCAATATTCCGGGCATACTGGATATCGCTGCCGCTGAGGTTTCTACCGGTTCTGAGGATGAAGCCGTTCGCCGGCGCAAAATTTTCGTCGCCTCCGGTCATGGTCACGTCCGGGTTGGTAGAACGGTTGGCGTACCGGGCCTGGTTTGCCGCCGAGGTTATGATGAAGCCGATGTTCCTTGCTTTCGATTCCATGATTTTGCGGAAAAACAGCCCTTGCTTATAGGTGATGTCCTCCCGGTTCGCATAACGGTTCCGGCTGTGTCCCCCTCCGAAAACCGTTGCAGGATATTTCTGGATCTGGAAGGTGTTCGCACCGAGGCTGGTGAGTCCCGATTCGACACTCTTGTCGATGGCGTCAAGCGCGGTCATGACGGCAATAATCGAAAACACTCCGACGGCGACCCCCATGGTGGTAAGCCAGGAGCGGAGGCGGTTGACTGCAAGGGATGAGAGCGCCTGCAGAAACACATCCCTGGGCTGTATGGTTTTGTTTCTACTCATAGCGCAGCGAATCAGCAGGGTCGAGTTTAGAGGCGTTCACCGCGGGAGCCAGGCCGGAAACGATGCCGGTAAGCACCGAAACGCCGAGACTGGCAAGTACCAGGGTGAACGAAAACTGTACCGGAAAGTCGGGAATGGCTTTTTCGATGATGAAGGTGATGGAGAGGGCGGTTACCATGCCGACAACTCCTCCCAGGAGGCAGATCATGACAGATTCGATGAGAAACTGCAGCAGTATGGTTCGCCGTTTGGCTCCGAGAGCCTTCCGCAGGCCGATCTCCCGGGTCCTCTCCCTTACGCTGACGAAGGTGATGTTCATGATACCGATAGCACCTACAAAGAGCGACATGCCGGTAATGAAGATGCCGGCTGCAGCAATGCCGTTCTTGATCGGGTCAAGCTGGCTTTTGAAGGCTTTCTGTTCGTTGATGGAAAAATTTTCCTCTTTTCCGGGTGTTATTCTGCGTATCCTGCGCATCAGGCCGAGCAGTTCCTCCTTGGCTTCGGCAATTCGCTCCTGGTCCTTGATTTTAACCCGAATGGTTACGAACATGTTTCGCCCATAAACCTTTTCAAAGGCGCCAAGCGGCATGATCACCTGATTGTCGAAGCTGAAGAGGCCGAGAAACTTGCCCTGTTTTTTGAAAACCCCGACGATACGGAACTTGCGGTTTTTAAGGCTTATGGATTTTCCGAGAGCGTTTTCATTCGCAAAGAGGCCCGAGGCGATGTCGTCTCCTACCACGCAGACCATTTCACTGCCGGCGGATTCCCCGGGTGTGAAGAACCGTCCGGCGGCAAGATCTCCGGATGCGGTTTTCAGATATTCGTGGTTGGTGCCGAGCGAGAAAATCTGTTCGAGTACCCGCTCCTTGTAGCCGGCCGTTGCCTGATAGGTCGACATCTGCGGTACGGCTATGAGCAGCTCCGTATCGGGGTTATCGGCAATGATGCGGTTGATCCTGGTTGCATATTCCGTTTTCAGATCCGGACGGTTGCGGTAGCGCCACCACTCGCCCATGGTGCTCCAGGAGCTTTTCTGTACATAGATCACATCGTAGCCGATCATGGAAAGGCTTTTTTCAAAGCCCATGTCGATGCCGTTGATGGCAGTGCCCATCATGGTGATGGAGACAATGCCTATAATGACCCCGAGCGCGGTAAGAAACGATCGGATTTTGTTCGAGTTGATCTGAAAAAGCGCGATTTTCAGGCTTTCTGCGGTTTCATACCGGAACTGCTGCAGGTTCTCTTTCATCGCTTTGCATCGCTTTCGATTCTGCCGTCCCGAAGGCGGATAATCCTGCGGGTAAAGCGGGCGATGTCCTCTTCATGAGTGATGAGGATGATGGTGTTGCCCAAATCGGAAAGCCTGCCGAACATATCCATGATATCGTGGCTTGTCGCGGTGTCGAGGTTGCCTGTCGGCTCGTCGGCAAGAATGATGGAGGGTTTGTTTACCAGTGCCCTTGCTATGGCCACGCGCTGGATCTGTCCTCCCGACAATTCCGACGGCTTGTGCAGAATCCGGTCGCCGAGCCCGACGCTGAGCAGCGCCTGTTCGGCACGTTCCTGACGCTCATCGGGAGGAACGCCGGCGTAGATCAGCGGCAGTTCGACGTTTTTCAGACAGTTCATGCGCGGCAGCAGATTGAAGGTCTGAAAGACAAAGCCGATTTCCCGGTTTCTCACCCTGGCCAGCTCATCGTCATCCATTTCGGCGACATTGGTGCCGTTGAGTTCATAGATGCCCGATGTCGGCGTGTCCAGGCATCCTATAATGTTCATGAGCGTCGATTTACCGCTGCCCGAAGGGCCCATGATCGCGGCATAGTCGTTCCTCCGGAACTCAAGGTCGATAGATTCGAGCGCCCTGACGATCTGCTCTCCCATTTCGTAGTGCCGGCAGAGTGATGCCATGCGGATGATGACGGGTTCCATCTTGCCTGTTTACCGTTTCGGGATTTTGATGCTGCACCCGTCGTAAAGCAGGGTGGTGATCGCGCTATAGCTGCCTGATATCACATCCTCACCGGCTTTTAGGCCGGTGAGGATAATGATGTGGGTGTTGTCGGTCGTACCGGTCTTTACCTTGCGGAAGCGCGCTTTTCCGTTCTCCACCACAAAAACGCCTTCGACGCTTTCGGCTTCTCGGGTCTGTTTTTTGTCGGGGTTGGCTGAATCTTTCTGTGCGGTTCGTGATCCCTCCGGTGTTCTCACCGTTACGCACTGAATGGGAACGACGAGCGCGTTTCTGACGCGTATGGACTCGATGTCGGCGGTTGCGCTCATACCAGGTTTAAGCAGGCGCATGTGGTTGAGAATGCGGATTTTGACCGAAAAATTCGTGACCTCCTCCTGAGTGCCGGCAGCCTGCGAGACCGCAGAATTCGATATTTCGTGCACGATTCCCCTGAATACGCGTTCTCCGAAAGCATCGACGGTAATAGTGACCGGATTGCCTTTTCTGACATTGACGATGTCGTTTTCATTGACTTCAACCTCTACCTGCATACTGTCGAGGTTTGCAAGACGGAGTACTTCGGTTCCGGGAAACTGTCCCGTTCCGACGACACGTTCGCCACTTTTGTTGTTCAGCTTGATGATGGTGCCGTCGATCGGCGCCCGAACGACGGTTTTTTTCATGCGTTCCTCATTCTGGTCAAGAAGGCTTCGGTACTGTTCGATGGAATAGTTTGATGCTTCCCAGGAGGCTCTGGCCGCTTCCGCATTGGTTTTTGCGGCAAGGAAGTCGGTCTGGGAGATAAGTTTTTCCCTGAAGAGCAGGGAGGCTTTCCTGAAATCATCTTCAGCCTTGATCTTTCTTGACTTTGCCTCGAGGCTCTGCGATTTTGCAAGGTTAAGCTGTGCCCGGCTCTGCTCGACCTGGTTGATATACACATCAGGCTGTATCTTGAAGAGCAGATCCCCTTTTTTGACCTGCTGGCCGTCCTTGACGGGCAGTTCGATAATTTCTCCGGAAACGTCCGGCGACATGGCTACATCGGTCTCCGGTTCGATCTTGCCTGTAGCGGTTACCAGATGAACCACCTCTTTTCTGAACGATTTATCGATGGTGACCTCAACAGGTTTTTCCCGGAAAATGAAAAAAGTGACCAGTAGCGAAATGCCGAGAATGAGAACCGGTATGACGATCAGGAGGGATTTGCGGTTTCGTAGCGGTTGTTTTTTCTTCATGAGCGGTCAGACCTTTAGGGTCATTGGGTTGACAGAGTTCCTGATGTGAAGTCGAGCACGTTTTTCTGCAGGACAAGATTATAAGTCGCCTGGCTGAGGGTCGACATGGCGTTGAACAGCGCAGCACGGGCCGAGCTCAGCTCAACAAAGCCTGATGCGCCAAGATCATATTTTCTTTTGATGCCCTCGTATGCTGCTTTTGCTGCCTTGAGGCCGGCTTTTGCCGATTCGATGCTTGCTTCAGCTGCCTTATATTCAGCTACCGCCTGTTGCAGGTCGAGAGCAATATCCGACTGAAGGTCCTCATAATCGAGCCTCTGGTTGATATGGTTGATCCTTGCCTGCTCGACGTTGTACCGGGTCTGGAAGCCGTCGAAGATTGCCCAGCTCAGGTTCAGCACAATTGAATAACCTACCGAGTTCTCCAGCTGGTCGGCCATCGGAGGGAATGAGTATTCCTGGGGAGGAGTTCCGCTGTAGGTCTGGCGAAGCGACTCCACGCCGCTGGTGCTGACGTTGAAATTCAGATCGAGCTTCGGGTACCAGGATGAGGCTGCCTGACGGATCTGCCACCTTGCGGCATCGGCTTCGAGTTTTTGGCTTTTCAGGTCGGTACGGTTTTTTAGGGCAAGGTCGATAAGGCTGTCGATATCGGGTTTCAGGGGTTCGGCTGAAAGCGTCTCTTTCGGGAGCGGTTCAAGCGAGAGGTTTGTGCGGGGATCGATGCGCAGCCTCCGCAGGAGTTCGAGCCGGCTTCGTTCAAGCTGTGCATCGGCCCTGTTGACGGCAAGCTCGCTGCTGGCAGTTTCAGCCTGCTGCTGATAGAGGTCGGGCATCGATTTCAGGCCGATCTCAAACTGCCGCTGGCTGAGTTTCAGCTGATCTTTTGCAGTCAACAGGTTTTCACGAGCAATTGCAAGTATTTCCTGGTTGAGCAGCACCTGGCAGTAGTGCTGTGTGACATCGAATACAACGGCCTGGCGGGCTCTATACAGTGAAAATTCCGCACTCTGCTCGTTTTTCAGGGCAGCCTGCAATGAGGCATAATCACGGAATCCGTTAAACAGGTTCAGGCTGGTTGTCAGCGTCAGATCCAGCGTTTCCCGTTCGCTTTTCAGTTTCACGGTTTCAGTACCGGCAGTGGGGAACTGGCTGTAGGAACGGCTGATCGAATAGGGGACATAGCCCGCCGATACCGAAAGTTTCGGCAGAAAACTTCCGTAACTCCGCAATAGGTCAGCGCCTTGCAGGCGGGTGAGATTACCGGCTTTTTTCAGGGATGATGCGTTTTCAAGTGCAATCGATATGGATTCCTTGAGCGAGAGGCGCTTTTGCAGAGGTTCTGCGAGCAGCGGGTAGGAAGATAGAAGCAGCAGAAACGAGGTGGTGACGATAGCAAAAAGCTGTCTGTGATTCAATATGGGAGACTGTAAACGTTTGATGGTCATCTTTTCCTCATTTGCCTGCTGGTCGAACAGATACTCACCTCATAAGTTTCATCGGATATAAATAGTTTCATTTTCTGAAGATGAATTGCTCAATTCAACGGAGCCCGTCTACAGATATTCGAGCAGGGTGTCGATTCTGCTACGGTAGTGATCGGCCAGTTCGGGTTTCAGCTGGATAAGGGCGGTATAGATCTTGATGGCTTTTTTATAGGCCCCCTGCTCCGTAAAAAGGTTGGCAAGGGTTTCAGTCGGTACGGCAATGGTCGCATCATCGGGGAAGGGCTGTTTCTGTTCCAGAATCGGGGTCGGATCAAAACTTTCCGTCGAACAGTCCGGCTGAAATTCCTGTAAGGCCGCCGTGAGCTGTTCAAGCTCGTCGGTTACCGGATCGAAGAGATTTTCTTCTGAGCCGTTTTTTTCCTGCGGGGTAAGTGTTTGCAGTTCAATCAGTTCTTTCCAGGCGATCTGGTTAGCCGGTGCCAGATGGCAGCACTTTTCGAAATGGCTCAGCGCTGCACCGTAGCTTTTCAGGCCTTTCAGGGCCCTTGCGAAAAGGAGGTTGATCAGATACGAGTCCGGATAGCGTTCCAGCAGAGGCTGGAGTTTGTTCAGCCCTGCCCGGTATTCCCCTCTTGAGAGGTCAAGAGAGACCTCCGCGAAAAATAGATGAGGTTCAGAAAGCATGGTTCAAAGGCTAAAAATGAAAGGCTGCGCACTCAGTTACCCGTCCATTCCGGTTTTTCCAGGGCGTACTGCAGAAGCCTGTCGATAAGTTCGGAAAAGGCAATTCCTGAAGCTTCAAAAAGCTGCGGGTACATGCTGATATCGGTAAATCCGGGGATGGTGTTTATTTCGTTCAGGACGATCGATCCGGTCTTTTCGTTTACGAAAAAATCGACCCTCGACATTCCTTTGCAGCCGAGAGCCTTGTAGACGGTGATGGCGCTCCGGCGTACCTCTTCGAGCAGTTTATCTGGAAGACGGGCAGGAATGAATGTTTTTGCGGTATTTCCGATGTATTTGTCCTGAAAATCGTAAAAATCGCTGCCGGGCTGGATTTCTCCCGGAACCGATGCCAACGGCTGGTCGTTGCCGAGCATGGCCACCTCGATCTCCCTGCCGGTAACCGCAGCCTCGACGAGCACCTTGCGGTCGAGCCCGAAGGCTATCTGCAGCGCCCGGAGGAGTTCTCCGGCATGGTGCACCTTCGATATGCCGACCGAGGATCCCAGGCTTGCCGGTTTGACAAAAACCGGGAAACCGAACTGCCGGGCAATCAGTTCATGGGTGCTTTCAGGTGAGGCCTTGTAGTCCGGAGCGGAAAGGGTAATCGAAGGAGCCGTCGCTACTCCTGCGGCGGCAGCGCACAGTTTTGTCAGGGCCTTGTCCATTGCCAAAGCAGAAGCCGATACACCACAGCCGGTATAGGGAATGCCTACGGTATCCAGAAATCCCTGTATTCTGCCATCCTCTCCGTAACTTCCGTGAAGGACGATGAAGGCAACATCGATACCCGAGTCCGTGAAATTGAAATCGAAGGGTTTCTGGCCTGAATCGAGAGCTTTTCTTTTCAGAAGATTCTCAGCCTCTTCCCGTGATGTGTTGCGCATGATCGAGGAAAGGTCAAGATCAAGAATCTCTCCGGCGATCCCCCCGGTATACCACTCGCCGTCGCGGGTGATATAGAAAGGGATAATGCGGTAGTGTTCGCGGTTGATGGCCCGGGCAATCGAGCGTGCCGAAATGATGGATATTTCATGCTCGGTTGATTTTCCCCCGAAAAGAAGGGCTACGGTTGTCTGTGACATCTCGATTCCGTTACTATGGCAATATGGTTCAAAGCAGTGAGCCCAGCAGTGTTCATTCTGCCCGCAGTTAACACTGGATTTCCTGGAATGGAACATCCTCGAAAGTCGGTCTTTGGACAGTAGGGGGGGACCTTCTGGCATAATTTTTGGAAAATACCCGACAGCAACCAGACTAACAACCCGCAATACCGGAAAAAATTATTTCGTTCGTTTTTTCCAGCTGCAGTGCAGGGAAACTTACCGTAAAGTGCATCCGTTATAATCAGTGCTAAAGGAGTTTCGTGATCCCTCTGAAACCAGCTTGGGCTCCAGGGGGGATGGCATCCAAACCTGATGAGGAGTTTTTATGAAGAAAAATACCGGTTTTATCCGCACCTCGGTACTGCTCTTCATGTTTCTGGCGACCTCATGTTCCGCTCTTTCCGTCATGAGCGATTATGACCGCGATTACGATTTCACCCGGCAGCGTACCTACCGGTGGGTTACTGAGTCCGGTCAAGACAGCTGCGATGTTTTTTCTACCAATCCGCTTCTGAAGAACCGGGTGCAGTCGGCTATCGACAGGGAACTCGCTGCACGTGGATTTATTGCCGTCTCGGGTTCGGCTTCGGCCGGTCTGGAGATCGTCGTTCGTGCCTATGTAAGTGAAAAGAGCATGACCAGGCATGAACCCGCTCCCTTCTATCCTCCTGTCTACAGGTGGGGCAGGGGTTTTCGGTATTATCCCTGGTTTGATCGGTTCGACGGAGTGCCTGTGGTGTACCAGTACGACGAGTTTCTTCTTTTGATCGACATGATCGACCGGACGGGAAAGCGCATGGTCTGGAACGGTTCGGCAAGAGGCCTTCTGAAACGGTACAGAACGGGTGAATCCATGCAGAAAGACATCGATTTTGCGGTATCGGAAATCTTTTCCGATTTTCCCCTGCAGAAAGCCGTCCGGAATTAGGAAGGCTTTGTTTCAAGCTGAAAAAACGGGGGCTTGCCGGTGAAGAGGCTTTTTTCAACAGTATACGGCGTCGATACCGGTTTGCAGACGGGTGAACGCAATATGGAAATCGATTGCATGCTCATGCAGGCGTTTATCGACGGGCGTTTTCACCACCGGTACGGTTCAGGGTGTTGTTTGTGGCGTTTTTACGGCTGGCAGCCTTTTGCCGTGACGCTCGGGTACAATCAGGATATTACCGCTATCGATACCCTGCGGTGTGCCAGGGAGGGGATCGATATTGTCCGAAGGCCTACCGGCGGGAGGGCGGTTTTTCATGCCGAAGAGTTTACCTACAGTTTTATTGCGGAAACCGGCGAACCGAATGCCGTGATCTACCGTTGGGTTCACGAGGTGATCATGCATGCTCTCGAGTATCTGGGAATTTATGCCGAATTCTGCCGGTCTACCCTTGACGAGTCGAGGGGAAAAGGTGCTCCTGTAACCTGTTTTACGGCTTCGGCCCGCTATGAGCTTCAGGTTGCCGGAAGGAAACTTGTCGGTTCCGCACAACGCCGTACCCGTCAGGTGCTGCTGCAGCACGGCTCTCTTCCACTTACACAAAAGCACAGGGAGCTCAGCAGGCTTGTCGCCGCCGGCGACAAAGAGACTGCGGCTTCGACCCGGCGGGAGATGGAGCGGAAAACAGTTTCACTCGAAGAAGTTCTGGGTTATATTCCCCGTTACAGCACGCTGGTCGGATTGCTGAGGCAGGCATTGTCCCGGCGGTACGGCATCGAGATGGTCATGCTTGAGCGCCATGAGCTTGAAGGTTTTCTTGGCCAGGGGCAAACGACGTTAATCAGCTAAACACACACAGAGCTATGAACCGAGGTAATCAGCAGAAGTCAGCGCATGTCACCACCAGAAGACTTCTCGACATGAAAGAAAAGGGGGAGAAGATTTCCGTGCTGACAGCCTATGATTTTACCATGGCGCGCATTCTTGACCGTGCCGGGGTCGATGTCATTCTTGTCGGCGACTCGGCAAGCAATGTCTTTTCCGGTCACAACACCACCCTCCCCATTACCATCGACGAGATGATCTATCATGCCAGGGCGGTGGTGAAGGGTGTGCAGACCGAAACAAGCCGGGCAATGGTGGTTATCGATATGCCGTTCATGAGTTATCAGCTTTCCGGTGAAGAGGCGCTGCGCAATGCCGGTAAAATCATGAAAGAGCATGAGTGTGATGCCGTGAAACTGGAGGGCGGGTACGTCATCGCCGAAACGGTCAAACGCATTACCGATGTCGGCATCCCCGTCATGGGCCATCTCGGGCTCATGCCACAGTCTATCTACAAATACGGCAGTTACAAGGTTCGGGCGCAGGAAGAGCGGGAAGCAGAACAACTGCTCGAGGATGCCCGGCTTATCGAGGAGGCCGGTGCTTTCGCTATTGTGCTCGAAAAAATTCCCTCGAAGCTGGCCGAAACAGTTACCCGGCAACTGAGCATTCCGACCATCGGGATTGGCGCAGGCGGTTCCTGCGACGGGCAAGTGCTGGTGATCAACGATATTCTCGGTCTAAACCGTGAGTTTCATCCCCGTTTTGTTCGCCGTTATGCGGATCTCGATGCGGTTATCGAAAATGCGGTCATGCGTTATGTCGATGATGTCCGTTCCGGGAGTTTTCCTTCCGCCGACGAGAGCTACTGAAAAGCGTTTTCTTCTCCGGATGATGCTTTCAAAGCCGCCTGAAAGATTGTACCTTTAAGGTCAAATTTCACTGAGGATCCCTGAAGGCAACCGCTCGGATATGTCGGGATGCAGAGGTCCCGGCAACCGGTAGCACTACCTATGGCAGACGCTGAAAAACAGACATCCCGCAAACGGTATCCGCCCGTTCTCCAGAGCGATCCGGAAGGCCGTTCCCGTTTACTCCCTTTCGTATCCCGTTCGTTCGTGCCTTCGGTTTTTACCGTCCTGAACATGGTCTGTGGTTATATCGCCATTGTAATGGCGGGGGAGGGGAGTTTTGCCGCTGCCTGCTGGTTCATTATTTTTGCCGCTTTTTTCGACACCATAGATGGATTTGTCGCCCGTGTGACAAACGGGACGTCGGATTTCGGTATCGAGCTCGACTCGCTTTCCGATCTGGTCTCGTTCGGGGCGGCACCGGCATATCTTGTCTATCGGTTCGCGCTGGAGGGAATGGACGGCTATGCAGGCATTTTTCTGAGCTCCCTCGTCATGGTGGGAAGCGGCTTGCGTCTGGCCCGGTTCAACATCAATCTGATCGGATATCGCAAGGAGTCGTTTTCGGGCCTTCCCTCTCCGGCCCAGGCGCTCACGGTTGCCGGTTTTGTGCTCTGGATGGGTTCCGAACGCATGCTTCCGGCGCAATCGCTTCAATCCGTGCTCGGATGGTTGTCGGTCATCCTTTCGATTCTGATGATCAGCAAGGTGAATTACGATGCTCTGCCGAAACCGACGGTTGAAACCTTCAGGAAGCAGCCAGTGCAGCTCGGTCTCTATCTGATCGCGATTTTCTGCGTACTTCTCTTCCAGGCGAAGGCTTTTTTTCTTGCCATGTTGTTGTATATTCTGCTCGGGGTTATCCGCTCGCTCGGGCTTTTTATCCGGCAGTGGCAGACTTGATTTTTTTCAATCCATCCTGAAAGCACCATGCCATTCAACGCTAAAATAAAGGTTACCCTGCGTCAGTCCATTCTCGATGTACAGGGTAAAGCTGTGGAGCATGCCCTGAAAAATCTGGGATATACCACCGTCGATTCGGCAAGAATCGGCAAATATATTGAAGTCAGCATCAACGAGGTGGACCGCCATGAAGCCGAGCGGATATGCAACGAGATCTGCCAGAAACTCCTCTCGAATCCCGTTATGGAAAACTATGCTTTCGAGCTGGAACAAGTCAATTAAACAGAATCCGATTATGGCTGATATAACTGCAGGAATTGTTGTTTTTCCCGGTTCCAACTGCGATCACGATACCGAGTATGCCGTTGCATCCTTCAGCGGCGTCAGGCCGGTCATGCTCTGGCACAATGAACACGATCTGCAGGGCGCGGATGTCATCATCCTTCCGGGAGGCTTTTCCTATGGTGACTATCTGCGTGCGGGGGCAATAGCCCGTTTTTCGCCGATCATGCAGGAGGTGATCGAGTTCGCCCGCAAAGGTTATCCGGTGCTCGGCATCTGCAACGGCTTTCAGGTGCTGCTCGAATGCGGCCTGCTTGAGGGAGCGCTCTCCAGAAACCGCGACAAGAAATTCATCTGTTCCCAAACGGCCATCAGCGTGGTCAACACAGAAACCATCTTCACCGGTCTCTACCGGCAGGGTGAGGTGCTTTCCATTCCCATTGCGCACGGTGAGGGCAACTACTTCGCTCCGCCCGAGGTTATCCGGAGGCTTGAGGAAAACAACCAGATCGTCTTCCGCTACTGTGACCCGGAAGGTAACCTCACTCCTGAATCCAATCCCAACGGTTCCATCGGCAATATCGCAGGTATTGTCAACAGGGAGGGCAATGTGCTGGGTTTGATGCCGCATCCCGAAAGAGCCAGTGATCCGCTGCTCGGCTCAGGCGACGGACGGCGGTTGTTCGAATCGGTTTTCGGCTGTATCGTCGGTGGATCGGTAACAGGATAAATACTGAATTGTCGTGACGCAGAAACATAAAGTGTTTTCATGGCTGCTGTTTGATTTCGCCAACACCTCATTCAGCGTCATGATGGTTACCTTCGCTTTCCCCCTGTATTTCAAAAATGTGATCTGCAGCGGTGATTCTTATGGCGACGTTCTTTGGGGGGCAGGCGTGAGCTCATCCATGCTGCTTGTCGCCCTTGTTTCGCCGGTGCTTGGCGCAGCTTCCGATTATTCCGGCAGAAGGAAGCGCTATCTTTTTTTCTTTACCATGCTTTCGGTGGCGGCAACAGCGCTGCTCGGCTTTTCGGACAGCGGTATGGCGGTTTTGGCAATCATACTTTTTGTACTTGCCAATATGGGTTTTGAAGGCGGGCTTGTTTTTTACGATGCCTACCTTAAGGAGATCACTTCAGAGACCAGCATCGGCAGGGTGTCCGGCTATGGCTTTGCCATGGGTTACCTGGGTTCGCTTTCCATTCTTCTGCTTATGCGTCCGCTTCTCGGTGGCGGCATTGTGCCGGAAAATGCCCTGAACGTTCGTTCCGGTTTTTTTATAACCGCGCTCTTTTTCCTCGTGTTTTCTCTTCCGCTTTTTCTTGTGCACCGCGACGAGAAGAAGCGTGACGGCCGTGCTATTTCCCTGGAGCTGATCGTTCGCTCCATCAAAGAGGTGAAGCATACCGTACGCCACATCATGAGCTATCCCGATCTTGCCCGCTTTCTTCTGGCATACTTTTTCTACAACGATGCCATTCTCACCATTATCGCCTTTTCTTCGATCTATGCCCAGAATACCCTTGATTTTACCACCGGCGAACTGATTGTCTTTTTCATGCTGGTGCAGACCACTGCGATTGCCGGCTCGCTTGTTTTCGGGTTCATAACGGACAGGATCGGGCCGAAGCGAACCATTGTCTTTACCCTGATGATCTGGTTCGGCGTGGTGCTGGCGGCGGTTTTTGCCGACAGCAAGGAACTGTTTTTCCCGGCAGGCATGCTCGCCGGCATGGCGATGGGTTCCTCTCAGGCCGCCTCGCGCTCCATGATGGCGAAACTGACGCCTCGTGAACATGTTGCGGAATTTTTCGGTTTTTATGACGGGACCTTCGGAAAGGCATCGGCCATAGCGGGTCCCCTGGTATTCGGCATGGTATCGGCTCAGGCATCGAGCCAGAAAGTCGCGCTCGCCTCGTTGCTGGTATTTTTTGCGATAGGTCTTCTCCTGATGCTTCGGGTCAGGAGTTCGAGCGTATCCGGCAGGCCGGCGGTGCAGAAAAGCTGAGCGGGATTTCTCCGGAGGAACCCCCGCCGCCCAGGATATCCAAGGGAGAACGGCAATGGGAAAAAATATGAAGAAACCTCCAGTTTCCGGCGTGTTCAACACTGCCGGCATTCCGGCCTACTTTAGCCGAATGGCGCCTTTTTTTCTGAAAAATCTTCTTGCAGACAGGGTATTTCTCAGTGCGGCCTCTCTTGCCTTTCAGACGCTGCTTTCCATGGTTCCGTTTCTTGCCGTGACACTTTCCGTGCTCAGGGTGTTCCCTTTTTTTGCGGAATTGAAGCGCTATATCGAAGAGTTTATCCTGCAGAATTTCGTGCCCTCCTCCGGTGAGCTGTTTCAGCGCTATTTTGAGGAGTTTATCGCAAAAACCTCCAGTGTGACGCTTGTCGGGGGTGTGCTGCTGTTTATCATTGCGCTCTCCCTTATTTCCACCATCGACAGTATCTTCAACGATATCTGGAGGGTACGTTCATCCAGAAAGCCGATGCAGGCATTCACCCTCTACTGGACGGTGCTGACCCTCGGCCCGGTGCTGATCGGCGGCAGCCTTGCGGCAAGTTCGTATGTGTGGTTTACGGTTTTCACCGAAGGGCCTCTGCTTGAAATGAAAACGCGATTGATCTCCTTTCTGCCGTTCATGAACTCTCTTGCGGCTTTTTTTCTGCTGTATGTGCTGGTTCCGAACTGCAGGGTGAAATTTCTGCATGCATTCTCGGGTGCAGCGCTTGCCGCACTGCTTTTTGAACTTTCGAAAAAATGGTTTGTGTTTTATGTCAGCCGCTTTGCTACATTTGAACATATCTACGGTGCGCTCTCGGCTGTACCGATGCTTTTTTTCTGGATTTATCTCGGCTGGCTGGTGGTGTTGACCGGAGCCGAACTTGTTTTCACCCTTGGGGCGATGAGACACGATCCGCCAGCAGAGGCGCTGAAAAAAACGCTGCAGGGTCTCGCTCCTGTGCTCTCGGTGCTCGGTTCACTCCTGCAGGATCAGCAGGGAGGTTGGCCGCTCCGTGCCGGTAAACGGAAAGAACCCGGGAGGGAAAGGATTATCGATCTGCTGCTTGAAAAAGGGGTGATTCATGAGACTGCAAAAGGGAAGCTTGCAGTGAGTCTTGATTTGTACAGGACTACCCTTTTCGATCTCTACACCCTCATACCCCGTGAGCCGGACCTGGATGAGGCGCTTGCAGATTCAGGTGGCACAACGCTCGAGGCTCTTGCTCCGATCGAAAAAGAGGTGACGTTATGCATGAAAGGGCTGATGGATATGCCGGTTGCTTCGCTATTGGAGGATTCACTTATTAATAAAGCATGAGTTATCAGGTCATTGCGCGCAAATACCGTCCGAAAACATTTGAGGATATTACCGCGCAGGAGCATATAACCCGGACGATCCAGAATTCGCTTCGGATGGGAAGGGTAGGCCACGGCTATATTTTTTCGGGTTTGAGGGGTGTTGGCAAAACCACTGCGGCAAGGGTTTTCGCAAAAGCGGTAAACTGCCAGAAAATCATAGAGGATCCGGAATACCTCAGAACGGTAACCGAGCCTTGCGGAGAGTGCGAGAGCTGCAGGGATTTCGATGCCGGAACCAGCCTGAACATCGCGGAATTCGATGCAGCATCGAACAACAGCGTCGACGATATTCGTACCCTTCGAGAAAATGTCCGTTACGGGCCGCAAAAAGGGCGCTACAGGGTCTATATCATCGACGAGGTGCACATGCTCTCCATTGCGGCGTTCAACGCGTTCCTGAAAACGCTTGAAGAGCCGCCTCCGCATGCGATTTTCATTTTCGCTACCACCGAGCTTCACAAGATTCCGGCCACCATCGCATCCCGCTGCCAGCGTTTCAACTTCAAGAGGATACCCCTGGAGGAGATACAGAAGCAGCTGCAGATGATCTGCAATGCTGAAGGGATCACAGTGGAACCGGACGCCCTGCAGCTTGTCGGTCGCAAGGCCCATGGCTCCATGCGCGATGCCCAGAGCATTCTCGATCAGGTCATTGCCTTTTCGGTAGACCGTCAGAACGAGGGGGGGATCAGCTACAGCAAAGTTGCCGAACTGCTCAACTATGTCGATGACGATCATTTCTTTGCCGTAACCGATGCGGTGCTCGAGAGGAATCCCTCCGCCATGATCGATACCGCACAGTTTGTCATCGAAAACGGTTATGACGAACAGGATTTTCTTGAAAAGCTGATCGAGCACCTGCGCAACATCCTCATGGTTCAGAACCTCCGCTCCCCGAGGCTGGTCGAACGTCCCGATGCCGTTCGGGAGCGTTACCTGCGCGATGCGGAAAGGTTTTCTCCCGGTTCGGTCATGCAGATGATAGATCTCCTGCTCAATACCTCCAGGGAGTTGAAATTCCAGTTCGAGTACCGGTTCCGTTTCGAACTTGCGCTCCTGAAGCTTATTGATCTGGCATCAGGCGGTGCGACCTCCGGCGCTTCGGCTGAAGCTCCCGGTACGCCGCAAAAAAAAAAGCCCGTAATGCAGCACTGAAAAGCAGTGCGGTGGTACCGCCTGAACCGGAGACTCCCAAAGCAGCGTCTGCTGCCCCCAACCCGATAAAAAATAATAATATCGATCTTGGTTCGTGGCAGAAAAAACTATCCGGTTTTGCGTCGGGTGTTATGCCTAACTCCAGGAAAATTAACCCTGTACCGGCCGGAGTGGCAGAGGATGCTGCGGAGCTGGCCGGTACCATACCCGATATCGAGTCGCTGAAAGTTGAGTGGCACCAGTTTCTTGATGCGGTGGCCCGTGCCGATCACAGCGTCCTCTCTGCCCATCTGAGCTCCTGTGAACCGGTATCCTGCACAGGGCGGGGCGTTTTTACAGTTTCGTGCTGCAGGAAATTTTCCTATGAAGAGCTGTTGCCGGAACTGCCCGCGCTGCAGAAGGAGCTTGCCGCGTTTTACCGCTTGCCCCTGAACCTGCGTCTTGTCTATGACGCCGAAAAAGACGCTTGTACGAAAGAGAAAACTGTTTTCACGCTTTTCGAGGAGCTCTCGCGCAGTAACGGTGTCGTGCAGTTCATCATCAGGGAGTTCGGCGGGGAGCTGGTCTACTGATCAGGAACGGCCGGGTTTTATAAATCAGCAAAAATTCCCGATATTCAGACTTTTCAGGCTACCCATTCAGACAATTCATTTATCATTATCAAAGAAAAAAGAAGTTATGCATAGAGCTGCAGAGAAGGCGATAACTCTTCAAAACAGGTTTCGAACGGACTATTGTGGCCAGCTTGGTCTTGAGTGTGAAAACCGTTCCGTCAGGCTCGGAGGATGGGTTCACCGGAAACGGGACCATGGCGGGCTGATATTTATCGATCTCAGGGACCATTCCGGAATCTGTCAGCTTGTCATCCAGCCCGAGCAGCAGGACCTGTTCGATGCGGCCGGGCATCTGCACTCCGAGTCGGTTATCTGCGTGGAAGGCACGGTTGTCCGGCGCAGCCCCGAAACCGTCAATTCGCGTCTTGCATCGGGCCAGATCGAAGTTGTGGTCAGCGCTCTGAGCGTCGAGGGCGAAGCCCAGCCTCTGCCTTTTCCCGTTGCCGACGAGGTGCCGACTTCCGAAGAGCTCCGGCTGAAGTACCGCTTTATCGACCTTCGTCGCGAAAAGCTCCACGAAAACATCATTTTCCGCAGCAGCCTCACCGCCGAAGTGCGCAGCTACCTCGTCGAGCGCGGCTTCATCGAAATCCAGACTCCCATTCTCACATCGAGTTCACCCGAAGGCGCCAGGGATTTTCTTGTGCCGAGCCGTCTGCATCCGGGCAAGTTCTATGCGCTGCCGCAGGCGCCCCAGCAGTTCAAGCAGCTGCTCATGGTTGCGGGCTTTCCCCGCTATTTCCAGATAGCGCCCTGCTTCAGGGACGAAGACGCCCGCGCCGACCGCAGCCCCGGCGAGTTCTACCAGATCGATATGGAAATGGCCTTTATCGAGCAGGACGATCTTTTCGGGATTCTCGAAGGGATGTTCCGCCACCTCACCGAAACCATGTCGAAGAAGCGGATCACAGAGTACCCGTTTCCCCGCATCAGTTACAGGGATGTCATGAACCGTTTCGGTACCGACAAGCCCGACCTGCGCATTCCGCTTGAAATCCGTGACGTTACGTCGCTGTTCGTTGATTCATCGTTCAAGGTGTTCGCTTCCAATACCCGCCAGGGCTCGTGCGTCAAGGCGCTGGTGCTCAAGGGGCGCGGCGGCGAGTCGAGGCTTTTCTACGACAAGGCCGAAAAACGGGCCCGCGAGCTCGGTTCGGCCGGCCTTGCCTACATCCAGTTCAGGGAGGAAGGCCCGAAAGGCCCCGTGGTGAAGTTTCTCGGCGAGGCGGAAATGGAGCGCCTGAAAGCCGAGCTCGGTCTTGAGACCGGCGATGTGGTGTTTTTCGGTGCCGGCAAGTGGGAATCAACCTGCAGGATCATGGGCGGCATGCGTACCTGGTTCGGGGATCTTTTCGAGCTCGACCGCGACGAACTCTCCTTCTGCTGGATCGTGGATTTTCCCATGTACGAGTACAACGAAGAGTCCAAAAAGATCGACTTCTCTCACAACCCCTTCTCCATGCCGCAGGGCGAGATGGAGGCGCTCGACACCATGCAGCCGCTCGACATCCTTGCCTACCAGTACGACATCGTCTGCAACGGCATCGAACTCTCCAGCGGCGCGATCCGCAACCACCGCCCCGACATCATGTACCGCGCATTCGAGATAGCAGGGTATTCGAAAGACGAGGTCGACAGCCGGTTCGGCCACATGATCGACGCCTTCAAGCTGGGCGCGCCGCCGCACGGAGGCATCGCTCCCGGCCTCGACCGTCTCGTCATGATCCTGCGCGACGAGCAGAACATCCGCGAGGTGATCGCTTTTCCGATGAACCAGTCGGCCCAGGACCTCATGATGTCCGCACCTTCGGAGGTCATGGAGCAGCAGTTGAAGGAACTCTGCCTGAAGATCGAGCTTCCGCCGGTGAAACAGTAGGCAGGAAGATCGTGGGCGGTGCGCAGTGAGCTGTGAGTCGGAAGACAGGAGTCAGTATTCGTATTGCAATAGGGGCTTTCGGGCCCCTTTTGTATTTCGTGTCCGCGGTACTTTTAACTTGAATCCGTATTTCTGATGAGCACAGGCACGGGGATGTATTCCTGAATACCCGTGTAATACGGGACGCTCCTTATTATTACAACTAAATGCGAAAACAGACACGAAGCATACCGCACAGGATCGAATCCCTGATTTACTGCTTCGCCTTGCGTCTGTAAGACTTCGATGCGTATTTCGGCAGGTGAAAAAAAATCGATATGCAGGGCACCTTGAATCGACTTATCGATAGGAATAGCGTTGACTCAGTCACTTCGATTTCACGAATTATTCAGGACGATGAATGGTAAACTTGATTGTTTTATACGCCATGCTGTTCGGGTAACAAACAGAAAAAAAGAAGGTTAAGGTAACAGCTGTTTCTTAAGCGCTTTGGTTTTACTTTTTTCTGTGATACCTTACAGGTGTTTGCGTTGCCATCGGTTGATGGTCAGGAGGAAATTCAATCACTGGTCGAGGGGTACCTCTTCTCACCGGGAAAAGATATAACTCCTTATCCGTGCAGTCTGACAGGTTCCCCTATTTTACTATTAACAACCAGGGAGGTTCATCATGCGTATTAAAGCATTACTACTGTTTCTCTTTCTTTTTTCAAGCTCTGTTTTTTCTGAGGGATTTGCCTACGAAAAGCCAAGGATAGGAGTGTTGCGGTTTACGAACAATACCTATGCAGGATGGTGGCACGGGGGCGTTGGATATGAATTGCAGGATATGCTCATTTCTGAACTGGCATCGACGAACAGTTTTCGGGTACTCGAGAGGAGAGAACTCGATGCTGTACTTAATGAGCAGGATCTCGGAGCATCCGGCAGGGTTAACCCTAAAACAAGAGCGAGATTAGGCAAAATTACCGGCGCAAAATACCTCGTGGCGGCTACCGTGTCTGCTTTCGAGCACAATACGAGTGGCGGCGGCGGTGGCCTCTCCTACGGCGGCATCAGTCTGGGAGGAAGACAGGATAAGGCATACATGGCGGTCGACCTGAAAGTAATCGACGTTGCAACGGGAGAAATCTATGACGCCCGGACAGTAGAAGCAACATCAAAATCCAGCGGTATCAGTGTTGGCGTCTACCGCGGTGGTTTCGGCGGCCATCTCAATCAATACAAGGATACGCCAGTAGGAAAAGCGATAAGGGGTTGTATTATTGAAATATCCGATTACCTCCAGTGCTCTCTTGTAGAGGGTAAAAACAGTGGCTGTATGGATGAATACAACCAGAAGGAAAGGAAGCGCAGAGAGAAGACGAAAGGTTCGATCGATCTTGATGATTGATGCTATAATAGTGAAGGGGGGCAGTTTTGCCCCCTTTGCTTTTACAGAGTACCCGTTTGGAAAACCGGAGTTCCGGTTTTTTTTCTTGTGATCATGAAAGAATGGATGTTCCTGCCGCGAGTATCTCCATTCGCCTCATCTGTTCAGTTCGTTTTCCGGAAATACGCCAGGCTGAACCATTCTTTTTTATCGGAAAAAATCCGGTTGACAGCGAGGCCAGCATGTTCGCCCAGGGCATGTATATCGCACTCATCGAACTTGTGGGAGTTTTCGGTGTGGATGGTTTCGCCTTTTTGCAGCTCAAAAGGCTGTTTCATATATGGGCAGCATACACGGAGCGACTTTTTCGCTTCGACGTGCATTTCGATTCTCCTGTGCCGGGGATTGTAAAACGCCCTGTGCACGAAATCATCCGGGTCGAAATCTGACAGGATAAGGCGGTTGACGACACGCAGGATGTTTTTGTTGAATCTGGCGGTAAGCCCGGTCTGGTCGTTGTATGCGCTTTCCAGCATGGAGGTATCCTTTATCCGGTCGAATCCGATGAGAAAACTGTCGCCGGGGCGCATGATATCACTGATGTTCCTGACAAAGTTCATGGCTTCAGCCCGGTCGAGATTACCGATGGTGCTGCCGAGAAAACAGAAGAGTTTTTTACGCTCTCCGGGGACGAGATGCATCTGGTGGTAGTAATCGGCTACGATGCCCTCTACTGCAAGGGACGGAAACCTTTCTGCGAGCTTCCTGACAGATGTTTCAAGCGTTGAAAAGCTTATGTCTACCGGAATATACCGCATGTGCTGCAGCTGTGCTTCTGAAAACCTTTCGAGTATCAGGGTGATCTTGCTGTGGTCCCCGCTGCCGAGTTCGATGATGTCGATATCGAAAGATCCGATCAGCTTTTCGAGGGGGAGTTCCCTGAGTATGGCATTCTCTGTCCGTGTAGGGTAGTACTCGGCAAGGCGGGTGATTTCGGTAAACAGGTTAGAGCCTTCGGTATCGTAGAAGTATTTGCATGAAATTCTTTTCGGGCTGGAATTCAGGCCGTCGACGATTTCCGAAACAACCTTCAGGAGGCCTATTTCCGGCAGATGGTTCACGATCGTTGCGGAACCGCACTTGACGATTTCCTTTGTGTTATAATCCATCATGAAACCTTCACTGGTTCAGGTTTTTCATTGCTTCTCCGTGGGAGCTCCTGTTTCCCAGGGGTTATCGGGATCGTTGCTCCACTCGAACCAGCCTCCGTCGTATACCGATATGCGAGGCCAGTCCATCAAGAGCGCATTGAACCATGCCTCGCTGCCTCTCCAGCCGGTTCCGCAGTAGAATGCGAGGTGTTTTTCCGGAACGATGCCTGAACGCTTCCAGATAGCGGCTATTTCATGGTATTCGCGAGTGGTATGGTCGAGGTTCCGGTAGTTTTCCATGTGGTAGGCGTCACTGCCGCATTCGGCGAACACCGTTCCGGGTATGCGACCTTTCTTTTTGATGTAGTTGTACCCGCTGACTTCTCCGAGGTATTCAGGGTAACTTCTGACGCAGACCAGCTCTGCGTCGTCTGATCGAAGGATTTCTTTTGCTTCGGGGGTATCGACGGCAAGTTCGGGTTTTGCAGGTATTGCAACACCGAACGAAGGAACCGGACGTTTCGGTTCGTCTTCCGTGCTGACGGGATACCCGGCATCTTCCCAGGATCGGTATCCGCCGTTGAGCACTCGCACGTCTTTAACTCCTGCGTACATCATGATGAAGGCAAGCCGGATTGCTCCGATATGGCCGGCGGCGCTTCCCGGAAACGGGTCGTCGTTGTTCGGGTTCAGGAACTTTCCATAAAGCACGACGGTGGTATCGGCCGTGATGCCGTGCTTCTCGAATGCTTTTTTCAGTTCGTCAGGAGTTCGTCTGTTCCATGTTTCGGGCGCTTCCAGCGCAAGCGTATCCATATCGATCGCGCCGGGAATATGGCCGCCGAGATAGGCATCGCGGTTGCGGTAATGTGCATGGCAGATGACGAACCTGTCGTTCCTGTATTCCGGGGGATAACCTCCTGTAATCAGGCTGTTGACCCACTCGGGATAGACGAGCATCCGGTAGTTTGGCAGTTTTTCCATCGGATATTCTTCACCGGATGTCCATTCTGCAAGAAAATCGTTATATACCGATACGTTGCTGTATCCGTTCTGCATGAAACGTTTCGCCATTACTGAAGCCTGTTCTGCCGTGTACCCGTAGATTATCAGTTCATCTCCGGGACTGATCTGCTTGAAATCGAGAATCGTTTTCCATTCGGGCCAAAGAGCCCATTTTTCGGGCAGGGATTTCGCGCCCTTGATGTGTCCGCCGCGAGCCTCGGCCTGTATTATCCATCCGTTATAGGCGTCAACAGGGCGGACATCGATGATTTTCGAGGTGCCGCTTTCCAGCATCGTGAGCAGTTCGCCGGTAGTCACATTGTTCAGTTCAGGCATTGTATGACGGTTTGGTGTTTCTGGGTCCGGATCGCGGAAAAACGCGTAAAGAGCATGGTACGGAATCCGGGGTGCATTATGTCACCGGGTTTTGCAAGAACCTGCACCTGGTTTCCAGGGCTTGAAGATGGAGATGAATACCGTGGCGAGGAGCAGGAGCACCTGGGCCGTGCCGAAGAGCAGGTTCATCCTCTGATTCCATAGGTACGCCGGATCCTGCAGGGCAGCGATGCCGATGTTTCCGGAGATATCCATCATGGATGTTTCCCATGGGCCTAGAAAGAATGTACCGAAGAGTATTGCCGCAATGGTGACGATCCATTTGAAGGTAAGCCAGGAGTGTCTGAAAAAGCCCCAGTTGCTGAAGAGGGAATATATGAGCCCGGTGAAGAGGCAGCCTGTTGCTCCGGGGATGACCACGATGCTCATATCGATGTGGTGAATGCTCCGGTTGATACCGTAAAGTTCGCTGCCGTTGGTGACGCCGTTTTTCAGGAAGTAGAGTGAAAGCAGCGAAATGGCGCCTCCTGTCCACGATGCTGCGGCTATCAGGTGGAAGCCTTTCAGCCATTTGAGGCTCCTGGCAGAGAGTTTCCGCATGGTGGCAGTTCGGTTGGATGCTTTCAGACAGGTTGCGTGTAACTCTCTTTGTGCTTCAGTAGTAGTATTCAGGAGAGAGCTTCTTGGTGAAGCGGTGCATCATGTAGTTCACGAACCAGACCCAGTTGAGTGGCTTGCCCTTCATGCGCTGCATGATCGAACGCCCTTTGTATACCTCCTTCTGCAGCTTCACGAAGTTCTCGAGCAGTTTTTCTCCGCTCATCTTGCTGGGCTCGAACATGTAGTGGTAGGTGTCGTACTTGTCCCAGTCGAAGTGACGCACGCGGGATTTCATTTCCTCGAAGTAGGGTGTGCCGGGGAATGGCGTCACCAACGAGAAAACCGGGAACTCGATGCGGTTCTTCATGATGAAGTCGTAGGTGAGCTGAAAGCTCTCTTCGGTATCGTTGTCGAAACCGAACATGAAGTAGCCCTGGATTGCGATGCCGTTCTGGTGGAGGTTGTTGACCACCTTTTCATAGCTTCCGAGGCGGTTGGAGCCTTTCTGTACGCTTTTCAGGGTTTCGGGATTGAGCGATTCGAAGCCGATGCTCAGGAGGTCGCAGCCCGAGCGTCCGGCAAGTTCGGCAACTTCCGGCTTGTCGAGGAAGTTCATGGAGATGTTGGCGTTCCAGTGCACGCCGAGCTTTGCCATCTCTTCGAGCAGCGTCATGAAATACTTCGGCCTGAAGCTGATGTTGTCGTCCATGAAGGAGAAGTTGATCTTCCGCTTTCCGAGCCGCTCCTGGTGGTAGCGCATCTCCTCAAGCACGAGATCGAGTTCGCGATACCGGTAGTTTTTGCCGTATATGGTAGGCGTTGTACAGAAGTTGCAGCCGACCGGACAACCCTTGGTGGCAAGAATGGGTATCAGTGTACTGTACTTTTTCGCGTTTTTGGAGTTGATGGCATAGCTGAAATCCGGGCGGTGCATGTCGCCCATCGGCTTGAGCGTCTTTGCACGGTAGACAGGCTGCATCCTGCCGTTGAGCACGTCGGTAGCCAGTTCCGTCCAGATCGACTCTATTTCTCCGTAGACCACGCTGGTGCAGTGCTGTGAGGCTTCATCATGCAGCATGGTGGGGTGCACACCGCCGAGAATGACGGTCTTGCCCTGTTTGAGCGCCGCATCGCCTATCCGGTATGCCTTGTTGGCGTTCAGCGTACGCGAGGTGATGGCGATGACGTCGAATCCCGAAAGGTCTTCGGGAACGCGTTCTCCGAGTCGTTCATCGATGAAGGTGACATCGAAAAGCTTTCCGACGATCGTGGCGACCATGATGAGGTTGAGCGGCATGCTGACCGTTCCCGAGTCCACCATCATGCTGGTGTTGCTCACCGGCTGCACCAGCAGCCATTTCTTTCTGGATTTCTGTAGGGAGGCGAGCTGCTGCAGAAGCTCTTCGGAGTAACCTGCGGCGGGGGCAAACGGTGGTATCACGGCGTCGGATTGTTCTGTCTGCATACCCTTGTGGACGGCAAAAATGTTTAAAACTGAAACTGCGAAAGAACAAGGTATGAAAAGTTTTCAAAAAAAAACGTCCGCCGGATTCGAAAAAACGAGTTTCCCCGGCGGCATTGGTTTTTCAGTCGGGTTTGCGGAGAACTGCGACCGTAAAGCGGCTTACGCAGACGAGCTTTTTTCCCTCGTTGCGGATTTTTATGTCCCACACCTGCGAACTTTTTCCGAGATGCAGAGGTGTCGCCGTAGCGAAAACGAAGCCCTCCCTGACCGGCCGTATATGGTTGGCGTTGATCTCCTGGCCGACAATGTAGCACCGCTCACGGTCGACGCAGTAGGAGGCTGCGATGCTCCCTATGGTTTCTGCAAGCGCAAGCGACGCGCCTCCGTGCAGGATGCCGATGCGCTGGATCGTACGATGATCTACCGGCATCTTTGCCGTCATGTAATCGGGGCCGACCTCGGTCATTTCGATGCCGAGATGACGCGCCATCTGGCCGTCGATAATCTGCGTTTCGTTGATCTCTTCAGGAGTGACGGGAACGGTGAAAATTGAAGGTGTCTGCATGAGCGGGATTGATGGACGGGCGTTCCCGATAGTGGTACGGTAGTGACTTGAGAGCGGGTGACGAGATTCGAACTCGCGACATTTTGCTTGGGAAGCAAACACTCTACCAGCTGAGTTACACCCGCTTGTAAAAGCGAAGCTCTATTGACGCGCCATGCCATTTCAGGTCGCTTCCGGCGACAGTCAACAGAGTTTCACTCGAAAGTGGTGAGAGAGGGAGTTGAACCCTCGACCTCAGGGTTATGAATCCTGTGCTCTAACCAACTGAGCTATCTCACCGGTTGACGGGCTGTAAATATAGGAAAGAATTGAAAAAAAACAACCCGGTCAGGAATTTATTTTTCGCCGTCCGTCTCTTCCTCGGTCTGGAGTTTCCGGTAGATCGCTTCGGCTACCTCCACGTCTTCCGGGGTTGTTATTTTAATGTTGTGATAACCGGTTTCATAAACCCTGACCGGCTGTTCGGGAAAAAAGCGTTCGACCAGAGAAGCGTCGTCGGTGCCGTACCACTGCTCCAGTTCGGCCTGTTCGTGGGCCTGGATGACGAGGGCGCTCAGGAAGCTCTGGGGTGTCTGAACCTGCAGAAGCCGGTTTCTGTCGGGAGTTTCTCCGAAAAATCCCGGATCGCTTCCTACGAATTTGATGGTGTCCTTGGGTTTTGTCGCCGGAACACAAGCCCCGTACTGCATGGTGAGCCGGGAGATTTCGTCGATTTCCGAAGGCCGGATAAACGGTCGGGCTCCGTCGTGTACCATGATGATGTCCGGTCTTCTGCCGGAATCCGCCATCCCGTTTTCGATGGCCCGGATGCAGTTTCTGATCGAGTCCTGCCGCTCCTTACCCCCTTCGATGACCGCCTTGACCTTCCCGAATCCGAATGCTTCGGCCATGGCGCTGAGGGTTGCGATGTTTTCCTGCCGAGTGGCGATGTAGACCTCCTGAATCGTGGATGCACACTCGAAAGCCCTGAGTGTATGGTAGATTACCGGCAGTCCGCCGATCTCGAGCAGCTGCTTGCTCTGGCCGCTGGAGAGCTGCATGCGTTTGCCGATACCGCTGGCGGCAATGATGGCACAGGCATTGATGGTCATAGGGGAGAGAACTGCTGTTGAATTTAATGAATCAGCATGGCGTCACCGTATGCAAGGAACTGATAATCGGTTTTCAGGGCTATTTTATAGGCTTCCATAAGAAGACGGTGTTCGGCAAAAGCGCTGACAACCATGAGCAGTGTCGTTTCCGGTTGCTGAAAATTGGTGATGAGCGCATCTGTTACCTTGAACTGGTAGGGCGGATAAATGAACTTGTCCGTCCAGCCCCGGCCGAACTTGATTTTTCCGTCAACGGTGGCGTTGGCTTCAAGCACCCTGCAGGTTGTCGTGCCGACGGCAATTACCCTTCCGGACTTGTTGACCTTGGTCTCGTTGATCTCCATTGCCGTCTGGTAGGGAATATTGAAATATTCGGAATCCATTTTGTGCTTCGATACGTCCTCCACTTCGATGGCGCTGAAGGTGCTCAGGCTCGGATGCAGGGTGATCGGCAGGATCTTGACTCCCATTTTCTGGATTTTCTGCAAGAGGGGCATCGTGAAATGCATGCCTGCCATGGGGGCAACGACCGCACCGGTCTGGGAGGCGTAAACCGTCTGGTAGTCCTCCTTGTCGGCCTCCTTGGGTTTTCTCAGGAAGTAGGGAGGGAGCGGTACGTGGCCGATCCGTTCAACAAGAGCGAATACATCGATTTCAGGGTTAAGGAACCGGATCGTTCTGCCCCTCGACGTGGTATTGTCAACCACTTCGGCGACGACATCCTCTTCGAAGTAGATTTTATTGCCTACCCGTACCTTTCGGGCGGGATCGACCAGTACATCCCACAATCCGGCATCCTTGTTGAGCACCCGGAGGAGAAATACCTCGATTTTGGCGTCGGTTTTCTCTTTCTGACCAAAAATCTTGGCAGGAAAGACCCTGCTGTTGTTGACGACAAGCAGATCCCCTTTTTTGAAATACGAAGCGATATCCTCAAAAACCTTGTGCTCGATCTCTTTTTTCCGCCGGTTCAGTACCATGAGCTTGCACTTGTCGCGGGGCGAAACCGGATGATCGGCAATTTTTGTTTTGGGCAGATTATATCTGAAGTTGGACAGGCGCATAAGCGGTGATGCAATAGGTCGTCAGAAAAAGTAAAAAAATAAAAATAATACGCTTTTCCATCTAAAAGAGCAATTAACCGGCACGCTGAGCGGTGCCGGTGGCCGGTTTCGGGTTCAGGCTGTTTCCACGGCTGCACCTTTTGAAAGCGTCACCAGGTGACCGTTAATGCAGGCCGCCGCTTCATCCGCTTCGGAATCGTCGAGCAAGACCGTTACGCTGCCGGGAACAAGGGCAATTCTGTAGCGGTCTGCGCGGAAACAGACGTTGATTTCAAGCTTTTTCCAGTGTGCGGGCAGGTTCGGATGCACGTTGAGCATGCCGTTATCGAACGAAATTCCCGCAAAGTACCGTACCACGGTATCGAGTGTGCCGGCCATCACGCCACAGTGGATGCCTTCCTGTGTCGTACCCCCCTGGGTGTCACCTATATCGCTTTTCAGCGCTTCCATAAACCATTTCCATGCCGTTTCGTGGCCGTTGTCGAGGTAGCTCGATATTATCGAGTGGACAACCTTGCTCAGGGTCGAACCATGGCTGGTTCTTGGTTCGTAGTAGGAATAGTTGTCACGCACCAGCTTTATCGGATCGGGTACTGCATAACCGTTTTTTTCAAGAATCCTGGCCACTTCCGTCGGAGAAAGGGTGTAGAAGGTCATCAGCACGTCGGCCTGCTTGGCTACCTTGTAGTAGTCGGGAGAGTCATTCTCGGCCTTGAGAATGCGATCCATCCTGTGGATATTGCCGTATTTGGAGCGATAGAGGGCCCAGTCAAGCTCCCGGAGCGTCATGTAGCCTTCGAACTGTTCCAGAATGCCCTCGCTTCCGAAGGGAATATTCATGGAGCTGCTGATGTCCCTCCATTTCTGCAGTTCATCAAATCCGAGGTGGATTTTTTCAAGCAGGTTTCTCAAAACAGCCTCGTCGATGGTTTCGCTGATTTCGACGGCTTTTTCAAAAAGCCATGCGGCCATGATGTTGGTGTATGCATTGTCCTTTACGCCTTCCACGCCGCTTCCGGGGAGTGTTTCGTGGAACTCGTCGGGGCCCATTACCCCCTCGATATGGTATTTGCCGGTTTCCGGCGAGAGGGTTGCGATGCTTGCCCAGAATCGTGCTATCTCGAACATCATTTCCGTTCCGTACTCGTTGAGGAAACGGGTATCGCCGGAATCGTAGATGTATCTCCAGGTATTGTAGAATACCGCAATGGAGACATGCCGCTGCTTGCGGCTGAGGTCAGGGCCCCACGAGCCGCTTGTCGGATTGAAATGGATGACCTGGGTGTCTTCCTCGCCATCATCGGCAGTCTGCCATGGAAACATTGCGCCCCGGTAACCATTTTCCCTTGCGTAGTTCCTTGCCGCATTGAGTCTGTTGTATCGGTACATGAGCAGGGCCCTGGAGATTTCCGGGAAGGTTCTGTTGAAGAACGGAAGAATGAAAATTTCATCCCAGAAAATATGTCCCCGATAAGCCTCTCCGTTGAGACCTCTTGCTGTGATGCCCGCATCGATGACGGTATTGTGAGGCGATGCAGTGCCCATCAGGTGATAGATGTGCAGGCGCAGCACCTTCAGGCTGAGCCGGTCACCTTCGATGCAGAGGCCGTTCTGACGCCAGATCTTTTCCCAGGCTTCGGTATGGGCCTGAAGGAGTCCATCAAAGGTTTCTTCCTGCTGCAGGGAGGCTTTTGCCGCTTCGAGCGGGTTTCCTGTACCGTCGCGATCGAGGGAGGTATGGATGGAGACAAGTTTTTCGATGGTGCAGCTTTTCTCCGGGCTCAGTTGCATGCTGAAGGATTGGCCGATGTAACGCTCCGTGGATATTACCGTCCGGTCTGCCCTCAGTGGCTGGCCGTGGCAGACCGCCCTTGTGCGTGCTCCGGTTGCGATGCCGTAATGCGAATGGTTGGTGCGGACATGGAGAAAGATCGTTTCATTGTCGCTGCAGGCCTCGATATGCTCGAGATGATCGGAGCTGAGTTCGCTGTAGCGGGCAACCCCCTTGTTTTCAATGGTTCCGTCGATGGCGGAACGGAATTCAACCGATGCGGTGTAGTTGACCGGTCGGAGGTTGAAACGCAGGGCGCAGCGGTGCGGGTCGGCCATGCTGGCAAAGCGCCGGCTGCTGATCCTGCTGATTCTTCCGAGATTGTCCTGGATGACGATCTCCCGCTCCATGACGGCGTTTCGCAGATCGAGGTTCTGCCGGTAGCTGAGAATTTTCTGATCGAATGGGTCGATGAAATCGCCGCCGCCGATGCTGAACTCCAGAGGCAGCCAGTTCGGGCAGTTCACGAAATCATTGTTGAATACGGTCTGACCGTGCACATCCGACGGGAGACGGTTGTAGATTCCTGCGATATAGGTGCCCGGATAGTGATGTCGGGAGTTTTTCGAGCCTTCATAGGCGCCCCTGACGCCGAGATAGCCATTTCCGGACGAAGTGAGTGCCTCCCTGAGCTTTTCGTCGCGGTCTATGAAACTGTTGTAGGTCAGGTTCCAGCACTCTTTTTCAAGGCCTTCACTGAACCATGCATCAATATCCGCTATCGTGATTTCTCCGAGGTCCCGGACGACGATATCGGCACCCTCCTCCCTGAGTTTCGAACCTTCTATCTCGCGTGCGATGCCGAGCACCAGACCGAAATTGCCTCGCGAACCGGCCTGAACGCCTGAAATGGCATCCTCTACCACGACGCACTCATGGGGTTCCAGTCCGAGATTGTGAGCGGCTGTGATGAAAATATCCGGATTGGGTTTGCCTTTCAGGTTCATCTCGATGGAAACCTCTCCGTCCACCCTGGTTTCAAAAAGATGCTCCAGCCGGGCAAGCTGGAGGATCACCAGGCAGTTGCGGCTCGATGATGCTATGCCGATGCGGATGCCTCTGGCGATGAGTTTTTCGATCAGTTCCACCGAGGTCATGTAAACTTCCGGACCCTCCCTGACGAGGATTTCGGTGAAAAGCGTGTTTTTCCTGTTGCCGAGACCGCAAACGGTCTCTTTTTCGGGAGTGTCGTCAAGCTCTCCGAAGGGGAGTTCTATCTCTCTGGATGCAAGAAAGCTTTTGACGCCCTCCATGCGGGGTTTTCCGTCAACATATTTGTGATAGTCGTGAACCGGATCGAAAGGCACAAACGGTTCATTGTTCACTTCAGCATAACTTTTCAGGAAGGAGTTGAACATCGATTCCCAGGCAAGGCTATGCACTTTGGCCGTACCTGTGATTACTCCGTCAAGATCGAATATTGCGCCTTTAAATACGTTGCTCATTACCACACATTAAATGGTTGCGAAAGTTTACCGAAATATGTTATTACAGTGACAGAAGGCCGAGAATGGTGAGGAGAATATCGGGAGAAGGAACGGTATAGCTTTTTGGACAGATCTCTTCCACCTGTTTCTTGAGCTTTTCATCCCGCGTTACAAAGACCGCCCATACATCGTCGTACATTTCGACGGCTTTTTTCAGCATGGGAATGTCCGATGCCGTATCGCCGCAGACAAGGTTTGGTCCTTTCGTGGTATCGATGCCGAGCTTGCCGCTGATGAAGGCAAGACCATCCCCCTTGTCGAAATCCTTGATGGAGGAGCTGTCGCTGTTGACGTCTATGGTGAGAATGATCTCGATATCCAGACCGGTGTCTTCGATACGGAAATTTCTGCCTTGCGGGTCGATTTCCCTGACAATGCTCTTTACTTTTTCAAGGAAAGCCGCGGATTCATCGTCCCTGATGGATTTGCTTATGTCCTGACGGGCTACCGTTGTCTGTCCGAACTTGATCTGCATGGCCGATCCGATAAAGTTGAACTTTTCGAAATTCGGATCCTGGAGCAGTACATGAAGACGGTCGTTCAGGAGACGGATCATCTTCTGCTTGTTTTCCTCGATGGGAAAACTGTTGAAATGCTCATCGAGATCGATGAATTCGCGTCCCTTGGAGCCGGCATATACAAAGGTATTGCTTGGATTGATCGATACATTGAGAATACCGAAATCCTTCAGTGGCGCAGAGGTGATGAAGATCGGAAAGCGACAGCAGTTTTTGGCGAACCGGGTTATGAAGACGGAGTTGTATATCGGCTGTACTGAAGAGCGGTAACGGCCGCAATAGTTGTTTGTCGTTCCGTCGCGGTCTGTTACGAAAGCATTGAACCGTTTTCCCCGGAACATGTCGATGCCGTGATTGACATAACCGCGGAACCCCGGGATGAATTTGGCCAGATAGTCGATAAACTTGTCTTCGCCGTATTCCAGATAGTAGATGTCTTTCTGGAGTTCGCGTATTTCGTAGGTCAGATCGACCTCTATCTCTCTCATACCGTCGATGCGCAGAAGCCTTTGTCCGGTGTCGTCGTCGATGTAGATGGTTTCGAGTGAGTAGAGCGCGTTTTTAAGCGATTCCACACAGGAACGGCCAACGACCCGCTGCTTGATGATGTTTCTTACAATCGGTTCCCGCAGTTCCCGTGTTTCGGCTTTCAGACGGTAGAGTTCCTTCAGAGTCCGGATATCCTGCAGCGTGATCGGAGAGATGCAGGTGGTGAGTTGGTGCTCTTTGAGAATCGTTTCGTGCATGCGTAGCCGGTAAGGAGATGTGGACAGAGTAGATCGATACTCAATCTAAGCAAAAACGCAATAAAAGCTTGAAAAAACTTTTCTATTAACACAGGAAGACCCTTCCGCAGTTCCCGTTATGTCAACCTTTTCCGTATCAGGGTGTCCTGAGACCTGAAAACGCCGGAAACCGTTCACCCAGCGAGGCTACAATCTCCTTGTGCAGCTTTTCCGGATTGTCGAGTGCATCGAGCACGACGAAACGGTTTTTTTCCCCTTCGATGATACGGTGGTAGCCTTTCCGCACTCTCTGGTAGAAATCCGATCCCGATCGCTCCATACGGTCAAGTTCGTTTTCTTCCAAAGCCAGCGGCAGCGATTTTTCGGAAAATTTCCGCAACATGGCATTCTCCGGCGAGATGTCAAGATAAAAGGTGATGTCGGGGTGCAGTGAAAAGGTGGAGAGCCTGATAATGGACTGCAGCATTTCGGCGTCGAGACCTCTGCCGTAACCCTGATAAGCCGTTGTGGAGTCAAAAAAACGGTCGAGAATTACGGTTTTTCCCTCGGCGATAGCTGGCAGGATGACCTGTTGTACCAGTTCGGCACGACTGGCCGAAAAGAGCAGCAGTTCGCCGACAGGGGTGATGTCGTGGCGGCTTTCCAGCAGGATTTGCCGGATTTTTTCCGCAATCTCGGTTCCTCCCGGTTCGCGCAGCACGATCGTCTCGCACTGTTTTTCGGCAAGCAGCTTTTGCAGTTTTCTGATCTGGGTGGATTTGCCGGCACCATCTATGCCTTCGAAGGTTATGAGCATGGTGTTTCCGGATAAGGATGTTCTGAAAGAATGAACTCCCTGACGGTTTCAGAAAACTTCTCAGGGTATTCGAGCATCGGGGCGTGACCGCATTCTGGGAATATGACCAGATTCGAACAGGGGATTTCCGAGTTCACCGAGCGGGCTATTTTCGGAGAGAAGTACTGGTCGTGGTCACCCCAGATGATCAGAACGGGGATTTTCAGCTCTCCGAGTCGTTTGCGCAGGCCTGTACGGTTCATGTCGAGTTTCATGAGGTTCCGGTTCAGGGACATGACTGTATCGAAAGCCTCCCTGTCCCTGACTGCAGCGAGATTTTTGCTGAATGAGCGGGAATCGACGTTCTTTGTGCGGTAGAATGCCGAGGTGAACATTTTCTCAGCCATTTTCTCCCCGGTCATGACCTTTTTGAGAATCTGACGCACTCCGGGAAGGCTTATGCCCCGAGCCCATGCAGGTACGTTGATGAATCCGTCGGTATTGCTGAGTACCAGTTTCCGGAATGTGCCGGGGTAGAGCAGTCCCGATGCGAGCAGGTATTTGCCTCCCATGGAGTGTCCCGTTGCATAGAGGGGTTCTCCGATGCTGTTGGTCTTTTCAAGGAATTCGCGGATCAGGGAGGCGTAAAGTTCCAGACTGTAATCAGTTTTACGGGGTTTGTCGGAAAGCCCGAAACCGAGGAAATCAAAGGCGAGAACCCTGAATGAACGCGACAGGGACGGGATCACCTGTTCGTAAAAATCGAGTGAAGACGAGATGCCGTGCAGGAGCAGCATGGTTTGTCCGGAACTGCCGGTTGCAACATAGCGGTGGCGGTGACCTCCAAGGGTGATGTACCGGTTTTGAGAAGCCATGACCGGAGTCGGGTTTACAAGCGGTTGCAGAAAATACTCATATCCCGTCTAAAATAATATCATCCGGCAAAATTATCGCCGTGAACCGTTTTTTTCGTGGTGCCGCCCGTTTTTTCCCGGCCGGGAAATCAGTGAGGCTGTCCGGTCGGCCGGATGACGATTTCATTCACGTCGACACGAGGCGGTTGTGAAACGGCGTAAAGCACCGCAGCGGCGATATCTCCGGCCTGCAGTTCCGGAGTGCCGGGTTTCTCCAGATGGCTCCAGAAAGGCGTATCGACCACCCCCGGCTGGATGAGGGTGACGCGCACTCCGGTTCCCGCCATTTCGTTGCGTATGGCCTGCGCCATTCCGGTAACCGCCCATTTGGTTGCCGAGTAGAGGTTACGGATGGAGGTGATTCGTCCTGTCACCGAGCCCGTCAGCAGAAAGTGACCCTTCGTTTTTACCAGTTCCGGAAGTGAGAGCCTGGCCGTTGCGGCCGCACCGAACACGTTGACCAGCACCATTTCCCTCCATTCATCGGGCCTGTTTTCTCCCCCGAAAAATGACGAACCTTTCGAGAAGCCGGCATTGGCGAAGACGGCATCGATCCTGCCGAAACGCTCGAGTGTTTTTGCGATCATGCGCTCCTGGGACGCCCAGTCCGAAACGTCGCACTGAACGGCAAAAGCACGCTCCGGCTCCAGTTCGCCGGCAAGCCTGTCAAGTTTTCCGAGGGAGCGTGCGGCGAGCACAACGCGATACCCGGCTTCTGCGGCCAGTCGGGCCGTTGCCTCACCGATACCGGTCGATGCTCCGGTAATGAGAAACACCCTGTTTTCATCCATAGTGTCTTTTGCTTGGGAATTAAGTGGAAAGTACTTGCAAACATAGAAATAATTGCAGAATTTTTCTTTAAACTGGGATAATCCGGGCGGGATTGACAAAAGGGAGTTGTTTTTGTATTTGCAATGAAGCGGGTTGTTCGGCGCAAGCCTTGGGTTTTTGCTCTACTATTGACGGAAAATTCGGGTTGTTACGCTAAAACATCTGGTCTGAGTTAAAATTAATGAAAGACTCCGAAGAATCCAGGCCGGGAGACGCCGGTGCAGTGTTTCCGGAAAAACCGGGGGATCAGGAAGTGCCTGCTGACTCCGGATTTCCATGTGCCGGAAATTCCTCAGGCAAGCAAAGTGAAGCTTATCTGCAAAGCATCCTGCGTGCTGTTCCTGTAGGTATCGGTGTGGTCGTCAACCGAATCATAATGGATGCCAATCCGCGTCTTTGCGATATTCTCGGTTATCGACGCGAGGAACTTGTCGGCCATAGTTCCCGTATGCTTTATATCTCCGAAGAGGATTATGAATATGTTGGCCGGGAAAAATACCTCCAGATAGCCAAACACGGTTTCGGAACCCTCGAAACCCATCTGCGTTGCAAGGACGGTCGTGTCATTGATGCGCTGCTGAGTTCTTCCCCCGTTGATACCGGCGATATGTCGAAGGGGGTCACCTTTACCATTCTCGATATTACCGCAGGGAAACTGGCGGAAATAAGGCTCCGTGAGAGCGAAGAGAAATACCGGACCCTTGTAGAGCAATCGATACAGGGGATGATCATCAGCAGGGACAATCCTCCTCGCATCTGCTTTGCCAGCAAGCCCATGGAAGCCATTATCGGCTACACCCCCCAGGAGCTTATGAACTTCTCTTCGGCAGAGTTGTTAGATATCGTTCATTCCGATGACAGGGAGAGCTATTACAAGGCTTTTCGCGATCGTCTTTCCGGCCGTCTGCAGCAGATTCGCCGGGAATTCAGGATGGTCCACAAAAACGGCCAGGTACGCTGGGTGGAACTGTCCGGAACCACCATTCTTTATGAGGGGTATCCGGCAACACAGACCGTCATGGTAGATATCACCGAAAGAAAGCATGCTGAAAAAGAACTGCTTGAGAGCGGTGAAAAGTTGAAAAAACTGTTTGACAATATCCGGGACGGCCTGTTTGTTCATCCCGTGTCCGATAGCGGAGTGCATGGCGTTTTTGAAATGGTCAACCGGTCGGCATCGGAAATCCTCGGCTACACCGAACAGGAACTGCTCGGGATGACCCCTGAAGATATCTATGCACCTGTTTTCCCTGGTGCCGGTATTTCCCGGGAGATGAGTCTTCTCGACCAGCAAGGAAGCCAGATATTCGAAGCTGTTCATGTTCACAAGAACGGCGCAAGGATACCTGTCGAGGTCAGAACATCGAGAATCGAACTATCGGGCAGCGAGTTCACCATTTCAACGGTTCGCGACATAACCGGAAGAAAACGTTCCGATGAGGAGCTGAAGAAAATTGCAACCGCATTGCAGCAGAGCCCTACGGTTGTTGTTATGATGAATGCCGCTGCTGAAGTCGAGTATGTCAATCCGAGATATACCGAACTGACCGGTTACACCGCCAGGGAGGTAATAGGGCGATATCCCACCATTCTGCAGTCCGGCATGATACCCGGTAATATATGGCTCCTCGCTGTTTCAAGTGGGTGATGATATCAGAAGCGTATATTGTGGTGTAACCAACTAAGCCAGTAACCAGTACGCTCATGAACGACCTTACCCTTTTTCAGATGGCCTTGGGACTTGAGTCCCCATGGTATG
>NZ_JAIOZR010000035.1 GCF_021740465.1 Chlorobium sp. | reverse complement strand
ACATTAAAAACATATTTTTTAGGGTATTCTGTGCCGCGGGGTTGCTCCTCCGGAGCTGAAACCAATCGTTTGGGGGCTGCTTCTGACCCAGGGTTTCACCCTGCGCTACCGATATACCGTCCCTATGGGACTGAAACCATCCCGCGCTACCGATATGCCGCTCCTCTGGAGCGGTACTCATTACTGGTTGCCGAGCTTCCCAAGGGTGGCGTCAATGGAACGTGTCAGCTTGTCCAAAGCACCGTCGACGGCCTGCTCCATAGTCGCCGCCTGATGTTTCACCGCGAGAGGCTGAAGGCCGGCGAGACGAGCCTCAAGCAAGCAACGTTTATCCTCCGTGCCAAATTTCTTGTCGCTGTTATCATCGCTAAGGTGAACTTCCACCCGCGTTATTTTATCGCCAAAGCGCGCCAGGCTGCTTTCCACTAAGCTCTCGATCCGGATCGCCTGCTCTCTGTTGCCTTCGATATTCCTATCCGTGTTGACCTGAATGATCATATTGTTTTCCTTTTACAGGGTTATCTCATTGTATGGATGTGCAGGACGACTCCGACCAGGAATTTCACGATGGGCTTCAATCAGCAGAGGTTCGTCGATCGACGACAGAGCATTTGGGGTTGCACCCCCCCCCGCTACCGATATACCGTCCCTACGGGACTGAACCTGGTCTTCCGGCTCACCACCCACCGCTCACGGCCCACCTTTTACGGCTCACCTTTTACGGCTCATGAAGGGGCCTCTATGTATTGTCGTGAGAAGCCTGAGTGCAAGGCGGACGGAGCGGAGAAACCGGAATGTACACGTAGTACATGAGGATTTCGAGCACCGCCCAACGAAGCAATCAGGTTTCGCAACAAATACATAGCGGCAGCATCAGGGATTGAGCTGCCAAATCGTATAGTTCAGAAACGCGGCAAAACTGACCCACATCAGGTACGGCACAAGCAGATAACCCGCCGTGGCTGAAACCGCCCTGAAACGCACGATGGTCATAACTATGGCAAGCCAGAGCAGGATGATCACCAGAAGGCCGGCAAGAGGGTTCTGCAGCCCGAAAAACGCTGCTGACCAGCTCATGTTCAGGAACAGCTGCAGAGCGAAAAACGCGATTGCCGTCCTGACCTCGTTTTTTTCCAGGCCCGCTTTCAGCACCATCCAGAACGCTATCGCCATCAGCAGGAACAGGAGGCTCCATGCCGGAGGGAAAAGCCAGTCGGGGGGATTCCATGAGGGCTTGACGAGCTCCCCGTAATACCATGCGGAACCCTTTTCAGGAGTGAAGAGACTTCCGGTGAAGGCGGCGGTAAAACAGAGCGCAAGAGAGAGCGCGAGCTTCGGGAGAGTGGTTTTCATGGTAATGGGTGTCAAAATTAACGGTTTATCAAACAAACAGATAGCCCCGTCCTATAATTCCCCTCTTTTCGTTTCGTGGTGCTCCTGCCGGTCAAGGAAGACGCAGACTGTCTATATTCGGCAAAATGTTATATTGCCGTCCACTATATGCAAACGGCACCGAAACTTCGATCAGTACACCATGAGCAGAGAACTCGATACCGCCGTAAAGGCCGCGAAAGCCGCAGGCGAAATCACCCTCCGGAAATTCGGGGAGCTCTCCTCCCTCGAGATCGTGCAGAAGGAATTCAAGGATTTCGTCACCGAGGTCGACAAGGCGTGCGAGGCCGCAATCAGTTCGCTGATAACGACAGCGTTCCCCGATGACAGCATGCTTTGCGAAGAGGGCACCATTGCCGAAGGGGAATCCGGCAGGACATGGATCGTCGATCCGCTCGACGGCACCCTGAACTTTATTCACTCTTTTCCGGTTTTTTCAATCAGTATAGCGCTCCGCGACACAGGAGGAGATATTCTGTGCGGTGTCGTCTATCAGCCCGTTCTCAGGGAGCTCTTCACCGCAGAAAAAGGCGGAGGGGCTTTTCTGAACGGCTCCCCCATCAACGTGTCGTCACGGTGCGACAGGGAAAGTTTTCTTATCGCAACTGGCTTGCCATTCAAGGAGTATCATTATCTTGACTCCTATGTAGCCATGCTCAAAGAGGTGATCCATGATTCCGCAGGAATCCGCCGGGCCGGATCGGCTGCCATCGACCTTGCCTACACCGCTTGCGGCCGTTTCGACGGCTTCTGGGAATACAAACTCTACCCATGGGACTTTGCTGCGGGTATTCTGCTCGTTCGTGAAGCAGGAGGAACCGTCACCGATTTCGAAGGCCGCACTGACGTATTTCTCAAACAGAGCATCATTGCCGGCAACGCGACCACACATCCGATGCTGCTTGAAAAGGCATTGAAGCATTTCTGTCCGGAACACCCATTGCAACCATGATGAATAAAATTCCTTTTTTCTGCACCCTGCTTCTTGCTCTCGCTCTTCAGTCCCGCCCGGCTGGAGCGGAAGCGGCAAAAGACCCGCAGCCTGCCGCAGTCGGGGAACCGGCAGAGCGCAATCTGCAGTCAGAAATGGTAAAAGGTAAAACACTCTTCGTCCGGAAGGAGTATGCCGAGGCAAGGAAGATATTTGAAGAGATCGCGATTAACTCGGGCGGCAACCCGAAATCGAAAAGCCTGCATGCGGCAAGGCTCTGGCTTGCAAAAAGCCTTTTCATGCAGCAGGATGCGAAAGGAGCTGCCGAACAGCTCGAACTGCTTCTGAAAAATCCCGCAGCAACAGGACTCGAACCAGCAACCATCTATGAGGCGCATTTCGACCTCGCGGCGTGCCGCCTGAAACTCGGTCAGAAGCTTCCCGCCGCACTCGACTATCTCAATGTAGGGGTTTCGGCCGCTCCGGCAGGCATGGAAAAAGTACGCGAAACAGCGCTCGGCAATGCGCGTCTGATAGCTTGCACCATGCTCGACGCCGATGAAATCACAGCTCTCGAACGTGTCGCGAAAGAGCCTGATCTGCAGGCATTTTTCCTCAATGAACGCATGCAGAAATATTTGCGGGAAAATAACACCAGTGCATTCAAAAGCTCGCTGCCTCTTGTAGACACCCTGCTCAAATCTCCGTCGATCAGCCCGCTCCACCGCCAGCTGCTCCTGTCGCTGAAACAGCAGCAGAAAGCCATTACCGAGAGAGCCATGAAAGAAAGGCGCATCGGCATACTGCTTCCCCTGGAGTTCACGGTTTATTCCCGTTCATCTCCCCTGCCTGCAGGAAACCGTGTTTTTTCCGGTTTGCACAACAGGCTGCTCAAACAGCAGATAAACCAGCCCGATCTGCTTGTAAACACAGCAACAGCATCGACATCCGACCACGAAAAGAACCCTGCAGAAAAACTCATTGAAAGCCACCGGCCTACGCTCCTTATCGGGCCACTCTTCAGTGCAGAAGCTGTTGATGCTGCTCATGCGGCAAAAAGTGCGAAAATACCGCTCATCACCCCTACCGCAACTGACAGACGGATAACGGAAAACAATCCCTGGTGCTTCCAGTTGAACCCGACGCATGAAGAACGGGGCCGCATTGCCGCCCGTGAACTGCTGAAAATATCGAAACCAGCAACGGCTGCGGCCATAGCCGAAAAAAGCCCCCATCTTGAAGAGATGGCAAAAGGGTTTCTCGACGAGCTCAAACTTGCCGGAACGAAAAAAGTCGTCTATGCCTCTATCGGCACGACTACCGATTCCGCTGCAGTAAAAACGGTGATCGGCAACCTCCGGGGAAAATCCTTCGACGCGCTTTATCTTCCGATGGACAAGCCTGCAGTCATCGACAGAACCCTTTCACTTCTCGAATCCTCGGGAACAGCCTATAAGCATCTGTTAGGTTCGGGCATATGGGATGAAAAAACGGTACTCAACCGTTTCAGGGAGCGGATTCCCAAAGGTATTACCATTTTCACCGATTACCATACCGAATACGACGGCGGTAAGACTGCCGAGATCGCAAAAAACCAGCATCTGTTGTGGAACGCTCCGCTCTCCTCATATTTCTGGTACGGGTACGACACTCTTGATTATCTTCTGAACCTTCTTGCCCTGAAACCACTCGATAAAAACCGTGATCTTGCCCGTGCGCTGCAAAGTGCGCCTGTTTTCAAAGCGCACTATATCAGCTATGAGTTCGGCGGAGGTAACGTCAACCGCTCAATGAATGTGCTCCGTTACGAAAACAGGGTCATCAAAAGAGTACGCTGACCCTTTTCACTGCCGGGAAACTGCAGGTTTGAAACCCTTGTGTTCTTTGTTATCTTATAAGTTTTCAGCTTTTTCATTCGATTTCATTTTCCGCTGTCCCCGAACCGGGCAGAGAAAGTAAAGACCATACTATGCTTATTCATCAGCGCACCCTGCAAAAAGAAGTTTCGCTCCAGGGAACAGGCCTTCATACCGGAAAGGCATGCACCATCACCTTCAAACCAGCCCCGGCCAATTACGGATACCGCTTTGTACGTACTGACCTCGAAAACAGCCCTGAAATTCCCGCCCTTATCGACAATGTCGTCGATGTTCTGCGCGGCACGACCATAGCCTGTAACGGCGTGAAGGTTCATACGACCGAACATGTGCTCGCCGCGCTTTACGGTCTGCAAATCGACAACTGCTGCATCGAAATGAACGGCCCCGAGCCTCCGGTCATGGACGGAAGTTCACACCCTTTTGCAGAGCTGCTTCTCTGTGCGGGCTTCGAGGAACAGGACGAACCGAAAAATTACCTTGTCATCGATGAAACGGTAGAGTATCACGACACGGAAAACCAGGTCGATATTGTAGCCCTGCCCCTCGACAGCTTCAGGGTGACCGTCATGGTGGACTACAAAAATCCTGCGCTCGGCTCGCAGCATTCCGGGCTCTTCGATCTTGAGCACGAGTTCATGAAAGACTTTGCGCCAAGCCGAACATTCTGCTTTCTCAGTGAAGTCGAAGCGCTTGCCAACCAGGGAATCATCAAGGGGGGAGACATCGACAACGCAGTGGTTATTGTCGATAAAACCATGCAGACGGATGAGCTGAACTCCCTTGCCGAAAAACTCGGCATCGACAGCGCCAATCTCGTATCGGGCAAAAACGGAATTCTCAACAACAGGGAACTCCGCTACAGCAATGAACCTGCACGCCACAAACTGCTCGATCTTTTGGGAGATATCGCCCTGCTTGGCATGCCGGTCAAGGCGCAGGTTCTGGCCGCTCGACCAGGTCATGCCTCGAACGTCGAGTTTGTCAAGCAACTGAAAAAGTATGCCGACAGGAACAAGCTTGCGCGACAGTACCAGCATGAAAAGAAAGCCGGAGTGGTGTTCGACATCAATGCCATTCAGAACATCCTCCCGCATCGCTATCCCTTCCTCCTGATCGACAAGATAGTCGAGTTCAAGCTCGATGAGAAAATCGTTTCCATCAAGAACGTGACCATGAACGAGCCCTTCTTCCAGGGGCATTTCCCCGGCAATCCGATCATGCCAGGCGTACTGATCCTTGAGGCGATGGCCCAGACCGGAGGAATCATGATGCTGAACGGCAACGAAAATATCAAGGAGAGCGTGGTCTATTTCATGGGTATCGACAAAGCCCGCTTCCGCAAGCCCGTCCTGCCGGGAGACACGCTCGTCATCGAAGCGGTCATGACCAACAAGCGAAGAACCGTCTGCCAGTTCGACGGCAAAGCCTTCGTCAGGGGCGAGCTGGTCTGCGAAGCCTCGCTTATGGCGACGGTGGTAGTGAAAAACAAGTAAGCCGCCCACTCTTTTACGGCTGACGCCCTGCCTTAAAGACAGGGCGTTCATGCAATCCTTCACCTGTACACCCGCGCCAATCCTGGCTCTTCATCTGTTATCCACAGAGCGGCCAACAAGTTATCCACATTCACTCAACATGAAGACAAAAAAGCGGGACTGTCGTAAAATATTAAAATAAAATAACTTAGAAAGACCCTCTCCTGTACGGCCTTTTTTTACAAACACTTATCCACCAACTGGCGGGAAAAACCGGAACCATTCCCGTCTTCCCTCAGCCTTCACGCAACCGTTAACGAGTGCACGCCTCCTGCGTCCAGATCCCTGAGACGAATCTGCCACTGTTCGCGATTGTTCCAGCTCCTTTTTTCAAGCGAGTAGACCATGGAAAACCTGACTCCCGGATCGGCTTCGAGAACCTTGTATATGTCCGGACGGTCAAAACCGATAACATCGAACAATCTTCCGTTTCCGCCTCTCACTGAAAACTTCACATGTTTTTCCTTGAGCAGCCTGGGCTTTCCGGCGAGTTCAAGACCGGAAGAGAGGAAAAGCGGTTCACGGTTTCCATATCCGTAGGGGGTAAACTGTTCGAGCACGTTCATGAAATTCGCCGTGATTTCATCAATATCGAGACGGGAGTCGATCTGAAGCTCTTTCTGGCGCCTCTCGGCAGGCAGCATACCGGCACATATTCCATCGAATTTCTTTCTGAAGCCCTCAAGATTTTCAGGCCGGAGGGTTATGCCCGCAGCCTGATTATGGCCGCCGAACTGCACGAGATAATCACTGCACTCCTGAAGTATCTCGTAAATATTAAGCCCCTCTACACTCCTTACCGATCCTTTGATCATGCCGTTCATACTACCCATGATGACGGTCGGAAGGTAGTACTTTTCGAGCATTTTAGATGCTACAATACCAAGCACCCCGAGATGCCAGCCCTCATCATAGAGCACGATCGAGGAACAGAAGGATGCAAAATGGCCCTCAACCATCCGGTCTGCCGTTGCAAAGATCGCTGCATCGATCGTCCTTCGCTGCTGGTTTATCCGCTCGAGTTCCTCAGCCGCACTCCTTGCTCCCTCTTCGGTGGAGGAAAGCAGCCACTCGACAGCAAGCCTGGCCGACTGCATTCTCCCGGCCGCATTGATTCTCGGCGCGATACCGAATGCTATATGGTACATGCCAAGCGAATCGGCATCGATCCCTATAAGCGAAAACATGCTGCCGAGACTCTGGCGCCGCGAAGTTCTCAGCCGCAGAAGACCTTCGCTGAGAAGAATCCTGTTCTCTTTTTCAAGCGATACCATGTCGGCCGCGGTTGCAATGGCGACAAGATCGAGATACCTGCTCCAGCTCTCCTCTCCGCTGCCAAGCCTTTCGGCCAGGGCCTGCACCAGCCTGAAGGCAACCGCACATCCGCAGAGATCCCTGAATGGATAGCTGCAGTCCGGTACTTTCGGGTTGAGAATGGCAAACGCCTGGGGCAGTTCGTGCGGTTCATGGTGGTCGCATACGATGACATCGATACCTGATTTCCGGCAGCGCAGAATGGCTTCATCCGCCCGGATGCCGCAGTCAACGGTAATAATGAGCCTCACCCCCGACTCTTCGGCTGAAGCGATCCCTTCGGGAGACAATCCGTACCCTTCGGTGAACCGGTCGTTGATGTAGTAGGAGACATCAGCCCCCTGCTCCCTGAGAAACAGACAAAGCAGGGCGGTTCCGGTTGTTCCGTCCACGTCGTAATCCCCATAGAGAAGAATTTTCTCCCTCTTTTGCAACGCTTCGAGCACACGGCCGACAGCACGTTCCATATGCTGCAGCAGAAAAGGAGAGGAGAGCTGCCCGATCGAAGGACGAAAAAAAGCTTTCGCCTCTTCAAAAGAGGTGACATTGCGGTTGCACAACGCTCTTGCCACCGGAAAACTGACATTGATCACTTCCGAAAGAGCGGCAACCGTCTGCTCATCCGGTTCAAGCAGTTTCCAGCGATAACGTTTCATACGGCAAAGGTATAGACTTGCAGATCGAAAAGACACTCTATATAACATTTTCAGTGCCCCTTAACAAAAAGAGTGACGGCTGCGGCAACTCCCTGCATTTGAAAAATGCAGGTAAATACCCTACATTACATGCTACAGTTTTTCAACACAGCCCACGAAAAACCATCGTCAACCATACCAAATCCCGAGCATGAACCTCGTCACCATTGAACGGCACATACTTGAACAGCAGAAATTCTTCCCTGAAGCAACCGGCGAACTGACCGATCTGCTCAACGATGTGGCTTTTGCCGCAAAACTTGTCCGGCGAGAAGTGGTAAGAGCCGGTCTTGTCGATATTCTCGGTTTCGCCGGCAGCACCAATGTTCAGGGCGAGGAGGTAAAAAAGCTCGATCTGTTTGCAAACGACAAGATCATCAACGCCATCGGCCAGCATGGGCGTTTCGCCGTGATGGGTTCCGAGGAGAACGACAGTATCATCATTCCTCCGAAGAATGAAACCGGCAGTTATGCGCTGCTTTTCGATCCTCTTGACGGCTCGTCGAATATCGACGTCAACGTCAGTGTCGGCACCATTTTCTCCATATACAAACTCAAGGGCGACGATCCCTGCAAGGCAAGCATCTCCGACTGTCTGCAGCGCGGCTGCGATCAGGTTGCCGCCGGTTACGTCATCTACGGTTCATCGGTCGTCATGGTCTATACCACCGGTCACGGAGTACACGGCTTCACCTACGACCCCACCATCGGCGAGTTCCTGCTTTCCCACGAAAACATCGTCACTCCGAAACGGGGCAAATACTATTCGATCAACGAAGGCTCCTACGCCCAGTTCAACGAAAGCACAAAAAAATATCTCGACTATATCAAGGAGGAGGACCCCGCAACAGGTCGCCCATACAGCACCCGTTACATCGGATCGCTGGTCGCCGACTTCCACCGCAATCTGCTGACCGGGGGCGTCTTTGTCTACCCTCCGACCACCACGCATGAAAACGGAAAACTGAGACTCATGTATGAAGCAAACCCGCTCGCCTTCATCTGCGAACAGGCGGGCGGAAGAGCCACCGACGGCAAAAACCGGATTCTCGATATCCAGCCGACCGCCCTGCATCAGAGAACCCCGCTCTATATTGGCAGCCAGGACGATGTCATCGTCGCCGAGGAGTTCGAGCAGGGTCTGCGGTAGGATGTCGGTATTCAGTAGTCAGTAGCCGGGAAGATTGCCGATAGTGGGCGGTTAGCTGGAAGAGCGGAAGTGGGCCATAAGTCCGCTTCCGCTCTTTCGTTATCCTTTCCGTAACACGTAACCGATTTTCAGCTATCCGGCTATCTCTCCGCGATCGAATTCCGGATAGAATATCCGCTGGATACCAACCGTTTTTCCGTTTGAGCGGTCCAGGGAGAGCACGATCCCCGCAAAATGCACATCATCTTCGGCACATTCGTATTTGTGCGGCGTCTGGTAGAGCATTCTGTCGGTCGCCGATTTGATCTGCATGCCGATAACCGATTGATGCGGGCCCGTCATTCCCGCGTCCGAGCAGTAACCGGTGCCTTTCGGAAGAATTCGTTCATCGGCCGTCTGTATATGGGTATGGGTTCCCAGAACCGCCGATACCCGTCCGTCGAGGTACCAGCCGAGAGCGATCTTTTCCGCCGTCGCTTCCGCATGAAAATCGACGAAAATAAAGCGCACAGGCTCCTTTACCTGCTCCTTGATCTGTTTGAGCACCCAGTCTGCAGTTCTGAACGGACAGTCTATCGGGTACATGAAGGTTCTCCCCTGAAGATTGATCACGGCGATGTTGCCCATACCTTCGGGCAGCCTGTAAATTCCGTAACCTCTCCCGTACGTACCCTTGGGATAGTTCAGGGGACGTAAAACCTGGGCGTGGGACTTCAGGGTATCGAAGAAATTGAAATTGCTCCAGGTATGGTTCCCTCCTGTCACGACATCGACCCCCGCCCCGAGAAGCTGGTTGAGTGCTTCGAGGCTCATTCCCTTTCCGTGATGGGCGTTTTCGCCATTACAGACGACAAAATCGACGCCATACTTTTTTATGAAGTTTTTCAGCCAGAGATCGACCATCTTCAGTCCGGGAGTGCCGACAACATCTCCGATGAACATCACCTTCAGGGTTTTCTGTGCCATACCTTTCTAATTAACGTATTTAATTTACTGAAACTGCCTGCCCCGGCAAGTTACACATTACCCGCGAGACAGAACAGCGCTATTTCATTCGTGGCGGGGATATTGAACTTGTATTGAACTTGTAAGCCCCATGAAAAGGTTCTCAGTAAAAAGTACCTTTCACAGCTGCAAAAACGGAGCCGGAGCATGGATACCCAGAGAAAAATCAGCAAGGTGTTCAAAAGCAAACCTGTTCTCGAAGGTGCCGGAGTGCTCCTGAAGCGAGCCTTCGGCTTTAGCCAGCTCCCTCTCTTCGATCCCTTTCTGTTGCTCGACGATTTCCGCTCGGCCAATCCCGAAGAGTACCTGAAAGGCTTTCCCTGGCACCCGCATCGTGGAATCGAAACCATCACCTACGTGCTTGACGGATATGTCGAACATGCCGACAGCATGGGAAACAGGGGCATCATTTCCGGCGGAGATGTACAGTGGATGACTGCCGGCAGCGGCATCATACACGAAGAAATGCCTTTCGGCAATGAACGCGGAGCACTTGCCGGCTTTCAGCTCTGGGCGAACCTGCCCGCATCGGAAAAAATGACCCCACCCCGTTACCGCGACGTCAAATCCTCGGAAATACCCGCACTCCATCTGGATAACGGAGTGGAGATCCGCATCATCTGCGGCAAATACGACGAAACCCTGGGACCGGTCACCGGAATTGCCATCGACCCCGAGTATCTCGACATCACCCTCCCTCCGGGCGTGAGCTTCAGCCGCAGGATTCCAGGCGGCCGCAAGGCGTTCGCTTACGTCATTGCCGGAAAAGGGTTGTTCTGCAATCAGGACGAACCATTCGGGTACGACACCGAAGGTGTGAGTTATTTCGACATGGAGTCCTCAGCACTGCTCGAAAATGAAACCCTTGTGCTCTTCGGCGACGGAGATGGCGTCACCCTGACCACCGAGGACGATCCGCTGCGCATTCTCCTGATTTCCGGCAATCCACTCAACGAACCGGTCGCCTGGCACGGACCGATCGTCATGAACACCCGTGAAGAGCTGCGGCGGGCTTTCGAGGAGTTCCAGAACGGAACATTTGTCAGAACAACCGGATAGGATCACAAAACCATGCTCCGAAAAGGAACAATCGTCACATCTTCAGGTATCCTTGCACTCCTTTTGCTTGCAGGAACGACATTGCTCCTGCTTTCCGAAAAGGTGTCGCCCGAAGCCTTCCGGGCTGCATATGCGGCACTCGATGCCTACCGGAGAACAAGCCCGCAGGAAAGGCCCCGCATGCTCGCGGTCGCAGATTACTCGAAACCCTCCTGGTTGAAACGCATGGCGATCATCGACCTGGAAACTGGCCGACAGCGCTTCTATCGGGTAGCGCACGGCAGGAGATCCGGCGAACTGTACGCCAGGCGTTTTTCAGACACTCCCGAATCGAACATGAGCAGTCTGGGGCTTTATAAGGTGCTTGAAACCTACAGCGGCGATCACGGCACGGCCCTGCGTCTCGAAGGGCTGGAACCGGGACGCAACGGAAACGCATTGCGTCGCGACATTGTGCTGCACTCCGCAGGCTATGTGTCGCTGCACTACATTCTCCTGAACCTCGTCACCTTCGAAGGGCCCAGAATCGGCAGAAGCAACGGCTGTTTCGTGGTATCGACGGGAGAGATCGAAGAGGTCGCCAGGCGACTCGCCAAGGGTGGCTTTATCTACGCCTGGGCTGAAGAGCCTGAAGAAAGGGAGTGATCCGACCGATCGGCCC
>NZ_JAIOZR010000012.1 GCF_021740465.1 Chlorobium sp. | reverse complement strand
TGTCACGCCAGTGGCACCGCTGGGTAGCTATGTTTGGTTGAGGTAAGCGCTGAAAGCATCTAAGTGCGAAACTCGCCTCAAGATGAGATTTCCCCATCAGGCTCCTGGAAGATGACCAGGTTGATAGGCTACAGGTGTAAGCACAGTAATGTGTTCAGCCAAGTAGTACTAATAAGCCGATTGACTTAACCATTTTTTTTTAAAAACTTAGTGGTGTTGAGTCTCTATCTTTGCAAAGGCAGGAAAGTTTATAGGTTTACAAAGAGCGCAATCTGCAATCTCTTGTTGCTTCTTTGTCGTCAAGTCTACGGCGACTATTTCCCAGGTGATCACCTCTTCCCATTCCGAACAGAGTCGTTAAGCCCTGGAGAGCCGATGGTACTGCTTAACTGCGGGAGAGTAGGTCGTCGCCGAGAATTTTATACACGCAAGAAGCCTGTCCGCAAGACAGGCTTTCGTGTTTTCTGCCCCTTTTGCCGATCTCTGCCAAGCGACCTCAGCGACCAAAGGGACAAAAGGAACCTGAAGAATATTACACAAGCCCTTGACCGGGTTCCCCTCTTTCCCCTATCTTCTACCTACTGACTACTGACTACTGACTACTGACTACTGACTACTGACTACTGACTACTGACTACTGACTACTGACTACTGACTACTGACTACTGACTACTGACTACTGACTTTATGGACATGACTTCCGCATATGCTTTTATTCTTGAACTTGATGTCCGCGATTACGAGTGCGACTTGCAGGGCATCGTGAATAACAGCGTTTATCAGAACTATCTTGAGCATGTTCGCCATGTTTATCTGAAGCAGGTCGGGATAGATTTCGCTGAATATACCCGTCAAGGTGTCAATCTTGTCGTCGTGCGTGCGGAGCTGGATTACAAGTGTCCGCTTAAGAGTGGCGACCGGTTTGTTGTCGGGTTGAACTTCATGAGGGAGTCGCCGCTGAAGTTCGCTTTTTATCAGGACATCTATCGGCTTCCGGATATGAAGCCTGTACTGAAGGCAAAGATTATCGGTACGGCGCTCAATGGGCGAGGTCGTCCTGAAATTCCTGAGGAGCTTGCAGCATATCTTTCGTGAACATGAATTGATCCATAGATCGGGATACGTATGAAACCATTGAAAGAAGTCGCCATGTCGTACATGGCGCTCGCCGAAGCGCAGAAGAAACTGCAGGAGGGCATGTATGCGGAAGCTGCAGCCGAATCCAGGAAAGCGATGGAGATTTCCGGAACCATGCCGCCGGAAGAGGTTTTTGACCATGACGGTTTCGACGGGCTCTGCTATGCCGCGTTAGCTCCAGCACAGGCAGGACTGGGGGAGTACGCCGAGTGTCTGCAGTCGGCGGAACGTGCCCTCCGCTATTTCAATCGGCGGGGTGAACTGCAGAAGGACGAAGGAAAGCAGTGGATCGCCGTGGTCTTCAGCCGTGCGGTTGCCATGCAGGAAACCGGTTCGCCGGAAGAGGCGGCCAAAGGCTTCAGAATTGCCGGGGAGATGATTGCCGAACGCAAGGGGGAACTGCCCGGCAGGGAGGATATGCTGCGGGAGATCGCTGAGCGGCTTTCAGTTCTCGGCAAGGAGTCGAAACCGGCTGAAAAGCCGGGCTACAGGGCGTGGTGGGAGTTCTGGTCATAGATGAATGATATGGATGCAGTGAAAACGATACTGGTGATGCGGCTGAGCTCGATCGGCGACGTCATCCTCACTACACCGCTTCTGCGTGAAGTGGCGGCAGCCTTTCCCTCCTCCCGGATCGACTATTGCACCAAAAGTTCATTTATTGCGCTTCTGAAGGAAAACCCCTTACTGCACGCTCTGTATACTCCCGAATCGCCCCCTTCCGGCTCTTATGATCTTGTGATCGATCTTCAGAACAATCTTCGTTCACGCTCGCTTGTCCGGAACCTGAGGGCACGGAGGGTGGTAAGATACCGGAAGCAGAACTGGAAAAAATGGCTGCTTGTAAAGACCCGTATCGATTTTACAGGCCCGTATCGGTCCGTTGTTGACCGTTACCGGGATTCGCTTGCTGATTTCGGGGTGGTAGCTGACGGTCGGGGCTGTGAACTCCATCCTTCGGCCTCGGACCTGGCCTTTGCCCGCGACCTTCCTGATTCAGGAGGGCGGCGCCTTGCCGTCTGTTTCGGCGCCATGCACGCCTCCAAGCGGTATCCTCCGGCTAATTTCGCCGCCGTTCTTTCGGCGCTTTTCGAGGCAATTCCCCTGCAGGCGGTTCTTCTTGGCGGTATGGACGATGTTTCCTATGCCCGGGCTATCCTGCAGGCCCTTCCGGAACGTTTCCTGCCGCAGGTTGTCGATCTTGCCGGCAAGTGCTCGCTCATGCAGAGCGCGGCAGTGCTGGAAAGCTCCGACGGCGTTCTCTGCAACGATACCGGGCTCATGCATATGGCTTCGGCGTTCGGCAAACAACTTTTTGTGCTGTTCGGCTCATCGGTTTCGGCGTTCGGCTTTCTTCCCTATCGGGCGCCGTTCGTACTTTTCGAGGCTAAGGGGCTCCGGTGCCGGCCATGTTCGCATATCGGCCGCGACCGGTGTCCCGAAGGTCATTTCCGATGCATGAACGATTTGAAGGCAGAGGCTGTAGCCTCGTCGATTCTCGATTATTTCAGGACATTATAGCCCATGAAAATAGCATCCTGGAACATCAACGGCATTCGCGCCCGCAAAGACGCCCTTCAGGCCTGGATCCTGAGTCGGGAGCCCGATATTCTCGTGCTCCAGGAGGTCAAGGCGTCCGAAGCGGAGGTGCCTTCCGAAATCAGTGATTTTGAAGGTTATCGCAAATTCTGGAACGGCTCGACGATCCGAAAGGGGTACAGCGGAACCGGCATGCTGGTCAGAGAGTCGCTGGCCTCCGGCGCTGTCAGCCGGGAGATCCCCTCTTTCGATCTTGAAAACCGTACCATTGTGCTCCATACGCCGTTTTTTTCCCTTATCGGCACCTATGTTCCCAGGGGGGAGAGCCTGGTGCACTACCGGATAAAACTCGACTACCTTGACGCGCTCCGGGCGTATGCCACGGAGCTGCTCGCATCGGGAATGCAGGTCGTCATTGCCGGCGATATGAATGTCGCCCACCGCGATATCGACGTGCACCGTTCGCAGAACAAGCCGGGAGCCGTGGGTCTGAGGACGGAAGAGCGTTTCGCCATTGACCGGCAGATCGCCGCAGGGCTTCGCGATATCATGCGGGAGCGCAATCCGGAGGCAAACGACCTGTTCACCTGGTGGCCCTACTGGCGGCAGGCCCGCGAGCGGAATCTGGGATGGCGGATAGATTGTTTCTACCTCTCTTCGGAGCTGTGCGGTCGGGTAATCGAAGTATCGGTCGATTCTGATGAAAAAAGCTCCGATCACGCTCCGGTGCTGCTGGAACTCGATATTTCCGACTCCGTCTGACGGATATCGGAATGCTGTCGGAATACACCCCTCCGTTGCCATGAACCGCCGCGTTTTGCTGCAGTTCAGACGCAAGGAAACAGCCCTTTTCCGCATGATTTTGACGGTTGGAAAAGTGGGTCGAAAGCCTTACCTTTAAGGTTCAAATTTGCAGGTGGTGTTTACTCCATGTTGTCATGCGGTAAATCCGAGGGGAACGGCGCGCGCAATACCCTACTCCCGCCACAGGCAAGCAACTGACGACGTTTAACTTATCAGCTATTGCGCTATGGAAAAAACAAAACTCTATGAATGCACACTCATTGTTGACGGAGGGCTTCAGGACGAAGCTATTGCCGCCGCAATGGAAATGGTGCAGAAGGTCATTGCCGGAAAGGGAGGGGACATCAAGAGTGTTCTCGAAATCGGCAGAAGAAAAATGGCATACCCGATTCGCAAGAAGACCATCGGTTATTATGCCCATATCGAATTTACCGCTGCAGCTCCGGTTATAGCGGAAATCGAGAAGGTGCTCCGCTATGAAGAGGATCTTCTCCGATATCTCATTATCCACCTGACCGGCGCACTGCTTGAAATGCGCAAGAGGGTTGAAAAGTACAGTGTTGTGATCGGCAGCCCGGAAGATACCGCAGCTTCTGAAGCGGAAGAGCCCGGAAAAGATGCGAAATGATGGTAAGGTTCAGTGGAAAGGCAGGCGAGGATTGATTTCAATTGAGATTAAAACGGAGAAGATGCTATGGCTGAATTAAAAATGCCTGAAATTAACAGTGTTATTATCGCTGGCAACCTGACCAAAGACCCTGTTTTCAGGCAGACTAATTCAGGAGGAACACCTGTCGTTAATTTTTCAATCGCCTGCAACAGAAGGTTTCGTGACAGCAATCACCAGTGGCAGGAGGATGTCTGCTACGTCGGTGTCGTTGCATGGAACAAACTTGCCGAAAGCTGCCGTGACAACCTGAAGAAAAGTTCCGCAGTACTGGTTGACGGCGAACTGCAGAGCCGGACATGGAAAGCGCAGGATGGATCGTCGAGAACGGTCGTCGAGATCAAGGCCAGAAGAATTCAGTTCCTCAACAAGCGGAAACGAAACGGTGAAGAGGATGAAGAGGGCTTTATCGAGGATGACTGCCACGATATCCATCATGAAGAACTCGGCGATGAAGAGCCGGGTCATATCTACGAATACAAATACCTTTCTTCCGATTGAGGAGGATTGACCAGAACAATTTTGTGAAGAACAACTTATGAGACAGAAACCCACTCAGCAAATGGGAAACAAATCGTTAGGAAACGCTTTGGCTTCCAAAAAGAAAGTATCGAAAAACCAGGTCGTGTTTTTCGATTATCGCGATGAACGCAAACTGAAGCGCTTCATCAACGACCAGGGGAAAATCATTCCCCGCCGCATCACAGGGCTTTCCGCAAAGGAGCAGAACCTGCTGACTCACTCCGTGAAGTGGGCAAGGTTTCTTGCGGTGATTCCCTATGTTGCCGACGAGTACAAATAAACAATTTTGCAATCTATTGAAACAAGGAAGCTAAGCAGTGAAAGTCATTTTAAGAAAAGATGTGGCTGCCCTTGGTGATGCAGGCGACGTTGTTGCTGTAAAAAACGGTTATGCGAACAACTACCTCATCCCGCAAGGAATGGCTATAAGAGCGACGGAAGGTACGCTCAAAGCGCTTGAAACAGAAAAGAAACAGCAGGCGAAGAAAATCGAGTTGCAGCGGAAAAACGCCCGTGATCTTGCCCAGAAGATCGAGCAGATGACCCTCAAGGTTTCGGCAAGGGCCGGCGAGTCGGGCAAGTTGTTCGGCACGGTTACTTCTGCCGATATTGCCGAGGCGCTGAAAGCACTGGGTGTCGATATCGACCGCAGGAAAATCACCCTCGAGGCTCCGGTCAAGGCTCTTGGAAAATACGAGGCTGAAGCCAAGCTCTTTATGGACGTCACCGTAAAGGTCAACTTCGAAGTTGAAGCCGAAGGGGCGGGTTCCTGATCGGGGGACAACTCCATTGCTGTCAATAGGAAAGCTCCATGACGAAATTGTGTCATGGAGCTTTTTTTATGTGACGGCTTTGGAAATTCCTTGATCGAGCTGTAGAATACCTATTACGGTTTGCCGCAGGTCGGTATGCCGGGTCCAGTAAGTAGTACCATTGAACTAAAAAAGGGGGAGTCGCTATGATCCAGACGCTTTTGCAGGAGAAATACCCCATCTACACGCTCGAGCTTGACAAGGCCGAAACAAGCTGCCGCAGTGTCGATGATATTCTGGCCCGTTTCAAGGAGAGGATCGACGCTAATCCGGTGGTAAAGTACATCGGCGTTTTTGACCACTACGCACATACAGCTTCCCTGTCGGAAGGCGTGATCGCTCCCGGTATCAGGGATGCGAAGAATATTGTGTTCTGTTTCGGAAAAGAGATTCCCAATCCCGGAGTGCTTGCCGTGCGACCCCGCTCGATCGGTGTGACCGAACTCGAACATTCATTTGTCGTAACCTTTCTCGAGGCGCCCAACCCTGCAGCCAATGAAGCAATGGAAGTCTGGACAAAACAGCTGAAAGACAAATAGGCCCGCAAGAGATCAGCTCTGGAGATGTACATGTAAAAAGCCTCCCGGAATATGTATTCCCGGAGGCTTTTTTTATGTGCAGAAAGCGCAGGCAGGGCTGATTTTCATGCAGGGAACTGGCGGAGCATGCGGAGGTCGTTTTCGAAGAGCAGCCGGATATCGTCTATTTTGTAACGCAGCAGAACGGTTCTGTCCACTCCCATGCCGAAAGCGTAACCGGACCATGTTTCAGGGTCGATACCGCAGTTGCGCATCACGTTGGGATGAACCATGCCGCAACCCATGATTTCAAGCCATCCGGATTTCTTGCATACCCGGCACCCTTTGCCTCCGCAGAGATAGCAGGTGACATCGACCTCTGCTGAGGGCTCTGTGAACGGGAAGAAGCTTGGTCTGAACCGGAGCTTGACCTCTTTGCCGAACATCTGGCGTGCAAAGGAGTAGATCGTTGCTTTCAGGTCGGCAAAAGAGACGTTCCTGTCGATATAAAGTCCCTCGAGCTGATGGAAAACGCAGTAACTGCGGGAGCTGATGGCTTCGTTGCGGTACACCTTGCCCGGGCATATCACCCTGATGGGCGGAGGGTTGTCGAGCATTACCCTGACCTGAACCGGTGAGGTGTGGGTACGCAGGAGCACGTCACCCGAAGGGTTTCCCCTGGTGACGAAAAAGGTATCCTGCATGTCCCTTGCCGGATGGTCGGGAGGAAAGTTCAGCATGTCGAAATTGTACCGGTCGAGTTCGAGCTCGGGCCCGGTTGCAATGCTGAAGCCCATTGCTGAAAAAATCTGTTTCATCTCGCCCAGAACCTTCTGCACGGGATGCTCGCTGCCGGTGAAATATCTTCTTCCCGGCAGGGTAAGGTCAAGCGCGGGCGCTTTGCCTGCCGACGTTGGGGAAAGAGCCTCATCGGCATCGGCAACCTTTTGGTCGGCGCTCTGCTTGAGCGTATTGAGCAACTGTCCGATTCGCGGTCTTTCTTCAGGTGCCACCGATTTGAGCTGTCCGAAAAGAGCGGCGATGAGGCCTTTGCGGACAGTGTATTTGAGCCTGAATGCTTCGAGATCCTTATCGCTTCGGATCCCGAAGTCACTGATTTCCTGCAGCAGACTGCGAATGGCTTCTTCCATTGAAAACGGGGTGATGCTTAATCGATGACTGATTTGACGATCCGGGTAAACGCCGCCGGATCCTTTACGGCAATTTCAGCCAGTACCTTGCGGTCGATCTCGACGCTTTTCTTGTTCATGGCGTCGACCAGTTTCGAATAGGTTGTGCCGTTCAGACGGGCGGCGGCATTGATGCGCATGATCCAGAGCGAACGGAAGTTACGTTTTTTTGCCCGGCGGTCGCGGTAGGCATACTGTTCTGCTTTATCGACAGCGTGTTTGACGACGGTCAGGATATTTCCACGCGATCCCCAGAAGCCTTTTGCTTTCTTGAGAACTCTTTTTCTCCGTGCGCGTGATGCAACGGCATTATTTGCTTTAGGCATTGCTACTCTAAATTAAGGTTATGACAATTTATGCAAGAATCATCCGCTTGATCTGCTTTTCCTTCGTTCCGTCAAGTATGGTTGACTGGTGCAGGCGGCGTGTACGTTTTCTGTTTTTCTTTTCAAGGTTGTGTGAACCGTTCATTCGTTCACGCTTGATTTTTCCGGATGCGGTAGCTTTGAATCGCTTGCATGCTCCGCGGTGTGATTTCATTTTAGGCATGATCGTCTCATTTGTTTTTATAAAAAAGTCCGTCTATTCCGGCTTCTCTTTCTGTTCGGGAGCCGGTGCAGGTGAGGGGGCGCTTGTTTTGGCTTTTATCCGTTCGAATGCATCAATTTTTTTCTTGTCGGGCTCGAAGTAGACAAACAGCTTTTTCCCTTCGAATTTCGGTTCACCATCGCGATTGCTCACGCAGCTCAGGCGTTCGGTAAGTCGTTCAGCCAGCTCGAGGCCTTTATCCTTGTAGATGATCGAGCGTCCGAGAAAGACGATCGTTGCCCGGACCCGGTTGCCTTTGCGCAGAAACTCCTCGAGATGGGCGGTCTTGAAATCGAAGTCGTGCTTGTCGGTATTGGGATGAAAACGCAGCTCCTTGAGCGTTGTGGTCTTCTGCTTTTTCTTGAGATCCTTCTCCCGTTTGTCCATTTTGAAGAGAAGCTTGCCGAGATTGTCCAGTTTACATACAGGAGGCTCTGCGTTGGGCTGTACCTCTATAAGGTCAAGATTCCGATCTTCGGCCATACGTCTTGCGTCAAGGGTTTTCATGACCTGCTGGGTGCCGTCCTGAAAGATGATACGCACTTCAGGAACACGTATCTGTTCGTTGACCCTGTAGGTGAGCTTCGGCTTCTGAGTCGTCGTCTTCTGTTTCTTCATGAGATCAGCGTTGGTTTAAAAAATCAGGTTCGTTCCGTTATTTCCTTTCTGAGCATATCGACAAGCCCGGAAACGGTAAAGCTTCCGATGTCGCCCTGCCGGTGGCGGCGCAGGGAAACCTCGCCGGTTTCCCGTTCCTTCTGGCCGGCGACAACCATGTATGGAATTTTTCCGATTTCTGCTTCGCGGATTTTTTTACCGATTTTTTCACTTCTGGTATCGATTTCTGCACGTATTCCTGCAGCAAGCAGCGCGCCGTGAACGGTTGCGGCATAGTCGTGCACATCTTCGGCAATGGGCAGCACAACTGCCTGAACGGGAGCCAGCCAGAGAGGGAAGTTTCCGGCCGTATGCTCGATCAGGACGCCTATAAAGCGCTCCATCGAACCGAAGGGTGCCCGGTGGATGACAACGGGACGGTGCTTCTGTCCGTCGCTGCCGATATAGCTCAAGTCGAAGCGTTCCGGCATGACATAGTCAACCTGAACGGTTCCGAGCTGCCATTTGCGTCCGAGTGCATCACGTACGATAAAGTCTATTTTCGGACCATAGAAGCTCGCTTCGCCGATGCCGATAAAGTAATCGATGCCCATGCGGTCCGCTGCTTCGCGTACGTCTTTTTCCGCCTGTTCCCAGACTTCGGCGGTGCCACCGTATTTTTCGCTGTTAGCCGGGTCGTGCATGGAAAGGCGCGTCTGTACATCCGAGAAGCCGAGAGTGCTGAAAACAAACTGTGTCAGGTCGATGGCGTTGCAGATTTCATCGACAAGCTGGTCGGGGCGGCAGTAGATATGCGAGTCGTCCTGCGTGAATCCCCTTGCCCGGACGAGCCCGTTGAGTTCTCCCGATTGTTCGTGACGGTAGACCGTTCCGAACTCGGTGAGGCGAATGGGAAGATCCCGGTAGCTGCGCAGCTTCGAACTGTAGATGAGATGATGGTGCGGGCAGTTCATCGGCTTGAGCAGATACTGCTCCTGCCTGCCATCTTCATCATGGTAGGTGAGCGGCGGGAACTGGGAATCGCTGTAATACGGGTAGTGCCCCGAGCGTTTATAGAGCTCGATATTTCCGATGTGCGGGGTGTAAACCGGCAGATAGCCTCGTTTACGCTGCTCCTCTTTCAGGAAGGCTTCAAGTTCGCTGCGGATGATGGCCCCTTTCGGCAGCCAGACCGGCAGTCCGCTGCCGATTTCCGGTGAAAGCATGAAGAGTTCAAGTTCCGAGCCGAGCTTGCGGTGATCCCTGCGTTTTGCCTCTTCCAGGCGTGCTACATGTTCCTTGAGCAGTTTTTCCGAAGGGAAAGCGATCCCGTAGATTCTCTGCATGTTCTCTCTTGACGAATCGCCTCTCCAGTAGGAAGACGAAATATTGAAGAGGAGCACGGCCTTGAGCTTCGAGGTCGATGGCAGATGAGGGCCGGTGCAAAGATCGGTGAAGTCGCCCTGATGGTAGAGTGAAACCCTGTCTACGTTCTTCAGGGTCTCTTCGAGAATTTCAACCTTGTAGGGGTCGTTGCGCACGTTTTTGAAATAGGCAACGGCATCGGTGCGTTTCATCTCCTCGCGCTCGAGCCGGATATTTCGCTTGCCGATTTCAAGCATTTTCTCTTCGATCAGCCGCAGGTCATCTTCACGGAAACGGTGCTCGGAAGCTACGTCGTAGTAGAAGCCCTGTTCGGTTGCCGGTCCGGCTCCGAACCTGCTTCCGGGAAAGAGCTCCTCGATGGCCTGGGCCATGATATGGCTTGCACTGTGCCAGAAAATATCGCGCCCTTCGGGCGTATCGAAAGTAACGATCGCCGCATGGCCGTTATTTTCGATCGGCGCGTTAAGGTCTACGGCTTTTCCGTCGAGGATGATGGCGATGGCATCGTCTGCGAGCCTTCGCCCTATGGAGAGGGCAATATCAAAACCGGTGCTGCCACTGGGGTACGAGCGAATCGTCCCGTCAGGCAGGGTAATGGCTATCGGAGCCTTCTGTTCCTGTATGTCAGACATGCTGTTTCTTGTCGTTTCGTCAGGCCGCAAAAACAGCGGCATTAGAGCCACGGTGCCTTGCGGGTTCTCTCCCGGCAGGAGAGCGGGATAAATCTTCTCAGCCTCTTTTTGTCAGTACTACACGGACGGGGGGGCTGGCCGGTCATAATGCGCGGCAATCCCCGTTTCCGTTAAGCGGATTTTAACTATACGAATAAAATCTGAAAAAAACAATATCAGTTGATTCCCCTGAGCAGTTCGGCCGTGACGATCTCTTTTCCCGTTTTACGGGCAAAGCTTTCGGCTCTCTTTTTCAGCTCACGCCCGAAAGATATCTGGCTGATGAACGGAGCTTTTTTTACCATTTCCTGGAGCAGCGTTTCAGCTTCGCTGCTCCAGGCCATTTTGGTCAGGGGGGTCTCGTCCGTTCCGGTACGCTTCTGTATGGGCAGGAAGTTGAACAGCATATCGTAGAGCGCATTGACGATCTCCTGCAGGAGCCAGACTGCACCGCTGTGCCCCATGAAGGGTGTGCCGAGGGCCCTGCGAACAATCGGACCGGGAAATCCTGCCGGAATGAAGCGGGTTTTCGAGTCGAGTTCGGCAAGATAGATTTTGTCTGCCATGCGGCCGAAAAGGAACTGCGGCTGTTTTTCCATGATTTCGTTGCGCAGGAGTGAATTGTCGGTTTCGGCGGCGTCCCGGCTGAACATGCACAGCATTCCCATCTCCCCGGAAAGAAAGGTTTCAAGTCCGTGCGCGTAACTTTTTCCGGCTACCACACCGAATCTGACTGTAGGAAACCATTCGGACTGGGGCCCGCGCCAGAGATCCCATACCGGTTTGAGGGTTGTAAGCTTTTCCTCCTGCAGAAATGCCCCGGCGCGTTTCTCATTGCCGGTCAGTCGACCGATTTCAAGAATGAAGCGGCGGGTTTCCTCGATGCCGAACGGAGCGTAAAGCACCGGACGCTGAAGCAGTTCGGCCAGATCGCTGCCGAACTCCCTGTACATGACCACGATCACTTCCGAGTTTTTCAGGGCTGAAATATCGCCGAGAGCGCTTTCGAATGGATAGACATGGCGGACTATTGCCCCGGAGCCGGAAATGAGCCGTTTTGTTTCTGCAAGATCGGACGGGCTGTTGAAGCATCCATAGGTGGGTCCGATGATGCTCACGGTGCCTTTCTCGATTTCAGCGGGTTTTCCGTCATCGAACTGTTCGAACAGCCACCGCAGAGCCCGGTCGCGTCCATGCCATTCATTCTGGCCGAGAGAGTCGGAAGGAAAGAACCTTACATCGGGAAACTGCATGTTCAGCATGCGTTCGTGGTCGCTGCCGATCATTTCACTCTCGGCGCTCGATACCAGAATGAGCTGTTTATCGCTTCCGGCGAGTTTGGCAAGGGTATCGCGGACGACTTCAGCACTTCCCGATGAGGAGATTTCAAGCTCGGTAAGGCTGGTGGGAGTGAAGTTCTCGAGGTAGGGAATGGCGTCGGTGTAGTCCATCACGGCAACCCCGACAAGATTGTAGCACCCTACCGGAGCATCGGCTACGACATGGACATCTCTTAGGGCGCAGAAGGTATTGACTGCCGCCCAGTAGGCGCTTGCGGTGGATTCGTCACGAACTGTTTTTCCCATGGTCTGTAGTGAAATGATTTCTGAATGCAAATGGTTGCCGTTTTCATGGCGCTACGCCATAGAGCGATACGGGTAGCCGGCCCTGGGGTTTCAGCTCACCCTTGAGCACCCGTATAGCCTGGGTTTCACTCTCCCTGCTCGATGAATAGGTACAGATGGCGGTTCTGATCTCGGGAAAGGTACCGATCAGGTATGGTGTTCCGAATGAAATGAATATGATTGGCCTGGTTTCGGGAAGAGATCGTATCAGCGTATGTATGAACTCCTGCTGCTGCCCGGTGAGCCTGAGTGTTCCCGATCCCGAGAATACCTGAACATAGGATGAAATGACAACAGCGTCCGCGGTTGCGGCGGCAGATAGTATTCCCGCATAGGATAGTGAGTCGGTTTTCGGGTCGATTCTTGCCGTGCTTGCCGCAAAAGAGCGGTTCAGCTCTTCGGCATATTGCCGGCCGGTTTCAGGGTTGCTCTTGTCCTGCAGGATGATGTTGAGCAGGCGTCCCGACGCTCCGCTGTTTTTAAGCGGCAGATCGCGGGGGTCCTGTTTTACCACCGTGATGGATCGTGATGTGATCTCTTCGGCAAGCTTGCGGTGTGCATCAGGACTGATATGGTTCTGAACCCGGTTGAGATCGACCAGCTTTTGATCGTCGATCCTGAGCCACTTCTTCACCCGGAGGATGCGTTTTACCGATGCGTCGATCTGTTCCTGCGGGATTTGCCCTTCCCGGACTGCACGGACTATTGCGGCGTGGGCGAGTTCCGGATCAGGAGAGAAAAGGAGAAGATCGTTTCCGGCCTGAACGGCCTTGACGGATATTTCCGGAACGTTGTTGCCGTTGTAGAGTGCCTTCATGTTCATGGCGTCGGTTATGATGAGGCCCTGAAAACCGAGTTCATTGCGAAGCAATCCGGTTACGATGGTTTTTGAAACCGAAGCAGGCTCCATGGTGCCGGTCAGTTTCGGAACGGCAAGGTGGCCGGTCATGATACTGACGATCCCTTTCTCGATCGCAGCCTGAAACGGTTTGAGTTCATAGGCGTAGAGGCGCTGCCGGTCGGCGTTGAGTACCGGGAGGGCAAGATGGCTGTCGACGGTGACGTCGCCGTGACCCGGAAAATGTTTTGCCGTCGCTGCGATGCCGCTTGTCTGCAGCCCTTCGATCATGGCATTGCTCATGGTTACGGCAAGCGGAACATTGTCGCCGAAAGAACGGGTGTTGATGACCGGGTTTGCAGGATTGATGTTGAGGTCCACGTTCGGGGAGTAACTCTGGTGAATACCGGTGGTTCGGGCTTCATCGGCAACAGCTTCAGCCATTGCAAAGGCAAGTTCGGGGTCGCCGGTGGCAGCCAGAGCCATATTGGGGGGAAACTCCGTTGCTCCCGAAAGGCGCATGGCCAATCCCCGTTCCATATCGGCACTCATCAGAAGCGGCCGCATTGCCAGCGACTGGAAGTTGTTTGCCATCATTGCCGCACTGAACGCGTCGCCTTTCATGAACATGATTCCGCCTACCTTTCCCTGCTGCACCAGTCGCTGGAGCAGCAGGGAAGCGGCATCTCCGGAACCGCTGTAGCGGCTTTCGATCTGGGCGATAATCATCTGGCCGACCTTTTCCTCAAGTGTCATCCTGCTCAACTCTTTTTCTATGCCGGAATCCTTGCGATTGAAAATATATTGCGCCTGCCATTTTTTAGGAGAAGGTTTGGATTTTGCCGAGGCAGGCCCGGAAAACCCGGGCAGAAGCGTGGTGATACAGAGCAGTGCGGCAGTGACGAGGGCGATTCTTTTCATGAACTTGTACTTGCCGGTTCCGTGAGCGGAACCGCTGTTGCTGGGATGCTTTGTGAAAGAATACAAAAAAAAGCCGTGAATCGTATTACCGGCTTTTTTGATCTTATCCGGTTTTCTTTCCGGCCGGAGAGCCTCCGGCAGATCTGGTGGAGCTACCGTGGAAACGGCGCGGAGTGTTGCGGCAGGTGGAGATGATCAGCTCATGAACAGGTAGGGCTTCCATTCATCCGATACGGCAGCCGTGAACTGCTGCATAAAGACGATATGGTTGGGACGTACCGGTCTGGAGAGTATGGTCATTCCGGCTTCAGAAGGGGTTCTGTTGCCTTTTTTCGTATTGCATCTTCGGCAGGCGGTAATGAGGTTCTCCCAGGAATCCTCGCCCCCCCGGGAGCGGGGAAGAATATGATCAACAGTCAAAGGCTGGTCGGTTCGTCCGCAATACTGGCAGCGCAGGCCATCCCGCCTGAGAATGTTTTTCCTGTTCAGCATGATTTTTTTGAAGGGGAGGCGGACAAATACATTCAGGCGGACGATGCTCGGCAGTGGAAAACGGCGGGAAACGCTGCAGAACATCTTTTCAGGGTGGTGGGCAACAGGCACGGCTTTGCCGCAGAAGAGCAGAAGAACGGCTTTCCGTGCATCGCAGATACTTAATGGTTCGTAACTGCTGTTCAGTACCAGAACTTTTGAACTGAGCAAGGACATCTCCACGGTTTTGATTAGAGTATACGTCCGGATAATGCTGCAGCAAAATCATTAATGTGAACTTTTCGTTACTTCTCCGGGGCATGTTTTGCCATGCCCCGCTCCTTCAGGCCGCCGTAGCCGGTTTTTCTGTCAGCCGATACAGCAGATGTTCAGCTGTCGCGATGCCTGTGCCTCGTCGAGCCGCCTGACCGGTGTGTTCACCGGCGCCGAAAGTATCAATTCGGGTGAGGTTGCCGCTTCGTCGGCAATGCCGATCAGCGCTTCGGCAAACTGGTCGAGAGTCTCCCTTGTTTCCGTTTCCGTTGGTTCGATCATCAGCGCTTCACTGACAATGAGCGGAAAATAGATGGTCGGTGCGTGAAAGCCGTAATCGAGCAGCCTTTTGGCCATATCGAGGGTTCTTACTCCGTGCGCTTTTTTCTGACGGTCTCCCGAAAGGCAGAATTCGTGCATGACCGGTTTCGGGTAGGGAAGGTCATAACGGTCGTCGAGACGGGCGAGCAGGTAGTTTGCATTGATGATGGCGTTCTCGGAAACCCTTCTGAGTCCGGCTGCGCCGAGCATACGGATGTAGGTGTACGCCCTGACGAGTACCGAGAAGTTTCCGTAGAAATTCATCATTCTCCCGATACTATCGGGATGATCGGTATTGAGCCGGTAGCGGGTTCCTTCAGGAGTTTGAAGCCGTTCGACAACCGGCACAGGGAGGTAGGGGATGAGCTTTTCGCTCACGCCGACCGGACCGCTTCCCGGCCCCCCGCCCCCGTGCGGAGCGGAGAAGGATTTGTGGAGGTTGTAGTGTACGACGTCGAAGCCCATGTCGCCGGGACGGGTGATGCCAAGCAGTGCGTTCATGTTCGCTCCGTCCATGTAGAGCAGGCTGCCGTTTTCATGCACCATCCGCGAGATGGTCAGGATATCCTTTTCAAAGAGGCCTATAGTATTCGGGTTTGTGAGCATGAGTGCAGCTACATCACCGTCAAGTTTCGCCTTGAGATCCTCGATATCGGTGCGGCCGTCGGATGCGCCTTTCACCGATACGATTTCGTAGCCGGCGATAGCAGCAGATGCAGGATTGGTGCCGTGAGCCGAATCAACGACAAGCAGTTTTCGGCGCCTGGAGCCTCTTTCCTCGTGGTATTTTTTTATGAGAAGAATTCCGGTAAGCTCCCCGTGCGCACCGGCTGCCGGCTGCAGGGTAACGGCAGCCATACCGGCAATTTCGGCCAGCATGCCGCCGAGCTCGTACATCATCTGCAGGGCGCCCTGAACCGTCTCTTCCGGCTGAAGCGGGTGCAGTTCGCTGAACCCCGGAAGGTCGCAGGCAGCATCGTTGACTTTAGGGTTGTACTTCATGGTGCAGCTGCCCAGCGGGTACATGTTCTTGTCGACATGGTAGTTCAGGTTGGAGAGCCTGATGAAGTGTCTGACCACCTCGCTTTCCGGCACTTCCGGCAGATCGGCAGGTTCTTTTCGCAGGAATTTTTCCGGAAGAACGGCTTTCACTGACAGTTCGGGAATGTCGTTGCGTGAGAGGCTGTACCCTTTGCGGCCTTCCCTGGATAAATCGAAAATCAGTTTTTCTCTCATGGTTGCACGGCGTCGTGAGGTGTCTGAATGGCTTGATGATAGGCAATATAGAGCACTGGGGTGAAATGCTCAAACCCTGAGGGAGTTAAAAGAATCTTTACGCCTCAGGCGAAGGGTGTTGGCCGGCCTGCAGCAGCGTAACGAGGGCTTCTCTGGCGGCAAGCTGCTCCGCGTCCTTTTTTCTGGGTGCGGTTCCCCGCCCGCAGACGATGCCGTCACAGGCCACTTCGATCGTGAATATCTTTTCATGTTCGGCTCCCTCCTGCGCAATGACGGTGTAGGCCGGAGGAGGAATGTGATGAGACTGGGTATATTCGATCAGGCGGCTTTTGTAGTTGTGTTCCGAAGCGACAATACTCTTGAAATCCACATGTCCGATAACCTGTTTCATGACAAACGAACGGGCGGCATCAAGTCCCTTGTCGAGATAGATGGCTCCGGTAAGCGACTCGAATGCATCGGCCAGAGCAGATTCACTGCAGCGTATTTTGTTTTTGTCGGCTGATTCCCCGATGATGAGATACTTCCCGAGTCCCATGCCCAGAGCAAAGCCTGCAAGCGATTTTCGGTTGACGATTTTTGAGCGGTTGCTCGACAGGTCGCCCTCGGCGCTTTCAGGGAAGGCGCGGTAAAGATATTCCGAAATGACCAGATCAAGTACGGCATCACCGAGGAATTCGAGGCGCTGGTTGGACTGGGTTGACGATGTCAGTGGATCGTGTGTGACGGAGCGGTGTGTGAATGCCGTCAGGTAAATCTCCGGGTTATTTCCCGGTCCGCCGGTAACCTGCTGAAGAAATGCATGGAGATTTTCGGGCAGAAGAGCTTCCGGCCTCTCGACGGAAGCTTGTTCACCATTGTCGCCAGAGAGAGTACGGTGAAAGGCAAGGGATGTCAGTTTCTGCCAGAACTGCTCCATAAGCGGAGGATCATAGTCAGAGATTGGACGCGTTTTTGAAAATCAGGGTTGCGTTATGGCCGCCGAAACCGAATCCATTGTTGAGCGCGTAACCGATCGATCGCTTTTTCGGCTTGTTGGGCGTTATATCGAGATCGATCTGGGGATCGAGATTATCGTTATTGATGGTCGGTGGAACAGTGGCATTCTCCATGGCCAGCAGGCAGACGATCGATTCCACGACGCCGGCTGCTCCGAGCAGATGGCCGGTCATGGATTTTGAAGAGCTGATGCTAAGCTTCGGGGCATGTTCGCCGAACACCTTCTTGATAGCAGTTATTTCAGCGATATCGCCAAGAGGTGTTGCCGTGCCGTGCGTGTTGATGTAGTCGATCCTGTCCGGGTCGATACCCGCGATTGAGAGCGCGGCTTTCATGGCGTTTACCGCTCCGGCTCCTTCCGGATGCGGCGCAGTCAAATGATAGGCATCGGCAGTTGCTCCGACACCGGCGATCTCACCGTAGATTTTTGCTCCGCGTGCTTTTGCCGATTCAAGGGTTTCAAGGATGAGCGATCCGGCGCCTTCTCCCATGACAAATCCGTCGCGGTCGCGGTCGTAGGGGCGGGATGCCTTTTCAGGTCTGTCGTTTGCTGTCGAAAGGGCGCGGGCCGAATTGAACCCGCCGACACTCATCTGGGTGATCGGGGCTTCCGAACCGCCGCAAACCATGTAGTCTGCCATGCCGAGCTGCAGGATCATCCACGCATCGATAATGGCGTGCAGGGATGTGGCGCAGGCTGAAGCCGTCGCATGGTTGGGGCCCATAAGGCCGAATTTCATGGAAATCTGTCCGGCTGCGATGTCGGGGATCAGCATGGGAATGAAAAACGGGCTGATTCTTCTCGGTCCCCGCTCGAGATAAGCTCTGAACTGCTGGTCGTAGGTGGTCATGCCCCCTATGCCCGAACCGTGCACGACGCCGATCCTGAGGGGATCGATTGCCTGCAGGTCAAGCCCCGAATCTTTCAGGGCCTGCTCTGCGGCAATAACGGCATATTGACAGTACGGGTCCATGCGGTCGGCTGATTTCCTGTCGATATAATCAACTGCGGAAAAGTTTTTCAGCTCGCAGGCAAACGTGGTCGCAAAATCAGATGTATCGAAATAGGTAATAGGCGCAGCGCCGCTTCTGCCCTCGACCAGCCCGGTCCAGAACTCGTCCTTGCTGAGACCTATGGGGGCTAAAACTCCGATTCCCGTAACGACAACTCTTTTGCGTTCCTGACCCATCTGTGCGATTTTAATGTTGTTTCAGGCGGTGATGCCCGAAGAGAAAGTACAGTTACTTTTTAACGATGTAATCGATAGCCTGCTGAACGGTGCTGATCTTTTCAGCATCTTCATCAGGAATCTGAACACCGAATTCGTTCTCGAGTTCCATGATCAGTTCGACGGTATCGAGAGAGTCTGCGCCGAGGTCATCGGAAAACTTCGATTCCGGTTTGATCTGGTCTTTGTTGACACCCATTTTACTGACAATAATATCGTATACCTTATCTCTGATTTCGGCGTCGCTCATTGTTGTGTTCTCCTTTTTGGTGGTTTGTTATGGATAAAAAAAAATAAAATCGTTAAGTAATATACAAAGAAAATAGGCTTGCCCAAATTACATGACCATGCCGCCACTGATGTTGATTACCTCTCCGGTGATATAGGCGGCATCGCTTCCTGCCAGGAACGAGACGACCCTTGCAACATCTTCGGGCTGACCGAATCGAGCCAGCGGTATGACGGCAAGCATTTTATTGCGTACCTCGTCGGTGAGTGCATCGGTCATTTTCGATGCTATGAACCCGGGAGCCACGGCATTGACACGGATATTGCGTGAAGCGAACTCCTTTGCCACCGATTTGGTGAAGGAGATCACTCCTCCTTTCGATGCGGCATAGTTTGCCTGTCCGGCGTTGCCCATAAGGCCGATAACCGAGGCGATGTTGACGATTGCGCCCGAACGCTGCTTCATCATGATACGGGTCACGGCTTTCGTACAGGCAAAGGTGCCTTTCAGGTTCACGGTGAGTACCGCGTCCCAGTCTTCTTCGCTCATCCGCATCAGGAGCCCGTCACGGGTGATGCCGGCATTGTTGACAAGAACGTCTATTCTTCCGGTGGTTTCGGCGATTTCTCCGAAGACCTCCTGTACCGCAACGGTATTGGTGACGTCAAGCTCCCGGCACCAGACTTCGCGTCCTCGATTTCTGACTCCCTCGGCGGTTTCAGCCAGCCACTCCTCCTTGATGTCACAAACGACCACTCCCGCGCCTTTTTCGGCGAGATCGAAGGCTATAGCCTGCCCGATCCCTCTTGCCGCGCCGGTAACCACTGCAATTTTTCCTTCAAACATGGTAGGTTCTCTTCTGTTAATGAATATGCCCTTTTTCACTCAAGTTCAGATAAATCGACGGATATCCTCAGCGGTATCGATGCCGCTGCCTGTGACCGATTTATCAATCCTTTTGATCAGTCCCTGCAGAACCTTCTGCGGGCCGATCTCGATGAACTCCCTGATGCCGTTGCCGACCATCGACTCTATGGACTGTGTCCAGAGAACCGGGCTGGTTAGCTGCATGATCAGGTTTTTTCTGATTTCAGGAGCGGCGGTGACCGGCATGGCAACAGCGTTCATGCAGACCGGAATCCGGGAGTCCCTGATTTCAACATTTTCGAGGGCGGCAGCAAGTTGCTCTTCGGCAGGTTTCATCAGGGGCGAGTGGAATGCACCTGATACGACCAGCTCCTTCGCCATTCTCGCGCCATGCGAAGGGGCCAGTTCAATGGCCTTTTTTACCGCGGCAACATCACCTGAAATAACCACCTGACCCGGAGAGTTGAAGTTTGCCGCCTGGACGACTCCGGCTGAAGAGGCCTCCGCCAGCAGGTTTTCAACAGCGCTGTCCTGCATGCCGATAAGGGCCGCCATGGTGCCGGGATTCTGCTGTCCTGCATTCTGCATCAGTTCACCTCTTCTGGCCACGATGCGCATGGCGTCATCGAAACTGATCGCTCCTGCAAAGCAGAGCGCGCTGTATTCGCCGAGACTGTGCCCTGCCGTCATGGCGACGCCTTCGCTGTCGAGCAGCGACGCTATGGCGATACTGTGCAGGAAAATGGCCGGTTGGGTATACCGGGTCTGTCGCAGTTCCTCCTCACTGCCGGTGAACATGATGTTGCTGATGGAGAATCCAAGGATCTCGTCGGCTTTCCGCATCAGCTCTTTTACTGCCGGAAAGGCTTCGAAGATATCCCGGCCCATGCCGCAGTATTGGGAACCTTGTCCCGGAAAAACAAATGCTTTCATGAATGCCCTGTTTCTGTGCTGAGGTAAGTGTCTGTTACTGCCATTTGATGTACATGCCGCCCCAGGTGTAGCCGGCCCCGAAACTGACCAGAACAAGGTTGGAGCCCCGGTTCAGTTTCCGCTGTTCATCCAGTTCTGCAAGGCAGATGGGAATCGTGCCGGCAGTGGTGTTGCCGTAATGGGCGATGTTCGATATTACCTTTTCCATGCCGAGGCCCATTCGTTCGGCGGTGGCCTGGATAATGCGCTGGTTTGCCTGGTGGGGAATCAGCCATGCGATGTTTTCGGCATCGAGATTGTTGCGCTGCATGATCTCTGCAGCGGTATCGGCCATTGCGGTGACAGCCGATTTGAAGACCTGGCGTCCATCCTGGTGGATGAAATGCATGCGCTTTTCAACGGTCTCATGGGTCGCTGGATGGAGGCTTCCTCCTCCGCTCATGAGCAGATGATCCTTGCCGTTGGTGCCGTCGGAATAGAGTCTGGCGTCAAGAATGCCGTAGCCTTCCGACTCGGCCGGTTCAAGAAGAACACCTGCCGCACCGTCTCCGAAAAGTATGGCCGTCGAACGGTCGGTATAATCGACGATGGACGACATCTTGTCTCCTCCGATGACCATTACCTTTTTGTGTGCCCCTGATTCAATAAAGCGGGCTGCGGTATTGAGTGCGAAAATAAATCCGGAGCAGGCCGCATTAAGGTCGAAGGCCCACGCACCGGTCGCTCCGATTATGTCCTGGACAAGGCAGGCTGTCGAAGGGAACAGCATGTCGGGCGTCATGGTCGCAACAATGATGAGTTCTATCTCCTCAGCGCTGATTCCCCGTTTATCGAGAAGCTGTTTTGCAACTTCACCGCACAGGAACGATGATGCCTTGTCGGGATCTTTCATGATCCGTCGCTCACTGATGCCGGTTCTTGAACGGATCCACTCGTCGTTGGTTTCAAGCATCCGCTCAAGGTCGTGATTGGTGACCACGCCGTCGGGTAAATATTTGGCTGTTGCCGTTATTGCAGCTTTCATGCGTTCTATGCGGTTATTTCATACAGGATTGTTCTTGATCAGCTGCCTGGCAGCGAGCCATGCGGTTTCGGGTTGTGACGGAAGAACAGGTATCAGGCTTCGGAAAGTACCTCGGCAATGCGGGCGTTGACCTGTTTTTCGATCATATGCTCGGCCATGAAAATCATGTTCTTGATAGCTCGTGACGAAGAGCGCCCGTGACCGACAATTGAGATGCCGTCCACTCCGAGAAACGGAACGCCACCGAATTTTTCCACGTCGAAAGGTTCGAACATGCTTTTAAAGAGCTGAGTGGCAAGGGCTGCTGCTTTTTCATCGAGATCTCCCGCGCCAACCAGCTTTTGCACCGCCGGCTTGAAAAGCGAACCCAGAAATCCGGGAATGCTTTCGCCGAACTTCAGGATGGTGTTGCCGACAAGTCCATCACAGACGACGATGCTGACATTACCCTTGAGTATGTCGTGGCCTTCGATGTTGCCGGCGAAACTGATTTTCCCCTTGCTGTCGGCCTCTTTGAGCAGCTTATATGCCTGTTTCAGTACTTCGGAGCCTTTGCCCTCTTCTTCACCGATGTTGAGAAGACCGGTTACCGGGTTTTCGATACCGGCACCATAGCGCTGGTAGATGGTCAGCATTTCGGCGAACTGAACCAGATGTTCAGGTTTGCAGTCCATATTGGCGCCGACATCGACAATGTTGGTGAGGCCGTCCTGTATTCTTGGAAAGTAAGCGTAAATCGTCGGTCGCAGTACTCCCGGCAGTCTGCCGAGTACAAAGAGCGATGCGGCCATCTGGGCCCCGGTATTTCCGGCGCTGACATAGGCATCGGCCTCTTTGGCTTTGCACATTTTCAGTCCCCTGACCAGAGATGATTCCTGTTTGGTTTTAACGGCAATGGCAGGAATGTCGTCCATGGTCACTACTTCAGGAGCGTGCATGAATCTGAGGTTCAGGCCTTCGGTGTCCTGCAGCGCAAGAAGGGGTTCAACTTTTTCGGACTGTCCGATCAGCACAACAGAAAATCTGTTACCGCTTTCCCGTAAAGCCTGAATGGTTCCCTCGATTACACAGGCGGGAGCATTGTCTCCGCCCATGGCATCAACAGCAATGGTCAGCATGAAGGGGTTGTCCTGTGGTGTTATCAGCTGTTGGCGGATTTGGTGACAACGGCTCTGCCGCGGTAGTGGCCGCAATGGCGGCAGGCACGGTGCGGAAGGGTAGGCTCTCCGCAATTCGGGCAGACAACGGTCGTTGCCGCTTTCGTGCGGGCGTTGAACTGGGCGCGTCTTTTATCCCTTCTGGATTTAGACATTTTGGCTTTTGGATTTGCCATGGTTGTCCTCTGATTTTATAGTCGGTTAACGATACTTGTTTTTCAGCTGTTCAAGAGATTCCTGCCATGAACTTCTCTCATCGACAGGGAATTCATCCTTTCCTGATTCGTTGCTGTAAAGCCGGCAGTCCGGATTTCCGCTGCAGGTAACCTTCATCGGCAGAGAGAGCAGCAGGGTTTCGCGCACATCCTCCGTCAGATCGATGGATACCGTATTCGTGTCGATCAGGCGGTGATCCTCATCGATGTCTTCCGTGCTCTCTTCTTCAGTACTGTATAAATAATAAACCCGGTACTCTCCCTTGATTTCCCTTTCCAGGGGTGCAAGACAGATATCGCAGGTGAAATCGGCTACCGTCGCAGTCCGTATGGTGACCGTCAGTTCATTTTCGGTCTTGTCTGCAATTGCTGTTACGGTAATATCCCTGGCAAATACGTTTTCAGCCAGTTCCCGGCCCCTGAAGTCTCCGGCTCTGCAGGTAAAATCAAATGTATGGGTTCCCTGCATAAGACCCGCGATCCGGATCTCTATCAATGCCTTTTCTTTATGCATATACCCCCCTTTTCAGTAAAAGAACACCAATGTACAAAAATTATTATGGAAAATGAAAGACGCATGACCTGCAAACGGGAGAAAAATCGAAAAAAACAGGGAGGCTTCGTTTGGAAATCACGAAAAGGGTCGTATATTTACAACCCGTTCGCCGCAGAATCGACAAGATTCGAAAGATTCGGGAGATTCCGCGATAGCTCAATGGTAGAGCATTCGGCTGTTAACCGAAGGGTTGTAGGTTCGAATCCTACTCGCGGAGCGCAAAAAGGCAGAAGTAACATAACGAGCTTCTGCCTTTTCCTGTTTATTGCGCCCCCGCAAATCAAGCGAGATTCCGATGACATTGTCTGACTCGGCAATCTGCTATGTCTGTATCCTTTATTCCGAACGGGGTGACCGATGCTATATAGGGATACCTTCTGATTCCGTGCGCCGTCTTGTATCACATAACAGCAGGGAGCGTGGCTTTACGTCACGATATCGTCCGTGGAAGCTGGTGTTCATGCGGCAGTATGCATCGCGATCACCGGCACCGGATGCCGAAAAAACGCTCAAGAGCAGGAAACGCAGGGTGATTATTGAACATCCTGTATCCGGGACAGTTCCGTTGCAGCGGCTGTTATCCCGACCTTTCGGAATGCAGGTTCGAATCCTGTTCGCGGAGAGTGACCTTCATTCCGGAAGGGGGTTCCGAATGATCATACGTTTTTTCTATATTACCGGTACGTTGCAGTGTATGTCGGCCGCTTCTTCCTTTCTGCAATGATACCCCTTGCCTGTCGTGTGTCTTTGACTTGCAACATGATAATCCCCAAATACCGTGTTAAGTGACATTCTGCTAATCAGCAACAAACACAAAAAAGCCGCCGAGGCGATTTCCGAAAGAGTGCTCGTTGAAAGAGAGGCAAAAGAGGAAAAGTGTCCCGGGTACCGGTTCATTGTCGCTATTTCGGGAGAGTCCGGTGCGGGGAAATCCGAGCTTGCCCATTCCCTTGCCCTTGTACTGAAGAAAGCCGGGATAAGGGTTAAGATTCTTCATACCGACAACTACTACAGGGTGGAGCCGCAGAAGAGGCGTGAGGAACGCGAGCGCAACAATTTCGAATCGGTCGGTCCAGACGAGTATGATCATGCCTGGCTCCACCGCAATATTGAGGATTTTCGTAAAGGCCGCAAGGCAAGTATGCCCTGTGTGGATATTATCACCGAAGAGGTCGATCTTCTGATTACCGATTTTTCCCCCATTGAACTGCTCATCATTGACGGGCTTTACGCTATTTCAACAGACGGCATCGACCTTGGCGTGTACATCGATCTTACCTATTACGAGACAAAAAAGAACCAGAGGCTCAGAGGAAAGGAATCAACCGACGAGCATCGATGGAAGGTGCTTGAAAAAGAACACCAGAGTGCTCTGAAGCTGAGGCGTCTTGCCAATACCTTTGTCAGCAGGGAGTACAAGGTGCTTTTCTGCGACTGAGGAGGCCTGCCTTTGGCAGGGGAAAGTTCTTCAGGGTTTTTCGGTAATGGTTCCTCTCCTTTCCGGCGGGTATTTGATCAGGCAACCCACCAATCAGTTGCCCTATGCGGAATATTGACGATCACACAACGGTTTTGATTGCCGACGACAGCGAGCTGGTACGAAATACGGTTTCCCGTATTGTAGCACGGCTCGGTTATCATCCGGTTACTGCATCCGGAGGGAATGAAGCCGTTTCGATGCTCCAGTCCTCACTGTTCGACGCGCTTCTTCTCGATATCACGATGCCGGGAAAAGATGGTATCGATGTGCTGCGTTTTCTGATGGAGAACAATTATGCGCTCCCGGTTATTATGATATCCGGTTCCGGAGATATAGACCAGGTGGTGCAATGCATCAAAATCGGCGCGTATGATTACCTGACCAAGCCCGTCGATGCCCAGCGGCTGGAAATCGTTCTGAAAAACGCTTTTTCGGAATCCGCACTCCGAAGGAAGGTGCGGTTGCTGTCGGCCGCAGTCGATCAGAGTCCTGTGGCGGTCGTCATTACCGATAACAGGGGGCATATTGAGTATACCAATCCGTCGTTTACGGCTTTTCGGAATGCTCTGAGCGAAAGCAGTGCGCCACAGGAAAATATTTTCGACGACGAGGCTCAGCCGGAAAGCCTGTCGATGAAATTCAGGAATTCCATTGTTTCAGGAAAGGTCTGGCAGGGGGATTTCTGCAATCATAAGCGGAACGGGGAACTTTCCTGGGAGCATGCCATTATCAGCCCGGTTGCAAGTCAGGACAAGTCCGTATCCCATATTCTTGCGTTTATTCAGGATATTACGGAAGTAAGAAAAAACCGGGAAGCCCTTCTGAAAAGCAATCGACGGTTCAGGGAACTGGCCGATCTTCTGCCGCAGCCGGTTTTTGAAACCGACCGTAAAGGCTTTATTACCTATTCGAACCGGGCGGGGTTCAGCACCTTCGGGTACAGCAGGAAAGAACTGAAGCGGGGTCTTCATGCACTTCAGTTTTTTGCTCCCGAAGATAAAAGTCGCCTCATGCACGCTCTTCGCGTGAAAAAGACTTCCAGACCTCTCGGTGCTCATGAATTTACGGTGTTCAGGCACGATGGCGCAGGATTTCCTGCATTGGTTTACAGTGCGCCGATAACCGGAAGAAACGGTTCGGGAGGGTTCAGGGGAATAGTGATCGATATTACCGAACTGAAGGATACCGAGCGAAAACTTCGTGAAAACCGGAAAAAATATCTTGATCTTTTTCAGGCTATTCCTGACGCCATTATTGTGGCAGATGCCGAAGACGGTGTTCTTGTCGAGTGGAACCGTCAGGGTCAGCTCTTTTTCGGATACACTCCCGAGGAGTTTTCCCGTCTGCATATCGGAGACCTTTATCCTGATGAGCTTCGTGATGAGGGGGTGGCCTACTTCAGGAATGCCTGCAACGGGAGGGCGGGAACACTGGAAACCCAGATCGTGACCCGCCATGGAATACGCATCGATGTGCACATCAGTTCAGCGACGTTCACGACGGAGCATTTTCACCGTTTTGTCGGCATTTTCCGAGACATCACCCAACAGAAGCATTCAGAGAGGCTCGTCAGGGACAATATCCGGATGAAAAACGATTTTATTTCCACGGTATCGCATGAACTGCGTACGCCGCTTTTTTCGATTCTCGGGTTTACCGGTACGCTTCTCCGGGAACAGGATGAACTCGAACGTGATACCAGGATGGAGTTTATTTCGATTATCCACGAAGAGAGCAAAAGACTTTCCGCCCTGATCGAGGATGTACTGATGATATCGAGAATTGATTCAGGCAGGGTTTCCTACAAAAAAAGCGAACTTGATCCTTCAATCACCATTTCGGATGTATGCCGGAGTCTGAAAATCAGGGCAGATGAAAAAAACATCGAACTGCGTCTGAGGGTGTGTGCACCGATGGAGCATATTTTTGCCGATCAGGATTCCCTGAAACAGGTTGCCATCAACATCATAGGCAATGCGCTGAAATTTACGCCCCACGGAGGGCTCGTTCAGGTACGTCTGTCCTGTGATGCCCAGTCGCTGCTCTTTAGTGTGGAGGATAACGGTCCGGGCATTCCGGCAGAGGATATTGAAAAAATATTCGGAAAATTTTTCAGGGTTGAACGTCCCGGAGATGCCGTCGATGGAACAGGCCTCGGGCTTTCCATCGTGAAGGAGATTGTCGCAGCTCATGATGGAACGGTCGAGGTACACTCCATCCCGAACCGGAGTACGGTATTCCTTGTCAGACTGCCGTTATTGATGAAACCATGCTGCAAGTAAACAGGAGCGCTCATGAAATCGCATACCATACTCATTGTCGATGATTCCGCTAACATCAGGCGTCTTCTTGCCCATAACCTCGGCAGGAAGTTTACCGTTCTTACTGCCGGAGATGCGGCTGAAGCACTCGATATTCTGGCTCGGGGTGAAAAAACCGACCTGCTGGTTGTCGATATCACCATGCCCGGTATGGATGGTTTTTCGTTGACGGCTCTCATCAAAGGCAATCCTGCATACGAGGGCATTCCTCTTGTCATGCTTACAGCGAAGGACGGCAGTGAAGATCGTGAAAAAGGGCTCCAGCTCGGTGCAGCCGATTACATTACCAAACCGTTCAATCTTGAGGAATTTGCCGAAAGGATAGAGGCTCTGCTCAAACGAGGCTGTGATATGGTTTGAAAAACGGGTAAAACAGAAACAGCGCCTGTTGAGGCGCTGCATCTGTTTCAATGGCAATTACCTTGCGCTGCGTTCGTCGTAAGGTTCGAACAATGTTTTATCTACGCCGCATACCGGACAAACCCAGTCATCCGGAATGTCTTCGAAAGCGGTTCCCGGTTCAACCCCGCCGTCAGGATCGCCTACTTCAGGATCGTAGACATAGCCGCACGGTACACATACCCATTTCTGCATATTGTTATCTCCGTTTATGTTTGGTGTTCTGGTTGTGAAACGTTCTTTACAGGGCGGTAGGGCAACCTCCTACAGTTTCCGTATACTGTCCTGCCGGAAAAATAACATTTCCTGAGCGGAAAAAAGTTCATGCTCTGATGTATCAAAAAAGTTTTCATGTTCAGCGTATCTCCCTGAACATGAAGGTGCGACGTTTCAGGGCTTTGAAGATCGGTTTCCGGCGCGTATCTTTTCATGTTATTTTTTCAAGCTTGTTTCTCAGGGCGGGGCGTGATTCCCCACCGGCGGTATTCCGGGAGCTTTATCCGGAGAGCCCGCGAGCGCTTCCGGTGTATGGCGGAAGGTCAGCAGATTTGGTGAAAAGCCAAAGCCGACGGTCAGAGTCCGGATGAAAGAGAATGAGAATGCCTCAAGGGCATTCCTGCGCCCTGATTCATGCAATTTTTAATACAGCAGCCATGAATCAGATGCTTTCCGAACAATCCCGCAGTGCTTTTTCCCGTGTCGAGCAGGCGCTTCTTTCCCTCCGCAAGGGACAGGGAGTGCTTGTTGCTGATGATCCCGGTCGCGAAAACGAGGCCGATCTCATTTTTCCGGCAGAATCCGTCACGGTTCCGCAGATGGCCATGCTCATTCGCGAGTGCAGCGGTATTGTCTGCCTATGCATGACCGAAGAGAAGATCCGCTCCCTTGAGCTTCCCATGATGGTTGAGCACAATACCAGTGGATTTCAGACTGCATTCACCGTTTCCATCGAGGCCGTCGAAGGGGTTACGACCGGCGTTTCCGCCGCTGACCGGGTGAAAACAGTCAGAACCGCTGCTGCTGAAAATGCCCGGCCATCCGATCTCCGCCGTCCGGGCCATATCTTTCCGCTCAGGGCAAGGCCGGGAGGCGTACTTGAACGTCCCGGCCATACCGAAGCCACGGTCGATCTCATGAGGCTTGCCGGTCTTAACCCTGCAGGGGTACTCTGCGAGCTGACCAATCCCGACGGGACGATGGCCGGTATCGAAGAGACCGTTGCCTTTTCACGGCAGTACGGGTTTCCGGTACTGACCGTAGGGGATATCGTGGCTTACATCGAACAGAGTGCCTTTGAGGCTTCCGTGAGGTGAATTCAGGCGGCTGCGCACCGGGGTTTCATCCGGTGCGGCAGCTTTTTTCCCGGAAAAACCGGCTGATCGCATGACCTGAGAGGAAAAAACGCCGTCGAGCGTCTGTTCATGAAATTTCAAGTAGTTCATTAGTGATGGTTTACCCCCGGTTTCGCTGTTTCGTTTTCTTTTTTCTGCTGATTTTTCTCCGCATATCCTCTGCTCATGCCCTGGAACTCGAAGGGCGGGTTGTCAGGGTCAGGGACGGCGACACCATCGTGATGCTCGATGCCGGCCGTGAACTTCACGTTATCCGTCTGGCTCACATCGATACCCCGGAAAAAAACCAGCCCTACGGCAACAGGGCAAAGCAGTTCGTCTCTTCGCTGGTTTACGGAAAAACGGTAAGGATCGATGTGACGGACCGGGACCGGTATGGGCGTCTCATCGGGGTGGTCTATATCGGCGCTACCAATGTCAATCTCCAGCTGGTCAGGCACGGATATGCCTGGTGGTACAGGGAGTACTCCAGGGATGTTTCCTACGGACGCACGGAACTCGATGCGTTCGAGCGGCGCAGCGGCCTGTGGGCCGATTCCCGCCCGGTTCCTCCCTGGGAGTGGCGGCGGAAAAAACGTGAGGCTTCGTAGTTGCCTCTTGCAGGGAGGATTGTCGTTTTCCGGAGAGATTTTTTGCCGGAAGCAGGAATAATAATAAAGCGGAGGGGGTTTTCCTGAATCCTGCCGGGTGCGCCGGCTGCTGAACGATATCGGAAAGGAGGATATAACGATGACAAGAGGTGACCATGCGGTTTCGATTTTTTCGGAAGGGTACAACTGTGCCCAGTCGGTATTGTTCGCCTTCAGCGACGATCTCGGAATAGCGGGGAATACCGCACTGAAGATCTCCTCGGGGTTCGGCGGCGGGATTGGACGGATGCAGGAGGTCTGCGGTGCCGTGACCTGCGGCATCATGGTTATCGGTGCCAGGTATGGCCGTGGGGAAGGCGACGACAGGTCGGCTTCGGTCATCATATACGCAAAGACCAGGGAGCTCATGTGCCGGTTTGCCGAACGGCACGGCTCCTGTTGCTGCAGCACTCTGCTGAACGGATGCGAGCTCATGATCGACGAAGGACGAAAGTCTTACTCTGATAACGGGTTTTTCAGCAAGGTATGCACTCCCTGCGTACGCAGCGTTATCGAGATACTCGAGCATATATTATTATTATAATAATACCCGTTGGCCGGGCCTGCGTCATATCCACCCTCTCAGCTTCATGGCATCCGCCACGCGTCCGACACCTACGATATATGCTCCGAGGCGGTTATGAACGTTGTATCTGCCGGACGTTTCGTTCACGCTCCGGAATGCGGTTTTCATCTTTTTTTCAAGCCGCCGGTATACCTCATCCTCGTCCCAGTAGTATCCGTAGGTGTTCTGAACCATTTCGAAGTAGGATACCGTGACGCCGCCTGCATTGCAGAGAAGGTCGGGTATGACGAGGATTCCTTTGCTGTAGAGGATGCTGTCGGCTTCGGGAGTGGTCGGTCCGTTTGCGAGTTCCGCAACGATTTTCGCCCTGATGTTTTCTGCGTTCGAGCCGGTTATCACCGATTCCATCGCTGCCGGAAAAAGTACGGCAACGTCGAGTTCAAGCAGTTCTTCGTTCGATACCGCCAGGGATCCGGGAAAGCCGGTTACCGAACCGGCAGCCTCCTTGTGGGCACTGACTTCGGCGTGGTCGAGACCTTCGGGATTGTATATGCCGCCTTTAGAGTCCGATACACAGACCACCTTCATGCCGAGCAGTTCGGCGGCAAGTTTATGTGCATGACTGCCTACGTTGCCGTATCCCTGGATTGCAGCTTTTTTTCCGGAAAGGTTCAGGCCGATGACCTCGGAGGCTTCCCTTACGCAATAGATTCCACCCCGTGCCGTGGCATCTCCTCTCCCTGCCGATCCACCGATGGCAAGGGGCTTTCCGGTTATGACTCCGAATTCGTTGTTTCCCTGCATAAAGGAGTATTCGTCTGCCATCCAGGCCATAATCTGGGGCGTTGTGTACAGGTCGGGCGCGGGAACGTCTTTTTCAAGGCCAAGCATACGGCCGACCTGACGGATATAGGCGCGTGAGAGGCGTTCGAGTTCGCCGCTCGACATGGATTTCGTATCGCAGATCACCCCGCCTTTTCCTCCCCCGAGAGGCAGGTCCATGACGGCTGTTTTCCAGGTCATCCATGCTGCCAGCGCCCTTACCGTATCGATGGTTTCATCAGGGTGAAAGCGGATGCCACCCTTGTTCGGCCCGCGCGCATCATTATACTGTACCCTGAAACCATGAAAGATTTTTGTGCACCCGTTATCCATTTTAACCGGCATGGTGACGTGGAGTTCCCGGAGCGGCCAGCGGAGCAGCTCATGGGTAGCAGGATCGAGTTTCATGATAGCTGCTGCTTCGTCAAGCTGTTTTCGGGCAAAGATGAAAGGGTTACGCTCTGATGCGGATTCCGTCTGCATAAGCATGTCGGGAAGTGTGCACCGAACGGATTCGTTTCTTTCGATCATGGGTTGTGGCGTGGTTTAACTCGGGAAGAAAGCCGCGCAAGCGGGGTTGAATTAACTTGCTCAGGACTCGAAGAAGATGACGGTGCCAAAGCCTACGACACTCATTTTGTCGTCATAAGGGCCTTCGCCACTGTTGTTATAGCACAGTTTTTCGGCCTGCCAGCCAAGCTTTCCTGCTATGACCAGCAGGGTTTTCAAGGCATCGGGACTGCAGTAGAGGCTTATCTCGCCGGTAGTGCCGTGATTGATGGTTCTGCGTTCGTGCTCTTCGAGACCATCGATGTTACCGCTTACGACATGCTCAAGGGTCAGGCGATCTATCGTATTGGCATCGCGGTATGCGGGATAGTGCGACAGGTCGGTACTGACAACGATCAGGTCGTCATCTTCCAGCAGGGAGAGCAGCAGTTCGGCTGTTTTTTGGTGGATATCCCCGGTGTTTTCGCCGAAAAGCATGGGGAGGATGGAGAATCCTGGTTTGAGTGTGCGCCGCAGAAAAGGTAGCTGGATTTCCAGCGTATGGTCGGAATGGTGGGCGATATTCAGCTCGTGAATCAATTTCGGTTCCTTCTGCAGGAGTTTCCGGTTCAGGGTCGTATTGACAGGGATGTTGCCGAGAGGAGAGTGCCATGCTTTATGCGTGTCGAGCGCGATGCCTTCGAAAAGATAGGCATGGGCATTGCCCATGAGAAAAACAGTTTTGAACGAGTGGCCGATTATGGCTTTGTAGGCACATGCTGCGATTGCTCCGCTGTAGAGGTAGCTCGAATGGGGAGTGATGATTGCCCTGATTTTTTTTCTTTTTTCGTATTCAGGTGCAGCATGTTGAAGCAGGGTGGTGATCAGGGTTTCAAGTTCTCGGGTATCTGCAGGATAAAATGCCTCGGCTACGGCAGGATATCGTATTTCAGGATTCATGAATGGTTGTGCGGGAGTTTGCTTGCCGGTCTTTTAAAAAGATAGGGAGGATTTTCCGTTTTTTCGAGTATTTCCCCGTGAATGCCCTCTGGGAAAGTAATCCGTTACGCACTACGGGGAGAAGAAGCTACGGGAGTTCGACCGTGCCCTGGTAGATGATTTTTGCCGGGCCGCAGAGGGTTACGGTTTTCAGATTTTCACTGAAGGCGACTTCAAGGATGTCGCCGCTCCGGACTTTAACCTTCACGGTGGGCGAGGTTACCTTCCCAAGCCGGTAGCTCATCAGCGCAGCAGCAACCGCTCCGGTGCCGCAGGCAAGGGTTTCATCCTCGACGCCTCTTTCAAATGTTCTTACACTGAGACTGTCCGGAGAGGTTATTTCAAGAAAGTTGACATTGGTTCCCTCCGGAAAAAGATCCTTTCGGTGCCTTACCGTGCATCCCTCGGTATAGACATCGAGACTGTCGAGTTCACCAGGGGAGGTATAGATTACAGCGTGGGGGGATCCCGTGTTGACATAATGGCAGAGGCCTCCTTCCACAGGCAGACCGTCACGGAAATCCTCAGGGTCGAGCATGTGCAACCTTACCAGCTCAGGGCCGATGATGGCCGCATCATAGCGGTTGCCGTTTGCCTCGAAAGAGTAGCGTCCCTTTTCTGCAGACGGAACTCCTGAGGCATAAGCGAAATAGGCTGCACATCTTCCTCCGTTGCCGCACATCGATCCCGGCAGTCCGTCGGCATTATAATATTGCATGCTGAAGTCGAAGCGTGCCGATGGTTCCATGAGGATGAGGCCGTCGGCACCTATTCCGGTTCTTCTCCTGCACAGGGCATTGATTTGATGCCCTGTGAGCTGCAGGGCCCTGCTCCTGTTGTCGATGACGATAAAATCGTTTCCAGCTCCCGAGAGCTTTGTGAAATTGATCTGCATTCAGTTATCTGCCGGTTGTTGCGGGGTCTGTTTTTAGTGTCTTGTCCGGGGTCCATTCGATGAACCACCAGGGGTTCCGGTAAGTTAGAATGGCTAAAATACAGCCGCTGCGGGTGAAAGCCGCGCCAAAAAAATTTATTAGTTAAATAATTTTTCTTATTTTGTCTGCTACTATGTCAATTGATTTGTCGGGCATGCGACTTGTGACGGCAATAGTGATTGATTTTGTTCTGTATTCCTTGCTGATTTTTATGGAATTCGCACATGATAGCAGCCCAGCGCTGTTGATCCCGTTCAAGAGCAGCATTGATCCATGTGCTTTTTTATCTGAAATCCGGACTGGTGGCTACCAGGCTTAGTAAGGCACAACGCACAGATTTTCTTTTCGGTTTCTTCAACCTGAAATACGACCAAACAAAGGAGAGAATACAATGGCTGAACAAGTGAATCCTGCAGGAGTCAAGCCAAAGGGATCTGTCCCACCTCCCAAGGGGAATGCTCCTTCTCCCAAGGGAAACGGCGCACCCGGCGGTCCGTCCGTTATCAAGGAACAGGACGCTGCCAAAATGAGGAGATTTCTGTTCCAGAGGACAGAAACCAGAACCACGAAGTGGTATCAGGTCTTTGATACCGAAAAGCTGGACGACGAGCAGGTAGTCGGCGGCCATCTTGCGCTTCTTGGCGTCATGGGTTTTCTGATGGCCATCTACTACATTTCCGGAATCCAGGTTTTTCCGGGCGGTTATGCGGGTTTTCACGATAACTGGTTCTACCTTACCATCAAGCCGAGGATGGTATCCCTCGGTATCGACACCTACAGCACAAAAACCGCCGATCTCGAACAGGCGGCGATCAACCTTCTCGGGTGGGCTCTCCTGCATGTCGTTTCCGGTTCCATTCTGCTTTTTGGCGGATGGAGACACTGGACGCACAACCTGACCAACCCCTTTACCGGCAGGGCTGGTAACTTCCGCGACTTCCGTTTCCTCGGCAAGTTCGGAGATATGGCTTTCAACGGCACCAGTGCAAAGACCTACAAGGACGCCCTCGGCCCTCACACCGTATACATGTCGCTGCTATTCCTCGGCTGGGGTCTTGTGATGTGGTTCGCTCTCGGTATTCCTCCCGTACCCGATTTCCAGACCATCAATTCAGAGCCGTTCATGTCGTTCGTTTTTGCGGTTATCTTCTTCGCGCTCGGAATCTACTGGTGGAATAACCCTCCCAATGCAGCCATTCACCTCAATGATGACATGAAAGCTGCATTTTCGGTTCACCTGACCGCTATCGGCTACGTAAACATCGCGCTCGGCGTCATTGCTTTCGTGGCTTTCCAGCAGCCATCTTTCCATGCCTATTACAAGGAACTTGACAATCTCGTATTCTATCTCTACGGTGAACCATTCAACCGTGTCAGCTACGACTTCGTTCAGGAAGGCGGCAGAATCATATCCGGCAAAAAGGAATTCGCCGAATTCGCTCCTTATGCAATTCTTCCAAAGAACGGTCAGGCATTCGGCATGTCGAGGGTGGTCATCAATCTGATTACCTTCAACCATATCATCTGCGGCGTTCTCTATGTTTTTGCAGGTGTCTATCATGGCGGTCAGTACCTCCTCAAGATTCAGCTGAACGGTCTGTACAACCAGATCAAGTCCATATGGATCACCAAAGGCCGCGACCAGGAAGTTCAGGTCAAGATTCTTGGTACCGTCATGGCACTATGCTTCGCCACCATGCTTTCCGTTTATGCGGTTATCGTCTGGAACACCATCTGCGAGCTGAATATTTTCGGCACCAATATCATGATGTCGTTCTACTGGCTGAAACCTCTTCCGATGTTCCAATGGATGTTTGCCGATCCGAGTATCAACGACTGGGTTATGGCTCATGTCATTACTGCCGGTTCGCTGTTCTCCCTTATCGCGCTCGTGCGTATCGCATTCTTCTCGCACACCTCTCCACTGTGGGATGATCTCGGTCTGAAAAAGAACTCGTATTCTTTCCCCTGTCTCGGCCCGGTTTACGGTGGTACCTGCGGCGTATCCATTCAGGATCAGCTCTGGTTCGCCATGCTTTGGGGAGTCAAGGGTCTTTCAGCTGTCTGCTGGTATATCGATGGCGCATGGATTGCTTCGATGATGTACGGTGTGCCTGTTGCCGATGCGAAGGCATGGGATTCGGTTGCCGGACTGGCTCATCACTATACCTCGGGCATCTTCTATTATTTCTGGACGGAGACCGTGACGATCTTCTCGAGCTCTCATCTTTCGGTGATTCTCATGATCGGCCACCTGATCTGGTTCATCAGCTTTGCCGTATGGTTTGAAGATCGCGGTTCCCGTCTTGAAGGTGCCGATATCCAGACCCGCACCATACGCTGGCTTGGCAAGAAGTTCCTCAACAGGGACGTGTCTTTCCGCTTCCCGGTTCTGACGATTTCCGATTCGAAGCTTGCCGGTACCTTCCTGTATTTCGGCGGTACCTTTATGCTGGTCTTCCTCTTTATCGGTAACGGTTTCTATCAGACAGATTCTCCGCTGCCTCCTCCTGTCGCTGATGCTACCGTATCCGGACAGCAGATGCTGACACAGGTTGTGGACTTCCTGATCAAGCTGGTTGCCTGAGTTTAGTCCATCCCGGGGGGCCTCAAAAACCCTCCGGATCTCTTTTGGCCTGTCAATACTTTTACCATTGTCAATTTAAGAGGAGGGTTTTTATGGCCGAGCCTGTTAAACAGCCAGATATATCTCCAAAGCCTGCCGCTCCAGCAGCGAAAGCAGCACCGGCCGCACCCAAAGCTGCCGCGCCGGCTGCAAAGCAGGATCAGGCTAAACCGAAGGCATCAGCGCCGAAGCAGACATCAGGAAAGCCTCGCCTTGAAGCCTTGAATGTCAATCTTGGAAGAACCGGTATCCGTCAGGAATCCGCGCTTCCCGTAAAGAAAGCAGCTCCGAAGCCTGCGCCAAAACCGGCACCGGGGGCAAAGCCTGCAGCCCCGGCAGCAAAAGCCGCACCGGCATCGGGAGCCGCTCCTGCCGCAAAAGGGGCGCCGGTTGCCAAGCCTGCGGCTCCAAGAGCGAAAAAGCACTATTTCATTATTGAAAATCTCTGTGTAGGATGCGGACTTTGTCTTGATAAATGTCCTCCCAAGGTCAATGCCATCGGCTACAAGTTTTACGGAGATGTTCAGGAAGGAGGATTCAGATGCTACATCGATCAGGTTGCCTGCATCTCCTGTTCGGCCTGCTTCTCCGGTGACGAGTGTCCGTCGGGGGCCTTGATCGAGGTACTGCCGGATGGTCAGGTGCTCGACTTTTCCTATACGCCTCCCGAAAGGCTTGATTTTGATCTTCGCTTTCTTCACCGCTTTCATCGGGAAGTCCGTTAGGAACGTTCGCGTTTGCATGAAATACCACAAAAGCATTGCCCCTGTCAGCGGGCAATGCTTTTTTTTTGAAGAGTGACTATTGCATTATGACGGAAATCACATCTCTGATGACCTCCTCCGCCGAATCCCGTCCGTTTCCGCCCGAAGGTGGAGACCCGGATATCCTTGTCATCATTCCAACCTACAACGAGTCCGAAAATATATCGAGGGTGATTGAAAAGGTGTTTACCCTCTATCCTTCAGGACTCGATATTCTGGTTATCGACGACAAATCGCCTGACGGAACGGCAGCAATCGTAACCTCCCTGCAGCCCGGAAGGCCCGGTCTGAGGCTCATGGAAAGAAGCGGCAAGCAGGGTCTTGGCACTGCCTATCTTGCAGGATTCCGTTACGCCCTGCAGAAAGAGTACCGGTTTATTATAGAGATGGATGCAGATATGTCCCATGACCCCGAGATGATTCCCTCGCTGGTAGGGGGTATGGACTCCGCTGATCTTGTGATAGGTTCCCGTTATGTGAACAATACGGTCAATGTGGTTAACTGGCCTCTTGGAAGGCTGGTGCTCTCAAAACTGGCAAGCGGGTATACCCGCATGATAACCGGTATTCCGGTTTTCGATCCTACCAGCGGGTTCAAATGCTTCAGGAGAGAGGTGCTCGAATCCCTCGATCTTCAGCGGGTTAATTCCCAGGGGTACTCTTTTCAGATAGAAATGAATTTCAGGGTATGGAAAAAGGGGTTCATTATCCGGGAGGTTCCGATAGTTTTTACCGACCGGACGGTCGGTAAATCCAAAATGACCCGAAAGAATATCCGTGAAGCGGTCTGGATTGTCTGGTGGCTTAAGATCAAGTCGATTGCGGGATTGCTTTGAGCGTCGTTCTCCGGAAGGATTTTACGCTTCCGGAGAACGTCACCGGGAAACGTTTCAGTGCTGGCGGTTTTCTGCAATGATTTCCTGCATGATCTCCTGGGGAGCCTCTTCGTAGTGGCTGAAGCCGTAGGAATATTTTGCCCTGCTTTGCGTCAGCCTCGTCAGGGAGTGGTGGAACGAGGAGAGCGAAGCCTGAGGAATCAGTGCTTTGACGATCTGAAAACGTGCATCAGTGTCCATGCCGATAATCTTGCCTCTTCTGCTGGAGATTTCACCTACGATTTCGCCGGTGTACTGCTCTGGAGCATAAACCTCCAGGGAGTAGAACGGCTCAAGGAGAAGAGGCTTTGCTTTTTCGAATGCCGATTTGAATGCCATGCTGGCCGCTATCTTGAAGGCGAATTCGGAACTGTCGACCGGATGGAAGGATCCGTCGTAGGCGACAGCCTTGAGGTCGATAACGGGAAAGCCTGCAAGAATGCCGGTCGAGATGGACTCCCGGACACCTTTCTCGACTGCGGGCAGATAACGGGTAGGAACCACACCGCCGACAACTTCGCTTGAAAATTCGAAACCGCTGTCTCTCTCTTTTGGTTCAAGTCTCAGCCAGACATCTCCGTACTGGCCCCTGCCGCCAGACTGTTTCTTGTATTTTCCCTGGGCTGTAGCGGCAACACGGATGGTTTCGCGATAGGGGATTTTTATCGGAGCGGTCTCGACCTGAACGTTGAACTTGTTCTGCAGGCGGCTGATGATGATGTCAAGATGGGTTTCGCCAAGGGTTTTAATGATCGTCTGGTTAAACTCTACATCATGGATAATGGCAAAACTCGGGTCTTCTTCATGCAGATGATGCAGACCGGCGGAAATTTTCTCTTCGTCACCCTGTGCAACCGGGATGATTGCCGAAGCGAAAACCGGCTGCGGAAAGACTATCGGACTGATCCGGCAGTTTTTACCCTTGTCGGTAAGCGTATCGTTGGTGTGGGCGTCCTTTAGCTTGACAACCATGCCGATGTCACCGGCAAGAAGTTTTTCGACAGGCAGTTTTTTCTGGCCGAGCACGGTGTATACCTGGCCGATTTTTTCAAGCTGTCCTGTCTGCACATCGATAAGTTCATGGCCGGTTTCGATATGGCCCGAATAAACGCGGAGATATGAAACCTCTCCTACCCTCGGTTCCGACATGGTTTTGAAAATGAAGGCGACCGTCGGACCTTCCGGATCGGGTTCGAGAAGGTTTTCCGTATCGTCGATCGTGCAGAGCGAATGTTCGGGCCCCCTTTCGATCGGGGAGGGACAGAGGTTGACGATGCCGTTGAGAAGCCGTTCGGTGCCGATAAGGTGTAGCGGCGAACTGCAGAATACGGGGAAAAAGGTTCTGGTGAGCAGGGCCGATTTGATGCCGGAGCGCAGTTCGTCCTCGGTGAGGGTTCCTACTTCGAAGAAACGGTTCATCAGCTCCTCGTCGGTTTCGGCGACGGCTTCTATGAGCTGCTGATGAAACTCCTCGGCCAGTTTCAGATGGACGGCGGGTATGTCGGATACGGTCATGTTGCCCGGCTTGTCCGGGTTGAATTCCAGCTGTTTCATCAGCAGCACGTCAACGAGGATATGGTGGCCGAGCCCTTCTTCAGCCGGGAACTGGATAGGAGTCACAAGGTGGCCGAAATGCTCCCGCAGCTCTTCCAGAGAGTTGCTGAAGTTCGTGCGGTCGGCGTCGAGCTTGGTCAGCACGAACATGGTCGGTTTGTAGTACTCCTGGGTATATTCCCAGACCGAATCGGTACCGACCTCAACGCCGGTTGCCGCATTGACGGCGATAAGAACGGTATCGGCTACACGCATGGCAGATTTGACGTCTCCGTGGAAGTCAACCAGGCCCGGTGTATCGATAATATTGATTTTATGGTCATTCCAGAACCCGTTAAGGATACTGGTATTGAGACTGTGTTTTCTCTGTACCTCGTCGGCTGAATAGTCCGAAATGGTGTTTCCGTCGTCGATGCTGCCCAGGCGGTTGATCACTCCCATCGAAAGGGCCAGTGATTCACAGAGCATGGTTTTACCGGATCCGGCATGGCCGGTTACGACAATGTTTCGCAGTTGTTCGGGTTGGACGGCTTGCATGGCGGCACTCCTTGGTTGAATTGATTGTTGGGCGCAACTGAAAAACCTGTTGTGTATGCTCCCGGCTTCCAGGAATCGGCGTGCATCTCCGGGTCCACTCCGGTTCCTGCGCTATGGCGGCATCGACCTCGAAGCGCATGCAACGGTTTTTCAACGGCGGCCCGTTTTCTTTGCGGGCCAGGATAAAAGAAGTCTGGTGCTGTCTGATCTCTTCAGGTGAAAAACAGCTTATCATTCAATAAACAAAAAAAAGCTTTATTTGATGGTGCGGCAGCAATGAAATCGCATGGAAATTGGATAAATTTATGCATTGTGATCCGGTAACGGAACCGCTTGTTCCGCCCGGCTTTGTCGCCTGTTTCATAAAACAAAAACCCAAATCCGCTATGCCCATAATCAGGAAAGTTCTTGCACGCCAGATTCTTGACTCGAGAGGTAATCCTACCGTTGAAGTCGATGTATACACTGAAAACTCGTTCGGCAGGGCGGCCGTGCCGAGCGGAGCATCTACAGGAGTTCATGAGGCGGTAGAGCTCAGGGACGGCGACGCAGGAATCTATCTTGGAAAAGGGGTGCTGAAGGCCGTCGGGAATGTCAATACCGTCATCAACGAGGCCCTCTGCGGCATGCTGGTGACCGAGCAGGAGGAGATCGATGAAATGCTGCTTGCTCTTGACGGCACGCCGAATAAAGCAAAGCTTGGGGCCAACGCCCTGCTTGGCGTATCGATGGCCTGCGCAAAGGCCGGCGCCGAATATTCCGGCCTGCCACTCTTCCGCTACATCGGCGGCACCATGGCCAATACGCTGCCGGTTCCCATGATGAATGTGCTCAACGGCGGCGCTCATGCCGACAATACCGTTGATTTCCAGGAGTTCATGATTATGCCTGCCGGTTTCGCCTGCTACAGCGATGCGCTTCGCTGCGGTGCTGAAATCTTTCATGCCCTCAAGGCGCTGCTCAAAAGCAAGGGACTGAGCACGGCGGTCGGCGACGAGGGAGGGTTTGCGCCTAACCTTCGTTCGAACGAAGAGGCAATCGAGCTGGTGATAGAGGCGATCGGCAAAGCCGGTTATAAAGCAGGCTCCCCGACCGACAAAGGCGGGCTCGGTGATGCCCAGGTCATGATCGCTCTCGATCCGGCCAGTTCCGAGTTCTACGATTCTGCGAAACAGCGCTATGTGTTCAAGAAATCCTCCAAACAGGAGCTGACCTCCCTTGAGATGGCCGAGTACTGGGAAAAATGGGCCAGCGCCTATCCCATTATTTCCATTGAGGACGGTATGGCTGAAGATGACTGGGAAGGGTGGAAACTGCTGACCGACAAGATCGGTTCGAGGGTGCAGCTTGTCGGTGACGATCTTTTCGTCACCAACAGCAAGCGGCTCGCTTCGGGCATCGAGCGCCGGGTTGGTAACTCGATTCTCATCAAGGTGAACCAGATCGGCACCCTTACCGAAACGTTGCAGGCTATCGATCTGGCAAAGCGCAACGGATATACCGCCGTTATCAGCCATCGGAGCGGAGAGACCGAGGACAGCACCATAGCCCAGATCGCCGTAGCTACCAATGCCGGGCAGATCAAAACAGGAAGCATGTCGCGTTCGGACCGAATGGCCAAATACAACGAGCTGCTTCGGATTGAGGAAGAGTTGGGAAGCCAGGCGAAGTACCCGGGCGGTGCAGCCTTCAGGGTATGAAAATGCAGGGAGGGAACCCGTTGATCCGGGTTCCTTCTGCGTTTCTGCAGGAACATACCGTTTTACGGATAGAATAGGTTCAGCCAATCTCAAGCCAGCAGGTACAGAGCAATGAAGCTTTTTTATGGTTTACGGGATTTTATCAGTTCCAGTCCGAAAAAATTTTTGTTTCTGATTTTGTTCGGCTTCATCGTTATCTGGTTTCTTTTCGACGATTACGGACTTCTCAAGCGCATCAGGATGGAGGCCGAATACCGTATGTTGCTCGAGCGTTCCCGCCAGGAGCAGCAGCGCATTGTCGACAACGAACAGCGTATCAGAAACGCATACAGTGCCGACAGTATCGAAAAAGCCGCGAGGGAGAAGTATAATTTCCGCAGGGAAGGGGAGACCCTCTATATTATCCGCAGCAAGTAGCCGGTCAGTCAATCACAAGAGATCAATTTTCCTTTTTTCAATGTATCACTATCGCCGTCGTTATACCAGGGAAGTCGCCTTCGGGCCCATATCGCTTGGGGGATACCAGCCGATCAGGGTGGAGTCGATGACCAATACCCATACCAGGGATACCGCTGCTTCCGTCGAACAGTGCCGGCGCCTTTATGAGGCGGGGTGTGAAATTATCCGTCTTACCGTTCCGACAGAACGGGATGCCGAAAACCTCAGGCAGATCCGGGACCAGCTCCGCCATGACCGCATCGACACGCCTCTGGTTGCCGATATTCATTTTTCGGCTCGTGCGGCCCTGAAAGCCGTCGAGTATGTGGAGAACATCCGGGTAAACCCCGGTAATTATGCCAACCGGCAGAAGTTTTCAAGCGAGGGTTATTCGGAAGATGAGTTCCGGCGTGAGCTCGATGCCGTTCGTACGGAGTTTGTGCCTCTGGTGACAAGGGCCAAAGATCTCGGCGTCTCCATGAGAATCGGCACCAACCACGGTTCCCTTTCCGACAGAATAGTCAGCCGTTACGGGAATTCTCCCGAGGGCATGGTTGAGGCGGCTCTGGAATTCGCCCGCATCTGTGAAGAGAACGGTTATTACGATCTTCTCTTTTCAATGAAGTCATCCAATGTGAGGGTGATGATCCAGGCATACCGGTTGCTCGTGCAAAAGGCCGACGGGGAACTCCGTCATGCCTATCCCCTGCATCTCGGCGTGACCGAGGCTGGTGACGGCGACGAAGGCCGGGTTAAATCTGCAATGGGAATCGGAGCGCTTCTCGAGGACGGTCTTGGCGATACCATCAGGGTTTCCCTGACCGAGGATCCGGTCAACGAGGTTCCGGTAGGTTTTGCGATCGTAAAAAAATATAACGATTACCATCTTGTGCGAGGGGAGAGCGCCCATCTTCCCGTGAAGCATGTTATCGAGAGGCAGAAGGGCTCCCGCCCGGAGCCTCCTCCTCCGTTCGACCCATTCAGCTACCGCAGGAGAGTTTCCGCCCGGGTTTTTCTTGCCGGTTTCCATGCGGGCGGCGACGAGATGCCGAGGGTTGAAACGGAAGTCTGCGGCCGGCTTTCCGATGCCGAGACGGTTTTTCAGGAGATCAACGCCCGGCTTGCCCCTGAAAAACCTCCTGATGCCATCCGTTCGGAACTTGTCGGCGTGCGTGTAGACAGCGCCGAGGACCTTGCCGCCCTCGATGTTCTTCTTGCAGGGCTGGGTGAAAACGCCCGGTTTGTAACGGCATCGACTTCCAATCCGCTGCTTTTTTCCGGAATGGCCGGAAATGTCGCCAAGGCAAGGCTCGATATCCGGGAGGGGGAACGGCTTGACCCCGATTTCATAACGGAGCTTGACTCCCTGTCGCAGGGAGCGCTGGAATTCTGCTTTCTGCATGATCAGTCGGGAGAGCGTGTTCCGGCCGAGGTACTTGTGCGTTTTGCCCGCAAGCTCAGGGCGCAGGGGTTCGAGCGGGTGTTTTTTTCCGTCATCTCCTCCTCTCCGGTGTTCGTCTACCGGCATCTTGTGAGGGAATTCAATGAGTGCGGCATCGATTACCCGCTGGTGGTTCGTTTTCATAAAGGCTGCGACGACCGGCTCGATACGCTGATCGACGCTTCGGTTCAGACCGGAACGCTTTTCTGTGATGGTATCGGAGATATCCTTGCCCTTGATACCGGGCTTTCCCCTGCCGACGAGATCGATCTTGCATACAATATTCTGCAGGGAGCAAGGACCCGTATGTCAAAAACCGAGTTCATCTCCTGTCCGGGTTGTGGCAGAACCTATTTCGATCTTGAAAAGGCAGCCAGATCGATCAAGCAGAGGCTCCTGCATCTGAAGGGGCTGAAAATCGGCATTATGGGGTGTATCGTCAACGGTCCCGGCGAGATGGCCGATGCGGATTTCGGCTATGTAGGATCCGGAAAAGGCCGTATAAGTCTTTATGTCGGAAAGGATTGTGTCGAGGAGAACCTTCCGGAGGATGGGGCGGTTGACCGGCTTATCGAGCTTATTAAGGAGAGGGGAAAATGGATCGATCCCCGATAGAGGCAATCGTGGCTGTTTTACGGAAATGATGATTCCCGGTCGGAACGGGCAGCTGTTACCGGTGACTCTCGTTACGGGAGCATCCACGGGAATAGGCAGTGCTCTTGCCGGTGCGTTTGCCGGTATGGGCAATCATCTGCTGCTGGTCGCCCGATCGGAAGACAGGCTTGCAGGGCTTGCCGAAGAACTCCGGGCCGCTCATGGCATTTCGGTGTTCAGCTGTCCTGCAGACCTCGCACTGCCTGAAAGTCCGCAGCGAATCTTCGATTATTGCCTCCAACACCATCTTGCCGTCCGGTTGCTGGTCAATTGCGCCGGGACGTCCCGTGCATCCGATTTCAATAACCTTGCCTTGCGTGATATCGAGCGTATCATGGCGGTTAACATGTCAGCCGTCGCAAGACTTGTCCACCTGTTCCTGCCAGGCATGGTTGCGGAGCAGGAAGGGGGGATCATCAACATCGCATCTCTCGGAGGTCTCCAGGGCGTGCCCGGTCTCGGTCTCTATTCGGCGACCAAATCCTTTTTGATAACGCTGGGCGAGGCGCTTCATATGGAGCTCAGGGGTACGGGAGTGAGGGTTGCTACCGTCTGTCCGGGCTTTGTCGATACCGGTTTCATGGAGAAGGCCGGACATGACCGCAGGGGTGTACGCTTACCGGTTTGCAGTGTGGATGTTGTCGTAAGGGCTGTACTCAGAGGCTACAGGCAGAATCGCATGCGTGTTTATCCGACTCCTCTTGATTTTCTCATTGTCTTTTCACAGCGTTTTGTGCCGCGACTCTTTTCCGTCAGACTATCAGGGTATCTTGCAGCGGCAAGAAATAATCAATAATTTGTTTCTTTTTTTTTGTATTTAAAAAAGCGCAGGCTATATTACCTGCCCTGTTTTTTAGAATGAGCTGCTGGTGTAGCTCAATTGGTAGAGCAGCTGATTTGTAATCAGCAGGTTGCGGGTTCGAGTCCCATCACCAGCTCTTGACATTGCGGGTAGGTAGCGAAGTGGTTAAACGCAACAGACTGTAAATCTGTCGACATATGTCTTCGGAGGTTCGAATCCTCCCCTACCCACGGAATATTTTCGCGTTGTTTTTGCAGAGGCTGATGTAGCTCAGTCGGTAGAGCACTTCCTTGGTAAGGAAGAGGTCATCGGTTCAAGTCCGATCATCAGCTCAGGGTTGTTTTGCTGGATTTGACAGACGTCAGTAGCTTAATTGGTAGAGCAGCGGTCTCCAAAACCGCAGGTTGGGGGTTCGATTCCCTCCTGACGTGCCGGTTATCATAAAGTATTTCACGATTCTTATTGCGGACTGTGCATATGCGTAAAATTACAGGTAAGGTCGGTCAGTATTATCGTGATGTTGTCGGAGAGATGCGCAAGGTTGCCTGGCCGGGCAAGGAGGAGACAAAAGATCTGACCATCGTGGTGTTGACCGTTTCCGGTATTCTTGCCTTGTTTACCTTTGCTGTTGACTGGGTAATTAATTCTGTTATGAGCCGGTTGTTATAATAACCACAGTTGAGGTACAGAGATGGGTGTGAGAAAAAAAAGTGCTGATGATCAGGTGATCCCTGTTCCGAGGTGGTACGCTCTGAGGATTTATTCCGGTCATGAGCGTAAGGTCAAGGAAGGGATCGAGGCAGAAGTGCTTCGTTGTGGTCTCGAAGAGAAGATTCTTCAGGTTTATGTGCCTTACGAGCGTTTTGTCGAGGTCAAGAACGGGAAAAAGAGAAGCCTCACCAAGAACGCTTTTCCCGGTTATGTGCTTATAGAAGCTGTTCTGGATAAACAGACCAGAAATCTTATTCTCGATATTCCCTCCGTCATGGGATTTCTCGGCGTCGATGACAATCCCACTCCGCTGCGTCCTGACGAAGTGGAGAAAATTCTCGTGCCGGAAAATGCCGCCGAGCATCGTTCCGTTGTCGAGGCTCCTTTCAGGGTCGGCGATTCGGTCAAGGTTATCGATGGCCCGTTCAGTTCTCTTACCGGAGTAGTTCATGATGTCTGTACCGAGCGCATGAAGGTCAAGGTCATGATCAGTTTCTTTGGACGCAGTACTCCTACGGAGTTGGATTTTTCACAGGTCAAGTCGGTTTCACAATAATACAAGGGCTTAAACTTTTAAGCTTCTGAATAAATAGGTTATGGCAAAAAAGGTAATCGGTTTTATCAAGCTTCAGATTCCTGCAGGTGGCGCTAATCCGGCTCCGCCGGTCGGACCGGCTCTCGGTCAGAAAGGTGTCAATATCATGGAGTTCTGCAAGCAGTTCAATGCGAAGACCCAGTCTGAGGCCGGTATGATCACACCTGTTGTGATTACCGTTTATTCCGACAAGTCGTTTACGTTCATTACCAAAACCCCTCCTGCGGCGGTACTTCTTCTCAAAGAGGCCAAACTGCAGAAAGGTTCCAATGAGCCTAATCGCAACAAGGTAGGCACCGTGACTATAGAACAGGTTCGCAGGATTGCCGAGCTGAAAATGCCGGATCTCAATGCTGTCGATCTTGCCGGTGCCGAGCAGATGGTTATGGGTACGGCAAGGAGTATGGGTATCCTCGTTCAGGGCTGAGTTTCCTGGTAAAAGCAGAGTGTGGGAGGCCATTGGCCGCTTTTTTAACCACTTTACAAGACAAAAAAATGGCTGGAAAAAAATACAGGGAAGCCCTGACAAAAATCGACAGGCTGCAGGAGTATGATCTTGCCGAGGCTGTTGCGAAAGTCAAGGAAATTACCAATGTCAAATTTGACGCAACGATTGATGTTGCCCTGAAGCTCGGTGTCGATCCGCGTCATGCCGATCAGGTTGTTCGCGGAACCGTCATGCTTCCGCACGGCACGGGAAAAACCGTTTCCGTTCTCGTTGTGTGCAAGGAGGCGAAAGCTGATGAGGCAAAAGATGCCGGTGCCGATTTTGTCGGTTTCGAAGAGTACATCGAAAAAATCCAGTCCGGATGGACCGGCGTCGATGTTATCATCGCTACCCCCGATGTTATGGGTCAGCTTGGCAAGGTTGCCAAAATTCTCGGTCCTCGCGGTCTTATGCCGAACCCGAAATCGGGAACGGTTACGATGGACGTCGCAAAAGCCGTTAAAGAGGTAAAAGCCGGTAAAATCGAGTTCAGAGTCGATAAGGCAGGAAATGTTCATGCTCCTGTAGGAAAAGTCTCCTTTCAGCCTGAGCAGCTGGTCGAGAACATTACCAGCTTCGTCAGGGAGGTGGTCCGTTTGAAGCCTTCCGCTGCCAAGGGTCAGTATGTGCAGGGAATAGCGGTTTCAAGCACGATGTCTCCGAGCGTGAGGGTCAGGAAAGAAAAATTTGTTGCCTAACATAAACGGTTTACAGTGATGAAAAGGGATAAAAAAGAGCAGATTGTTCGGGAGGTTGCCGAGAAGATCGGCAGATCCCAGGGATTATATCTGACGGAATACCAGGGATTGAACGTCTCGAAAATGGCCGAACTTCGCAATGAGTTCAGAAAAGCCGGTATCGAGTACAAAGTCATAAAGAACACCCTTGTCAAAAAGGCCCTGCAGGAACTTGCACAGGGTGACAAGCTGGCTGACGGGCTGAAAAGCACAACAGCTGTCGCTTTCGGTTACGACGATCCGATAGCTCCGGCAAAAATCATCAGGAAGTTCAGCAAGACCAACGATGCGCTGAAGTTCAAGATGGCCTCTATCGATGGTGTCGTTTATGGTGAGGACAAGCTCAACATGCTTTCGGAGATGCTCGGCAAAACCGAAAATATCGGCCGCGCAGCAGGTCTCATCAACAATGTCGTCAGCTCCGTGCCTATGGTGGTCAATGCTGTCATGAGGAGTCTCGTATCGGTTCTCGACCAGGTTGCCAAACAGAAGCAGTGATCAGTAAAAAAGTCTATTACGCACTCAAGATTATATTTAATTACACAACAAACAGGAGAGGGAAATAATGTCTATTGAAACACTTGTAGAGGAAATTGGTAAGCTTACCCTTACAGAAGCATCCGAGCTGGTTAAGGCACTGGAAGAGAAATTCGGCGTAAGCGCAGCTCCTGCTGTTTTCGCCGGTGCTGCAGTTGCAGCTCCAGCAGGCGATGTTCCTGCAGTGGAAGAGAAAACCGAGTTTGATGTTGTGCTGACCTCCGCAGGCGAAAGCAAGATCAACGTTATCAAGGTTGTCCGTGCAATCACCGGTCTTGGATTGAAAGAAGCCAAGGATCTGGTTGATGGTGCACCGAAGACCGTCAAGGAAGCGCTTTCGAAGGATGAGGCAGAAAAGATCGCCAAAGAACTCAAAGAAGTTGGCGCAGGCGTAGAGGTTAAGTGATCTTTTTTACGAGTCATTCCAACAACAAGCTCCGTCTCCCCAGAGAGACGGAGCTTTGTCCGTTTGTATTATTTTCCGACCGGATGACCGTTTCTGCTGTGATGTGAGTGAGGCTCAGCCGGAGCTTTTTTCCGGCAAAGTCTTTGCGGTTTTTTGTTATGATTTTAAATCTGTAAGAAATTCATGCAATTGATAAAAGCGAGGTGCATGTGAAAGTGGCTGATGCAACAACAACACCGTGTATTGACTTTTCCAAAATTCAAAGCATTATCGATCCTCCTGATTTACTGAAAGTTCAACTCGATTCCTTCCATAATTTTATCCAGGACAGCGTCCCTCTTGCCAAACGCAGGGATCAGGGACTCGAAAAGGTGCTTCGCAGCGCATTTCCCATAACCGATACACGTGGCCTGTACCTGCTTGAATATATTTCATACAGTTTCGATAAGCCCAAGTATACCGTTGAGGATTGTATTGAACGCGGGCTCACCTACGATGTTTCGCTCAAGGTAAAACTCAAGTTGTCCTACAAGGACGAGCCCGATGAGGCCGACTGGAAAGAGACTATCCAGCAGGAGGTTTATCTGGGCAGGATTCCCTACATGACCGAGCGCGGCACCTTTATAGTCAACGGTGCCGAACGGGTTGTCGTCGCCCAGCTTCACCGTTCTCCGGGTGTGGTGTTCAGCGAGGCTGTTCATCCCAACGGAAAAAAGATGTATTCGGCCAAGATCGTACCCACAAGGGGGTCATGGATCGAATTCCAGACCGATATCAACAACCAGATATTTGTGTATATCGACCAGAAAAAGAACTTTCTGGTCAGCGCGCTGCTTCGGGCCATCGGATTCGCCAAGGATGAGGATATTCTCAGTCTCTTCGATCTTGTCGAAGAGATCAAGCTGAGTGCCGGCAAGAAGGATCAGCTGCTTGGTCAATATCTTGCTTCCGACATTGTCGATATGCAGACCGGCGAGGTCGTCAGCGCCAGAACGGCAATCACCGAAGAGATTTTCGAGCAGATCCTTGCTGCCGGCTACAAGTCGGTGAAGGTCATGAAGAGCTACTCCGGCACCGACAAGGGGCAGGACAAGTCGATCATCATCAATACCATCCTCAACGACAGTTCCGCTACCGAAGAGGAGGCTCTCGAGATTGTCTATGAAGAACTGAGGGCCAACGAAGCTCCCGATATCGACGCCGCACGCAGTTTTCTTGAAAGAACCTTCTTCAATCAGAAAAAATACGATCTCGGTGATGTCGGCCGCTACCGGATCCGTAAAAAGCTCAGCAGAGAGTTCGAAGAGCTGGAGTCCTATCTGCCTGGCAAGGCTGGGCTGAAAGAACTTTCAGACACGATATACCAGAAAATCCTGCAGACCATCCAGTCGTTCTCCGATGAACCGGTCGGTGAGGATATTCTGGTGCTTACGCATTTCGATATCATTGCCGTAATCAATTACCTGATCAAACTTGTCAACGGACAGGCCGAGGTCGATGATGTCGATCACCTTGCAAACCGTCGGGTCCGCTCGGTCGGTGAACAGCTTGCGGCACAGTTTGTCGTGGGTCTGGCAAGAATGGGCAAGAACGTGCGAGAAAAGCTTAACTCCCGTGATTCCGACAAGATCGCCCCTGCCGATCTCATCAACGCCCGAACAGTTTCGAGCGTGGTTTCGAGCTTCTTTGCCACGAGCCAGCTTTCGCAGTTCATGGACCAGACCAACCCGCTTGCCGAAATGACCAACAAGCGCAGGGTTTCAGCTCTCGGACCCGGCGGTCTCACCCGTGAACGTGCCGGATTTGAGGTTCGTGACGTTCATTATACCCACTACGGCAGGCTATGCCCCATCGAGACGCCGGAAGGACCGAACATCGGTCTGATCTCTTCGCTTTCGGTTTATGCGGAGATAAACGACAAGGGCTTTATCCAGACCCCCTACCGTATGGTCGAGAACGGACAGGTGACCGAAAAGGTTGTCATGCTCTCTGCCGAGGATGAGGAAAACAAAATAACCGTTCCGGTCAGCATACCGCTCGACGCAAACCAGAAAATAGCCGTAGAGTCGGTTCAGGCAAGGACAAAGGGCGACTATCCCCTGGTGCCTGCCGAGGATGTCAATTACATGGATGTCTCTCCGGTGCAGATTGTCAGTGCTGCAGCGGCGCTTATCCCTTTTCTCGAACATGATGACGGCAACCGTGCGCTCATGGGCGCGAACATGCAACGCCAGGCGGTTCCGCTGCTTACCTCCGAGGCTCCGGTTGTAGGTACCGGCATGGAGGCCAAGGTGGCAAGGGATTCCCGTTCGGTCATTGTCGCCGAACAGGCCGGAGTTGTCGATGAGGTAACGGCAGATTATATACGGGTTCGCTACGATGTGGATACCGAAAACGGCGTTCATCTTTCGATGCTCGATCCGGATGAGGGTCTTAAAACCTACAAGCTTATCAAGTTCAAGCGCTCGAACCAGGATACCTGTATCTCGCAGAAGCCTCTTGTGCATGGCGGACAGCGGGTTGTCAAGGGCGATGTGCTGGCAGACAGCTCTTCAACAGAAGATGGTGAACTTGCGCTCGGAAAAAATGTGCTCGTGGCCTTCATGCCATGGCGGGGATACAACTTCGAAGATGCCATTATCCTGAGTGAGCGCCTTGTTTTCGACGATGTGTTCACCTCGATTCATGTTCACGAGTTCGAGGCCAATGTCCGCGATACCAAACGGGGAGAGGAGCAGTTTACCCGGGATATTTACAATGTCAGCGAAGACGCGCTGAGAAACCTTGACGAAAACGGCATTGTTCGTATCGGTGCTGAAGTCAAGGAGCGCGATATTCTTGTCGGCAAGATTACGCCGAAAGGCGAGAGCGATCCCACGCCCGAGGAGAAGCTGCTGCGTGCTATTTTCGGCGACAAGTCAAGCGATGTCAAGGATGCCTCGATGCATGTGCCTGCAGGCATGAAGGGCATCGTCATCAAGACCAAGCTTTTCAGCCGCAAGAAAAAAATCGGGCTTGACGTCAAAGAGCGTATCGAAGTTGTCGACAAGCGGTACGACCAGAAAGAGTACGATCTGCGCAAACGCTTCACCAAATGGCTGAACCAGTTGCTGACCGGGAAAAAGAGCTCCGGCATCTATAATGAGAAAGGGAAGGTCCTCGTAGCCGAGGGAACCCTGTTCGACGAGAGTCTGCTTGCGCGATTCAGCGGCCTGCCTTTTCTCGAGTCGATCGATTTCACAAAAGGTGTTGTGGAATCCCAGAAGGTCAACGAAAATGTTGTCCGCCTCGTCAAGGAGTTCCGGTTCATGCTCAAGGATATTGCCGATGAACGGGAAAATGAAAAATACAAACTCAATGTTGGCGACGAACTGCCTCCGGGCATCGAAGAGCTCGCAAAGGTCTACATCGCACAGAAGCGGAAGATCCAGGTGGGCGACAAGATGGCGGGCCGTCACGGTAACAAGGGCGTCGTAGGCAAGATTCTGCCGATAGAGGATATGCCCTTCATGGAAGACGGCACCCCGGTCGATATCGTGCTCAATCCGCTCGGTGTACCGAGCCGTATGAATATCGGTCAGCTTTATGAAACTTCGCTCGGATGGGCGGCCAAAAAACTCGGTGTCAAGTTCAAGACCCCGATCTTCAACGGCGCAACCTATGAAGAGGTGCAGCAGGAGCTTGAACGGGCAGGTCTGCCTGCACACGGCAAAGTCAGTCTTTTTGACGGACGGACCGGTGAAAAATTCGATGACGAGGTGACGGTAGGCTATATCTACATGCTGAAGCTGAGCCATCTGGTTGACGACAAGATCCATGCGCGTTCGACAGGGCCCTACTCGCTCATCACCCAGCAGCCGCTCGGAGGTAAAGCCCAGTTCGGCGGCCAGCGATTCGGTGAAATGGAGGTATGGGCGCTCGAGGCGTACGGTGCGGCAAATATTCTGAGAGAGATGCTGACGGTCAAGTCGGATGATGTGATCGGCCGCAATAAAACCTATGAAGCCATTGTCAAGGGACAGAACCTGCCGGAGCCCGGAACGCCCGAGTCGTTCAACGTTCTGGTCAGAGAGCTCCAGGGTCTTGGACTTGAAATCCGTATCGATGACAGGGTTCCTTAGCAGCATCCGCTTTAACGGAGGAGATCATAAAAGGGATTTAAAAAGGTCGTTTAACGAGAGGATATTGATATGATTTTTTCACAGGGAGCATCGCCGTTGAAAGGTGATTTTTCAAGGATAAAATTCAGTATAGCGTCTCCTGAAAGCGTTCTTGCCCATTCACGGGGCGAAGTGCTCAAGCCGGAGACCATCAACTACCGCACTTTCAAGCCGGAACGCGACGGCCTGATGTGCGAAAAAATATTCGGTCCGACCAAGGACTGGGAGTGCTATTGCGGCAAATACAAAAGAGTCCGCTACAAAGGCATCATCTGTGACCGCTGCGGTGTCGAGGTTACCACGAAAAGCGTACGCCGCGAACGTATGGGTCATATCTCGCTTGCCGTGCCGGTTGTTCATACATGGTTTTTCCGTTCAGTGCCAAGCAAGATCGGAGCGTTGCTCGATCTTTCGACAAAGGAGCTGGAGCGGATTATCTACTACGAGGTTTATGTGGTCATCAATCCCGGTGAACCCGGAGAAAAACAGGGCATAAAAAAGCTCGATCGCCTGACCGAGGAGCAGTATTTCCAGATCATAACCGAATATGAGGACAACCAGGACCTCGACGATAACGATCCCGGAAAGTTTGTCGCCAAGATGGGAGGAGAGGCTATTCACCTGCTCCTGAAAAATATCGATCTGAACGAGACCGCCGTAACCCTGCGCAAAGTGCTCAAGGAGAGCAGCTCCGAGCAGAAGCGTGCCGATGCGCTCAAACGCCTCAAAGTGGTCGAGTCGTTCAGAAAAAGTTATGAACCGCAGAAGAGGACCCGCAAGAAAAGTACAGGTCTGTTCCCCGAGGATGAACTTCCCGAGCCATATGTTTATGAAGGCAACAAGCCGGAGTATATGGTTATGGAGGTTGTTCCCGTTATTCCTCCGGAACTCAGGCCCCTGGTGCCGCTCGAGGGGGGACGGTTTGCGACATCCGATCTCAACGATCTCTACCGCCGGGTGATTATCCGCAACAACCGGCTGAAAAAGCTGATCGACATTCGTGCTCCGGAGGTTATTCTCCGGAACGAAAAGCGCATGCTGCAGGAAGCTGTGGACGCTTTGTTCGATAACTCCCGCAAGGCCAACGCGGTCAAGACCGGGGAGTCGAACAGGCCGCTGAAATCGCTTTCCGATGCGCTCAAGGGCAAACAGGGCCGTTTCCGCCAGAACCTGCTCGGCAAGAGGGTCGACTACTCCGGTCGTTCGGTCATCGTCGTCGGACCGGAGCTGAAGCTGCATGAATGCGGACTTCCCAAGAGCATGGCCATCGAACTCTTCCAGCCGTTCGTCATTCGCCGTCTCGTCGAGCGCGGCATAGCCAAATCGGTAAAATCGGCCAAGAAACTTATCGACAAGAAAGATCCGATAGTCTGGGATGTGCTTGAAAAGGTGATCGACGGGCGTCCGGTACTTCTGAACCGCGCTCCGACCCTGCACCGTCTCGGTATCCAGGCCTTCCAGCCGGTACTGATCGAAGGCAAGGCAATCCAGATTCATCCGCTGGTCTGTACGGCGTTCAACGCCGACTTCGACGGCGACCAGATGGCCGTGCACGTTCCGCTCTCCCAGGAGGCCCAGATCGAAGCGTCGCTTCTGATGCTTTCATCGCACAACCTGATTCTTCCCCAGTCCGGAAAACCGGTCACCGTTCCTTCGCAGGACATGGTACTCGGCATGTACTATCTGACCAAATCGCGTTCGGGCGAAGAGGGCGAAGCCAGGATTTTCTACAGTTCCGAGGATGTGCTGATCGCATATAACGAACAGCAGGTCGGTCTGCACGCCCAGATATTCGTCTGCAACAGCGGGCTCATCGATCAGAAATTCGATCCGCTCAGAGTGCTCGATACCATTGTCGATGAAAAATCCGAAAAGTACAAGTGGCTGCGTTCACAGCTCGAACAGAAAAAGATGCTGCTGACCACGGTGGGCCGGGTGATTTTCAACCAGCATGTGCCGGCATCCATCGGCTTCATCAACCGGGTTATCGACAAGAAGGTCGCCAAGGAACTTATCGGACGCCTGAGCAGTGAGGTTGGTAATGTCGAAACCGCAAGGTTCCTCGATAACATCAAGGAGGTCGGCTTCCATTACGCCATGAAGGGAGGCCTTTCCGTAGGACTTTCCGATGCGATCGTTCCCGAAACGAAGGTGCGCCACATCAAGAGCGCCCAGAAGGACAGCACCAAGGTCGTCAAGGAGTACAACCGTGGTACCCTCACCGATAACGAACGCTATAACCAGATTGTTGACGTCTGGCAGAAAACCTCGAATATTGTAGCGGAGGAGTCCTACCAGAAACTGAAGAGGGATCGCGAGGGCTTCAATCCTCTCTATATGATGCTCGACTCCGGCGCCCGAGGCTCGAGAGAGCAGGTGCGCCAGCTGACCGGTATGAGGGGTCTCATTGCCCGTCCGCAGAAATCCATGTCCGGCCAGCCGGGAGAGATTATCGAAAACCCGATTATTTCGAACCTCAAGGAGGGACTGACGGTTCTCGAGTATTTCATTTCGACGCACGGCGCCCGTAAAGGTCTTTCCGATACCTCTCTCAAGACCGCTGACGCGGGTTATCTGACCAGAAGGCTTCACGATGTAGCCCAGGACGTCATTGTGACCATCGATGACTGCGGCACCACGCGGGGACTGCATGTTCATCGCATTATCGAGGAAGAGACCAGCGGTCAGATCAAGTTCCGCGAAAAGATACGGGGCCGTGTCGCAGCAAGGGATATCTACGACAGCCTGAACAACCGCGTTGTCGTGAAGGCCGGCGAGATCATTACCGATGAACTTGCCGAGCTCATTCAGGACACCACCGGCGTTGAGGAGGCCGAAATCCGTTCGGTACTTACCTGCGAGTCCAAAGTCGGCATCTGTTCAAAATGCTACGGCACAAACCTTTCCGTTCACAAACTGGTCGAAATCGGCGAGGCGGTCGGTGTTATCGCCGCCCAGTCTATCGGCGAACCGGGAACGCAGCTCACGCTTCGTACCTTCCACCAGGGCGGTACGGCACAGGGAGGTATTTCCGAAACCGATACCAAGGCTTTCAATGAGGGTGTGGTTGAGTTCGAAGATGTCAAAACCGTCGCACACAGCAGCATCAACGATGACGGGGTCGAAGACATCCGCACGATCGTGATCCAGAAGAACGGCAAGATCAATATCGTCGATCCGGAATCGGGAAAGGTTCTCAAGCGTTATGTCATACCGCACGGCGCGCATCTCAACTGCCGTCCGGGAGATATGGTGAGAAAGGACCAGGTGCTTTTCAGCAGCGAGCCCAACAGCACCCAGATCATTGCCGAAACACCAGGTTCCGTGAGATTTGCCGATATCGAAAAAGGCGTGACCTACAAGGAAGAGGTCGATCCGCAGACCGGTTTTGCCCAGCATACCATCATCAACTGGCGTTCGAAGCTTCGTGCCAACGAAACAAGAGAGCCAAGGATCATTATCATTGACGCCAACGGTGAGATCAGGAAAACCTATCCGGTGCCGATCAAGTCGAATCTTTATGTCGAGGACGGCCAGAAGGTTCTGCCTGGCGATATCATTGCCAAGGTTCCCAGAAACCTCGACCGCGTAGGCGGCGATATTACGGCCGGTCTTCCGAAAGTGACCGAGCTGTTCGAGGCACGTATTCCATCAGATCCGGCAATCGTTTCCGAGATCGACGGTTATGTCAGTTTCGGTTCGCAGCGCAGAAGCAGCAAGGAGATCAAGGTCAAAAACGATTTCGGTGAAGAGAAGATCTATTACGTCCAGGTCGGCAAGCACGTACTTGCCAATGAGGGCGATGAGGTCAAGGCCGGCGATGCGATGACCGACGGCGCCATTTCTCCGCAGGATATTCTCCGGATCCAGGGTCCCAACGCGGTACAGCAGTATCTGGTCAACGAGATCCAGAAGGTTTACCAGATCAACGCCGGCGTTGAAATCAACGACAAGCATCTTGAAGTGATTGTGCGTCAGATGCTGCAGAAAGTCCGTGTCGAGGAGCCTGGAGATACCGATCTTCTTCCGGGGGATCTTATCGACCGCAGCGCCTTTATCGAAGCGAACGAAAATATCGCCGAAAAAGTCAGGGTTACCGAAAGGGGAGATGCTCCGTCGAGAATACAGGATGGCCAGCTCTACAAGCTGCGCGATATCACCAAGCTCAACCGCGAACTGCGTAAAAACAGCAAGATGCTTGTCGTGTTCGAGCCTGCGTTGCAGGCAACTTCCCATCCGGTGCTTCTCGGCATCACCAGTGCCGCACTGCAGACCGAGAGCGTTATTTCGGCAGCATCGTTCCAGGAAACCACAAAAGTGCTTACCGATGCCGCTGTTGCCGGAAAGATCGACAATCTGCTCGGTCTCAAGGAAAACGTTATCGTCGGCAAGCTTATTCCTGCAGGAACCGGTCTGAAGCGTTACCGCAGCATCAGGCTGAACGGCGAGACGCAGAAACCTGCTGAAACTGCGGAACCTGCCGCAGCCGTCGCCGAAGGCGAAATCGAGGCGCCCGGCATCTGACGGGTGCAGGAAAGAAAGGTAAAACAGAAGAGGCTGTCTCGTAAGCAAAAACGAGACAGCCTCTTCTGTTTACAGCCGGATGTTTCCGGTCACATCTTTTCGAACCTGAAGGAGTCGAGGAAACTCGTATCGAACTCGCCGCTCCGGAAGACCGGTGAATGCATGACCTGCTTGTGGAAGGGTATCGTGGTTTTCACACCCGCCACGATAAACTCGTCGAGCGCTCTTGACATTCTCGAAATGGCCTCCTTGCGGGTGTTCGCGGTGACGATGAGTTTGGCGATCATGGAGTCGTAATTCGGTGGAACAACGTAACCAGCGTAGGCGTGAGAGTCCACTCTGACACCGTGTCCCCCCGGAGTGTGAAACACTTCCAGCTTTCCCGGTGAAGGACGGAAAAGATGTTCGGGATCTTCGGCGTTGATGCGGCACTCGATGGAGTGGCCTTTCGGGGAGAAGGTGAGGCCTTTTATTGAGGCCCCGGCGGCAATCCGGATCTGTTCCTTTACGATATCGACATCATATCGTTCCTCCGTAACCGGGTGCTCAACCTGGATACGGGTGTTCATTTCCATAAAGTAGAAGTTTTTGTGGCGGTCGAGCAGAAACTCGATAGTGCCGGCTCCCTCGTAATTGATAGCCCTTGCTGCAGCGACGGCAGCATCTCCCATTTTCTTTCTCAGCGTGTCGTCTACAGCCGGGGAGGGGGTCTCTTCGATCAGTTTCTGATGACGGCGCTGAACGGTGCAGTCCCTTTCACCGAGGTGCATGGTGTTGCCATGCTGATCGGAAAGGATCTGGATTTCGACATGCCGGGGATTTTCAAGATATTTCTCGATATATACCCCACTGTTGCCGAAAGCCTGTTCGGCTTCGCTTCTTGCGGTCATGAGCGCTTTTTCGAGCTGGCTTTCCTCATTGACCACCCGCATGCCTTTTCCTCCTCCGCCTGCGGTAGGTTTGATGATGATCGGATAACCGGTGCTCTTTGCCGCCACGAGAGCGCCCGGCAGATCGCTGACCAGTCCCTGACTGCCCGGAACGACAGGAACCCCTGCAGCAATCATGGTGGCTTTTGCCGTGTTTTTGTCTCCCATCTGGTTGATCATGCGAGCTGTCGGCCCGATGAACTTGATGTTCAGCGAAGAGCATACTTCAGCAAAGTCTTCGTTCTCGGCCAGAAAGCCGTATCCGGGATGGATGGCATCAGCACTGGTCAGCTGGGCAGCTGCAATGATTCTCGAAATGTTCAGATAGCTCTCTTTCGAGGGCGGCGGGCCAATACAGATGGCTTCGTCGGCATATTTTACATGGATGGACTGAGCGTCGGCAGTCGAATAGACCGCGACGGTACTGATGCCCAGTTCACGGCAGGTCTGCATGACACGCAAGGCTATTTCGCCCCGGTTCGCAACAAGTATTTTTTTAAACACGGCGGGATTGATGATGAAAGAATTACGGTTTAATGCGGAACAGCGGCTGATCGTATTCGACAGGCTGGCCATTTTCAACGAGAACTTCAACAACGGTTCCGGAGACTTCGGCCTCGATTTCGTTCATGAGCTTCATCGCTTCGATGATGCAGAGCACATCGCCTTTATGAATGGTGTCGTTGACACCCACAAAGGGAGCTGAATCCGGTGAGGGGGAGCGATAGAATGTACCCACAATCGGCGAACAGATGTCGATCAGTCCGGACTGAGGTTCGGCAGGCTGTTGCAATGATCCCGGAGCCGCGGCATTGCCTGATGAAACCGTTGGCTGTGCAGCAAGAGGCGCTACCGGCTGGGTTGCCGGAATGGAATGTCCAGGCTGCATCTGCACGGCCGTTCCGGTTACAAAGCGACGGAGGATGATTTTGAAGGAACCCTCTTCGATGATGGTTTCCTGCAGATCAGAGCTGTTGACAACGTCAATGAGCTGTTTGATTTCATTCAGGTTCATGGTAGTGTATCCTTAATAGTTAAACACAAGGGACTTTATGGCCGCTATGATGATTATTTCTTGACGCGTTCAATATACTCTCCGGTACGGGTATCCACCCGGATAACACTGCCGCTCTGAATGAACATGGGTACGCTGACCTCGGTGCCGGTTTCAACCGTTGCCGGTTTCGTGCCGCTTGTTGCACGGTCGTCTTTTGTCGCCGGACTGGTTTCCGTGACTTCAACTTCGACAAAAGTAGGCAGTTCGACGTCGAGAATCGAGCCGTCATCGGAAAAAACGATGAAAACCATAATGCCGTCCTTGAGAAAGCGTGCCGATGAGCCGATAGTGAGTTCCGGAACGTTGATCTGGTCGAAGGTATCGGTATCCATCATGACGTAATCAGTGCCGTCACGGTAGAGGTACTGGTACTGTTTGCGTTCCGTGACAATCAGGTCGACCGATTCCGTGGCGCTGAACCGGTACTCGACATTTCTGCCGCTTTTCAGATTCTTCATATTCGCCTGGTAGAATGCCCGGAGATTGCCCGGAGTACGGTGGACAAGGCTTTCGATAATATGAGGTTCTCCCTTGAAGCGGACGATGGAGCCTTTGGATACGTTGCTGATGGATGTCATATGCGGTCTGAAGAGAATTACAGTTGACAAAAAGAACTTAAATATAACATCGCACAGGGATGAATTCAAACTGTCGCCCCTTAAAGAGGGTGATTGCTGAAAAAGTCATTGCATCTTTACCGGTCACTGTTTAAATTCACTGAATTAGTAGCTCTGAAGATAAAAATGCTTTTCCTCCAACAATAACAATATGTCATATGTCAAAAGCCGAGTTAGTAGAAAAAATAGCCTCCCAGGCAGGATTGACAAAAGCCGATGCAGAGCGCGCTGTAAATGCGTTTATCAATGTCGTAACATCTTCATTGAAAGAGGGGGATGACGTTACCCTGGTTGGATTCGGTACCTTTACCACAGGTGACAGGGCTGAGAGACAGGGCAGAAATCCCCAGACCGGAGAATCGATCACCATCGCAGCCAAGAAAGTCGTGAAATTCAAGCCGGGCAAGGCACTTAAAGATGAGGTCGGAGCCTGATCCTCAGCGGTCTCAGTTAAGATTTTTACAGAGAAGTCCATCATCTGCTCAGGCGTGGTGGACTTTTTTTATCAATACCGGGAGGCCTTGAAAAGCCATTGCTGGCAATGCGGGGCGTCCTCCTATTTTTTCGGTTATGGCAGGAAAGGTTGTGCTTGATTTTGAAAAACCGCTTTTTGAGCTTGAAGCCAAGCTCAATGAGATGCGGGTCTGTCTCCGGGGCAGCGCAAGAGAGCAGAGCCAGCAGGAGGCGGATACCCTTCATCGTGATATCGAGCTTCTGGAACAGAAGGTCGATACGCTCAGGCGCTCGATTTATAAAAATCTTACCCGGTGGCAGAAAGTACAGCTTGCCCGCCATCCGGAGCGTCCTTTTTCCCTCGATTACATCTACATGATGACCCGCGATTTTGTCGAGCTGGCCGGTGATCGTCATTTCAGCGACGACAAGGCCATTGTGGGTGGTTTTGCGCGTCTTGAAGAGAGCGGCGGGGATTTCTCAGAGACAGTTATGATTATCGGTCACCAGAAAGGACGGGATACCAAGTCGAACCTTTTCCGGAACTTCGGTATGGCGCAGCCCGAAGGGTACCGCAAGGCGTTGCGTCTTATGAAACTTGCAGAGAAGTTCCGCAAGCCGGTCATTACGCTCATCGATACTCCAGGAGCATTTCCTGGCATAGAAGCCGAGGAGCGCGGGCAGGCTGAAGCTATTGCGAGAAACCTGTTCGAGATGGCCCGTCTCACCGTTCCGGTCATCTGTGTCATCATCGGAGAGGGTGCAAGCGGCGGTGCGATCGGCCTTGGGGTCGGCGACAGGATCCTCATGTCGGAAAACAGCTGGTATTCGGTGATCTCTCCCGAAAGCTGCTCCTCGATTCTCTGGAGAAGCTGGAACTTCAAGGAGCAGGCAGCCGAAGCGCTCAAGCTTACCGCAGACGACCTCCTGGAACAGGGGATTATAGACCGGATCGTTCCCGAGCCGCTTGGCGGAGCCCACACGGACCCGGAGGCCATGGCCGGAACGCTCAAGGCCATGCTTGTCGAAGAGCTCCGCACTCTGCTCCTGAAAGAGAGCGGTGAGCTGGTGCGGCAAAGGGTTGAAAAATTCTCCTCCATGGGCGTCTGGAACGAACAGTAGCAGACGGAGTGTTCCGCTGAACCGCTGCACTCTCCACCCTGCAATACACATAACGAAAAAGCCGGCATCGATATGCCGGCTTTTTCGTTATGTGCCCTGTTCTGTTGTAACAGGCGTTATTCGATGGTCCAGGTGCTGCTGCCGGCCAGCAGCTCTTCGAGTGTTCCTTCTCCGTTCTCCTGTGCCGCGGCGATCTGCTCCGTGAGAGCGTCTTCATAGGTGTACCGGTCTTCGACGTAAAAGATGCCGAAAGGCCTCGGGAGAAAATCCTCCGAAGCATCGGGATCGTCGAAGAACCTTGAAAGCATGTTCGCCTTGATGAAATCTTTTTCATCATGTATCCAGAGATCGTTTTCCGAAACCGACGAACTGCCGAGATCGACGACGACAGGCTTGAAGCCGTCCAGCCTGATTCCCTTGTTGTTATCCTTGCCGAAGACCAGCGGTTTGCCCTGTTCGAGATAGATTGTGGTATCGGCTTTCCGTTCCTTGTTGCTGAACGCGTCGAATGCGCCATCGTTGAAAATGGGGCAGTTCTGGTAGATTTCGATCAGGGAGGTACCCTTGTGCTCGGCCGCGCGCTTGAAAATTTCGCGCATGATTTTTCCGTCACGATCCATGACCCTTGCGAAGAAGGTTCCTCCGGCGCCAAGCGTCAGCGCCGCGGTATTGATCGGGTGGTCCACAACGCCGTTAGGCGAGGTGACCGTTTTCAGGCCGACTTTCGAAGTCGGGGAGTACTGCCCTTTGGTAAGGCCGTAAATCTCGTTGTTGAAGAGAATGACGTTCAGGTCGAGATTTCTCCGGACGGTATGGATGTAGTGGTTGCCGCCGATGGAGAGCGCGTCGCCGTCGCCGGTTCCTACCCATACGCTGAGCTCGGGTCGTGAAGTCTTGATGCCTGAAGCCATGGCGAGCGCCCGGCCGTGGATGCCGTGTACTCCATAGGTGGCTACATAGTAGGGAAGCCTCGACGAGCAACCGATACCTGAGACCACAACAACCTCTTCTGTTTTCAGGCCGAGGTCGGCCATGGCGTTTTTAAGTTGCTGCAGGACGGAGAAGTCACCGCATCCGGGACACCATTTCGGTTCCTGGTTCGATGTAAAGTCCTTTGCAGTCAGTTGTGCGAGTGTATCGGTCATGATTAAAGCTCCTTTAAGATATCGGTGATTTTTGCTTCGATTTCCATTTCGTTGAACGGCAGGCCCTGTACCTTGCTGAACCCGACAGGTTCGAAGAGGAATTTGTCCCTGATCATGGAGAGCAGCTGTCCGCAGTTGTTTTCAGGAATCAGCACTTTCTTGTAATTGCTCATGATCTCGCGAAGATTTTTCGGGAACGGGTTGATATAGCGCAGGTGGGCGTGTGCGACGCTGCAGCCACCTTCGAGCACCTGTTCCACGGCTTTTTTGATGGCTCCGTAGGTCGATCCCCATCCGAGCACCAGAACGTCGCCTTTTTCCGGACCGTTATCGATGGTGAGGTCGGGAATGATGTCTGCCACCCTGGCCACTTTCTCGGCCCGCAGTTTCGTCATGAGCGCATGGTTTTCGGGATCGTGCGAAACGTTGCCGGTCTCATGCTGCTTTTCCAGACCGCCGATACGGTGTTCGAGGCCTTTTGTGCCGGGAATCGCCCACTGGCGGACTCCGCGTTCGTCGCGCTTGTAGGGGAGGTATGCAGGATCGTCGGCGTTTCGCGCAGGCGAAAAGACCGGCGTGACCGAAGGCAGCTCGTCGGGTGAAGGAATCAGCATCGGCTCGGAGCTGAGCGCAAGGGAGCCGTCGGTAAGGCAGATGACCGGAGTCATGTACTCGACGGCGATCTTTGCGGCTTCATAGGCTGCATAGAAACAGTCGACCGGCGACTTTGCCGCAATGACCGGCATGGGGGCTTCTCCATGGCGTCCGTACATGGCCATCAGGAGGTCCGACTGTTCGGGTTTTGTAGGCAATCCGGTCGATGGTCCGCCTCTCATGACGTTGATGATGACCAGGGGTACTTCAAGGATGACGGCAAGCCCCATTCCTTCCGTTTTAAGGGCAAGTCCCGGACCGGAGGTGTTGGTGGCCGCGAGTGCGCCGCCGTAAGCCGCTCCGATGCTGGTAAGCACACCGGCAATTTCGTCTTCAGCCTGGAAGGTCTTGACGCCCCATTTTTTCAGTCCGGCAAGCGTCTGCAGGATCTCCGTAGCCGGGGTGATGGGGTAAGAACCGAGGAACAGTTTCAGTCCGGCTTTTTTGGCTGCGGCCGCAAGACCGATCGCCGAGGCTTCATTGCCGGTCACGCGGCGGTAGACGCCGGGTTTCTTGTCTGCAGGTGCGACGCTGAAGCGTCCGTGCTGCGAGAACATTTCGGTTTCGTCGCCGAAGTTGTATCCTGCCTGAACTGCCTTGATGTTTGCTTCTGCAATGTCAAGCTTTTTGCGGAACTTTGTTTTCAGGGTCTTGATCGTGGTTTCGAGCGGAAGGCTGTAGAGCCAGTAAAGCACGCCGAGCACGAACATGTTCTTGCACCGGTCGATGATTTTTGTGCTGAGGCCGGTTTCGGCAAGGGCTTTGCGGGTAAGGGAGACAACCGGGATCTTGAAAACGGTATAGTCTTTAAGGGTGCCGTCCTCGAGCGGGTTGTTCGCCTCTCCGTATCCGGAAAGATTCAGGTTTTTTGCGTCGAACCCGTCCGTATCGGTGATGATGATGCCGCCGTGATGCAGGTTTTTCAGGTTTGCCTTGAGCGCAGCGGCGTTCATGGCGATCATGACGTCGAATTTCGCGCCGGGGGTATACACCCCGGTTGTGCCGAACTGCAGCTGGAATCCGGAGACGCCGGATACGGTGCCTGCAGGCGGACGGATTTCAGAGGGAAAGTTCGGAAACGTATTGAGGTCGGATCCGTAGACGGCAACGGTGTTGGCGAACTGGGTGCCTGTAAGCTGCATGCCGTCTCCCGAATCGCCTGCGAAAAGTACTGATACGCTGGTTTTTGCGGTTACCATATCGTCTCTGTTTAAGATTGTTGTGTCGCTCATTCGATCGTTTTCCTGCTGTTTAATAACTGTTTATAAAACCACCAGCCGGAAAAATTCCCGTCAGACAACAACGAACACACCACCGGTTCATTGTATACATGCGGCTGCTGGCAAATGGTGATATGAAAAACAAACGGAGGGAAGAAAACCGCAGGCTCGATAACCTGTCAGGTTTTCAGCAAAAGGGTAAATATAGGCCTATCAGAAGTGACAAGCAAATATTTCAGGCAATATTATTGTTATCGTCCTTGACGACAACAATATTGTTGACTTTGAGATATTCCTGCCATTCGTTTTCCTCTCTTACCGGGCAATCGGCCGAAAGATCGCAGAAATCGCACCGCTGCATGCCGTACATCTGTTCCATCCAGCAGCCGTTCGTGCTTTTTTTGACCTCATTGACATAATTGGGATTTTCCTTGACGATTCTGGCGGATATATCCATGAGTTCCAGAATATCCCTGCGTCTTTGTTCATCTTCAACGCCCCAGCTCATAAACGGATTCCTTGGTTAAAACCGGTGAAAAGCAAGCTCTTTCAGGTACACCTTCGAATATAAATCTTTTTCATGAATCATTGCACGAAATGCCCCGGATACAGGGGGTGAAGACGGGAAAACCAGCCATGTTCCGGGGGAAAATTAAGTTGGCATCACGCAGGAAAAAAAGTTAAATTTGTGCCCGTAAGAGGCACCTGCCCTGCATTGCCGGGGTATCGGGGAGCATACCGCAACAAGAAAAAACCTCTCATGAAATCCAGGGAAATCAGGCAGTCTTTTTTAGATTTTTTTGCCGGCAAAGACCATAAAATCGTCCGTTCGGCTCCGGTCATTCCGGCAGATGATCCCACACTGCTGTTTACCAACGCAGGCATGAACCAGTTCAAGGATGTGTTTCTCGGAAAGGGAACACGCCCATACCTGAGGGCTGCCGATACGCAGAAATGCATCAGGGCCTCGGGCAAGCATAACGATCTGGAGGATGTCGGACGCGACACCTACCATCACACCTTCTTTGAAATGCTCGGCAACTGGTCGTTCGGCGACTACTACAAGAAAGAGGCCATTACCTGGGCGTGGGAGCTTCTGACATCGGTCTGGAAACTTCCCAAAGAGCGGCTCTACGTTACCGTCTATCAGGACGACGACGAGAGCTTCATGATCTGGCAGGAGGATACCGACATTCCGAACGACCACATTCTCCGGTTCGGAGAAAAAGACAATTTCTGGGAGATGGGCGAAACCGGTCCCTGCGGGCCATGCTCGGAAATTCATATCGACCTTACCGAAGACGGTTCCGGAAAAGAGCTCGTCAATGTCGGGGACTATCGGGTAATCGAACTCTGGAACCTTGTCTTTATCCAGTACAACCGCCAGGGAGACGGCCGCCTTGAGCCTCTGCCGCAGAAACATGTCGATACCGGCATGGGTTTCGAGCGGGTAGCCGCCGTGATGCAGGGCAAGTCTTCCAACTACGATACCGATGTATTCACCCCTCTTTTCGACCGGATCACCGAACTTACCGGAGTGAGCTATAAAGCCTCCATGGACGATCCCTGCGATATCGCCATGCGGGTGATTGCCGATCATGCCAGAACCCTGACCTTCGCCCTTGCCGACGGCGCCATGCCCTCCAACGAGGGGCGCGGCTATGTACTTCGCCGGATACTGCGGCGCGCGCTGCGCTACTCCAGAACGCTCGGCTGCAGCGAGCCGCTGCTCCACCAGCTTGTCGGCACCCTTGCCCTTTCGATGGGCGACGTCTTTCCCGAGCTGCAGAAACAGCAGGAGACGGTTTCCAGAATCATCCGCTCCGAAGAGGAGAGCTTTCTTGCCACGCTCGACCGGGGCATTGAAATTTTCAACGAGGTCATTGCCTCAGCAAAGGCTGCCGGTCTCCGGGCAATAACAGGGGATGACGCCTTCAGGCTTTACGATACCTTCGGATTCCCGCTCGACTTGACCCGGCTGATGGCATCCGAAGCCGGATTCGGGGTCGATGAAGAGGGGTTCGAACACTGCATGCAGGAGCAGAAGAGCCGTGCCCGGCAGGACAGGAAAGACAAACAGCACCTGCAGGACGAGGACGGAGAGTGGCGATGGTTCTCCCTGGAACGGGCATCGGTATTCACCGGCTACGATTCGCTCGAAGAGGTCTCCTCCATTACCGGGGTGAGTGTTTCGCCCGACAGGATTTTCGTCGTGCTCGACCGGACGCCCTTCTATGCCGAAAGTGGCGGCCAGTCCGGCGACCGGGGATGGATAGAAACCGCGGAGTACCGGCTGAAGGTATCCGACACGCGCAAGGACGGCGACGCCGTCGTGCATGTTGTCACCGAAGCCCTCGATACCGTCCGGGACAGCGCAATCGATCCTGCCGATGTGTCGTTCGACGCCGGTAAGCTTGCCTGCAGGGCATCGGTCGACCGGCACAACCGCCAGGATGCCGAGCGGAATCATACCGCGACGCACCTCCTGCATGCCGCGCTGCGCAGGATTCTCGGCCAGCATGTCCAGCAGAAAGGCTCGTTCGTCAGCGCCGAGCGCCTCCGGTTCGATTTCAGCCATTTCGCAAAACTCACCGGAGAGGAGCTTCTGGCCGTCGAAGCCGAAGTCAACGAACAGATCCGGAGCGCCGAACCGGTGCTCAAACATCAGGACATTCCCTACGACGAGGCTATCGGCAAGGGCGCCCTTGCCTTTTTCGGCGACAAATATGCCGACAGGGTAAGGGTTGTCGAAATTCCCGGTCTCTCCATCGAGCTGTGTGGCGGAACCCACGTGGACAGTATCGGCCAGATCGGTCTCTTCAAGATTGTCAGCGAGTCGTCGGTAGCATCCGGCGTGCGCCGTATCGAAGCGCTTACCGGCAAGGCTGCCGAGCAGCTCATGTGGAAGGAGTACCGCGAACTGCAGGATATCCGCCATATGCTCAAGCTCAAGGCCGACGAAGCGGTTATGGGCAAGGTGGCCGAACTGGCCGAATCGAGGAAGGAACTTGAAAAACAGCTGCAGGAGTACCGGAGCGCGGCATTCTCAGCAACGCTCCAGCAATCTTTCGAAGCTGCCGAAACGGTCGGAGGGATTCGCCTTCTGATGCTGCGGATCGATCCTGTCGATACGGAGACCTTGCGCCAGGCAGTGCTTGCCCTGCGTGAACGGCATCCCGCATCGGTGGGGCTCATCTGCTCGGAAGAGGGGGGCAAGGTATCGCTGGCCGCTTTTTCCGGTCAGCAGGCCATCAGCGGATTCGGGCTCGATGCATCGAAGCTTGTCCGCGAGGCGGCAAAGGCCGTCCAGGGCGGCGGGGGCGGCAAACCGGAATTCGCTACGGCCGGAGGTAAGGAGCCCGCAGGAATAGAAAACGCTTTTGATATATTTGCAGGTCTTGTTAAAGAGAAAATTACGGCAGATTAACCCGAATACCCCTGAATACTCATGCAAAAAAATGTTGATGTCCTTATAATTGGTGGAAGTGCTGCAGGTATCGTTGCCGCTTCGACCGGAAAGGCGTTTTACCCTTCGAAAAGCTTCCTGATCGTGCGCAGGGAGGCCGAAGCTGTCGTTCCCTGCGGAATACCCTACATTTATGGTACTCTGGAGAGCATCAGCCAGAACATCATTCCTAATGCGCACATCGAACAGGCCGGCGTCGAGCTTTTTATCGATGAAGTCGTCGCCGTCGATTGCAGCGCCAAAGTAGCCACTACCGCCGGCGGTACCCGCATAACCTTCGACAAGCTTGTCTTTGCGACCGGCTCCATGCCGAAAGTCCCTTCATGGCTGAAAGGCACCGGTCTTGACAATGTGTTTACCATTCCCAAGGACCGTGACTATCTGGAGCATCTTCGTATCAGACTGGAGCAGTGCACCAATATCGTCATCATCGGGGGAGGATTCATCGGTGTGGAAATTGCCGATGAGCTGCGCAAGAAAGGCAAGCGGATAACCCTGGTCGAGGTATTGCCCCATCTTCTGCAGGCAGCTTTCGACCCCGACCTGTCGGTGAAAGTTGAGGAGATTCTCGCCAAAGAGGGCATTACGCTCCGTACCGGTGAAAAAGTACAGGAACTCGCCGGCGAAACGACGGTTTCTCACGTGCTGCTCGAAAGCGGCGACCGGCTCGATGCCGATGCGGTGATTCTCGCAACCGGCTATGCTCCGAACGTCGAACTTGCGCGCAATGCCGGCGTCAAAATCAGCGAACTCGGTGCAATCAGGGTTGACGAGTACATGCGCACCGAAAACAAGGATGTTTTCGCCATCGGCGACTGTGCTGAAAAGTTTTCGTTCATCACCCGTATCGCAAAGGGACTGATGCTTGCCGCCACGGCATGCTCCGAGGCCAGAATCGCCGGCATGAACCTCTACGGGCTTTCACGGCTGAGAACCTTCAGCGGCACCATTTCGATATTTTCAACGGCAATCGGAGGCACAACCTTCGCGGCAGCAGGGGTTACCGAACACCTTGCCCTCGAGCGCGGGTTCGACGTCATATCGGCATCGGCCGAAGGCATCGACAAGCATCCGAAATCGCTGCCCGGCACCAGCAGCCAGTTCGTCAAGCTCATCGTCAACCGTGAGTCCGGTCTTGTGCTTGGCGGAGCGGTGGTCGGAGGGGTAAGCGCCGGTGAACTGATCAATGTCATCGGTGTGATCATCGAAAACAAGATGACCATTCACGAGGTGCTCACCCTTCAGGTCGGCACCCATCCTCTTCTGACCGGTCCCCCGACAGGGTATCCTCTCATCAAGGCGGCCGAGGCGGTGGTGAAAAAACTTCGACTCTCGCGATAGAGCGGAACAACAATTGAAGGCTTATGCTGGTTTTTGACTGTTTTTTCGGGCGATGCGAAAAGCCCTCGTGCGACGGATGCCTCTTCAAACCCGTGCGTTCATTTCGGCTGACGCTGAAGTCACGCGCCATGGAGAAGTGCGAAGACGATTCGGTCGATACCGAAGGGGTGTGGAAAAAACAGGTGGAGAGCGTGCTTGCCGGCAATGCGCCCGAAGCGAAGCAGCCGTCGGTAAAACGAAAGAAACGGCTGCTCGCCCCCCGCGAGGAGATCGCCTGGTTTCCCACCATCAAGGCCGACCTCTGCAACGGCTGCGCCGACTGCAAGGTGCTCTGCAAACCCGGCGTGTTCGAGCCCGGTCCGCCGGATCCCGAAGGGATACACCGCCCAAAGTTCCTCGTGGCCCATCCCTACAAATGCCTTGTGCTGTGCGACCGCTGCGTGCCCATCTGCACCTCCGGCGCCATAAAGCTCCCGCCGAAAGAGGATTTCGAGAAGTATATCGAGTATGTGGATTGAGAGGATGAATACTAAACGGAGCGACTCATGAGCGGTTCACCGCCACCTGCAAGGAAAAAGAAACGCCTGCTTGCTCCGCGCGAGGAGATAGCCTGGTTTCCCGTTATCGATGCGGAACTCTGCAACGGCTGCGAAGCGTGCGCCGACCTCTGCCGGCCCGGCGTGTTCGAGCCCGGCCCATCCGATCCCGCGGGGGTCTGCCGCCCGAAAATGAGCGTCGCCAACCCGTTCAACTGCATCGTACTCTGCACCCGCTGCGAGCCGGTCTGTCCCTCCGGCGCCATCACCCTGCCCCCGAGTGCGGATTTCGAGAGGTTCGTCGAATACGTCGATTGAGCGGCAGGCCCGATCGGCGTGATTCTGTCGTCAATGTGGTTTCCATTTCAGCTGTTCACGCATCCAGCCGGATCTGATGACATTTTTTCCTGATCAGCTCCTTGTAGGTCGCCTGATTTTCATGGTCAAGAAAACTCTTTTCTATCAGCAGATCCCACAGAGGCAGAACATTTCTGAACTTCCTGAACATTCGTTCCTGAACCACCTCGTCAATCGTCAATACGCCGAAAGCCGCTCTGAAATCGTTCAGCGTGATCCTTGTTTTCTTCCCGTCAAGCGTCAAGGCAAGGTCTTCCTTATCGGAAGGCATAACCAGTCCTGTCGAGACGAGATCATAGGCCGGGGCAAGGCTGTAGCCCCCTTTTGCTTCGATATCGATCAGTGAAAAATTCTTCAGATGCATATCCGCATTTCCGGAGAGAAAGCAGAACAGCACGATCTCAAAAAAATTGATGACATCGAGACCGGGATTTGCAGAGTAACGATGTATGGCTTTCGCTATCTGTTCATATGAACCGTGATATTTATTCTCCGTGAGACGTCCGGTGATCTGGCACATATCCTCCATGTGCAGCTTGCCTTTCCCTGTGCGATCAATACGGCGCGTCACGTATGCAAGGGCTCCCGAGCGCATGCGAATCAGGGAGTGCGGAACCGTATCGATACGCGCCGCTTCTGCCATGCGCATTGTCAGGTCCTCTATTTCCGGCAACTGCCGAAATCGCTGCGAAGGAGGCTTGAGTATGTACCCTCCCCACAGGCCAACAATGGTGAATCGCTGCGGAGCATCAGCCTTTCCGGCCGGTTCCAGATGCAGCGACAGTTTCGGCTGCACCCCCGTAATGGCGGTCTGGCTCCGGATGACCTCCAGAGCGAGCTCGTCGAGCTGGTTTTCATCATAGGGTAACTGTGGAGGGAGAGGCGTTCCGAACATTTTCCGGCTGCATTTCCGATGGAAATCTCCCTCCCCGGAGGCCAGCGGCTCATAGCAATAAAGACAGCGACGATCCATCGGCTCACTCCATGATTACAGGATGTACACTCACCGCCCCGATGCAATCCCTGCAGCAGTTCAACAAGAGGCCCATACGATCCCGCGGATCGAGCTTCCAGTTCCTTTCGGCAACGGCAAGCAGCCACCCTTCGGGTATCAATCCGTCAAAAAAAGGAAACATGGTTCTGCTCGAATATGCAGCAGCCCGCAACGGGAGCGTCAGACTTACCGGTTTGGCATCCTTCGAGTCCAGGTATGCCTGATCATACAGAAAATGATAGCCCTCTTCATCCTGAATGAACCAGCCCGCAGTTCGGTCAAGGTACCGTATTTCGGCTTTTTGCATACGCTATGCCTCCCTTTCCGGCCTGACAGGCGCAAGTACGAACCCGAACAGGGCAAGCACCTGGTTCACCTTGTCCATCCGCAATGTTTTTTTTCCCTGTTCAAGATCACGGATAAAACGAAGACCTGTACCGGCTTTTTCTGCCAGTTCCGGCTGGGTCATGCCCAGGGCCTTTCGCCTGTCGCGGACAAATTCAGCTATATCCTTCATGATTCCTGTGATACCTTATCGGGTATACCGTGTATGGTTTATAGTTAATCTATACCTTTTCGGGTATAATAACAAGTAAAAACGGTAAAACCATACCCTTTCGGGTATAATAAGACTATGGGGGAATGTATGTGCATGCCTCTGCCATCGTAACGCATCGAAAACAGCCTGAAAATGGCGAAACGGCATCGTAAGAGGTGCCGATATGGTAGTGCAGTGCTGATGCCAACGACATTAAGTCTTAACGGAACTGAAATGCCTTCCTGCCGGGAAAAGCTCTGGAGGGCAGCTCGATGATTTGCTGGCGATCCTACTTCGCCAGCTCGTCGCGGTCCCTGAATCCCATCAGATAGAGGATTGCGTCGAGGCCGAGGGTGGAGATGGCCTGTTTGGCCCGTTCGCGCACGATGGGCTTGGCCCTGAAGGCGATGCCGAGACCGGCCTTGCCGAGCATCGGCAGGTCGTTCGCGCCGTCACCCACGGCGACGGTCTGTTCGAGGCTGATGTTCTCTTTTTCGGCAAGCAGTCCGAGCAGTTCGGCTTTGCGGGCTCCGTCCACAACCCTGCCGAGCACCCTGCCGGTCAATTTACCGTTTTCGATTTCGAGGGTGTTGGCGTAGACGTAGTCTATCGAGAGTTTTTTCTGCAGGTAGTGGCCGAAATAGGTGAAGCCGCCGGAGAGGATGGCGGTTTTGTAGCCGAGCCGCTTCAGGTTGCCGAAGAGCCGTTCGGCCCCTTCGGTGAGCTGCAGCCGCGCGGCGATGCTCTCCATCACATGTTCATCGAGCCCCCTGAGCTGCGCCACCCGGCGCTCGAGGCTTTCGTTGAACTCCAGTTCCCCCCGCATGGCCTGTTCGGTGATGGCCGAAACCTCCTCGCCGACTCCGGCCTCCTTTGCAAGCTCGTCGATCACTTCCGAGGTGATGAGGGTAGAATCCATATCGAACACCACCATGCGCCGGTTGCGCCGGAAAATGTTGTCCTCCTGGAAGGCGATGTCGATACCGAGGCTGTCGGTAATGGCCAGAAGCTGTTCGCGAAAGAGGTTTTCGTCGGAGAGGGTTCCCCTCAGGGAGAACTCCACGCATGCGCGGGTGTGGTTGTCGCCGTTGTCGAGCGGTATGCGGCCTGAAAGGCGGCTGATGGTGTCGATATTGAGCCGGTGGGCCGCAACGAGAGATGATACCCGTTCGAGCTGCTCGGCCGAAATCTTGCGCGACAGCAGCGAGAGCAGGTATCGGGGCTTGCCCTGTTCGCCCACCCAGCCGTCGTACTCGTCGTCGGCCACCGGCGTGAAGGTGATCTGTATGCCGAGCGTATGGGCGCAGAAGAGCAGGTCCTTGAGTATGGGCGAGGATGCCGATTCCCTGGGCACCTCAACCAGCATGCCGAGGCTGAGATGGTTATGGATGACCGCCTGGCCGATATCGAGTACCGGCACGTTGTAGCCCGAAAGAATGGCCGCTATTTTCGAGGTAAGCCCCGGTTTGTCAGGGCCCGTGATATTGATGAGGAGCAGTTCGCGCATGGAGTGGGCGATAGAGGGGTACAGGCAAAACCCTGTCGTGTAATGGTTTGTTAACGCACCCCGATTTTCGGTAAAAACATCAGTCAAGATAGTGTTGTTTCGGCAACCTTCAAAAA